>DASYMZ010000153.1:0-18048 GCA_036008805.1 Gemmatimonadaceae bacterium
CGGGACGATCGAGTCATTGGCGCAGGGGTGACCGATCTGAAGTAGGGACGGACTCCCGGGGAGTCCGTCCCGAGGAGTCCGTCCCGAGGAGTCCGTCCCGAGGAGTCCGTCCCGAGGAGTCCGTCCCCGGGGGAGGCGCAAAGACAGAGCGGCCCGCCGGAACTCTCCGGCGGGCCGCTCTGGTCAGGCGTGCAACCACTCTTGCCGCGCTACGGCGCCGTGACGCTGAACGACTGCGACACGGCCGACATCGTCGACGCGCCGAACACCTGGCCCGACGCGGTGAGGGTGTAGGTGCCGAGCTTCTCGATGACCAGGTTGGGGAAGAGCGCGATGCCGCTGCCGTCGGTGAAGGCGGTGTTGTTCGGCGGCGAGACCACGTTGCCCAGGGCGTCGTTCCGGGTGATCGTCACGAGCACACCGTTCACCGGTGTGCCGTGCGCCGTCTCGGCGAGGACCGAGATGACCGGTGTGAACTGCGGCCGCGCGCTCTGCGAGGCGTCGGTCGGCTGCTGCACGAAGTCGACGCCGGCCGCACCCGGCACGTAGGTGACCGCGCCGCCCGGGCTGAGCCCACTGAGCAGCGAGCCGGTGCCGCCAACGCCGAACGCATAGAGCGGCTCGGGACTGAGCAGGCTGGCCGCCGCATGGCGGAGCGACGCGAAGAATCCGCTACTCGACGGCTGGAGCATCGCGGAGCCCGTGCAGAACGAGAGGCTGTGGAGCGCGAGGATGATGCTGACGTGCTGGATCTGCGCGTTGGTGGTGGTCGTCTGACACATGCCGCCGGCGATCGCCGGCGCGAAGGTGATCGGCGTCGGCACCGTCGCGAGCTCGAACGCCGTCGTGGCGGCGGGGGTCTCCGTCGTGAACGAGAAGTTGCGCTCGTAGCCGTACATCAGATACCGCCGGTTCCCGCCCGACCCGAACCAGGTCTGTCCCGCCTGCGGCTCGGCGCCGTAGGTCGGCAGCGAGCGCGACGTCACGGGGCCCGTCGGGTCGCCGGCTCCGCCGACGACCGCGAACAGGCCGTTCGGCAGGAACGAGTTTGCCACCGAGAAGCCGCTCGGCAGCGTGCCGACCGCCATGCACCGGAGCACGTCCTTCACGAAGCTGTCGCCGACGGTGGGCGACCCGATGATGGCGCCCGTCGTGGTGAGCGACGAACCGACCTTCGCCAGCACGTCGAAGCCGGGGTTGGTCGCGCCGGCCCGCTCACCCGTGGCGTACGCGCGCTGCATCGCGGTGATCTTCTCGTTCACCACGCCCGGATTGGCGAAGAGAAGCTTCGCGTCGGCGCGCATGACGTTGAAGTCGCACGACGGCGCCGAGGGGGCGACCGCCAGCGAGATGCCCGTTGGAGCGAGCGGTGCGCCGGTCTGGTCCTTCGCGCAGGCGGCGGTGGCGACCAGCGCGCCCATGAGGGCGAGCAGCGAAAGGTTGCGAGGATGCATTGGTGCTCCGGGGATGCAGCACGCGACGTCGCGGGCTTCGTGAGCTACGGTCGTTCACTTGCGGGGAGGGGAGTGCGGCACGCGGCCGAGTGGCCGCGAAAATGGTAGAACAGGTCGTCAGGTGCCTCCGGCGAGCGCCTTGTACTTCGGCTCATTCTTGACCGGGTCGAACCACCACAGCTCGTCGCCGGAGGTGGCGAAGGCGCGCTGCTGCGGATGGGCCGCGAGCCAGCGCCCGAGCAGGGCGATGGACCTCTCCTTCTCGCCGAGCTGCGCGCGTACGATCGACTCCAGGTACAACAGGTCGCCGCCCGGATCGAGCGACTCGTTCGCCTGCGCCGCGCTCGCCACCGCGCTCGCGCTGTCGGGAAGACCGGCACGGATGAGCGCGATCGCCGCGAGCATCGCGCCCTTCCGCTTCGCGAACTCCGGCTTGTCCACCTTGTCGGCGGCCAGGAAGCGTGCGTTGGTCGCCCAGATCGAGTCGGCGGTGGGCGGCTTCTGGGTCACGAGCGTGAGCAGCCAGAGCCGGCACTCCTGGAAGCGATAGTCGGCCGGAAAGCGCTGCGCGCCCACGTCGCACCACTTCCTGGATTCCTGCTCCTGATTCAGATCGAGCGACGCCTGGAAGAGCCGCCACACGGTCTTGTTCACGTCGGTGAGGTACGGATCGGCCTCGTACGCCTTGAGCGCCGCGGCCTTGCCGTCGGTGGTGCGCGACATCGCGATCAGCAGGTGGCTGAGCGTGTTCAGCGCCGTCGCCTGCGTGGGATTCGCGGCCACCGACGCGTTCAGATCGGACTCCGCCGCCTTGATCAGCGCGGTCGGATCCTTCGGCGCGAGGTTGAGGATCCACTGCAGATAGCGCAGGGTGCCTCGCGCATCGAGCGCGTCGGGATCGTTCGGCGCGAGCGCGACCGCCCGCTCGGCGCGCGCGAGCCCGGAATCGATCCGGGCCCGCGCCGCTGGAACGCCGCCCGTGCCGAGATCGAGCCGCGCGAGCCGGTAGCCGAGCCACCCCTGCATCGCGAGCGGCGCGGCCCACTGGTCGTCCGACTTCGCGACGGCCCCGAGCTCGGCGTCGGCGCGCGCGAGCATCGCGGTGCCGCTGCCCTGATCGCCCGTGGTGAGGAGGGAGTCCGCCTGCGCGACGGTCTGCTTGGCGCGCTGGAACGCCTCCCACGCGGCCGAGCTGCGGGTGCTCGCCCTGCTCACGAGCGCGTCGATCTGCAGGCCGATCTTCTTGCGCAGCTGCGTGGAGACCTGCTGCGCGAGCTCGTCCTGCACGGCGAAGGCGTCCTGCTTCGTCTTCTCGATCTTGATCGTGCTCTGGATGTTGCCCGACTTCGCGTCGATCAGGTCGACGCTGACGCGGAGCTTGTCGCCGCTCTCGGAGACCGTGCCGCTCACCACCGTGCCGACGCCGAGCGCGCGCGCGATGCTGTCCGTGGCGACCGATCGTCCCCGGAACGGCATGACACCGTTGCGCGACGTGACGTGCAGTGTGCGCACGGTGCCGAGCTCCTGGATCAGCGCCTCGGTGAGCCCGTTCGCGAGGTAGCCGAGGGAGTGGTCGCGGCTGTTGTCGTCGAAGTAGAGCACGGCGATGTGATTCGCCTCGCCGGCCGCCTCCGTTGCCGCCGCAGCCGACGGTCGGGACCTCGACCAGCCGAACCACGCCCCGGCGGCGAGCAGCGGGAGCGCGATCGCCGCGGTGAGCAGGCTCCACTTCCGCGACGACGTGCGCGTGGCCGGCGCGTCGGGCACCGTCGTCGCCGGGATCGCGACGTTCTTCAGGCTGTTCAGCCGCCGCCGCGCCGCGCCTGCGGTGTCGGTGAGCGCGTTGGCGAAGTCGGACGCTTTGCGGAACCGGTCGGCCGGCACTTTGGCCATCGCGCGCATGATCGCGTCCTCGACGGCGTCGGGGACGGTGCCGCGCACGATCTTCAGGCTGGGCACGTTGTCCAGCGAGTGCCGGGCGAGAAGCGCGAGGGCGGTTGGGCCGGTGAACGGCGGCTGCCCCGCGAGCAGCTCGTAGATCACGCACGCCAGGCTGTAGATGTCGCTCTCGGGGGTGACGTCCTTGCTCCCCATCGCCTGCTCGGGGCTCATGTACGTCGGCGTACCGATCGCCATCCCGGTCTTCGTCAGCGTCATCCCGCCGGCGACGGTCACCGCGCGCGCGATGCCGAAGTCGGCGACGAGGGCGCGCCCATCGGAAAGCAGGATGTTCTCCGGCTTGATGTCGCGGTGGATGATCCCCTTCGAATGCGCGTAGTCGAGCGCCTCGGCCACCTCGCCCGCGAGCTCGATCGTCTCGTCGATGCCGAGCTGCCTCTCGCGGTCGAGGCGGTCGCGCAGCGAGGCGCCTTCGACGAACGGCATCGTGTAGAACAGCTTGCCGTCCGCCGCGCCGGAGTCGAGCACGCCGACGATGTTCGGGTGCTGGAGCACCTTCCCGACCTCGATCTCGCGCAGGAACCGCTCGGCGCCGAGCGTGGCGGCGAGCTCGGGGTTGAGCACCTTGACCGCGACGTGCCGGTCGGTGGAGAGATCACGGGCGAGATACACCGTGGCCATCCCTCCGCGCCCCAGCTCACGCTCGAGCCGGTACTTCTCCGCCAACTCGACGCGAAACGCCGTCAGAGTCTCCGAAGAGATCGACGTCTGGGTGGTCATGCCGCACGAATCACTGAGGGTCCCGCAATAAAAATGGACGCGGGCGCCCATCGGAGGGCTCGCGCGTTCGATGTCGCTACTATAGGGAAAACGGGACACAATTGCCAGTAACGAGGATGCTGCTCGGAGACATACGTCGGCGGACGAATCGGGGGGACAATTTGGACCAGGACCCAACCAAAGCGCCGACTGCCACACGCGTCGACACTGGCGGCGACGCGCGCGCATTGCGCCCGGGAACTCCCCTGACCAGCTTCGCCCGATGAACCCGCTCCTCGCGGCAGTGATTCTCGTGGCCACGGCCGTCTCCCCACGGGTCGCCGGCGCTCAGGTGGCCAGGCCGGCGACTGGCATTGCGCGGGTGGTGCCGCCCTCGCCCGCCCCGCACGGCTTCATCCACGATGGCCCGCACGTCCTGAGCGCCGCGGCCATCCAGGCGCTCAACGGGCGCATCGCCGCGGTGCAGGCGCGCACGGGCGGCGACATCGCCGTCGCGATCGTCACCGACCTGCGCGGCTACGGTCCCGTCGACGCGGGCGTGGCGATCTACCGCGCGTGGAAGGTGGGGAAGGTGGACTCGCTCGGGAGCACGCGGCGCAACCTCGGGGCGCTCCTCCTCATCGTTCCGAAAGAGCTGGCTCCGGATCACCGCGGCGAGTGCTGGATCACGACCGGCCTCGGCGCGGAGGGCAGCCTGCTCGACAGCCAGGCCGGCGCGATCTGCCGGGACCGCATCATCCCCGCGCTCAGGGTGCGTGACTACGCCGCAGCCGTCGACTCGGGGATCGTCGGGATCGCCGACGCATTCGACCGCGAGGTGGGCAACTCGGCCGCGGCCGGCGCCGCCGGTTCCTCCGACGCGAAAGGCGCCGCGATGACGCTGAAATCGTCGCCGCGGGAACGCTCGCGTGGTCGGTTCTTGTGGGGCTGGCTCGCCGCCGGCGTCGGGCTCGCCGCGGCCGCGATCGTTGCGGCGAGGAAGCGCCATCAGCGCCGAAAGCCCCGCCTGTGCCCGGCCGGCCACGGCCGCATGACGCGTCTCGACGAGGCGGCGGACGACGGCGCGCTCTCACCCGCGCAGCAGGCCGAGGAGCGAGTCCGGAGCGTGGACTACGACGTGTGGGCGTGCGCGTCGTGTCCGGAGCGCATCGTCATCGCGTACTCGCGATGGTCGCGCTATACGGGCTGCCCCAAGTGCAATTCCAAGACGCTCTCCAGCAGCACCGCGACGCTGACCCACGCGACGCAGATCAGCACCGGCCTCGAGGAGACGACCCTCGACTGCGCGTTCTGCGGGTATCACGACGTGACCAGGCGAGTCACCCCCGTCATTCCGCCGCCGTCGTCGAGCTCCGGGTCTTCGAGCGGAGGATCGAGCGGAGGATCGAGCGGAGGGTCGAGCGGAGGGTCGTCGTCGAGCTTCGGCGGCAGCGGAAGCACTTCGGGCGGTGGAGGGGGAGCGAGCTACTGAACGCAAGGTGCGCGATGCGTGATCAGACGTCTTGCGCCGAGCGGACCAGAGCACCAGAATCGTCGCCCGCCTCCGCTCACGACTCCGATGCCCTCCTCCAGTCAGAACCGTCCCGTCCCCGGCGACGTTCTCCTCCTCGTCGGGACCACCAAGGGCGCATTTCTCGTCCGATCCGACGCGTCTCGCCGGACGTGGACGGTCGACGGTCCGCACTTTCCCGGTGAGGCCGTCTATTCCGTCGCCCTCGACCAGCGGGCGGGGCGGACCCGAACGTTGGTCGGGGCGCAGAGCAACCACTGGGGAAGCACGATCCGGCTGAGCGACGACTTTGGCGCGTCGTGGACGGGACCCGAGCGGCAGGCGATCCGCTTTCCCGAGTCGTCGGGACTCTCGCTCGCCCAGGTCTGGCAGATCGCTCCGGCCGCCGCCGGGGAGCCAGACGTCGTCTGGGCGGGCGTGGAGCCGGCCGCGCTGTTCCGCTCGGCCGACGCCGGCGAGAGCTGGGAGCCGGTTCGCGGGCTGCTCGAGCACGAGCACCGGCCCAAGTGGATGCCGGGCGGCGGAGGGCTCTGCCTGCACACGATCGTGCAGGACGGCACCGACCCGAAGCGGATGGGCATCGCCATCTCGACGGCGGGCTTCTATCGCACCGACGACGGCGGCGAGAGCTGGCAGCCCAGAAACAACGGCGTGCGTGCCGTGTTCCTGCCGAACAAGCTGCCCGAGTTCGGACAGTGCGTGCACAAAGTCGTGAACCATCCCGCCAAGCCCGAGCGACTCTTCCTGCAGAACCATTGGGGCCTCTACCGCAGCGACGACTGGGGCGACTCGTGGCAGGACATCGCGAACGGCGTTCCGTCCGACTTCGGCTTTGCGATGACGATGCACCCGCACGACCCGGACACGGTCTACATCGTGCCGCTGCAGTCGGACGAGTTCCGCGTCGTTCCCGACGCGAAGCTTCGCGTGTACCGGACGAAGGACGCCGGCGCATCGTGGCAGCCGCTGGGCGACGGACTGCCGCAGGAGAAGGCGTACGAGAGCGTGCTGCGCGACGGGCTCACCAACGACACCCACGCGAGCGCGGGCATCTACTTCGGCACGCGCAGCGGGAAGCTGTTCGGCTCGAGCGACGCGGGCGAGAGCTGGGCGCCGATCATCGAGACGCTCCCTCCCATCTGCTGCGTGAAGGCGGCGGTGATCGCATGAGGCCGACCCTATGACGAGTGATCCGATGGACAGGCGACGATTCGTCGGCACGGCGTGCGCCGGCGCGGTGGGCGCGCTCGGCGTGACCCTCGCGGGACTCGCGGTGCCCGACGTGGCGCACGGCGCGGCGCCTCGAGGCGCCGCACCGCTCATCGACACGCCACTCGCCAATGCCGGCGCAGCGGGCGTGGCGCCTGTGTTCAGCCGAGCGCCGCTGGCGAAGGTGCCGTATGCGTCGCTGCCGCCGGGAGCGGTGCGGCCGGCTGGATGGCTGCACGAGCAGCTTCGCATCATGGCCGACGGCATGACCGGTCATCTCGACGAGGTGTATCCGAACGTCGGCAAGGACAACGGCTGGCTCGGCGGCGACGGCGACAGCTGGGAGCGCGGCCCCTACTGGCTCGATGGCCTCGTGCCGCTCGCGCACATCCTGGGCGACGAGAAGTTGATCGCCAAGGCGAAGCCCTGGATCGAGCACACCCTCACGACCCAGCGCGCCGACGGATACTTCGGGCCGGAGGACCGGCCGAACGGCACCGACGCTGGAGGAGTGCAGCGCGGCAACGAGGGGGACTGGTGGCCGCGGATGGTGATGCTCAAGGTGCTGCAGTCGCACTACGAGGCCACCGGCGACGCGCGAGTGATCCCGTTCATGACGCGCTACTTCCACTATCAGCTCGCGACGCTGCCGGCGAAGCCGCTCGCCCACTGGACGTACTGGGCGAAGAGCCGAGGCGGCGAGAACCTCGCGAGCATCTACTGGCTGTACGATCGCACGGGCGACGCCGCGTTGCTCGAGCTCGCGAAGACCATCGCCGAGCAGACGTCGGACTGGACGGGCGGGTTCCTGCATCGTCAGCCGCCGTCGATCCATGGCGTCAACGTCGCCATGGGAGTGAAGCAGCCCGCGGTGGCGTATCTGCAGACGCACGACCCCAAGCAGCTCCAGGCCGTGGAGCGCGGGCTCGCGTATCTGCGCGAGGAGCATGGGCAGGTGCAGGGAATGTTCTCCGGCGACGAGCCGCTGCACGGCACCAATCCAATTCAGGGGACGGAGCTGTGCACGGTGGTGGAGCTGATGTTCTCGCTCGAGACGCTCGTGCGCATCACTGGACGGGTGGACTACGCGGATCATCTCGAGCGCGTGGCGTACAACGCGCTGCCCGCGCAGGTGGCCGACGACTACTGGACGCGGCAGTACTATCAGCAGCCGAACCAGGTCGTGGTGCGCAAGGGTGGCGAGCAGTTCGTGCAGCAGCAGGAGGGCACGGCGAGCCTCGTCGGGCTCGTGACCGGCTATCCGTGCTGCACGGTGAACATGCATCAGGGGTGGCCGAAGTTCGTGCAGCAGCTCTGGCTCGCGTCGGCCGACGGCGGCATCGCGGCGATGACCTATGGTCCGTGCGCGGTGACGATGCAGCTCGGCGGCGCGACCGTCAGCATCGAGGAGGCGACGGAATATCCGTTCGACGAGACGATCCGCTTCACCGTGCGGACGAGCCGCGTGGCGGAGTTCCCGCTGCACCTGCGCGTTCCGGGTTGGGCGAATGGTGCGACGCTGCGCGTGAACGGCGTCGCGGCAACGTCGCCGGCGGCGGGGAAGGTGGCGGTGCTGCGCCGCGCGTGGCGCGATGGCGACGTCGTCGAGCTGCGACTGCCGGCCGTGGTGAAGCGCAACACCTGGCACAGTGATCTCGCCGGGATCGAGCGTGGCCCGCTGGTCTACGCGCTCAGGATGGAGGAGGAGTGGCGCAAGACGGGCGAGCAGTTCGGCACGCCGATCTACGAGGTGCACTCGACGAGCGCGTGGAACTACGGGCTCGCCGCCGATGCGATCGAGATTGAGAAGACGGGCGCGGTGCCGAGCAAGCCGTGGCGCCCGGAGGCGGCGCCGATCAGGCTCGTGGCGCGCGCGAGGAAGATCCCCGGGTGGGACGCGAACTACGGCGTGTACGGCATGCTGCCGTACAGTCCCGCGCAGTCGAGCGAGCCGGTGGAGAAGATCGTGCTCGTGCCGTACGGGTGCACGACGCTGCGGATCTCCGAGTTTCCGAAGCTGGCGTAGCGGAGCGTGGCGATCTCGGTCGTGCTGCCTGGTGCGCTGCTGCGCTACGCGCGTGGAGCGGGAGAGGTGCGCGTGGATGCGTCGTGCCGCACCGTTGCCGGCGCGCTCGCCGAGCTGGCGGCGCAGTGGCCGGCGGTGACTGACCGAGTGTTGACGGAGCAGGGGGAGCTGCGCCGGCACGTCAACGTGTTCGTCGGCGAGGAGAGCATCCGGTTTCTCGACGGGCTCGAGACGAGCGTGATGGATGGGGAGACGATCACGATCGTGCCGGCGGTGAGTGGGGGGTGAGTAAGGGCGGGGACGATGATCTGGGAAGATCGTTGATCACGCGTTTGATGCCCTCTTTCATCATGTCGGCACCAAAATTCAGAATGAGCCCGATCTGAATGTCGGCGAGTCGGAGATAGGTCAGGATCTGCTTCACGTGCACGGAGGCGAAGCGTTCTACTGACTTGATCTCCACGATGACGCACCGTTCGACGAGAAGATCGATTCGAAATCCCTGATCGAACTCGACGCCATCGTAGGAGAATGCAATCGGAACCTGGCGCTCCACCTGCAGTCCCCGGCGCTCGAGCGACGCTGCGAGCGCGGTTTCATAAACCGACTCGAATAGCCCTGGACCGATATCGCGATGAATCCTGACCGACGCGTCGACTATCGCGCCGGTGATTCTCTCGAGTGACATCCGCGAACTCCCGATGATGAGTGGTCCTCTGCGCCCTCCGCAGTCTCTGCGAGCTCTGCGTGAAACCAAGAGCTAGCAGTCGCTATTCGGCGGAGCCAGCGGTTCGCGGGAGATTCGAACGAGTCGGGGGAAAGTGCTTCACGCGTCAGCGGCGATATTGGGTTCGTCGCGCCCGTGCTCGTGCTTGGGTTTCACACAGAGAGCACAGAGAACCGCGGAGGGCGCAGAGAGGTTCGACCCTCGTGCGGCATGCCAGCACCTCGCGCCGCTTGCTGTGTCAGTTGGATAGATGATGTCGAAGCAGAGCTCTCAGCCGCAAAGTCGCTTCACGGAGCTTCCGACTCCTCGAGTGGCGGAACGCCGACCGAGTCGAAGTGGAAGCACTGCACGCCTGGGATAGCGCGCGCGGCGAGCACTCGCACCGTCGCGGACTTCCCGGCCCCCGAGGCGCCGGTGATGACGAGAATGTGAAGGAGAGCCACGGCGACCTCAGTGACTCGCGTCGTAGAGGTCGATGAACTCCGCCCAGTCGCGCACCACGTTCACTGAGCGCACGAGGCTCGAAGGTGCCGGCCCGTGATGCAGCCAGATCGGCACGAGCTCGACACAGAGTGCGCCTTCAACGTCCTCGCCGAATGTGTCACCGACATACCACGTGCTCTGTGCCGGTTTCCCGAGGCGAGAGACTGCCTCGTGAAAGATCTCCGGCGCGGGCTTTCGCACCCCTACCTCGCCACTCGAGAGCACGAAGCTCAACGCCTCTGCCAATCCGTGTCGTGCGAGCTCGCGGAAGAGGATCCGTCCCGAGAAGCTCGCGTTGCTCACCGCCGCCATAGCGATGCCGTCCTGGCGCAACCGGTTCAGCACTGCCGCAACTCCCCGCATCGGCAGTAGCGTGACGACCGCGCTCCACACGGCGTTCTCCACCGACTCATCGCTGTGAGCTGCGAGCGCGGGGACATTCTCGCGCAACCAGGTCGAGAGCAGTATGTCCCGGCGACAGGCATGAAGCCGCTGAATCTGGATGCGGAAATCGCGCGCCAGCTCGGATACGAGCGTTTCCTCGTTGGGCAGAACGGCACGAATTCCCGCTTCGAGGTCGAATCGTGCCTCCTTCAGGAGGGTGTCGCCGACATCGAACAGGACCGCCGCCGGCCGGAGCACTGCTACCGAGGATCGTGCGTCGTGCTCTGCACGCGCCCATCCACGCGCGAGACCGCGTTCGATGTCGCGTTCGGAAGCAAGCGTGCGACATATCGCTGCGCTTCGCCCACCCGCTCGACTTCGATCGACACGGCGTCCACCGCCTGCTCCAACCCGGCGAGCCGGTTCGCCAGTCGCGCCTCCAGAGCGGCGAGGTCAACGCGCGAGTCGTCGCGGAGCGGGGGAGCAGGGCTGAGTCGCGCGGCCAGCGCTCGGCCCAAGGGTACCGCCGCGCCAATGACCAGGATCGGGATGCACAGGAGCGTCAGAACCTTGGCGATCTCGATGAAATCTGACACACGCGACTCCGGAGAATGACTGACGCCCTACGGCGGCTCGTCTAGGGAAGTTCCTCCTCGAAGTTGGCACGGACCCGCTACCGCTGTCGAGTCAACGCGCTATCACGTTCATCGATCTCTCGAATCACCCGACACGGATTCCCCGCCGCGAACACTCCGTCGGGAACGTCCCGCGTGACGACGCTCCCCGCGCCGATCACGGTCCTCGACCCGATCCGCACGCCCGGCAGGATCAGCGCCCCACCCCCGACCCACACGTCGGAGCCGATGTCGATCGGCTTTCCGTACTCCTCGCGCCGCCTCGGCTCCGCGTCCATCGGATGCATCGGCGTCAGGATCTGCACGCCTGGCCCGAACAGCGTGTAGTCGCCGATGCGCACGCGGCAGACGTCGAGCACCACGCAGTTGAAGTTGAAGAACACCCGCTCACCGAGCTCGATGTTCGCGCCGTAGTCGCAGTAGAAGGGCGGCTGCATCCACACGGTGTCACCGCCCGAGCCGAACAGCTCGCGCACGATCCGGCGTCGAGCATCGCTCTCCGATTCGCGGGTGGCGTTCAGCGCCTGACAGAGATCGCGGGCGCGCTCGCGAGCCGCCGTCAGCTCGGGATCGAGCGGGTCGTATGGCTCGCCCGCCAGCATCTTCTCGCGCTCGCTCGGCATCCGACCGCTCCAGAGATCGTCGCTCCCGCGCTGAGCAACTCCGACGCCAACTGGCGCAGCTTCGCTCACGAGCTTGGTGTTTCACGCGGAGAGCGCGGAGGACTGCAACGGCAACACCAACAGCAACCGCATCGCGCGGAGGCGCGGAGAACCTCGACGAGACACGGCGAAAGACCTGCGGTGCCAGATCTCTCCGCCACACCTTCAAAACCGTCGGCTGCCGAGCGCAGGAGCGCGCGCGGTGAGATTAGTCTCCTCGACGGAGCCCTTCTCCGCGCCCTCCGCGCCTCCGCGTGAAACCAACAGCGACAGCCGACAGCAATTAGCGCATCAGTGCCCGCTCGGCGCCGCCGCCGCCTTCGCCTTCTGCTTCGCTTCCTCGGCGGCGAGACGCTTGCTCGCTTCCGCCAACAGCCGCTCGATGTCGAGCGTGTTCTCCGCGAGCGACTTCTGCGCGACCGTCACCGCCTGTCCGGCGGTCGCGAGCGCCGCCTTGCGCAGCTCGGGATTCTTCGCCGACGCCTGGACCGCGGTCTGCACGGTGACGGCGAGCTGAGTGAGCGCACGGCCGAGCTCGACGAGCGCCGAATCCGACGCCGCTGTACGAGGAGGCGGCGCCTTGGCGGCGGAGGTGCTCGTGTCGCGCGGCGCGACCACGGTGGACTGCTGGGCCGAGAGCGGAAGCGCCACGACGGCGGCGAGCAGAGCGCCTGCAACGACAGCGAAACGAGACGACATCGAAGACTCCTCGCAGTGGCGCACGCCACCGCACACGCGGGTGAGCCACCTCGTACCCCCGCATGGCGCGCGGTGATCCGCGAAGCGGTGCCGCGCTTGACACGCTCGGGCCCGCCGGGCTTCCATTTGATCGCGCCCATCCTGCATCCCGCATCCCGCACCTGTGTCCCAGCTCCCGCCACGCGTCCTCGTCGCGGACGACCAGCCCGACGTCATCGAAGCGCTCCGCCTGCTGCTCAAGGGCGAGGGCTTCGTCGTCGAGTCGGCGAGCTCGCCCGCCGCGCTGCTCCGCATCGCCGAAGGCTCGGAGTTCGACGCGGCGCTGATCGACCTGAACTACACGCGCGACACGACGAGCGGCCGCGAGGGGCTCACCCTGCTCGGCAAGCTGCAGGCGCTCGACTCGATGCTGCCCGTGCTCGTGATGACGGCGTGGGGCTCGGTCGAGAGCGCGGTGGAAGCGATGCAGCTCGGCGCGCGCGACTACGTGGAGAAGCCGTGGGACAACGGGCGTCTCCTCGCGACGCTGCGCACCCAGGTGGAGCTCGCGCGCGCGCTGCGCACGACGCGCCGGCTGGCCGCCGAGAATCAGCGCCTGCGCGGCACCGACGCGCGGCCGGCCATCGTCGCGGAATCTCGGACGATGCGCGCGGTGCTCGATCAGCTCGAGCGTATCGCGCCGAGCGACGTGAACGTGCTGATCACCGGCGAGCACGGCACGGGGAAGGACGTCGTCGCGCGGTGGCTGCACGCCGCGTCGCGCCGCGCCGACCGGCAGCTCGTCACCGTGAACGCGGGCGGCATCGCCGACACGCTGTTCGAGAGCGAGCTGTTCGGACACGTGAAGGGCGCGTTCACCGACGCAAAGACGGATCGCGTCGGCTCGTTCGAGCTCGCCGACGGCGGCACGCTCTTCCTCGACGAAATCGCGAACGTCTCGCTCAAGCAGCAGTCAAAGCTGCTGCGCGTGCTGGAGAGCGGCGATCTCCAACGCGTCGGCTCCTCTCGCGTGCGGCGGGTGGACGTGCGCGTGCTGGCCGCCACGAACGCCGACCTGACGAAGGAGGTCGCGGAGGGTCGCTTCCGCGAAGATCTGCTCTATCGGCTCAACACGGTGGAGATCCATCTGCCACCGCTACGCGAGCGGCGCGACGACATCCCGCAGCTCGCCGCGCTCTTCCTGCGCGAGCAGGCCACGCGCTACAAGCACCCCGCGGTGGAGCTCACGCCCGGCGCGATGCGCGCGCTGCTCGACCACCAGTGGCCGGGCAACGTGCGCGAGCTGCGTCACGCGGTGGAGCGCGCGGTGCTGATGGCGCGCGGGCCCGCGGTCACCGAGGACGACCTCGGTCTTCACTCGCCGCGCGCCGCGAGCTCGCCCGCAGGAGCGGGCGAATTTCCAATGGACCTCACGCTCGAAGGCGCGGAGCGGCTGCTCATCCAGCGCGCGCTCGCCCGTTTCAACGGCAACGTCTCACGCGCGGCCGAAGCGCTCGGCGTGAGCCGCAGCGCGCTGTACCGCCGCCTGCAGTACTACGGACTGTGATCGCTCCGCCGCCCACCGGTCCGCGGCGCCGCATGTCGCACGACCTGGGCATCCTCGCGCTCGCGCTCGCGGGCGGGCTGCCGGCGATCGTCGGGCTGGTCATCGTCCTCGCCACCGGCGACTACGCGCCGCGCGTGCTCTGGACGGTTGGCGCGGTGGTGATCGGCGCGTGGGTCGCCGCGGCGGTCGCGGTGCGTGGGCGCGTGGTGCGCCCGCTGCAGACGCTCGCCAACCTGCTCGCCGCGCTACGCGAGGGCGACTACTCGATCCGCGCGCGCGGCGCCGATCTCGACGATCCGCTCGGCCTCGCGTTCGCCGAGGTCAACGCGCTGCGCGAGCCGCTCCGCGCGCAGCGGCTCGGCGCGCTCGAGGCGGTCGCGCTGCTGCAGCGCGTGATGTCGGAGATCGACGTCGCCGTGTTCGCCGTCGATGAAGGAGGCGTGCTGCGTCTGGCGAATCGCGCGGGTGAACGGCTGCTCGGACGCCCCGCGGAGCAGCTCGTCGGTCGCTCGGCGGACGTGCTCGGGCTCGGCGCCTGCCTCACCGGCGAGCCGCGCCGAGTGCTCGACTCGGCGTTCATCACCGATGGTGGACGATGGGAGCTGCGACGCAGCTCGTTCCGGCAGGGCGGCGTGCCGATGCAGCTTCTCGTGCTCACCGACCTGCGCCAGGCGTTGCGCGAGGAGGAGCGGCAGGCGTGGCAGCGATTGGTGCGCGTGCTGAGCCACGAGATCAACAACTCTCTCGCGCCCATCCAGTCGATTGCCGGCAGCCTGCGCGCGCTGCTCGGCCGCGCGCCTCGTCCCGCCGACGCGGACGACGATCTCGCGCGCGGGCTCGGCGTGATCGGTGGCCGCGCCGAGAGCCTGAGCCGCTTCATGCGCAGCTACGCACGCATGGCGCGGCTGCCCGCGCCCGCGCTCGCACCCGTGGACGTGGGCGCGCTCGTGGAGCGCGTGGCGCAGCTGGAGAAGCGTGTCCCCGTGCGAGTGCGACCGGGTCCGCCAACTACCCTCTCCGCCGACGGCGATCAGCTCGAGCAGCTGCTGATCAATCTCGTGAGCAACGCGGTGGACGCGAGCGCGGAGACAGGGGGCGAAGTAGAGATCGTGTGGTCCAGGCAGGATGGCGCGCTCGATCTGCGAGTGCTCGATGAAGGTCCGGGCCTCCCGACCACCGCGAACCTGTTCACGCCGTTTTTCACGACGAAGCCCAGTGGGACGGGGATCGGTCTCGTGCTGTCGCGACAGATCGCCGAGGCGCATGGGGGGACGCTCACGCTCGAGAACCGGGACCATGCGCGCGGATGTGTGGCCAGGTTGCAGCTGCCTTCGCGATAGTGGCTGTGTCGAGAGCCGCCATCAACGATCATCGCGCAACGTGGTGTCACGCGGAGGCGCGGAGGTACCGCGCGCGGAGACGCGGAGGACTGCGCTCGGAACGTTTCTCTCGGCGGTCTCCATTGCTGCTCTGGAATTCGGACAGAGCTCACTGAGAGCTGCCGGAGATGCCGAGGTTGACGACCGCCCTTCGAATCTCCAATGAGCGACTCGACTCGACTTTTGATGGTGCGCCGAAGAGATCTCAGCGCCGTGTGTGATGATGTCGTCGTTGTAGTTTCACCGCTCCGCGCCGCCGCGGACCTCCGCGTCTCTGCGTGACACCACGTTGCGCGGACTCCTTGGGACGGACTCCCTGGGACGGACTCCTTGGGACGGACTCCTTGGGACGGACTCCTTGGGACGGACTCCGGAGTCCGTCCCAGGGAGTCCGTCCCCGTGTTGCACCCGCGCAGCGATCCGTCCACACGCGGCCCGAATCAGGAGGGGTAGTATGCCAATCCTCCTACCTCCGCCCGAGTTTACCCGCGTACTGCTGTGCGTATGCAGCGCACTGCACCGCGTACCTCCCGCGCGCCCGCAGCAATCCAATCGGCAGGAGCGACTGTCCGATTCCGGGACGACGAATCCCAGGAACGAACGCTCCGTAGTGTACCGAGCGAGGCGCAGATCGCGCTAACCGCTTCATGCGCTGCTAGTTAGGTCGAGTGCCGATCAGGGCATGGTCCTCGCCTGAATGAGCGGCGCAGCGGCGCCCCACCCGCCCACCCGCCCCACGCCTCCCCGTCTCTCCGCACCACCCATTCGATGGACATCGCCCGTACCCCGAAACCCAAGCGCGGCCGCTACATCGCCATCGGCGCCGGCGTGCTCGCACTGGTGCTCGTCACCTTTCTCCTCGGCAGCCTGCCCACGGCCGCGCCGTCGGTGGAGCGCTCCACACTGCTCATCGACTCGGTGCAGCGCGGCACGATGGTGCGTGCGGTCCGCGCGCCTGGCACTCTCGTGCCCGAGCGGGTGCGGTTCGTCTCCGCGCTCACGGCGGGCCGCATCGAGCGGCTGCCTCTGCGGCCCGGCGCCACCGTCACCGCGGGCGCCGACCTGCTCGAGATGTCCAATCCCGACGTGCAGCTCGAGGCGCTCGAGGCGGGACGTCAGGTCACCGCCGCCGAGGCGGCGCTCGTGAACCTCGAGACCTCGCTCGCCACCCAGCGGCTCACCCAGCAGGCGACGATCGCGTCGGCCGAAGCGCTCGCAAGCGACGCCAAGCGACAGGCCACCATGCTCGCGTCGCTCAACAAGCAGCAGCTCACCAGCCGCAACGAGATGGCGCAGGCCGAGGAGCGCGCGGCCGAGCAGTCCGCGCGGCTCGCCGCGGAGAAGGGGCGTCTTCAGGTGATGGACGGCGCGATGGCGCGGCAGATCCAGCTCCAGCGCAGCGAGGTCGCGCGCGCGCGGTCGATCGCGGAGTTCCAGACGGCGCGCGTGGCGTCGATGCACGTGCGCGCGCCGGAGGACGGGGTGCTCCAAACCCAGCCGCTCGAGTTCGGTCAGTGGGTCCAATCGGGTCAGGTGCTCGCGACCATCGCCCAGCCCGGCAAGCTCAAAGCGGTGCTGCGCGTGCCGGAGACCCAGGCGCGTGACGTCGTCATGGGCCAGCCGGTGGACATCGACACGCGCAACGGGATCGCCAAGGGCCACGTGCTGCGCGTCGACCCGTCGGTGCAGAACGGCACGGTCACCGTGGAGGTCGCGCTCGACGGTACGCTGCCGCGCGGCGCGCGCCCCGATCTCTCGGTCGACGGCACGATCGAGATCGAGCGGCTGCCCGACGTGCTGCACGTCGGCCGGCCGGCGTATGGCCAGGGCGAGAGCACGGTCGGTCTCTTCAAGCTCGACCCGGACGGCAAGTACGCGTCGCGCATCTCGGTGAAGCTCGGCCGCACCTCGGTGAACAGCATCCAGATCATGCAGGGGCTCAAGGTGGGAGACAGGGTGATCATCTCCGACATGAGCCAGTGGGACAACGTCGAGCGCGTGAAGCTCAAGTAGCGCACACGAAGACAGCGCGGCAGCGCGAGCAAACCTTCTGCCGGTTGGCGGTATCCAGCATTCAACGATCCTCTCGTCATCTCACGACCCTCCTCACGAGCGACACATGATTCAGCCAGCCGCCTCCAGCACGCAGACGCTCTCGCCGAATGCCGACGCGCTGATCAGCATGCGCGGCATCAAGAAGGTGTTCGTCACCGACGAGGTGGAGACGCACGCGCTCGTCGAGGTGCACCTCGACGTGAAGCAGGGCGAGTACGTCGCGATCTCCGGCCCGTCCGGCTGCGGCAAGACGACGCTCCTCTCCATCCTCGGTCTGCTCGACGCCACCACCGAGGGCGAGTACCGCCTCGCCGGCGAGCCGGTGTCGGGCCTCTCGCCCTCCGAGCGCGCGCGCGTCCGCAACCGGCAGATCGGCTTCATCTTCCAGGCGTTCAACCTGATCGGCGACCTGACCGTCTACGAGAACGTCGAGCTCCCGTTGACCTATCGCGGAATGTCGGCCGCCGAGCGCAAGCAGCGCGTGACAGATGCACTGGAGCGCGTCGGGATGAGCCATCGCATGAAGCATTATCCGGCGCAGTTGTCGGGCGGTCAGCAGCAGCGCGTCGCGGTCGCCCGCGCCGTCGCCGGCGATCCGCT
>DASYMZ010000154.1:0-34932 GCA_036008805.1 Gemmatimonadaceae bacterium
TGGCGCGCATTCCGTTGACGCGGACTGCCACGGTCGTTGTTCCGAGGCCTGCCGCCGTGACGGTGGCGGTGGCATCGCCCGAGCTCGACGAGATCGTGGCGATCGCAGTATCCGCGCTCTCGAAAACATGTCCAGGAAGAGTGACGGGCTTTCCACTCACCGTGGCGGAGGCCGCGACCTTCGTCGTGCCGGCGCTCTGCGCGCCGCCAAGAAAGAGCGTGTCTCGACTGGGAGTCATCGCGAGCTCCAGACCGATGAGCGTCCGATTGTCGGTCACGGAGTCGCTGCTGCAGCCCACAGCCGCAACCAGCGCGAGCGTCGTCGCGAGCGAGGTGGCGTAACGCATTGATACTCTGACGAAGGTGGAAACGGTCGCTAGGGCACTTTGCGACCGGATAGCGGGGACGCGCGCGAACTCGGTGGGGGACGTCGCGGAGCGCCGTACGTGCAGCGCACCGGAGTGGCGCGATCGCGCGATTTTACCGTGTTCGCGCACACTCCTCCGTAAGTGCCGCTTCCAGATCAGCTTGTCAAGATTCTCATGAAAAAACCCTGAGAAGCTCTTTGGCTTCCCAGGGTTGGGCCTTCACGGATCGGGTGAGATTCGAACTCACGGTACCCTTTCAGGTACACACACTTTCCAGGCGTGCGCCTTAAACCACTCGGCCACCGATCCAACTCGACGAGCATGTCTGCCAAGCGCGCCGGCGACGCGACCCGCCGTCCCAGCGCGCTGACGTGTTCCAGATGATGCAACGAGCGGACAGGGTGAGATTCGAACTCACGGTACCCTTGCGGGTACGCCGGTTTTCGAGACCGGTGCTTTCAACCACTCAGCCACCTGTCCTGAGCAGCCAGAGAATTTAGCCCCCGCTCTGGGGGGTGTCAACGAAGTCGGAGCGCCTTCGCTCGGCGAAGAAGGCGCGGAGCAGCGCGGCACACTCGCTCTCGAGCACCCCGGCCGCCACCTCCGGCCGATGATTCAAACGCGGATGTCGGAGGAGATCCCCGACGGACCCGGCCATGCCCGCCTTGTCGTCCCAGGCGCCGAACACGACGCGCGGCACGCGTGACAGCACGATCGCGCCCGCGCACATCGCGCACGGCTCGAGCGTCACGTAGAGCGTGCAGTCCTCCAGCCGCCAGCTTCCCAGCGCCGCGCCAGCAGCGCGAAGCGCGAGCAGCTCGGCGTGCGCCGTCGGGTCCTGATCGCGCACCGTACGGTTGGACGCGCGCGAGAGGACCTCGCCGTTCCGCACGACGAGCGCGGCAACCGGGACGTCATTCTCGGCCGCCGCGCTTCGCGCATCCGCGAGTGCCTCACGCATCCACTCGCGGTCGTCCGCCCGCCCACGCTCCTCGCTCACGCGAGCGCGAACGGGCGCGTCGTTAGATGGCTCACACGCCCGCGGGCTCGGGAGCCGGCTCCGGGCTCGTCACTGGCTCCTCCGCGCGTTCGAAGACGAGAGTGCCTCCGTCGCCTTCACGCACCACGATCCGATCGCCCTCGTGGAACCTCCCCTCGAGGATCTGCAGTGCGAGCGGGTTCTGGATCAGCCGCTGAATGGCGCGCTTCAGGGGCCGTGCTCCGAACGCGGGATCGTAGCCCTCCTCCGCCAGGAGCCGTCGCGCGCCCGGCGTCATCTCGAGCGTGAGCTTGCGATCGGCGAGGAGCTTCTCGAATCGCGCCAGCTGCAGACCGACGATGTGCTCGATCTGCTCGGTGCCGAGCGGCCGGAAGATGATGATGTCGTCGACGCGGTTGAGGAACTCGGGCTTGAAGTGCGACCGCATCGCCTGCGTGACCTGGGTCTCGACGAGCGCCCAATCAGCCTCCGCGTGCTCGAGGATGTACGTGCTGCCGATGTTCGACGTCATGATGATCACGGTGTTCCTGAAGTCCACCGTGCGGCCCTGTGAATCGGTGAGCCGCCCGTCGTCGAGGATCTGCAGCAGAATGTTGAACACATCCGGATGCGCCTTCTCGATCTCGTCGAACAGGATCACCGAGTACGGCCGACGCCGCACCGCTTCGGTGAGCTGCCCACCCTCCTCGTAGCCCACGTAGCCTGGCGGTGCGCCGATGAGCCGCGCGACGGCGTGCTTCTCCATGTACTCGGACATGTCGATCCGCACCATCGACTGCTCGTCGTCGAACAGGAACTCGGCCAGCGCACGCGCGGTCTCGGTCTTCCCGACGCCCGTGGGCCCCAGGAAGATGAACGAGCCGATCGGCCGATTGGGATCCTGCAGGCCCGCGCGCGACCGACGCACCGCATTCGCCACCGCCTGCACCGCCTCGTCCTGACCGACGACGCGGCGCGCGAGCTCCTGGTCGAGCTTCGTCAGCCGCTCGCGTTCACCCTCCATCATCCGCGTGACGGGAATGCCCGTCCACCGTGCGACGACTTCGGCGATGTCCTCCGCGCCGACTTCCTCCTTGAGGAACTGCGCGCGTCCGTCGTGGCTGGCGAGCTTGGACTCCGCCTCCTTCATCTCGCGCTCGAGCTGTGGGATGCGACCGTAGGTGATCTCGGCCGCCTTGGCGAGATCTCCGGCGCGCGAAGCCTGATCCGCCTCGACGCGAGCCTGATCGATCTGCTGCTTGATCTTGCCGACCGCGCCGAGCGTCTCCTTCTCCTGCTGCCATTGCGCCTTCATCGCGGCCGACCGCTCCTTCAGCTCGGCGAGCTCGCGCTCGATGATCTCGCGACGCTCGACCGACGCGGGATCCTTCTCCTTCCTCAGCGCCGTGCGCTCGATCTCGAGCTGCATGACGCGGCGCTCGACCTCGTCGATCTCCTGCGGCATCGAGTCGATCTCGATTCGCAGCCGGCTTGCGGCTTCGTCCAGCAGATCGATTGCCTTGTCGGGAAGGAAGCGGTCGCCGATGTAGCGATGCGAGAGCGTCGCCGCGGCGATCACCGCGCCATCGGTGACGCGCACGCCGTGGTGCGCCTCGTAGCGCTCCTTCAGGCCGCGCAGGATCGCGATGGTGCTCTCCACGCTCGGCTCACCGACGTACACCGGCTGGAAGCGACGCTCGAGCGCGGCGTCCTTCTCGACGTGCTTGCGATACTCGTCGAGCGTGGTCGCACCGACGACGCGCAGCTCGCCGCGCGCGAGCATGGGCTTGAGCATCTGGCCCGCGTCCATCGCCCCTTCGGCCTTGCCCGCGCCGACGATCGTGTGCAGCTCGTCGATGAAGACGACGAACTGGTTGGGATCCTCGGTCAGCTCCTTGAGGACCGCCTTGAGCCGCTCCTCGAACTCGCCGCGAAACTTCGCGCCGGCGATGAGCGCGCCGAGGTCGAGCGAGAGCAGCCGCTTGTTCTTCAGGCTCTCGGGCACGTCGCCGTTGATGATGCGCTGGGCGAGTCCCTCGACGATGGCCGTCTTGCCCACGCCGGGTTCGCCGATGAGCACCGGGTTGTTCTTCGTGCGCCGGGACAGCACCTGCACGACGCGACGAATCTCCTCGTCTCGGCCGATCACCGGATCGAGCTTGCCCTGGCGAGCCGCGTCGGTGAGATCGCGCGTGTAGCGCTGGAGCGCTTGATACTGGTTCTCCGGCGTCTGATCGGTGACGCGGTGAGAGCCGCGGACGCCTTCGAGCGCGGCGAGCACGGCCTTGCGCGTGATCCCTGCGTCGGTGAGCAGGACGCGACTCTCGGCGCCCTTGGTCTCGGTGAGCGCGAGCAGCAGATGCTCGGTGGAGATGTACTCGTCGCCGAGCGAGCGCGCCTCCTTCTCAGCCTGGTCGAACACCGCGGTGAGCTCGCGCGACATCTGCGGCTGCGCGTCGCTCTGCTTCGGGTAGCGCGCGATCTCGCGCTGCAGCTGCTCGCGCAGCGCGGCGACGTTCGCGCCGAGCTTCTGAAGAGTCGGGACGACGATGCTCTCGTCCTGCCCGAGCATGACGAGAAGGAGATGCGTGTCGTACACGAGGGGATTGCCAAGACGCCGCGCCTCCGCGAGCGCTTCATTCAGCGCTTCAGCGGACTTCACGGTCAGGCGATCTGGATTGATCATGAGAGAGAATACCGTTCAGGTTGGCTCGTTGCCATCGCTCTTTCCGTACGTGTAGAGGGCAACGCCAGTGCCGCATGCATTGCGCCGGGCTGACAGGATGATGTGCCTTCAGGGCCTGCGTCGCTCCGGTTCACTGCCGAAGCGGCCGAAAAGACGAAGCGCCCGGGCGATTGCCCGGGCGCTTCGCGAATCTTCTGGTAGCCGAGTGAGAGACTCTCAGGCTCTCACTTCGCGACGAACATCTTCTTGGCGAAGGGCTGTCCATCTACCTCGAGCTTGTAGATGTAGACCCCTGATGCCGCCTCGCGTCCCGTGTTGAGGACTTTGCCGTCCCACCACGCGACGTAATCTCCGCACGCCAACTTCAGGTTGGAGAGCGGCAAGTCCGAGCCCTGCACGCGCGGGATGGCCACGAGCTGCGCCAGCACGTTGTAGACGCGCAGGGATACGACGTGTTCTCCCCCACCCCCATCGCAGGTGAGCGAAAAGGGAATGAAGGTCTCCGGATTGAAGGGATTCGGATAGTTCTGTCCGAGAGTCCCGGCCTTACGCCCTCGGGGCTGCTGTTCAGGCTGTGAAGCCGATTGCCCCGCCGCTGACTTTGGCGAGAGTGACCAAAGGGCGAGCACGAGCGCAAGTGCTGCCCAGCGGTGGTACATGTGTGCTCCGGCTGACGAAACAGGATCCTGGTGCTGCTCCTGTGACGGGTGAATGAGGGATGGTGCGGTGGACGAAAATTAGGACTGCCGAGGCCGCATGTCAAGAAAAGGCCACGACTTACGACTCATCACCTAGCCAAACGCGTGCCGAGGCGCCTACGGCCGAGTCCGTCTCGAGACGTGTAACCCTCACGGTCACAATACTCTAGGAAGGGGATGAGAAACTTGCGTGTGAGCCCGAGCAAAGGCCGAAGCTCAGCGGGTCCGTAGTCGACGCTCTGTGACATGCCGCACATCAACGATCCTATCAGAGAGTCGATCGTCCCCCGCAGGAAGTAACGATTCGGCTCCACCGCGACGAGCACACCGTGCCGGGCGAACAGGCGCGACAGGGCCGACGCCTCTGCGGACTCGATGCCGAGCTCGACCGCGAGCTCGTCGATCGACGGAGGCTCCGCGCCCGCGATCTCGAGGCGGGCGATAATCCGGTCGCCGATCTCACGCTGTCGCGCCGTCAGCGTCGGCGTGAAGTCGTGTCGGCGCACGATCCCCTGCTCCGCCGCTAGCTCGCCGCATTCCACGAGCAGGGCGAGCACCGCGTCTACCACCGCGGCTGGCGCGCCGAGCTGCGAGCGCAGCCACTGCTGGGGTGCGCCCACGTCGAGCGGATGGTCAGTGTGATACCGCGCCACGGTGGACTGGACGCTCATGGTGAGCCGATCGCGTTGAACGTCGGCATAGAGGCGGTCGTCGATGCGCCAGACAGCTGGGTCCTGCTCGAGTGCGGACGTCTCGGTGGGAGCTCGTCCGAGCCTGACCGGCAGCTCGGAGCGCGCGACTCCTGCGACACCCGCCTCGCCGAGCATCCGAATGAGATTGTCGCGGGGCGACGCGCCGACCACGTGCGCCGCGCGAGCGCGCGGCGGCGCGAGCGGATCGACGACGACGCCGCCGCCGATCGTGGCGGAAGGCGACGGGCTGCGCAGCACGAAACGATCGCCGGTGCGCGCGACGATCGGTTCGTCGAGCGCGATCCGAGCGGCGCGTCGTGCCCCAGGCTCGAGGGCGCCGCCGGCGACGACGATTCGCGCGCCGACCTCGTTCGTGCCGAGATGGAACCTGACGCGCGTGCGCGGCCCGAGCGTGCTCGGCGCGTCGTCGAGCAGCGCGACATCCGCCCGTAGCACCGTGCTGGGACGCCACCCCTCACCGGCCACTACTACGGCTCCACGCGCGACACGATCGAGGTCGACGCCGGCGAGCGCGATCGCGGCGCGCGCGCCGGCGTGGATGTGATCGACCGGAGAGCCGTGCGCCTGAAGTCCACGTACGCGCACCTGCTCTCCCGAGGGAAAGAGCCGCAGCGTCGCGTCCCTCGTGAGGGAGCCCGACCAGACGGTTCCGGTCGCCACGGTTCCCGTTCCTCGCACGGTGAAGGCTCGATCGATCGGCATGCGAAAGAGGTCGTCGGCGGCGCGAGCCGGAAGGCCGATCGCGGCAGTTGCGAGCGCATCGCGCAGCTCGCCCATCCCCGCGCCCGCCGCCGCCGAGACCGCGACGAGCGCGGCGTCCGCGAGCGAACTGCCGTCAAGCGCCGCGCGAACGTCTTCCATCACGAGCGCCATCCACTCGTCGTCGACGAGATCGGATTTCGTGAGCGCGACGACACCGCCACGCACGCCGAGCAGATCGAGGATGGCGAGATGCTCACGCGTCTGCGGCATGACGCCCTCATCGGCGGCGACGACGAGCAGCGCGAGATCGATCCCGGTTGCGCCGGCGACCATCGTACGCACGAACGCCTCGTGTCCCGGGACGTCGACGACACCAACCGTTCCGACGCCGTCGAGCACGAGCGGCGCAAACCCGAGATCGATCGTGATGCCGCGACGCTTCTCCTCGGGCAGGCGATCGGTGTCCACGCCAGTGAGGGCGCGCACGAGCGTCGTCTTGCCGTGATCGATGTGGCCCGCCGTGCCGACGATCACAGTCGTCGCCCGCTCACCACCGTGTCTCCTCCCAGAGCTCCATCGCGCGCAGGGGACGGCCGTCGGTGAGATGTTCGGTGAGAAACTCGCGGAGGAGGCGTTGATGTGCCCGCCCCGACGGGTCGTCGAGCGACGAGGCGGCCGCCCCGGTCAGAAAGTGTCGCAGCGCGACTCGTGCGATCGGGGGCAGCACGCGCCCCGAGGGCGCGAGCCGACCGCAGCGGGCACACAGCGCGCCGCCCGCCGGATGACTGAACATCACCGTCGCATCGGCGGGCAGCTCGGCGTGACACTCGCCGCACACGTCGATAGCCGGAGCGAAGCCGAGCTCGGCGACGATGCGCCAGGCGCTCGCGAGGGTGACGGCGAGAGTCTCGGTGGGAGGCGCGGTGGCGAGCGCCTCGAATGCGTCGGCGACGGCGTCGAAGAGCGCGGGATCGGCGGCGTCGCGACCGAATCGCAGCGTGAGCTCGGCGATCGCCGACGCGCCGGTGAAGCGACCGAGATCGTCAGCCAGCTCGGCGCGTGCGAGCGTGACGTCGAATGCGCTGAGGGTGTCGAGGTCGCGTCCCGGCTTGACGTAGAGCTGAGCGCTTCCCTGCGCGAACAGATCCAGCGCGCTGCCGAACCGGCGCGAGGAGCGTCGCGCACCTTTGGCAAGCACGCTCCGCACGCCGGCATCGCGCGTCACGAGGCGCAGGATCCGTGACGACTCGAGGTAGTCGAACGAGTGAAGAACGATCGCTTCCGTCGCGAGCAGCGCCATGATGGAAGATACTCGGAGCAGCGGCGAGTTGGCTGGGCTGAATTTCGGTGAGTTGGTTGGTTGGCTCGTTGGTCGGGTTGCGGGTGAGTCGAACGGCCCTGGCAGCAAAGCGGCGTGGACGCCTCACTGCGAGGTCTCCACGCCGCTTCAGGTTTGGGCGAGCAACCGACCAACCAACTCACCAACTCACCGCTTCACAGTCCCACTCGCAGTCCGACGAGCGCTCTCCGGCCCGCCCCGCGGTAGCCGGTCTGGCTGAGCGACGCGGCGTCCGTGCGCGCGAAGTCGTAGTTGAAGCCGGCGGCCTCGGTGTACGCGGCGTCGAACAGGTTCTCGATGCGAAGGGTCGCGGTCACGCCGCGGCGCGCGCCGAGCGGAACGAGCTGGGCGTCAGCCGACAGGTCCGCTCGGGTGTAGGGTGACAGCGTGACGCGATTCGCGCTGAAGTCGGGCGCGTAGTAGACGTCCTCGCGCGAACCGACTCGTCGCGCGCGCAGCTCCAGACCGTGTCGCGCGCCGCGGTATCCGACACCCGCATCGAGCGTGTGCATCGGCCGGCGGAGAAGCCGAGCGCCAGGGGCGAAGGTGGCCGTGACGGCGGAGCTCGTGCCCGGATCGATGACCCGCGTCTCCAGATGGGTCAGAGCGGCGTCGGCGCGAAGTCCGTGAGGCAGGTTCACACGTGCTTCGAGCTCCGCACCTGCCGCGCGCGTACGTGCGACGTTGAAGTAGTTGGGCTTGGAGTCCGAGTACTGGTAGTCGATCATGTCGCGGAACGAGTTCGCGAAGTACGTCGCCGCGATGGATCCCCACCGCCCAAGGGTCTGCTCGACTCCCGCGTCCACGCTGAGCGCGTGCTCGGGGTCGAGATCGTGATTGCCGATGACGAACCCGCTGCCATCGGTCTCGAGGAAGGTCGGCTCGCGGAAAGCGGTGCCCACGCTCGCGCGCAGTCGCGTCGCGGGCGCGATCTGCGCGCTGGCGGCGGCGCGGTAGGTCCAGAAGTCGCCGAACTGTTCGTTGTGCTCGAAGCGTCCACCGAGCGCCACGGTGGACCCGGACACCGGCTCGAGCAGGAGCTGCGCGTAGCCGCCGGTGCTTCGCCGACGTGCGGGTGCCGGGGCATCGTCGCCGAAGTTGCTGTGCGTGATGCTCTCCTGCCATTTGCGCTCCACCTGGGTGCCGAGCGTGAGGCGAGCCGACGAGGGAAGATCGAGATCGAGACGGAGATCTCCGCTTCGCCGACGCGATCGCTCGGCGGTGGTGTAGGCGTATCCCTTGTCCGCGGAGTTGTCGGGCTGATCGTCGGTGATGCCGTGTACGTCGTGCGACGCGAGCGTCATGCGAAGGGCAGCGCGCGAGCCGAGCCGGTAACCGGCGTCGAGCCCGACGTCGACCCGATCGTCGCGACGTACCGCGTTGCTGTCGACGACCTGGCCGGATCCGTTCGTGGGAAAGTGCAGCTCGCGATCGGCGAAGCGCGCGGAGAGCGTCGCGTCGGCGCCTCCGAGCACGGCGCCGAGGAGTGCGCTCCCCACGCCCTGCCGAAAGCCGCTGTTGAACGGCTGAAAGCCGTCCGTGCGATGCTGGGCCGCCCCGAGCGAATACGTGAGGTGCTCTCTGCTCCCGCGGATGCCGCCATCCAGGTCGCGGCTGCCGAAACCGCCACCGCGCGCACTCAGCTCGCCATGCGGCTCACCGGTGCCGCGACGCGTGAAGAGCTGCACCACTCCCGCCATCGCGTCGGAGCCATAGAGCACGCTCACCGGACCGCGGACGATCTCGATGCGGTCGAGGTTGTCGGTCGAGAGTGTCGAGAGATCGTACGCGCCACCGGCGTCGTTCACCGGAACGCCATCGACGAGAATCTTCGCGTACTTGCTCTCGCCGCCGCGAATGAAGAGCGACGTCGCGCCGCCGTACGACCCGGTCTGCACCACCGAGAGCCCCGGCACCTGCCGAAGCGCATCGGTCAGCGTCGTGATCCCCTGGCTGCGGAGCTGTTCACCGGTGACGACGGTGACCGACGCGGGAGTGTGACCCGCGGCGATCGGCGACCGTGTGGCGGTCACGACGACGGGAGTGACGCGTGCGGTGTCGCGTGCGACGTCCTGTGCAGCGAGCATTGCGCCGCGTGAGACGAGGGCGAGCGCGGCGGCGACGAGGGCGGAAAGTGCGCGGGTAGTCATCGAGAAAGTGCCGGAGAAGGTGGTACCGCGTCAGCCGCGAGGGCGGGCGCGAAGTGGAACGAGCGATGGAGCGCCGACGGCGGGATCGCGCGTGACGACGAGGGGCCAGTCGTAGACCGCCTCGAGCACGCCGCCCTGCATGACGTCGGCGGGGCTGCCCTCGGCGGCCACACGCCCCGCATGCAGCAGGATCATGTGTGCGGCGAAGCGCGCGACGAGATTGAGCTGATGGCTCACGAGCAGCACGGCCTGCCCTTCGGCGGCGAGACGGCTGAGCAGCTCGAACACGACCATCTCGTGGCCGATATCGAGGAAGGTCGTGGGCTCGTCGAGCACGAGGGCGTCGCCGCCCTGCGCGACGGCGCGGGCCAGTCGCACGCGCTGCCATTCGCCGCCGGACAGCTCGGTGATGACGCGTCCGAGATACGGCGACGTGTCGGTGAGCTCGATGGCGCGCTCGATGGCCGCCGCATCGGCGGAGGTCATGCCGCGCCACATGCCGAGATGCGGATAGCGTCCCAGCGCGACGTACTCGCGCACGCCGAGTGCGAACGCAGGCTCCTCGCGCTGAGTCACGACGGCGACTCGGCGAGCGAGCGCTCGGCGCCCGTCCTCGCGCACGACGTCGCCGTCGACTCGAATGAGTCCTTGCTCCAGCTGGACTCTGCCGACGAGGGCGCGAACGAGCGTGCTCTTGCCGCTGCCGTTCGGGCCGACCACCGCGGTGAGGCGACCCCGCGGTGCCGCGATCGACACGTCGTCGAGCGCGCGCGTCGCTCGGCCGCGATAGCGGACACTCACCCCCGCGATCTCGATCACGCGAGCCTCCGCAATCTGGCCAGGAAGAAGGGGACGCCGATGATCGCCGTGACGGCACCGAGGGGCAGCTCGGCGGGAGGACGCGCGACGCGCGCGACCAGATCGGCGAGCACGACGAGCGTCGCGCCGGCGAGCGCGGCGGCGGAGATGATCGTGCGATGGGTGCGCGCACCGGCCATGCGCACCAGATGCGGCACGAGCAGCCCGATGAAGCCGACGAGTCCCGCCGCCGCGACGGTCCCCGCCGCGAGCAGCGCCGCAGCGACGTAGACGGTGAGCGACACGCGCGCGACGCGAACGCCGAGTCCCGCGGCCGTATCCTCGCCGAGCGCGAGGACGTCGATGGCGCGCGCGAACGCGAGGAGCACCGCGATGCCGATCGCCACATAGAGGGCGAGCATGCGCACCTGCGGCCAGCTCGCATCGCTCGCCGAGCCCATCATCCACCAGAGCGCGCCGCGCACGACGTTGTCCTGCGCGTTGGCCAGCGCGACCATGATCGCCGCGTTCGCGAACGCGCCGACGACCACGCCGGCCATGAGCACGACGCGCGCGTCGCCCTGCCCACCGGCCGCGCGCGCCACGAGGAGGGTCAACGCGACCGCGCCGAGCGCGCCGGCGAAGCCCGCGAGGGGCACGACGGCGGGCGGTGCGTGCAGCGCGACGGCGAGCACCGCGCCGACGGCGGCGCCACCCGACACGCCGAGCAGATACGGTTCCGCCAACCCGTTCCGCGTCGCGCCCTGCAGCGCGGCGCCAGCGGAGCCGAGGCCGGCTCCGACGAGCGCCGCGAGCACGACTCGCGGCAGCCGGAGCGTCCGCACGACGGCGACCTGCACGAGTGACCCGTCGCCGAGGAGGCCGTGCAGGACTTCGGCCGGCGAGAGCCGCAGCGTGCCGATCGTCACCCCGGCGAGGGAGGCGACGACGAGCGCGATCGCGAGCACGATCCAGCGCGAGGCACGCACCTCAGTGCGCCAGCTCGGGATGGAGCAGCGCGGCCAGCGACTGCGCGGCCTCGCCGAGGTGAGGACCGGGACGGAGCACGAGCATCGTGTCCACCGAGAGCACGCGTCCCTCTCGCACGGCGCGAAGCGTCCGCCAGCGCGGATCGGCGAGATAGCGCGCGCGCGACGCAGGTGGGAGCAGCACGACGTCGGGATCGCGCTTCACGAGATCCTCGATCGTGATCTGCGGCGACGGCGCGGGCATGAAGCCGTACACGTTGCGCCCACCCGCGATCGCGATCAGCTCGTTCAGGTAGCTGCCGCTCCCCACCGCGAGCAGCGGTTGATCGTAGAGCGGCCAGAAGACGGTCGGAGCGCTGCGCGTCGCGGTGGACGCGCGTACGCGATCGAGCGTGGCGCGCACGGAGTCGACGGTCGCGCGCGCGGCGGCCGTGTCGCCGGTGAGGATGCCGAGGGCGCGCGTAACGCGCATGAAGTCGGCGATGCGATCGACGCGATAGGCCGCGGTGGGGACGCCGGCGGCGCGAAGTCGACGTGCCGCATCGCGATTGTCGTCGCTGGCGTAGAGCACGACGAGATCGGGGCGTGCGGCGAGCACCGCCTCCACGTTCGGGCGGAGACCCGGGCCGAGATCCGGCAGCGCACGCGCCGCGTCAGGCCACAGGTCGTAGGTGGTGCGGCCGACCAGACGCGCTCCGGCACCGATCGCGAACAGCAACTCGGTGGTGGACGGATTGAGCGACACGATGCGCCGAGGCGCGCGCGCGACGGCGATGGTGTCGCCGAAGTCGTCTGCCGTGCTCGCGGACGCCGCGCGCGGCGCGCGCTCACACGCGCCGAGCAGCGGCGCGCAGACGAGCGCGAAATGGACGAGGGGAGAGAAACGCACGACGGGCACCTCCGGCCGAAGGAGAGTGCCCGTAACGGACGCGGACGCCCAGCGAGAGCCGGAGCCGCGTGTCGCCACCGTCCTCCCCCGAGGACCTGTGATCGATGCGCGGACGGGGTCGTCTCCTGGCTCCGGGCCGCGCCTCCCCGCCTTCCCGACCGCAGTCAGTGGCGTGAGTGTGGGAGCGCGTACAGCTGCCCGTTACAGTGGCGGGGCCGCGCCGGCATTGCACCGGCTTCCGTATCCCCGTTCGCGTTGAATTGTCCGGTGAAGCTACGCCGACGATGCTCCGCCGGCAAGCGCGGCCGCGAGCCGAGCTTTGAGCGCTGCGCGCTGCGCGTCGTAGTCGCGAGCAGAGAGCGACGGATCCTTCGCATCTCGCCGCGCGTCGAGGGCGGCGATCGCGGCGGCGAGCGAGTCGGCGGAATCGCGCGGCGGCGCGACTCGTCTCGCGCTCCCTCCACGCCGGTATGCCACGGCGAGCGCGCCGACCATCGCGAGCACGAGGCCAACGGCGAGCGCCACGACGACCGTCGAGCGCGCGGCCGCCGCGGTGGAGGGGACGTCGATGCGCATCTGTTCTCCCTGCGGCGCGTTCTGCGCGAGGAAGCGCTTGAAGGTGCGACCTTCGGTCGTCGCGTTGCCCTGCGCGCGCAGCGACGAACCGCGCACCTGCGCACCCGGTTCCTCGACGAGCACCTCGAGCAGTGCGTTCGGCCGATCGAGCGCGAGCTGGAGCGGGAAGGCGTCGGCGGGCAGCGCGTAGGTGAAGCTGATCTGCTTCACGCCGGGACTGAACGGCGCGATGAGCATGACGCGCCCGCCCCGCGCGACGATCGACGTCGCGGCGACGTCGCCGGCGGACGAGACGAAATTCGTTGCACCGCGCGGGAGCGGTGCGCTCCACACGGGCGCGAGTGAATCACGACCGATTGCGGTGACGACCGTGTCGTTCGAGATCTCGTAGACCTCGACGACGTCGCGCAGTCCCGTGGGTCGCGGCGCGCTCACGACGTAGTGATGTCCCTGAATCGTGAAGCGCACGGGCCGCGACGTGGTGTCGAAGACGACGATCTCCGCGTCGTCTCCGCGCACCGCCCCTCCGCGCAGTGGCGCGGAGAAGTACGCGATGCCGCGATAGACGGACGCGGCGAAGTACAACGCATCGGGATTGCCCCACCGGCGGAAGTGGAACGAGTAGGCGCCATTCGCGTCGGTGCGCGCGGAATCGACGGGGCCCGCGCTGTCCGAGCCGACGCGATGGATCGTCACCATCACGCCGGGCACCGGAATCTCACCGCGCTCGCTCGGCTGAACGACGCGTCCTTCGACGAGCGCGTTCGGTGGGCCGGACGCCGAGGGCGCACCGGTGGGTGTTTGCGCCGGCGATGCGGACGACGGCGCGACCGGTGCGGACTGCTGCGCGGCGCCCTGGCGCGTCGCGGCGAGCAGGGCGACGCACAGGGCGAGCGCGACGCGCGATGCGTCGCGGCCGATGCTAGGGATTGAACTTCCCGAAGTCTTCGGGCCGGAGATTCTCAAGGTAGATCTTCAGCTGATCGGCATTGAGCTCGGACTCGGCCACTTCCTCGCCGCCGGGAACGTCTCCGGAGCTCTCGACGCCGGGCGTCTCCCTCTCCTCTTCCTCGTCATCCGGCTCGACGAGCAGCTCATCGGCGACGAAGATGGGGGCGGAGAGCCGCAACGCGATCGCGATGCTGTCGGACGGACGAGCGTCGATGTGGACCAGCGTTTCGGCCCGCTGGATCTGGAGCTCGGCGAAGTAGGTGCTCTTCTCGACGCGGGTGATGTGCACGCGACGGAGCTGTGCGCCCATGCCGACGATGAGGCTGCGCACGAGATCGTGGGTGAAGGGACGAGGTCCCTTCACGTTGTGCATGTGGCGGACGATCGATTCGGCCTCGGGCTGGCCGATCCAGATGGGGAGGAGGCGCGTACCGCCGCGTTCCTGGAGCACGACGACGTAGGAACCGGTCGCGCTGTCGAGTCCGAGTCGAGAGACGAGCACTTCGATCATGACATCCGTCCTACCCCATCCGGGCGTCGTGGTTCGACGCCCGGATGAGATGCGGCGTCGTCATCCGCGTGCCGCGCGCTTCAGCGCGGCCGCTCTGTCCGTGCGCTCCCACGTGAACAACGTGTGGGCCGATTTCCCGCTGCCGACTTTGAGTGGCGTGCGGCCGAAGTGCCCGTAGGCCGCCGTCGCGCTGTAGATCGGCTTGCGCAAGTCGAGCGCCGCAGCGATGCCCTTCGGCGTGAGATCGAACGTCGCGCGCACCGCGGCCATGATCTGCGATTCGGGCACGGTGGAAGTGCCGAAGGTGTCGACCATGACCGAGACGGGCTCGGCCACGCCGATCGCGTAGGCGACCTGCACCTCGCAGCGGCGAGCGAGGCCGGCCGCGACGACGTTCTTCGCGACCCAGCGCGCGGCGTAGCACGCCGAGCGATCGACCTTCGAGGGATCCTTGCCGCTGAACGCACCGCCGCCGTGGCGACCCATCCCGCCGTAGGTGTCGACGATGATCTTGCGGCCGGTGAGGCCGGCGTCGCCGTGCGGTCCGCCGATGACGAAGCGGCCCGTGGGGTTGATGTGGTACTTCACCTTCCTGGGGCGCAGCTCCTTCGGGATCTCCGCCTCGATGACATCGCGGATGATCGACTGCGAGATGGTCTTGTTGCTGACGCCGTCGTCGTGCTGCGTGCTGATGACGACGGTGTCGACCTCGACCGGCACGCCGTCCTCGTACACGACAGTGACCTGCGACTTGCCATCCGGCCGCAGCCACTTGATGTCGCCGCTCTTGCGCCGGTCGGCGAGCGCCTTGGTGAGGCGATGCGCGAGCATGATCGGCATCGGCATGAGCTCGTCGGTCTCATCGCTGGCGTAGCCGAACATCATCCCCTGATCGCCGGCGCCGCCGGTGTCGACGCCCATCGCGATGTGCGCCGACTGGCGGTCGATCGTGCTCATGACCGCGCAGCTGTCGGCGTCGAATCCCGCGTCGTTCCGCGTGTAGCCGATCCGCTTGATGGTCTCCCGCACGACGTCCGGCAGATGGACGTACGCCTTCGTCGTGATCTCACCAGCGATGACGGCGAGGCCGGTCGTCACGAGTGTCTCACACGCCACGCGCGACGCCGGGTCCTCGGCGAGGAGGCAGTCGAGCACCGCATCGGAGATGGCGTCGGCGACTTTGTCCGGATGGCCTTCGGTGACGGATTCGGACGTGAACAAGCAGCGATCGAACATGTTCCCCACTAGCGCTTGGAGAGGAAGGAAGAAGGCCCGGCACCATGCTGCCGGGCCCCTTGAGCCGTCGATGACGGCGACGGCGAAAGAAAGCGGATCAGCTCGCGCCGGGCAACCCGTCGTAGAGGTAGCGCGAGTCACCGATCACGTCCGCGAGTCGACGGCCAAGCTCGTGTCGCGCCTCCTCGGCGGTGCGGGCTCGGAGGGCGGCCGACGCGGCGAGCTTCGCGTGCGCCTCCGTGACGCTGCGAATGATCTGCTTGACGAGCGGCACCGAGCGCGGCGCGACGCTCATCTGGCGCACGCCGAGCCCGAGCAACGCGAACGCCATGAGCGGCTGCGATGCCATCTCGCCGCAGACCGAGACCTCGATGCCACCGAGCTCCGCGACCTCCACGGTACGGCGGATGAGGCGCAGCACCGCCGGGTGCAGCGGCGTGTAGCGCGGCGCGAGGTTCGCGTTGCCACGATCGACCGCGAGCGTGTACTGCACCAGATCGTTGGTCCCGATGCTGAAGAAGTCCACGTCGCGCGCGAGGGTGTCGCTCGCGACCGCCGCGGCGGGGGTCTCGATCATCACGCCGAGTGGAATGTCTTCGCGATACGCGACGCCGCGCGCCTTGAGCTCGGCCGCCGACTCCTCGAGCAGCGTGCGCGTGGCGAGCACCTCGTCGAGCGTGACGACGAGCGGAAGCATGATGCGCAGGTTGCCGTGCATCGCGGCTCGCAGCAGCGCGCGGAGCTGCACGCGAAACATCTCCGGCTGGTCGAGACACATCCGGATGGCGCGCCAACCGAGGAAGGGATTCGGCTCGGTCGGAAATCCGCCCATCGGCAGCTTGTCGCCGCCGATGTCGAAGGTGCGGATGACGACCGGCTGTCCGTCGAACGCCTCGAGCACGCGGCGGTACGCGCGATACTGCTCGTCCTCGTCGGGCATGTTGGGGCGGCCAACGACGAGGAACTCGGTGCGCATCAGGCCAACACCTTCCGCGCCGCTGCGCGCGCCTGCCTCGGCGTCCTCCGGAATGTCGACGTTCGCTCGCAGGATGACGCGCACGCCGTCCAGGGTGACCGCCTCGAGAGAGGCGAGCTCGGCCAACGCCGCCTCGGCGACCTGCTCCTCGCGCTGGCGCTCGTGATACGCCGAGATCTCCTCATCGGTGGGATTGATCGCGAGCATCCCCGTACCCCCGTCCAGCACGACGCGCTCCCCGCCGTGCAGCTCGGTGGTTGCCGTGCGAAGACCGACGACCGCGGGGAGCCCGAGCGAGCGCGCGAGGATGGCGACGTGCGCCGTGCGAGTGCCGGCGTCGGTCGCGATCGCGGCGATCGCCGCGCGGTCGAGCTGCACCGTGAGGCTCGGGGTGAGATCGTGCGTGACGAGGATCGCGTTCGCGCCCGCGGGCAGCGAGACCGGATCGTGGTCCGGAAGATCGAGCAGCAGCGAGAGCACGCGGATGTGCACGTCGGTGAGGTCGCCGACGCGCTCGCGCAGCATCGGCGCGGCGTGCCGCGCGAAGCGCGTGCGCCACTCGAGCATCACGACGTCGAACGCCTTCTCGGCACCGAGGTTCTGCTTGATGAGCTCCTCGACCCCTTTCGTGAGCTCCTGATCGTCGAGGATCGTGAGCTGGACGTCGAAGATCGCCGCTTCCTCGGCGCCGGCGGTGGTCTCGACGCGCGCGCGGAGCTGCCGCAGGCGCTCGCGCGCGCGGGCGAGCGCCGCGTGGAAGCGCTTCACCTCCGCGGGGATTCCCTCGTCCGGGATGATGCGATGCCGGACATCGGGCACCTCCCACCTGAGGAGGTGCACGTGCCCGACGACGATGCCGGGCGAGGCGGGGATCCCCTGGATCTGTCGCTCCACTACCGCTCCCCGAACTTGTTCGCGATGAGCGTGGCGAGCGCGTCGACGGCCTGGTCGGCGTCGGCCCCGTCGGCCTTGAGCACGACGGACGCGCCACATTCCGCGGCGAGCATCATGACGCCCATGATGCTCTTGCCGTTCACCTCCAACTCATCGCGAGCGATGGTGATCTCGCTCGAGAACTTCGCGGCGATCTTGACGATCTCCGCCGCCGGCCGTGCGTGCAGGCCGTTCTTGTTGAGAATCTGGACGGTTCGTTCGACCATCAGCGGGCCACCGAGACGAGGGCGAAGAGAGCGATCAGCACGAGGACGAGCTTCCAGCCTTCCACGCGGCCGTGGAGTCGAACGAGCCCGGCGGCGACGATCGCACCGCCGAGCAGGACCGCGCCGAGCACGAGGCGGTCGCCTCCGACGATGCGCGCGGCGGCGAGCGGGATGGCGATGCCGGCGACGGTGGCCGCCGCGCGTGCAATGTATGCCGGTCCCTGCCGGAGCACCGGATTCCCGAGCGCGCCGGCCACTCCCAATCCGCGCGTCCAACCGACGTACAACCCCCAGATGCGCAGGCCGAAATGGCCGGCGTTGTACATGGCGAGAAAGAGCAGCACCACCGTGAGCGGACGCGCCCCGCTGCCGAACGCGATGAGCGCGACGAGCGACGACAGCGGCAGCCAGCCGGCCCAGACGAGGCGGTCGCCGACGCTGCCGAGCGGACCGCAGAGCGCAGTGCGAAAGCGCTCGATCCGCTCCGCCGGTACGCCACTCAGCTCCGCGCGGGCGAGCGCGCCGACGGCGACGGAGGCAAGATACGGATGCGCGTTGAAGTACGCGCTCTGGCGCGTCATGGCGGTCTTGAAGGCGTCGCCGTGCACCCCGCCGGGCAGCTTGCGCAGCGCCGGCTCGATGGAGAAGCCGATACCGTTGCCGATGAGGGTCTCGTAGTTCCACGAGCCCTGCATCGCGAGCGTGCGGAAGAAGATGCTGATCCACGTCATCGCCGAGAGGGGCGGCGTGGGTCCGGGCGCCGGTACGGCGCGTGGAGTCGGGGCGGTCGCGGTCATCGCATCGTCAACAGCAGAAGGCCGACGACGAGCCCGGCCGCGAAGTACCATCGCGCGCCGCGCGCCGAGTGAAAGATCGTCCACGCCGCCGCGGCGGCAACGGCGCACGCCGCGCTGACGGTGACCGCGCGCGACGTGTGCTCGTCGAACGACCAGACCGCCGCCATCGCGTGCGCGACGGGAAAGAGGAGCCCGTACGCGACGACGGTCAGCAGCATCGCGCGCACGAAGTCGGACGTGAGCCCCGCGAGTTGGAGACCGACCACCGCGCCGCGTGATCCGTGCTCCAGCGCGGAGCGCTTGCGCCGCGCGAGGCGCGCGTTCCATTCGCGCAGCTTCACCAGCGTCCATCCGCCGACCCAGGCGGTCGCCAGTCCAGCGAGCACGCCGATCGTCACCGTGCCCGCGGGCTCCATGTGCAGCGCCGCGGTGATCGCGCCGCCGACCACGGCCGCCGATCCCCACTCCGGATAGCGCGACGCGCCGAAGGGAAGCGTGGCCAGGGCAATGAGCTCGAGCGACACGCCCACGAGCATGCCCGATCCCGCGTCGCCGACGAACGCTCCGCCGACGGTCGCGGCGACGAGCGGGCGCGAGATCATCATCTGCGGGAAGCAGACGACGTCGAGCCCGAGCACGCCACCGAGCATCGCGAGCGGAAGCAGCTCTCTCACGCGCCCTCCGTGCTGGCCAGCAGCTCCTCGAGCGGCACGGCGCGCGCCGCGGGCACGTCCTGCGCCGTGACGAGCGCGCCAAGCGCGGCGACCTCGCGCAGCGCAGTCTGCTCGTCCGCGGTGAGGAACACGTAGCGCAGGTGCTGGCGGCGTCCGGCGCGGTGATGGATGCCGCCGACGTTCACCTCGCGCACGCCACCGTTGCGCACGAGCTCGCGCATGGTGGCAATGTCGCCGGTGAGGAGGATGCCGGGCGCCGTCTCGGTCCGGTACCGATCGAGCAGCGGAGCGGCCTGCACCGCGGAGTGGAATCGGACATCCATCTCGGGAGGGACACCCATCCGATACAACTCCTGCTCCCAATCGCTCTCGGCGACCGCGTCGTCGACGAGGACGATGAACTTCACGTCCAGGGGCTGCCCCCAGCCGACGACGACCTGGCCATGAATGAGCCGATCGTCGATGCGGTTGAGGACCAGCGTCACGCCGGGCCTCCGAGCATGGTCATCGAGCTCTTCCCGCGCTCGACCGCGACGCGCGCCGCGTCGTGCGCATTCGGCTCGCGCGAGAGCGCGAAGTCGAGCAGCATGGGAAGGTTCGTCCCGGAGACGAGCACGACGTCCGCGACCTCGCGCAGCAGCCGGCGCGCCGCCATGGTGCAGCTTCCCGCCTGCAGGTCGGTGAAGATCACCGTCGCACCCGTCGCCAACAGGCGCGCGCGCAGAAGATTCTGAATGTCTTCTCCGCAGAGACCCGCCACCTGAACCGGCTCGAGCACGCAGCCCTGCCCCGTGATGAGATCGACGGCGGACACGAGCCCCGCGGCGAAGTCGGCGTGACCCGCGACGAGCGCGCGGACGACGGACGTGCTCGCGACGGACTCGCTCGCGACGGGCTCACTCATGATCTTCACGCAGGTAGCGGCTGATCTCCGACTTGTCGCGCATCTGCTTGATCAACGCGGCGTTGAACCGCTCGGCGGGATCGATCCCGCTCCACTTGAGCAGGTGGTGCATGGCGATCACCTCGGCGATGACGGTGATGTTCTTCCCCGGATTGAGGGGAATCGTGATACGCGGCGTGGGCACGCCGAGGATGTCGGTCGTCTCGCCATCGAGGCCGGTGCGCTCCACGACCGCGTCGTGGCGCCACTCCTCGAGCTGCACCACCACCTCGATGCGCTTCTGGGTGCGCACCGCGCGGATGCCGAAGATCGCCGGGATGTCGACGAGCCCGAGGCCGCGGATCTCCATGTAGTGACGCTGCATCTCGTGGCCGCGGCCGATGAGGATGTCGCCCGCGCGGCGGCGCACGAACACCAGGTCGTCGGCGACGATGCGGTGGCCGCGCTCGACGAGATCGAGCACGCACTCCGACTTGCCGATGCCGCTCTGGCCGATGAACAGCAGCCCGACGCCGTACACGTCGGCGAGCGAGCCATGGATCGTGGTCTGCGGCGCGAACGCGTCGTCGAGCCACGGCTTGACGCGGTTGTAGAACTCGTTCGTCTTGAGCGCCGAGCGCAGGATCGCGACGTTCGCGTTGCTCGCCTCCTCGATGACGTCGGCCGGGAGCTCGAGCCCCTTGGTGACGAACACGCAGGGGATGGGAAAGCTGAAGAACTGTGCGACGTGCGCGCGACGCGTCTCGCAATCGAGCGAGAACAGATAGGTGACTTCGGTCTCACCGAACACCTGGAGCCGCCTCGCGACGAAGCGCTTCACGTAGCCGGCCAGGGCGAGTCCCGGGCTGGAGATGTCGGAGCCGTCGACGATGCGATCGAGGCCGTTCGTGCCCGGCACACGCTCGAGCTCGAGCAGCTCGCGGAGCTGCTCGAAGAGCGAGCCGACCTTCATCTCGGTCGCCACTCGAGCCTCGTCGAATCTGGTGAGAGCGAACAGACTGTGATCATCGGAGAGGTCGGCGCGACTGAAGCACGCGGTACAGGTGAGCCGCCGTCTCGTTCGCGGCACGATCCCAGGTGAACGTCTCGGCAAAGCGACGCGCATGCTCACCGAGCCGGGCGACCAGCTCCGCGTCGCCGGCCAGACGGCTCATCGCCGCCGCCATGGCGTGCGCGTCGCCGTGCGGGACGAGGTAGCCGGTCTCACCGTCGCGGACGGACTCTCGGATTCCCGGCGAGTTCGAGGCGACGACCGGCGTTCCGCACGCGGCGGCTTCGAGGTTGGTGATCCCCCAGCCCTCCTTGGGCGAGGCGAAGACGAGCGCCCACGCTCGGCGCAGCAGGCCAAGCTTCTCTTCCTCACTGATACGCCCAAGAAACCGCACGCGCTCGCCGAGGTCAAGCGAGGCCGCGAGGCGCTCGAGGGCGGACTGGAAGTCGCCTGCGCCGGCGATCTCGAGCACGGCCGTCGGGTGTCGCATCGCGGCGAACGCCGCGATGACGTGCTGCACGCCCTTGTAGCGCTTGAGTCGCCCGAGATAGGCGAACACGGGGGTCGGCGCGCGCGTGCCCGCGGCCGGCGTGTAGCGGACGGTATCGATGCCCGGATAGATGACCTCGACCGCCGAGCGCGGAATGCCACGCTCGGCGAGATCGGCCGCCGTGCTCGCGCTGATCGCCTCGAACGGGATGCCGCGGTACGTGCGTCCGAGCGGACGCTCCGCGAGCCACACCGCAGCGGCGAGAGGAGCGGCGAGCTCCTGGAATGCCGTCCCTCCGAACAGGTGCGGCACGAGGGCGACGACGGGCGGCCCGCCCCATCGCGGCGTGTAGAGCGGCACCTTGTTCACGTCTTCGACCATCAGGTCGAAACCGGCGCCGGCGAGATTGCGCTTGAAGAACGAGCGCGCCATGAACGGAAAGGTGTAGCGCGTGCCGACGCGCAGCACCTCCATCCCGTCGAGCGTGGCGCGCGGAGCGCAGCCGGGCCATCCGCCGCACAGCAGCGTGACCTGATTGCCGTGACCCGCGAACCGGCCGAAGATCTCGTGCAGATGGATCTCGGCGCCCCCGGCCAGTGGATTCTCACGATCCTGCCAGTTGACGAGGAGCAGCTTCACTACATCCGACCCATGCGGCGGGCGAGCGCGTCGAGCACGCCGTTCACGAACTTGGCGCTCTGCGCGCTGCCGAATCGCTCGGCCAGCGTGACGGCCTCCTGAATCACGACGCGAGGCGGCGTCTCGCCGATCGTCAGCTCGGCGGCCGCCATGCGGAGCACGCAGCGCTCGACGGCGCCGATGCGCTCGAGGCGCCAGTTGGTGGTGACGTCGGCCAGCGCGGCGTCGAGCTCGCGCTGCTTCTGCGCGACCAGGCGCACGATCGGACCGGCGACGCGCCGCTCGTCGGGTGTGATCGCGAGATCGTCCCACACCTGCGACGCCACGCGCTCGAGATCCGTTGCGCCGCGCATGTCCCACGCGTACAGCGCCTGAAGTGCGCGCGCGCGCGCACGGGTCTCAACCCTCGTCCGTGCCATCGAGCCGCTCGAACAGGTCCGCCATCTCGAGCGCGGCCACCGCCGCGTCCCATCCCTTGTTGCCATGCTCACCGCCCGCGCGCGACTCGGCCTGCTCGAGCGTGTCGGTCGTCAGCAAACCGAAGCCGATCGGGATGTCGTACTCCGTGCTCGCGTCGGCGATGCCGCGCGACGCTTCTCCGGCTACGTAGTCGAAGTGCGGCGTGTCGCCGCGCACGACCGCGCCGACCACGACGAGCGCGTTGTAGCGCTCCGTCGCGGCCAGACGTCGCGCGGCATACGGCAGCTCCCACGCGCCGGGGACCCACACGAGGTCCACGTCCTCCGCCGCCGCGCCGTGCCGCACGAGCGCGTCCATCGCGCCCTCGGCCAGCTTCTCGGTGATGTGATGATTGAACCGCGACGCGAGCACGGCGAAGCGCCGGCCCTGTCCGTTCACGATTCCGTTGAACTCCGCCATGTGATCGATCAGGAAGCGAGGAGGTGCCCGAGCTTGTCGCGCTTGGTGCCGAGGTAGCCGGCGTTCTCGACGTTCTCCGGCTGGACGATGGGTACGCGCTCTTCGACCCGGAGGCCGTAGCCCTCGAGCCCGACCATCTTGCGCGGGTTGTTCGTGATGGGCCGGATCGCGGTGAGGCCGAGATCGAGGAGGATCTGTGCGCCGATGCCGTAGTTGCGCAGATCGGGTGCGAAGCCGAGCTGCTCGTTCGCCTCGACCGTGTCCGCGCCGGCGTCCTGCAGCTCGTACGCCTTGAGCTTGTTGAGCAGGCCGATGCCGCGTCCTTCCTGATCGAGATACACGATCGCGCCGCGCCCTTCCTTCTGGATCATCTGCATCGCCGTCTCGAGCTGCCAGCCGCAGTCGCAGCGCATCGAGTGGAAGACGTCGCCGGTGAGACACTTGGAGTGCATGCGCACGAGTGTCGGCTCGCCGCTCGAGACGTCGCCGAAGGTGATGGCAACGTGCTCGTGCGTGTCGACGTCGTTCTTGTAGCCGAACACCTTCCACGTGCCGAACGGCGTGGGGAGCCGCGCTTCGGCGACGCGATGCACGAGCCGCTCGTTGCGCAGGCGGTAGGCGACGAGCTGGGCGACCGTGATGAAGGTGAGCCCGTGCTCGCGCGCGAACGCCTCGAGCTGCGGACGCTTGGCGGTGGTGCCGTCCTCGTTGAGCACTTCGCAGATGACGCCCGCGGGATACACGCCGGCGAGCCGCGCGAGATCGACCGCGGCTTCGGTGTGGCCGACACGCTGAAGCACGCCGCCGTCGCGGGCGCGAAGTGGAAAGACGTGTCCGCCGCGGCGCAGGTCGGCGGCGACCGTTGCCGGATCGACGACCACCTTGATCGTCGTCGCGCGGTCCTGCGCGCTGATTCCGGTGGTCACGCCGAAGCGCGGGCTCGCATCGACGCTGACCGTATACGCGGTGCGATACTCGTCGAGATTGCTCTCGGCCATCGGCGTGAGGCCGAGCTGGTCGACGCGCTCACCGGTCAGGGCGAGGCAGATCAATCCGCCCGCGCGCTTCACCATGAAGGTCACGAGCTCCGGCGTCACGAGCGACGCGGCGCAGATCAGATCGCCCTCGTTCTCGCGGTCCTCGTCATCGGCGACGATGACGAGCTTTCCGGCGGCGAAGTCGGCGATCGCCTGTTCGACTGTTGAGAATGGCATGGAAGTCAACGCTGGAGGTGCAGTCGCCGCGCGTCGCGCCGGCTCACCGAGCGAGCGCGTAGGGCGCGACGAGCTGTCGCACGTACTTGCCGATCATGTCCGCCTCGACGTGCACCTGATCCCCGGCGGCAAGCGTGCCGAGCGTGGTGTGGCTCCAGGTGAACTCGATGAGCGACAGTTGAAGAAGCCCGGGCGCGGGAAGCGCGTTCACGGTGAGGCTCACGCCGTCGACCGCGACGGAGCCGTGCGGCACCATGAGCGGCTCGAGCTCCTCGGGGAGCCGCACGTCGACGAGCAGCGCATCCTCGCGGTTGCGGACCGACTCGACTGTGGCGACGGCGTCCACGTGCCCCTGCACCATGTGTCCGCCAAGCCGGTCGCCGAGCCGCATCGCGCGCTCGAGGTTGACGCGGCGGCCCGCCGCCCAGGCGCCGATGGTCGTGCGGTCGAGCGTCGTGACGATCGCGGCGGCGGAGAACCATCCGTCGCCCGCCTCGCGCACCGTGAGGCACGCGCCATTCACCGCGATGCTCTCACCCGGCGTGAGCCCGGTATATCGAGTCGAGACGCGCAGCTCGCGCCCCGCCTCCGACTGCTCGACTCGCTCGACGACGCCGACGTCGTCAATCAGCCCGGTGAACATTCAAATAGCTCCCGCCCCCTCATGCGGGAGGCGCATAGATCGACAGCTCGTCGTCCCCGAGCCGCTCCGCGTGCACGACGCGCCAGCGAATGGCGTCGGCGACCCGAACGCCCGGCAAGCTTCCAAAGGCATTGAGGGAACCGCCACCGAGGACCATCGGTGCTCGAAAGATAACCAGGCGGTCGACGAGCGCCTCCTGCAGGAACGCGCCGGCCAGAGTCGCCCCCCCTTCGACGAGCAGCGACCGGATGCCGCGCTCGCGGAGCGCCTCGAGCGCGGCGCCGACCGTGGCGGCATGAACGAGGTCGATCCCAAGATGCTCGAGCGCGGCGGCGTGGGCCGGCTCAGGGGCCCAGCACACGTCCACCACAGGCGCGTCATGCGCCGAGCGAGCGAGGTGCGACGTGCGCGGCAGGCGCGCGGAGGTGTCGAACACCACCCGCGTCGGCGGCACGCGTGGCGGTGGCACCTCGCGCACGGTGAGCTGCGGGTCGTCGGCGAGCACGGTGCCGATACCGACCGCCACCGCGTCGGAGCCGGCGCGGAGGTGGTGCACGCGACGGCGCGACTCCTCACCGGTGAGCCACCCAGGCCGGCGCGTGTGATCGGCGATCGCGCCGTCGATGGACATGGCGAGCTTGAGCCGCACGAACGGGCGCGCGCTCGTGAGCGCGTGGAAGAAGGCGGCGTTGAGCTCTCGCGCGTCCGCTTCCTCCACGCCCCCGACGGTGACGTCGATTCCGGCGGCGCGCAGGTGCTCGGCGCCGCCGCGCGCCACCGGGCTCGGATCGGCGCAGGCGGCCACGACGCGAGCGACGCCGGCCGCGATGAGCGCCTCGGTGCACGGCGGCGTCTTGCCGTGGTGATCACACGGCTCGAGGGTGACGTACACCGTGGCGCCGCGCGCCGCGTCGCCCGCCGCGCGCAACGCCTCCACCTCGGCGTGCGGCGCACCGTACGCGGTGTGCCATCCTTCGCCGACGTTCACGCCCTCACGCACGACGACGGCGCCGACCATCGGGTTCGGCGCCGTCTGTCCCCATCCACGCGCCGCGAGCTCGAGCGCGCGTCGCATCCACACACCGTCGTCCGGCTGCGTCGCGCGCTCGATGCTCATGGCACTAGATGCCGAGCCTCAGTCCCAGCGAGCCGTAGACGCGCGACTTGTCGGCGCGGCCCGTCGAGAAGGTGTTGTAGGTGTCGACGGTGCCGCCGGACACCTGCCCCACCTCGCCGATGATCTTGAGCACCGGCAAGTTGAGCGAGAGGTCGAGGAAGTAGTTCGTGCGCGTGAGGTTCTGCGAGAGCGGCACGACCGCGGAGGTGAACGACACGGGAACGCCGCTGACGGTGCCGCGCGCCGTGGCCTGCACGTTGGCGCTCTCGTCGTACTTGTCCTTGCCGACGCCGGCCGCGACGCCGAACAGCAGGAGGCTCTTGCTCGCCACGATCCGGTACGCCGACGTCTTCACGGATGCGTCGGTGATGTTGACGTCCAGGTTCGTGGAGGTGCCGAGGATCGTCGTCTTCGGCAGGTCGCGCTTGAGGTAGGTGAACGAGATGCCCGGCACGACGAGCGATTCCTGCAGCAGTCCCACGCGGACGCCGTATCCCACCTGCCAGTTCTGATTGGGCTTCACCTGTACGTCGGATCCGGCGTCACCGTAGCTCGGCACGTACGTAGCGCTGAGCAGGAGATCGATGCCGCCGACGTTGGAGAGACCGAGCGGCACGCCGCCGAAGAGACCGATCGCCGCGTCGGCGGTCGGGAGCCCGAGGATCTGCCCCTTCGCCGGAAGGGCGCGCGCCTGCCGGCCGCTGGTGCTCGGCGCGGGAAAGTTCTGCACCTGCGGAAGATCGCCGTTGAAGACGTTGCCCCGAACGCCAATGGAGAAGTGGCCCGGTCCGCCGAGCGCGCTGCCACGGCCAAGGGTGGCGTTGCCCCCGGCGAGGGCGAGGCCGAGCTGCGGCGCCATCACCTGAAACACGTCCACCGCCATCTGACAGGCGTCCTGCGACGCCTTCACCGGATCGGGGAATCCACCGATCGTACTACCTGCCGGACACGTGTTCACACCGCTCTGCGCGTGCGCGTCGGAGAGCGCGAAGATCGAGAGCGCGGCACCGACGAGTATCGACTTTCTCATGCGTGACCTTCTCCTAGGAGATGCGCACCTGGCCCGTCCCGCGCACGGTGCGCCCGAGACGCCAGGCATCGACGTTGGCCGACCTGGCACTCGCCTGGACCGCGGCGGCGCCTGCTTCGTCGGTGATGACCACCATCCCTACCCCCATGTTGAATGTTCGGTACATCTCCGGCCGCGGCACCTGGCCGTGGAGCTCGAGCTGTACGAACAGGTTCGGCACGGGCCAGCTCGACGCATCGATCACCGCGTCGAGCGTGTCGGGAAGCACGCGGTTGACGTTGCCCGGCAGTCCGCCGCCGGTGATGTGCGCCATGCCGTGGATCTTTCCGAGGACGGGTCTCAGCAATGGGAGGTAGGAACGGTGGATTCGCAGCAGCACATCGGCGACGGAGGCGTTCTCGCCGGGAAAGGGATCCGACACCGTGAGCTGCATGCGCTCTGCGACGATCCGGCGCGCGAGTGAGTAACCGTTGGTGTGCAGCCCGTTGCTCGCCAGACCGAGGAGAACGTCGCCCTCCTCGACACGATCGGCGCCGAGGATGGCGTCCTCCTCCACGCATCCGACGATGAAGCCGGCCAGGTCGTAGTCGGGCGGCGTGTAGATGCCCGGCATCTCGGCCGTCTCGCCGCCCACGAGCGAGCAGCCGTTCTCGCGGCAGCCGGCGGCGATTCCCGTCACGACGCCTTCGACGACTTCCGGCACGAGCGTTCCCGCCGCGAAGTAGTCGAGAAAGAAGAGCGGCACCGCACCCTGCACGAGAATGTCGTTGACGCAGTGGTTCACGAGATCGTGACCGACGGTGTGATGACGATTCGCCTCGATCGCGACGCGCAGCTTCGTGCCCACGCCGTCGGCGCTCGAGACGAGCACCGGACGCTGGAAGCCCGCCGGGATGCGGTACATGCCGCCGAAGCCGCCGAACGCCCCGCGTGCGCCGGCGGTGAAGGTGGACTCCACGACCGCGCGGATGCGACGCTTGACGTCGTCGGAGCGATCGATGTCGACGCCAGCCGAGGCGTAGTCGAGCGGGATCTCCTCGCTCACGATGTTGTCTCCTCCTCGAAGGCAACGAGGCGTCGGAACTCGGACACGCGCGTGATGATGTCGGAGGGCGCGATCTCGAGCAGCCGCTGCACCGAGAATTTCTCCACTGCGAACGATCCCATCGCGGAGCCATACACCACGGCGCGCCGAAGGCTCGCGTCGCTCAGGTCACCCGTGCGCGCGAGGTAGCCCATGAACCCGCCGGCGAACGAGTCGCCCGCGCCAGTCGGATCGAACACATCCTCCAGCGGATACGCGGGCGCGAAGAAGACCGAGCCCGCCTTGAACAGGAAGGCGCCGTGCTCCCCCTTCTTGATGATCACCATGCTCGGCCCGCGCTGCATGATCCAGCGCGCCGCCTTCACCAGGTTCGCGCAATCGGTCAGCTGCCGCGCTTCGGAATCATTCAGCGTGATCAGATCGACGTGCTTGATCAGCTCGATGATGTCCGGGCGCCGGCTCTCGATCCAGAAGTTCATCGTGTCGCACGCGACGAGCTTCGGACGCTCGACCTGCTTGAGCACGTCGAGCTGAAGCCGCGGATCGATGTTCGCCAGGAAGACGAAGGGTGCGGCTCGGAACTGCGCGGGGATCTTCGGGCTGAAGTGCGAGAAGACACCGAGCCGCGTCTCCAGGGTCTCCGCCGAGTTGAGATCGTGGCGATAGCGGCCGCGCCAGCGGAACGACTCGCCCTTCGCCTGCTCCAGGCCGGCCATGTCCACGCCCCGCGCACGCAGCGGCTCGAGCTGGTCCATCGGATAGTCGTCGCCCACGACGCCGACGAGCTGCACGGGCGCGAGATGGCTCGCCGAAGCGGAGAAGAAGGTTCCCGATCCACCGATGACGTTGTCGGCCTTGCCGAACGGCGTTTCGACGGAGTCGAGTGCGACGGATCCGACGACGAGCACGGACATGGAGAGGAGGCTGGAAGTGAAGGTGGTCGTGAACCGCCGGGCGAGTGGAGGGTTCGGAGTGACGGCGTCGGCAGTCACGCACCACGTCCCACTCCCCACCGCATTCGTCTACATCCGGTCCGGCGCCGTGATGCCGAGCATCGTGAGTCCATTGCGGATGACGATCTGCGCCGCGCGCGCGAGCACCAGCCGAGCACGCGTGATCGCTTCCGGTTCGTTGAGCACGTGCGCCGTGTGGTACCAGTGATGGATCTTGCCGGCGGTGTCGTGCAGGTACGTCGCCACGCGGTGCGGCTCGAGCGCCTCGGCCGCATTCGCGACCAGCGCGGGAAAGTCGAGCAGCGCTTTCATCAGCGCCACTTCCTCGTCGAGCACGAGCACCGAAAGATCCGCGCCCGCGGCGTCGATCGTCGTCGGGTCGATCTCGCCGACACGAAAGATTCCCGACATGCGCGCGTGCGCCATCTGGATGTAGTAGACGGGATTCTCCTCGCTCTGCGACCGCGCGAGGTCGACGTCGAACGAGAGCTGCGAGTCGCCCTTCCGCATGAGGAAGAAGTAGCGCACCGCGTCGCGCCCCACCTCGTCGATCAGATCGCGCACCGTGACGTAGCTGCCGGCGCGCTTGGAGATCTTCATCTCCTCACCGCCCTTCATGACCGTGACCATCTGGTGCAGCACGTACTCGGGGTAGTCCTTCGGAATACCCATGTCGAGCGCCTGCAGTCCCGCGCGCACGCGCGTCACGGTGCTGTGATGATCGGCGCCCTGCACGTTGATCGCGCGCGTGTAGCCACGCTCCCACTTCGTCACGTGATACGCCACGTCGGGGACGAAGTAGGTGAAGGTGCCTCCCTTCTCCGCGCTCTTCCGCATCACGCGGTCCTGATCGTCGCCGTACTCGGTGGTGCGCAGGAACAGCGCGCCGTCCTTCTCGTACGTCTTGCCGCTCGCGCGTAGCGCTCCAACGGTGCGATCGACGCGGCCGTCGGAGTAGAGCGACGACTCGAGATAGTACGTCTGGAACACGACGCCGAACGCCTGCATGTCGAGATCCTGCTCGCGCCGGAGCGCCTGCACGGCGAACGCTCGGATCGCCTCGAGGTCGTCCCCGTGCGCGTCGGACGGATGCTCGGCGACGTAGCGCTGCGCGATCTCCCCGATGTACGCGCCATGGTAGCCCCCGTCTGGGATCTGCACTGACTCACCTGCAAGCTCCCGGACGCGCGCCTGGGTGCTGAGCGCGAGATTCTCGATCTGCACGCCGGCGTCGTTGTAGTAGAACTCGCGCGAGACCTTCCACCCGGTCCACTCGAGCAGCGAGGCGATCGCGTCACCGAGCGCGGCTTGCCGCCCATGGCCAACGTGGAGCGGCCCGGTGGGATTCGCGCTCACGAACTCGACGACCACCGGGCAGCGCGCATTCGCCGACGTGGAGCGCCCGTACTCCGGGCCGGCCTCGACGAGGGCGACGATCCCCTGCGCGACGCGCCCCGGGTCCATGCGGAAGTTGATGAAGCCGGGACCGGCGATCTCCGCCGAGCTGATGCCGGCCGCCTCGCGATCGATCGACTCGATCAGGCGCTGCGCGAGCTCGCGCGGCTTCTGGCCAAGCGGCTTCGCGAGCATCATGGCGAGATTCGTCGCCCAGTCTCCGAATGCCGGGTCGCGCGGCCGCTCGAGGAGCGGCTCGACTCCCGCCGGGGCGCCGAGCTGTTCGGCCGCGCGCGCGAGCTCGGCGCGCAGTGCGTCCGTGCCGGCGCTCACTCTCCCGCGCTCGGCTTCGGAGGGGCGGACGACTTGGGATCCGCGGCTTTCGACTCGGACTTCGCTTCGCTCTTTCCAGACGTGCCCGAGCCGGCGGACGAATCGCCGCCACCGCTCTCCGACTTCGCTCCTTCCGACTTGCCTCCTTCGGCCTTCGCGCCCTCGCCGGAGCCACTCTCGCTCTTCCCACCGTCGGGCTTACCGTCGCCCGGACCACGCTTCTGGTGGGCGTTCTTGCCGTAGTCGGTGAGGTAGAACCCGGAGCCCTTGAACACGAGGCCCGCGCCGGCGGACATCATGCGCTCGGCGAGCTGCCCGCATTCCGGGCAGGAGGCCTGGGATTGAGCGACTCCGATGGAGCGGTAGAACTTTTCGAACTCGTGGCCCAGCGGACAGCGGAACTCGTAAGTTGGCATCGAATTGAGACTTAGACGAGGCGATCCTAGCCGTATAAACTAGTCCGCCACTCGGGCCGTTACAAGGTCCGCACGCGCCAGGATCGACCGCCGCTCACGCCGCGCGAATCACTCTCGAACCGGCCGAATCGGAGCGAGTCGGCGCACCCGATATCCGACGCCCAGCTCCAGCACGGGCGACTTGCGCGTCGGTCCATCTGATCGCGCCGACGGGATGATCGCGTCGGCCGTGAGGTGCAGGTAACCCGACCCGTGAATCATCACTTCCCGGCCGACCCCGACGGACCAGAGCGTACCAGTCGGCTTCTGGTTGTCTGGAGTCGTGTCGAACGGACCGCCGAGGTCCTCGACCGTGACGCCGAGCGCCGCGCGGAGCGTGCTACGGGAATCGGGCTTCGAGCGAAGCTCGGTGAGGATGAACCCGTCCCATCCGCTTCCGCGGACGTCGCTCCCCTCGAGCTGCCACCCACGAACCCCCAGCCCGGCCGCGAAGTGGCTCGTCTGAATTCCACCCTCGCCTCGAATGCTCACGTGGGAGCGCGTCTTCGTGACGAGGCTCACGGGTGTCCTGACTTCGACGGCGGTACGGCCACCGGCGAAGCCCGCGTCGCCGAACAGCGAGACCGTCCGCCCGACACCGACGCGACCGTCCTGCTGCGCAGCGACCGACGCAGAAGCGGAGAGTAGCGACGCGAGCACCGCGAGCGCGATGATCGCGCATCGCCGATTGCGTGGCGTCACGCGAGACCGTGCGCGCGAACACAGCGCATCGCGCACCGCGCGCGCATCAACCACCCGGCCGATACGCGCCCCACCGCGCCCGAAGCACCTCACTGATCTCACCGACGCTCGCGCGTGCGCGCACGGCGTCGATGATGTGCGGCATCAGCTCCGGACGGGACACCGCACTCGGCGCGCCGAAGCCCGTCGCCGCCTCGCCGAGCGCGGAGAGCGCGCGCTCGACCGCGCTCGTGTCGCGCCGTGCGCGAACCTCTGCCAACCGCGCCACCTGATCGCGCTCGAGCGCCGAGTAGTTCGGCGACGGCGCGACCGCGAGCTCCTCGCCCTCGGCGAAGCGATTCACGCCGACGATGACGGTCTCGCCGCGCTCGACACGAAGCTGGTGCTCGTAGGCGGACCGCCCGATCTCCTCCTGGAAGAACCCCGCTTCGATCGCGGACGCCGCGCCACCGAGCTCGTCGACGCGCGCGAGCAGCTCCAGCGCGCCCGTCTCGAGCGCCGTGGTGAGCTGCTCGACATAGTAGCTGCCGGCGAGCGGATCGGCGGTGAGCGCGGCGCCGCTCTCGTAGCCGACGATTTGCTGCGTACGCAACGCGAGCGTCGCGGCCTCCGCGGTCGGCAGCGACAGCGCTTCGTCGTAGCCGTTCGTGTGCAGCGACTGGGTGCCGCCGAGCACGGCGGCGAGCGCCTGCACCGCGACGCGCACGACGTTGTTGAGCGGCTGCTGCGCCTGGAGCGTGACACCGCCCGTCTGGGTGTGGAAGCGCAACCGGCAGCTCGCGTCGTTGGCGCCGAACCGCTCGCGCATCAGGCGCGCGTACATGCGCCGTGCCGCGCGGAACTTCGCGACCTCCTCGAACAGGTCGTTGTGCGCGGCGAAGAAGAAGGAAAGCCGGGGCGCGAACGCATCCACCGCGAGCCCCGCGTCGCGCGCGACGGCGACGTACGCCATCGCGTTGGCGAAGGTGAACGCCAGCTCCTGCACCGCGGTCGCTCCCGCCTCCCGAATGTGGTAGCCCGAGATCGAGATCGGGTTCCAGCTCGGCACCTCGTTCGCGCAGAAGCGCACGATGTCGGCGATGAGCGCGAGCGACGGCACGGGCGGATAGATGTACGTGCCGCGCGCGATGTACTCCTTGAGGATGTCGTTCTGCACCGTCCCGCCCAACTTCTCGCGGGCGATCCCCCGCTCCTCGGCGACGACGACGTACATCGCGAGCAGCGTCGCGGCCGTCGCGTTGATCGTCATCGACGTGGTGACGGTGTCGAGCGGAATCTGGTCGAGGAGCGCGTGCATGTCCTCGACGGTGTCGATCGCGACGCCGACGCGGCCGACTTCCCCGAGCGCACGCGGCGAATCGGAATCGAGCCCCATCTGTGTCGGGAGATCGAACGCGACGGAAAGCCCGGTCTGCCCTTTCTCCAGGAGCAGCCGGAAGCGCTCGTTGGTCTGACGCGCGGTGCCGAAGCCGGCGTACTGCCGCATCGTCCAGAGACGGCCGCGGTACATCGTCGGCTGCACGCCGCGCGTGTACGGAAAGACGCCGGGATCTCCCAGGTCGCTCGCGTAGTCGAGCGGTGCGTCGTCGGGCCGATAGACCGGCGCGACGGGAAGTCCCGAAGGGGAGAAGCGTTGGTCAGTGATGCGTCGATCCTCTTACGCGCCGACGAGCTCGGAATGGTGCGCGAAGATCTGCGTCGCGAGGTCGACGTCGTTCTTCGATCCGATGAACAGCGGCACGCGTTGGTGCAGCTCCGTCGGCTGCACGTCCAGTACGCGCACCTTGCCGTCGATCGCGGCGCCGCCCGCCTGCTCGCAGATGAACGCGAGCGGGTTGGCCTCGTAGAGCAGGCGCAGCTTGCCCGTCGGGCTCTTCTTGCTGTGCGGATAGCAGAACACGCCGCCGCCCAGGAGGTTGCGATGGAAGTCGGCGACGAGGGAGCCGACGTAGCGCACGGTCAGCGGCCGCCGGTCGCCCTCGAGCCCGCGATAGCGCCGCATGAGCTGCTTGGTCGGCTCGTCCCAGTGTTGCTCGTACGAATCGTTCACCGAGAGGAACTGTCCCTCGTCGGGCGTACGAATGTTCGGGTGCGAGAGCAGGAACTCACCGATCGACGGATCCAGCGTGAAGCCGTGCACGCCCTGCCCCGTCGTGTACACCAGCATGGTGCTGGACCCGTAGATCACGTACCCGGCGGCGACCTGTCTCCGGCCCGGCTGCAGCATGTCCTCCATCTCGCCGTGACGGCCACGCGTGATCTTCTGCACGATGGAGAACACCGTGCCAACCGGCACGTTCACGTCGATGTTCGAGGAGCCGTCGAGCGGATCGAAGAGGAGACAATACTTGCCGCACTTGAAGCCGTCCGGGATCGGGATGATTCCCGGGACCTCTTCCGACGCCATCGCGCACAAGCGGCCGCCATGATCGACGGCCTTGATGATCGTGTCGTTCGCGAAGACGTCGAGCTTCTGCTGGATCTCGCCCTGGACGTTCGCATCGCGCGTCGCGCCGAGAATGTCGGCGAGGCCAGCGCAGCGCACCTTGTTGGCGATCATCTTCGCGGCGAGCGCGAGGTCGTACAGGATGCCGGACAGCTCACCGGTCGCTTCCGGATGCAGTCGCTCCTGCTCGATGATGAAGCGCTCGATCGTGACGACCGACGTCGCGGTGTGCTGGACCACGGTCTGCCTCTACACGGTAGGAGGAACGGCGGCGACCCGCCGCGCGGCATACTCCCGCGCGTCGGCTTCGTACGCGTTGCGGTGGTAGCCGTGCCGTAGGCTCCGCCACACGTAGCGGAGCGGAAACGCGCGATCTTCTGCAAACTGGTGCACGTGCCGGAGTTCGTGCAAGAGCAATTCCGCCGCGAGTGGCGCGTTTGGCGCACGCGGATCGTGCGGCCAAGCGTGATGCCGGCCACGGTGGATTGGCCGAGGCACCATCCAC
>DASYMZ010000155.1:0-27495 GCA_036008805.1 Gemmatimonadaceae bacterium
CTGCCCTTGCTGCCCTTGCTGCCCTTGCTGCCCTTGCTGCCCTTGCTGCCCTTGCTGCCCTTGCTGTCCTTGCTGCCCTTGCTGTCCTTGCTGTCCTTGCTGTCCTTGCTGTCCTTGCTGCCCCTGTGCGCTCTGCTGCCCGTTCTGAGTCTGTTGCTGCCCGTTCCGACCCTGCTGCCCGTTCTGCCCACGCCGCGCCGCGCGATCCGCCATCTGGTCGCGCAGCGACTCGAGCCCGCGCACCAGCTCGCGCGTCTGCTCGAGCGCGCGAGGCTGACCACCCTGCGCCGGCGTCGCCCCGATCGCGCCCGCTGCCGCCCCCATCTTGTCGGCGACGTCGGCGAGGTTCTCCTCGATCTGCTGCTCGATCGCGTTCGCGTAGTCGGATGAGCCGCCGCGCATCACGTTCTTCGACAAGGCGATCTTGTCCCTGATCCGCTGCTCGCGGATCGCGTCCGCGGCCTGGCCTGCCTTCCCCGCGGCCGACGGCTGCTGCTGCCGGCCATCGCGCGCGACACGATCCGCGTCGGCCTCGAGCTTCTCGACGTCCTGCGACAGCGCGTCCTTCTTCTCCGTGAGCTGGCGAATGCGTTCGGCGCGCTGCTCCGGCGGTACCGCGGTCGCCGACTTCACCTCGCTCGCGATCTCCTTCTGCCGCTCCTGCGCTGCGCGCGCCTGACGCGCGAGCTGGCGCACGCTCTCGCCGACCCGATCGGCCCGCGCGCCCTCGAGACCATTCGCCGCGCGGCCGAGCTGGTCGAGCGCCTGCTGTCCCTGCTGTGCCGAGCCGCTCGCCGCCTTCCGCATCGCGTCGGCCGCGCGCTGCAACTGCTGCGCGGCGTCGGCGAGCTCCGGTGACTGCTTCTCGCGCGACAGGCGCTCGAGCCGGCGTGCCTCTTCCTCGGCCTGCTTCGCGAGCTCGCGCTGGGAGGCGCCGCCTCCACCGCCACCGCCGCTCGCGCCCTGGTCCTGACCCAGACGCTCGCGCATCTGCTCGGCCATGCGCTGCATGCGCTCGTTCTCCTGCTGCTGGCGCCGCGCGAGCTCCTTGAGCTTGTCGAGTGCGGCGTCGGCCTCGCGCTGCGCCTGCTCCTTCGGCTGGCTCGACTCGCTCTGCACCGCCTCGTACTGGTTGCGCATCTTGTCCGTCTGCAGCTCGAACAGATCGGCGAGATCCTCGGCCTTCTGCTGTCCGCCACCGCCACCACCACCGCCGCCCTGCTGCTGGCCCATCTGCACCTGAACGTCTCGGTACAGCGCCTCCGCGCGCTGCAACCGCTGCAGCGCCTGCTGTTCGGGCGGAAGTGCATTGCGGCCGAGCCCCTTCACGAGCAGCTCCTCCGCCTGCTTGAGCGAGACGACCGCGGCGGAGAGCTCGGTGCGGATGTGCACGAACGTCGTGTCGACGCTTGCCGCGCCGCGCTGCTCGAGCTTGGTGATCAACGCTTCGACGTCGCTGCGCAGACTTCCTTCCGCGATGTGCAGCGTGGCCGCATCCTCGCGCAGCTTGCGCGCCGTGCTCACCGCGCTGTCGCGCATCCAGTTGAAGGTGCCGGCGACGACTTCACGCTGGCGCGGCACGAAGCCGTCTGGCGAGTCGCCGCCGCCGCCACCGCCTCCACCGCCGCCCTGCTCGGCCTGACGATAGTTCTTGCCGAACGGACGCACCTCGAGGAAGTAGACGTCGCTGCTGCCGACGTTGCCCGCGCCGTCGCGCGCGACGGCGTTGTAGGCGATCAGGTCGCCGGGCGCGAGCTTCTCCTCCTCGAGGAAGAAGGTGTAGGTGCCGCGCGGCTCCTTCGAGCGCCGCGTGCTGTTGCCGGTGAAGGGGACGCGCTTCTCCTCGCCGCCGTTCACGCGGTAGCGCAGCTCCATCGACTCCACGCCGTAGTCGTCTGAGGCCGCGACGGCGACGGTGACCTCCTCGACGTTGGTGACTTTCGTGTCACGACCAGGCTGCTCGATCTTCACCGTGGGCGGCCGGTCGGGCAGGGCATCCACCGCGTACTGCACCGGACCGGTGACGCTCGCGCCATTCGCCGCGACGAGGTCGACGCGGTAGAAGCCGCTCGTCTTCACCTTGAACGACGCGGCCAGCGCGCCGCTCGAGTCGGCGACGATCGGGACGGTGGTGCCGTTGTCGAAGGTGAGCGTGCCGCTCTGCACGGGCATGGTCGTCGTGGGACGCACGACCACCGTGCTTCCGACGACGGCGGCGACGTCGCCCCCATCTGCCTGATGTTCGGTTGGCAGACCGGTGTAGGCCGGATACTTCACGTCGACGCCGAGCTTGCTCACCGCGGGAAGGTTCGACACGGTGAGCTTGTAGAGCGGCGAGCGCACGGCGTTCGACTCGACGTAGTACTCCATCGGCTTGGTGACGTCGAACAACCGCGAGGTGAACTTCTGCGCTTCTCGGTCGCGCGACATGGAGAGCCGCGTCCACGGCGACGTCGAGTCGGCGCGGAAGACGAGCTCGGCGCTGTCGGCGGCGAATCCGGACAGCGATGCGCCCACGTCCACCGACGCGCCCTTCGGCACCGCGGCGTTGCCAGGCACCACGCGCACGGCCATCACCGGCGTGGCCGCTTCGGCCACCGACCAGGGCGCGAAGAGAGCGCGCGCGATGTCGCGCAGCTCGGCGGGGCCGAGCAGGGCGAGCAGCGCGCCGGCGAGCACGACTCCGCCGAGCGTGCGCAGTGCGCGCACCATGCGCGGTCGCTCGATGCGTGCGTCGCTCTCGATCGGACGAAGCGCGACCAGCGTGCGCGCGATGAGCCGCGCAGTGAGCGAGGGCGACGAGCGCTCCGCGGCGGGTGCGTGCAGCTCGTGCACCGCGGAGAGGAGCGCCTGCCGCAGCTCCGGCGCGCGCTCCTCGACGTAGAGCGCGAAGCGCTGGTCGGAGGTGCGTCGCGCCAGCGGCACGACGAGATAGTAGACGGCGGTGCCCGCGATGAGCCCATACGCGAGCACGCGCATCACGACGAGTCCCGTGCCCGCCGGGCCGAGCACGCGAGTGACCGCGTAGCCCGCCACCACCGCGATCACCGCGGCGAGCGCCATCCACGCGATCGCCTCGAGCACGATCCGCTGTCGCCACTGGCGCCGCAGGACGGCGAGCGAGGCGAGTAGTTGGTCGGACTGCGTCATGATCCTGCTCCTGAAGGCGGTACGGTCGTGAGCGGGTTGGCGATGCCGCGCCAGCCGCGATTGGCCATGAGCATCTCGAGCACGAGCAGCACCGCGAGCGCGATGATCAACAGGCGCCAGTAGCCCTGTCGCCGCTCGATCTCCACGGGCGCGGGCACCGTCGGTCCCGCGGCGAGGCTCTGATCGCCGTGCTTCACGCCGGCCATCAGCTCGGCCGGGGCCGTCGTCGTGAGATCGGACTCCGCGACCGGCGTGTTGACGGCGAGCTCCATCACCGGAGCGCCGCGCACTTCACCGTCATGCAGTACATAGACCCCGGCATCGCGCAGGGGAAGAGAAATGCCGCGCGCGTCGCGTGCGGGCCGTTCGATGGAGCCGGATGGTGTGCTGACGACCGGTTCTCTGACCGCAGCCGGGATGATCCAGCTCTCGCCGGTCTGCCTCGCGAGCGGCGTCGCGTCGCGCCCGGTGGCGTAGAGCACGAGCCGCCGCACGAATGGGACGAAGGCGGGCTGGAGAGGGAAGTCGCCGGCGCGCGCATCGAGCGGCGTCGCGAGGGAGATGACGTGACCGCTCCCTTCGCGACGCTCGATCACAGCGGGCGAGCCGTCGTCGAAGCGGGCGACGACCTCTCCACCATTCGCCGGCTCGAGCCGGGCGTGCCGGACGAAGCGCGGCGCGACGAGCGCGGCCGGCGTCTCACGGAACGGCGCAAGCAGGGGATGATCGAGCCGCACGTCGCCGAGCGAGCCGCCCCGATCGTCGGAGCGATCGGTCGTGCCGGAGGTGGAGGCCGGAAGCAGCGTCCCCGCCGAATGTCGCGCGACTCTCCGCCCCGCGAGCGCGACTAGACCGCCGCCGCGCTGCGTCCACGATGCGAGCGCGGTGCCCGCCGACCCGCTCGGCGGCGCGACGTCCCAGAGCAGCACCATCGATGCCGCCTCCAGCGCGCGCGCGTCGAGCCCATCGGGGCGCAGCCGCTCCACGCGCACCGCGGGCGCGTTCCCCACCGCGAGCGCGCGCTCGATGTACAGCGTCTCGTCGCGGTCGGCGTCGTCGGGCGCGACGAGGAGCACGCGCACCACGTCGTCCGAGGTCAGCGCGAAACGGGCGGTGTCGTCCGCCGCGAGCGAGTCGGGATCGATCGTCACCTCGCCGTGCACCAGTCCGGCCGGGAGCGCGACGGGATCGAACACGACCTTCGTCTCGCCGGCCGCGCTCAATCCGACGACGCGCGTTCCACTCGGCCGCCCGTTGAGCCGGAGCATCACCGTCGCCTGCCGCGGGCCCCCGAGGCCGCGTGCGCTCACCATCGCGCTCGCGGCGAGCATGCGCCGATCGTTCTGTACGACCGGCCGCGCGTCCGCGACCGTGACGCTCGCGTTGGCGCGCGTCGCCGGCGAGACCGCGACGACTCGCACGCGCATCGTCGCCGGCAGATCGAGACCAGCGAGGCCGGGCATCCCCGAGCGTTGCGCATCGGTGACGAGCACGACGTCTACCGGGGCGGAGCCGGTGCGCGCGTCGAGCACGAGCTGCCGCGCGGCGCGCAGCGCCGCGGCGTAACGCGTGCCCGCCGAGCCTGGCGCCGCTTTCGCGAGCGCGGCGAGCGCGAGGCTGTGATCGATCGTGAGCGGCTGGACGACGTCCGCCTGGTCGTCGAAGGTGATCGCCGCGACGCGGTCGCCAGGCGCCATGGCGACGATCGCGCCGCGCGCCGCGTCCGTCGCCGCCGGCCACACGCCGCGGTGCCCCATGCTCATGGAGCGGTCGAGCAGCACGATCAGCGTGCGTGCCTGCGCCGAGGTGAGCGGCGCGTTGGGGCGCGACCAGAGCGGCCGCGCGAAGGCGAGCACGAGCAGCACGATCGCCAGTGCGCGCACGAGCAGGAGCGGCCAGTCGGTGATTCGCCGCTGCTGCGCGGTGCGGATCGGCAGCCGCTCGAGGAACATGAGCGACGGGAAGCGGTGCGGTGTATCGCGATCGCGGCGCCTGAGGTGCAGCGCGATCGGAACGCCGACGGCGAACAGTCCGGCGAGAAACGCGGGAACGAGGAAGCCCATCAGCGCACTCTGCTCCGCGCGAGCCGGCGGTCCAGATAGGAATGCAGCGCGCGGTCGAGCGGCTCGTCGGTGTCGATGCGCACGTAGTCCGCGCCCGCCGCGACGAGCCGCTTCGCGACGGCGGCATGGTGCGCGCTCGACTGCTCGAGATACCGCTTGCGCAGCTCGTCCGGCCGCATCGGCAGACGGGTGCCGGTCTCGGCGTCCTCGAAGGTCGTCGCGGCGGAGAAGGGAAAGTCGCGCTCCGCGGCATCGACGAGGTGGAAGACGATGAGATCCTGGCCGCGCATGCGAAGCTCGGCGGCGCACCGTCCGAGCTCCTCGGGCGATTCGTAGCAGTCGGTGACGAGCACCATGATGCCGGCCCGCGACGTCATGTGCGTCAGGCGCGCGACCGGTGTGCCCAGGGTGCCGGCGCCACCCGCCTTCGCTCGCCCGAGCGTGTGCAGCAGCAGCTGCAGGTGGCGGGTGGACGGCGGGACCACGTCCACGATGTCGCCGGTGAAGGTGACCAGGCCAACCCGGTCCCCCTGCTGCTGCGACAGCCAGGCGAGCGACGCGACGAGATACTTGCCGTAGTCGAACTTGGTGACCTTACCGCTGCCGTAGTCCATCGACGCCGACGAGTCGAGCGCGAACATCACGCTCGCGTTGGTGTCGGCCTCGAACTCCTTGACGTACATCCGGTCGGTGCGGCCGAGCAGCTTCCAGTCCACGCGGCGCAGGTCGTCGCCGGGCTGATAGCTCCGGTGCTGCGCGAAGTCGGACGACGACCCACGCCGCATCGAGCGGTGCTGGCCGTGCATGAAGCCATCCACCACCGTCCGCGCCAACAGGGCGAGATCGGAGATCCGCGCGAGGAGCGTGGGATCGAGGAAGGAGGCGGGAGCAGCGGGCACGTCAGATCGCCGAGCGAGGTGTCTGGATCGCGCCGAGCAGCTTCCCGATGATCGCGTCCGTCGTGACCTTCTCCGACTGGGCCTGGAAGTTGAGCAGCACCCGGTGCCGGAGCACGGGGAGCGCGAGCGCGCGCACGTCATCGAACGAGACGTGCGTCCGCCCCTGCAGCAGCGCGCGCGCCTTGGCGCCGAGCACGAGCGCCTGCGCGGCGCGCACGCTGGCGCCGTACGACACCCACTCCTTCACGAACGCCGGCGCCGACGCCTCGCTCGGGCGGCTCATCCGCACCAGGCGCACCGCGTAGCGCGTCACCTCGTCGGCCACCGGCACTCGGCGCACTACCCGCTGAAAGGCGAGAATCTCCTCGCGCGAGACCACCGGCTTCACCGCCTCCGGAGGAACGGAGGTCGTCGAGCGCACGACGTTGACCTCCTCCTCCTCGGGCAGATAGTCGAGCACGATCTCGAACATGAACCGGTCGAGCTGCGCTTCAGGCAGCGGATAGGTGCCCTCGAGCTCGATCGGGTTCTGCGTGGCGAACACGAAGAACGGCGGCTCGAGCTCGTAGGTGCGTCCCTGCACCGTGACGCGCCGCTCCTGCATCGCCTCGAGCAGCGCGGCCTGGGTCTTTGGCGGCGTGCGGTTGATCTCGTCGGCGAGCAGCACGTTCGCGAACACCGGACCCGCCATGAAGCTGAGCCGGCGTTGGCCGGTGTCGGGATCATCCTGGATCACGTCCGTCCCCGTCACGTCCGACGGCATGAGGTCGGGTGTGAACTGGATGCGCGAGAACTTGAGCGCGAGCGCCCGCGACAGCGTGGAGATGAGCAGCGTCTTCGCGAGACCGGGCACGCCAATCAGCAGGCAGTTGCCGCCGGCGAACAACGCGATCAACGCCTGCTCGACGATCGCGTCGTTGCCGACGATCACCTTGCGCAGCTCCGTGGCGATGCGGCCTCCCGCCTCGGCGAGGCGGTCGGCGAGCTCGGCGTCGTCGAGCTGGCTCAGATCGGTGGGTGTAGCGGTTGCGGTCAAGCGGTCTCCTCGTGTTCAGCGGGTGAGTGCATACACCAGATAGTTCACGCCCAGCTTGTACGCTTCGTTGGAGGCGGCGACGGGGAACATCCCTTCGTCCGACCACTCCCAATATTCCGACACGTCGTTGTTGTAGTTGATCACCGCCATCAGACGGCCGTTGCGATCGTTGTTCTCGTAGAGCCCCCAGAATTCGGCCTTCACGCCGTAGTACGGATGCGTGTAGTCGAGCGACGCGATGTGATAGAACGAGTCGAAGATCCGGTCGTCCGGCGTGAGCGGGAGCGGATGCAGCTCGGGGAAGACGCGCTTCATCTGCTCGAGGAAGTTGTCCCAGTCGTATCGAGCGAAGTCGTCGAAGACGATGAAGCCGCCCTTGAGGAGATAGTTGCGCATCCCCGCGACTTCGGCGTCGGTCGGATGCCAGTAGCCCGCCTCGCACAGATAGGCCCACGGGAACTTCATCAGCTCGGGATCGTCGAGCGTGAGGATGTTGCTCACGAGCGTGCGCGACTTGATCGTCGTGATCTCGCCGACGATCGTCGGGAAATGGTGGTCGCTGCGGGGATAGTCGTGATCCCACTTCACGTCCATCCGGTAGCCGTTGAACGGCGGCGGCGTGTAGCGGATGCGCGCGAAGGTGAAGCGCCCGTCGTACGGCGCGTTCGCCTCGTAGGTCGGCGGCCCGCGAAAGCCGCGCTGCGCCCAGCCGAGCAGCGGCACGCCGAGCGTCGCCAGCGCGACGATCGCGATGACGCGCGCGACGGTGGACGCGGTGACTCTCACGGCGCGGTGCCCGCGCCGGACGACTTCCGCAGCTCCAGCAGAAACGCCTGTCCCTTCTCGAACGACGGCGCCTGCTCGAGCACGGAGAGCAGCTCGCGCCTCGCGGCGGCCGCATCGCCCGCGGCGGCGAGCGCACGTGCGAGCTGATAGCGCGCCTCGATGGGATCGGGCGGGTTGAGCGCGACGACGGCGCGCCGCTCGCGCAGCGCGGTCTTGTGGTCGCCGGCGCGCGTCGCGAGCTCGGCGAGACGCGTGTGCAGCGAGACCTCGTACGGCGAGATCCAGAGCAGCCGCTCCAGCGGCACTCGCGCGCCGGTGGAATCTCCGAGCTTCTCGCGCAGATCGGCCTCGAGCATGTTGGCGTCCCAGGCGGTCTCGTTGCGAGACGTGACGCGCTGGATCTGCTTCAGCGCTTCGGGCAGGTCACCGCGCTCCATGGCCAATCCAGCCAGATACTCGGCAGGAGAGGAGCCACCGGCATAGTCGGGGAACAGCGCCGCGGCGCGCTCCAACGCGGCACGCGCCGAGTCGGACTGCTTCGCCGCCACGTATCGAGCACCAGCGCGCATCGCCGTCACGAAGCTGCCGCTCAGCTCCTTGCCGCTGTCGGCGGGTGCGATCGCGCTGAGCGGCGTCGCGAAGCGTGCCCGGAGCCAGCCGTCGAATCGCGCGTCCATCTGCTCGGGCGTGAGCTTGAGCACGCGCGCGAACACCGCGGGCGTCGTGAGGCCATCACGATAGGCCAGCAGCATGTCCACCAGCGCCTTCTGGCCGAACTGCTGCTCGATCATCTCGCACACCAGCGACGCGTCGTAGTAGCTGAGGATCACCTCGCCGCCAAAGCGCGGACGTACGAAGCCGTCGTTCAGCCGGCTCACCGGACGCAGTCGGCCAGCCGCGTAGGCGGCGAGGAACTCCGCCGTCGCCCCCGCGCCCCAGCCCGAGCGCGCGCGTCGCTCCTCGAGCACCGACAGCCCCTCCGACAACCATCGCGGCGCGCGATGCTCCGAGAGGCCGAGCGTGAACGCATGCGTCAGCTCGTGCCAGGCCGTCGAGCCCCAGTTGAACTCCCCGCGCGTGCGCGACGACGGCGCATCCAGCGCGAGCAGGTTGCCGAAGCTCACGCCGAGCGCGCCGAGCCCGGTGAGCCCCATCGTGCGCACCGAGAAGTCGGCGTGGCGGCGATAGAGCTCGATGCGCACCTGACCCTGCGGCTTGTAGCCGTACCGCCTGGCGAGCGAGTCGTACGCCTCGTCGAGCAGCGGGATCAGATAGGTGGTGAGAAGCTGCGACTCTTCCGGTGGCGCGACGATCCGGAAGCGCGGCGACTCGACCGTGGTGAACGTCTTGAGCTGGTCGAGCAGGTCGAGGGTGTTCTTGTGCCAGAGGTTGAACGGGTCGATCGCGAACGCGCGCTCGAGACGCGCGCGCCCGGACTCCATCTGGCCGGCGCGCAGCTCGTTGGTGCCGAGCAGGCCGAGCGCCCGCACCGACATCGAGTCGAGCGCGAGCGCCTGCTTCGCGAGCTTCACTCCCTCGTCATAGCGACGATGCGCGACGGCCGCCTCGGCGAGCTCCGCATAGAAGTCGGCTGGCTTCGGATTTATTCGCGTCGCTGCATCGCGCGCGGTCCTGAACTGCACCGAGTCGCCGCTCAACCACGCGACCGCGCCGAGCAGCGACCAGCTCGGGACGGACGACGAGTCCACGGCGAGCGCCGCTCGAACCGCGACCAGCGCCGAGTCGTACGACTCCGCCTCGAGGTGCGTGCGTGCGATCATGAGCTGCGCCGGCACGAGCGACGGGTTCGCCGCGATGGCCTGACGGAGCAGGGGCGTGGATGGCCCCTCGCCCGAGAAGCTCGCCACGCGGCTCAGGCCGAGGAGCGCGCGCGCGTTCTTCGGATCGCGCTTGAGCACCTCGTCGAACGACGCCTTCGCATCGGGGGCATTGTACTTGTCGAGGAACAGCTCACCGGCGCGCAGCCGGGCATCCGTGTTGGATGGATCGGCCGCGTACGCGGCGTCGAACGCGGCGAGCGCGCTGCGCACCGCGCCGGCATTGCCGCGCGCGAGCAGCAGATACGCTCGGCCCGCCGCGACCTTGTCGTCCGACGACCAGCCGGACGCGCCGCCCTCGTACGCCGCGGTGATCCGCTGCGCGCGGCGTGCGGCGTCCACATGATCGCCATGCCGGTCGGCGAGCTCGGCGAGCGCAACGCTCGCGACGCGCCACCCCGTCGCCTGGCGCGATACGACGTCCTGCAGCACGGAGTCCGCCTGCCCGAGCCGGCCGCGCATGACGAGGATCTCGCCGAGCGTCGCGGCCATCGGTGGTCCACCCGCGCGAGCCGCGGCGATCGCCTCATCGAGCCTGCCTGCATCGGCGAGCGCGCGCGGGGTGGGTGGCTGCGCGCCGACTCGGTCGCCCCAGCAACCGAGCGCGAATGGCGCGAGCAGGAGCCACGTCGCGCGCCTCATGGCGTCGTCCCCAGCGCGCGGATCTGCTGCGTCTTCTCGGCCACGGCCACGAGCAGCCGCTCCAGCTCCGCTTCGTATGCGGCTGGTGCCATCGTGTCCTTCCTGCCGCGCAGCACGGCGACCTGCGCCTCGAGCTCCTGCCTCGCCAACACGAGCGGGCCCGCGCGCGGATCGGTCGTGCCTCGCTGCGCTCCGAAGCTCACCGAGCGCGCGAGCGCGCTGTCGCTGATCGACGCGTGCTCGGTGAGGAGCTTGTTCTCGGTCTCGTAGGCGCGCGCGACTTCCTTCTTCGCGTAGGCGAACGCCTCGAGCACGGAGACGCGTCCGTCCTTGTCCGCATCGGCTTCGTCGGTCGTCAGACCGCGCACGAACGGCGCGGCGAAGCGCGTCTCGTTTCGCTCGAGCGCGGTGCGCGTGGCCGCGACGATCACGCGGCGCGGCGCGGCGAGCGCCTTCACGAAGTCGCCGCTCCCGCTCGACGCGTTCACGAACACCACGGACTGTCGGGGAAATGCGGCGAGCCAGCCGTTGAAGTCGGCCGCCGTGGCATCGGGTCCCGGCAGGCTCACGCGCGAATCGAGCCCTTCCCCCGATCCATGCCCCACGAGGAAGACGACGACGATGTCGCCCGGCCCCACGCGGCGCGACAGGGAGAGGAACGCCTTCGCGATCTCGTCTTTCGTCGAGCGGCCCGATGCCGTGAGTCGCTTGCTCTGGATGTCCTCGCCGAGGACGATGAGGCTCGAGTCAGCGACCTTCCATCGAGCCCGCGCGCTGTCGGCGAGCGTCGACGCGGCGGACTCGAACAGGAGACGGTATGCCGGCTCGCCGGAGAGACCCGTCACGGCGAGCACGTGCACACGTTGCGCCTCGGACGTGCTCGGAGCGAGCAGCACGACCAGCGTCGCCAGCGCGAGCGAGAGCGACCGCGGCATGCGACGCGACATCACGCGAGGCCGCGACGGCGTCGATAGAACCATTCTGCCCCCAGCAGCGTCACGAGCAGCAGAAAGACGATGGGCATGTCCCAGAGGTCGTGCGCGTCTTTCTGAGTCACGCCGCTCTCAGTGTAGTTGACGTCGTCCGCGAGCTGCGCGGACTGTGCGAGCGGGTAGTAGCGACCACCGGTCTCGTTCGACAGCTGGCGGAGCAATGCGGTCCGCAGCTCCGCCTGCTCGACGTCGGCCCCCTGATCGTCCGCGAGGAGCGCGCCATCGACGGAGTGCAGCGAGTCGCTGCCGGCGCGCGCCGCCGCCGAGATCGTGTAGGCGCCGCGGTCGGCGGGAACGTAGCGCCCCGTGTACGTGCCGTCCCCGCGCGGCGAGCGCTCGAGGGGCACGTCCACCACAGCGCCCGTCGGTGTCGTCACCCGCGCCGCGACGGTGGCCTGCGCGAGCGGCGTGAACGTCGAATCGACGACGCGGGCGCGCAGCTCGACCGGCTCGCCCGGTGTCACGCGCGCCGGCACGGCGGCGATCTCCACCTGGTCGGGCACACCTTCCACCATCCACCGCAGCATCTGTCGCCACAGGGTGGCGTGCGTCGCGTCCGAGATGGGCATGCTCGCGTGCATGCGCCAGAGCCAACTGTCCTGCACGCCGAACACGATCCCCATTCCGCGGCCGTAGCGCTGGAACGCGAGCAACGGTTGGTCGGCGGCGTCGCGCGCGGCGGTCGGGCGCCCGGAAAGGAGGGTCGTCGCGCCCGGCCTGAGCGTCCCCAGATGGTTCACCGACGTGAGCGGAGGCAGCGAGTCCCACCGCGCGGAGTTGGCCGCGTCGCTGTCGCGCAGCCGGAGCGCCGCGTGAATGCGTCCAGCAGTCGTGGGCCGCAGCGCGAGCTCGACGGGCGCGGCACCCGTGTCGGCGCGCGTCTGGTTGAGCGTCACCGGCAGCACCTCGGCCACCGGCGTGCCGGTGTAGCCACCTTCCGCCAACGCGGAGCGGCCGCCGAGCGCGAGCAGACTGCCGCCACGCTGCCCGACGAAGTCGGCGAGCATGCGAAGCTGATCACCGGTGAAGAACGCGGACTCGATGCTGCCGAGCACGATCGCACGGAACTGAAACAGCTCCTCGCGCCGTGTCGGAAATCCATTCACCAGCTCGAGGCTGTCGCGCACGCCGAGCCGCAAGAACTTGTGCTCGGCGCTGCGCATCAGGCCGACGACCTGCAGCGCGCTGTCCGTCGCCACCGCGCGCCGCAGGAACGCGAACTCGGGCCGCGGCTCCCCTTCGACGTAGAGCACGCGCGCCGGTCCTCGCCTGACATCGAGGACTGTATTGAACACATTATTTTCCGCGACCTGCTCGCCGCGCACCGGCCGCGCGCGCACCGCGAGCCGATAGCTCCCCGCCGGCATCGGCGGCACCCGAAGCTGCGCGCGCACGACGTCCACGTTGCTCGGGATCGTGAGCTCCTGGGTGGCGACGATCCGCCCATCCGCTTCCGCGGTCAGCGTCGTCTTCTCACCCGCCACGCCGCGCACGCCGATCGCGGCGTCGATCAGCACCGTGGAGCCGGCCAGCACGCTCGGCGGTGCGGTCACGCTCGCGACGGCCACGTCTCGGCTGAACCGCTCCTGGCCGACGCCGACGGTGTAGACCGGCACCTTCCGCGCCTTGAGCGCGAGCAGCGACGCCTCGATGTCGCCACCGCTGTTGTCCGCGCCGTCGCTCACCACGATCACGCCCGCCACCGGCATGCCGGCGAGATCGGTGCGCACGCCGTCCAGCGCCGCGGCGAGATCGGTGCGGCCGCCCGAGGCGGTCAGCGCCGTGCCCGGCGGCGTGGGCGTCGCGTCGGCGGCGAAGCGAAAGGTGCGCACCGCGTACCGCGACGAGAGGCGCCGCACGAGTGAGCTCGTATCGGCGAACGCGTGCTGCATGGCCAGGGTCCGGCTGCCGCCGCCGACGTCGCCCAGGCGCATGCTGCGCGAGTCGTCCAGCAGAATGGCCAGCACGTTGCGCTGCGGAACGGCGCTCGACAGCACCTCGGTCGGGCGCAGCAGACAGCCGAGGAGGAGCAGCAGCGCCAGCGCGCGGATGGCGCCGAGCACCAATCGGTCGATGTGCGAGATGCCGCGAAGTCTGCGGTACGCAACGACGATCAACGCCAGCGCAGCGAGCGCGGCGAGCGCGACCAGCCACACGGGAACGACGGGCGCGAAGACCAGATCGCCTCGCCCGAAGAACCGTGGTGGATACTTGAAGAGAAACGTGAAGGCGGACTCGAGCGCAGCTCCCACTCACTCTCCGAGCGAAGGACGGAACACACGACGGCGGACAGGCGCGCTCCCTTCGATCTACGCGCCGTGACGGCAAATGGTTCGACACAATCGAGCGGACTTTCGTCGCGCGCAATGCTCGCACTCTTCACCGTCGCGACACGCTCGATCGGGTCTGAGCGCGCTACGCCACGCGTCCATTTCAGGGCGCGCCGTATTACAGCTACAGGGCGGGACGCACCAACGTTGGTCGCGGCGTCGAGGTCGAGATGCTGCACCAGAGCTCTCGGTCGAGAATCCGCGGTCTCCGGTCGACTGGCTGGGGGCCCCGGGCAGATCTCTCCCATCTCACGCGTCGGTCGATAGACTACCGCCCATGAGCGACTTCATCCGACTCGCCACCCCCGCCGACGCCGCGCGCATCGCCGAGATCTACGCGCCCGCGGTGACGGACAGCGCGATCTCCTTCGAGCTGGAGGCGCCCGACGTGGCCGAGGTGCGACGGCGCATCGGATACGTCGCCGCGAACACCCCCTGGCTCGTGTGCGAGCGCGACGGCACGGTGCTCGGCTATGCCTACGCCGGCCAGTTCCGCGTGCGCCCTGCGTATCTGTGGACCGTGGAGGTCTCGGCGTACGTCGCGCCCGAGGCACAGGGCGGAGGCGTGGCGCGCGCGCTGTACACCTCGCTCTTCGCCGCGCTCACCGTGCAGGGATATCGCAACCTGATCGCGGGGATCGCGCTGCCCAATCCGGCGAGCATCCGGCTGCACGAAGCGATGGGGTTCATCGCCGCGGGCGTCTACCACAACGTCGGCTACAAGCTCGGCGCATGGCGGGACGTCGCCTGGTTCGAGCGCGCGCTCGCCACCTTCGATCGTGATCCGGTGCCGCCCCGTCCGCTGCCTGACGTCCGCGAAACACCGCCGTTCCAGGCGGCGCTCGCCTCCGGAGTGCCCCTGATCCGGCTGGCCGGCCTCGACGACGACGCGACGGGCTGGCGCGCATGAGGATCGTGAAGGGGAAGTACGCTGGCCGAGATCTCACGTCGCCCAACGACTTCCGCGTCCGGCCCACCGCCGAGCACGTGCGCGAAGCCGTGCTCGACATGCTGGCCGCGGATCTCGCCGGGGCTCGCGTGCTCGATCTCTTCGCCGGCACCGGTGCGGTGGGGCTCGAGGCGATCTCCCGCGGCGCCAAGTTCGCCGACTTCGTCGAGACGCGGCCGTCGAGCCTGCATGCACTGCGCGCGAACGTCGCGCTGCTCCGGGTGCGCGAGAAGACGCGCATCTTCAAGCGCGACGCCCTTCCATTCGCCGCCGCGCTCGGGCCAGACAGCTACGACGTCGTCTTCGCCGACCCGCCATACGAATCGCGAATGCTCGATCGCGTGCTCGAGAGCTGGCGTGAGCGGCGCTTCTCGCCCATCCTCGCTCTCGAGCACGCCGTCACCCACGAGCTGCCGCGCGCGTCGGCGCGGCGCACCTTCGAGGAGACGGTCGTCAGCGTCTACCGGCTCTGACTCACTCGCTCACGCCGGAGCTGCCGCCGCGCTTGTTCCGGCTCGGATCGGTCTCCCGATTGCCCGGCCGAGGCTTGCTGCTGCCGCTCTTCTGCGACTTCGCTTCCTTGCCCTCGTTCCGCTGGTCCATCCGCTCCTGATGCGACATGCCCGGCGTCGCGCGTTTGGTCTGCTTGCTCGCGCCGGTCGTCGCGCTCATCTCGCTCGGACGCTTGCCCTCGGCGCGCGCCTCTCGCGCTTTGGCGCGCCGCTGTTCCTCGCTTCCTTCGCTCGACTTGTGCGGCATTCGTTGCTCCTGACGGTGTGTCGCGATTCGACTTGAAACATCCGTGCCCGTGATCCGGCGCGTTGCGACGTCCGGCTCGTCGTCCTCCACCCCCCACCTCGCATCGCCATGAAGCTCAAGCCCGTCACCTCCAAGGATTCGATCCGGCTCGGCGACGCACACGCCAGGTGGCCCGATCTCGACATGAGCGAGGACGAGCTCGAGCGCGCGGCCGCGAAGGAGATGGAGCGCATCGGCGACGCGCAGAAGGTCCTGTTCGCCGATGGTAGTCACGCGCTGCTGGTCGTGCTGCAAGGGCGCGACGCGTCGGGAAAGGACGGCACCATCCGCAAGGTGTTCTCGGCGGTGAACCCGCAGGGCTGCACGGTGACGAGCTTCAAGGTGCCCACCGAGGTCGAGCGTCGGCACGATTTCCTGTGGCGCGTGCACCAGGCAGTTCCGGGGAAGGGGATGATCGGCATCTTCAACCGCTCACACTACGAGGACATCCTCGTCCCCCGCGTGCACGGGCTCGTGCCGAAGAAGATCTGGTCGGCGCGCTACGAGCAGATCAACGACTTCGAGCGCATGCTCAGCGAGAACGGCGTGACGATCCTCAAGTTCATGCTGCACGTCTCGCGCGACGAGCAGAAGCGGCGCCTGGAGGAGCGGCTCACCGACGAGACCAAGAACTGGAAGTTCAACGCGGGCGATCTCGACGAACGCAAGCACTGGGACGACTACACCAAGGCGTATCGCGGCATCCTCGCGAACACGAGCACGAAGTGGGCGCCCTGGTACATCGTCCCCGCCGACGACAAGGATGTCCGCAATCTCCTCGTGTCGCGGACCATCGCCGACGCCCTCGAGGGACTCGATCTTCGTTATCCGAAGGCGGATCCGTCGGTGGTGGGACTGACGATCGACTGAGTGCGCGACGAGCGGACGCCCCGTTGGACAGCGACGCCGCCGCGCGATAAGGTAGGGCATGCGACCATTCCGACACGCGGCGCTCGCGCTGCTGCTGACGATCTGCGGCGCGATCTCGTGCGCCAGCTCCGCGCCTCGCGTAGAGACTGTCGCCGCGCCGCCGCCGCCGTCCGGCCTCGACCTCGATCGCTTCGAGGCGGAGATCGCGCGCTTCGAGGCGTCCGATCGCACGGCGCCCCCCGCGCCCGGTGGAATTCTGTTCGTCGGCAGCTCGTCGATTCGGCTGTGGCGCACCCTGGACGCCGACTTCCCGGGGCTGCCGGTGATCAATCGCGGCTTCGGGGGCTCGACGCTGTACGAAGTGAACCACTACGCGCCGAGGATCGTGCTGCCATATCGGCCTCGGCTGATCGTGCTGTACGCGGGTGACAACGAGATCGCCACCGGACGCACCGCGGAGCAGCTGGCTGGCGACTACCGTGCGTTCGTGTCGCTCGTGCGCGCCGCGCTCCCCACGACGCGCATCGCCTTCGTCTCGGTGAAGCCGAGCCCGTCGCGCTGGTCGTTTCAGCAGACGGTGCGCGAGGCGAATCGGCTCGTGCGCGCGATCACCGCGACCGATCCGCTGCAGACGTTCGTCGACGTCTTCACGCCGATGCTCGGCAACGAGGGCCGTCCGCGCGCGGAGCTGTTCGTCTCCGACAGCCTGCACATGACCCCGCAGGGTTACGCGATCTGGCGGCGGCAGCTCGCGCCCGTCGTTCGATGAGCCCCCACGCGAGGTCGCGCCTCCGGCTCGGCGTGCGCCGTTGCAGCTAGGCGCGCGACGTCGCCGCTTCTCCACCGCCGCCACCATCCTTGGCGCGCTCCTGTCGATCTTCTCGGCGCTGAGCATGCGCGACCACGTGCGGCTCGTCGAGATCGTCGAGCTGTTCTTCGGAGGCGTGGGGACCGGCGCGGGACTCGTCAGCCTACTCGCGCAGCGAGCGCGAGACCGGGCGGGCGCGGCGGACTGAATCGCGCCGCGCGTCCGGCGAGGCGGCATCACATTGCTCGCCTCTCGCGGCCTGGACATATTCCCCGCGCGCGATGGCTCGCCGCGCGCCGCTCCACCTCACGTCCGCAGGAGAATCGAATGCGCGTTGCTCTCGGCGTCCTCGTTCCGGCATTGTGCGCGTGCGCCGTCACTCTCGCTGGCGCGCAGACGCCGGCGCCGACCGCCGCCCCCGCGCTCGCGATCTCGAACGAGGTGCAGATCCTTCCCGCCACGCGGCTCTCGGCCGTCGCCGACTCACTGCCGCCAGGTGCGATTCGCACGGTACAGCTCGGACGCTTCCCTGGTCTCGCGAATGCCCTCAACTCGCGCGACAGCTCGGGCGTCCACGAACGGCACGAGGATTTCACCGACATCTTCGTGGTGCAGAAGGGAGGTGCGCGGCTGCTCTACGGCGGGAAGGCCGATGGTGAGCGCCTCACGTCGCCGGGCGAGTGGCGCGGCGGCACGATCCGCGGCGGCACCCAGACCGAGGTGCATCCGGGCGACGTCGTCGTCATCCCGGCGGGCATCCCTCACCAGTTCCTCCTCGATCCAGGTCAGCGCATCGCGTATCTGTCGTTCAAGGTCGCGCGCAAGGGCGCGCAGTAGCGCGTGTCGAATGAACCGAGGGCAGCCGCGCCGACGCTCGCGGAGCGCGGAGTCGCGCCTCCAGCACGCTATCTCGACTTCGAGCACGTGCTCCTCGCCATGCCCGACGGCGAGGAGCGTCGCGCGCGCGAGTTCTACGTCGACGTATTGGGGTTCACGGAGGTCGTGCGCCCCGAGTCGCTCGGCGGACGCGGCGGCGGCTGGTTCCGCGCCGGTCCGGTGATGCTGCATCTCGGCGTCGAGCGCGACTTCCACGCGGCGCGCATGGCTCACCCAGCGATCATCGTCGATTCGCTCGGGGTGTTCGTCGCGCGCTGCGAGTCGCTCGGCTGTCCAATCGAGCCCGCGGTGAAGCTTCCCGGCTTCGAGCGCGTGCACGTCTACGATCCGTTCGGAAACCGGCTCGAGTTCATGGAGCGTGTCGACGACGCGTGAGCAGGCCGAGTCGCCCGCGCTGAACCTTCCGGCCCCTCGGTATCGTTCGCCAACGGGTCTGGCCCCCTGCTCGCTCGGCCAAGCGAGTGTCTTCGCCGCCAGCACTGACCACGGACGCTCGGCCGGGCTATGTTCCCTCAATCGCGCGTCGTTCCGGTGAGATGCTCTCGCCGCATGGCCACGCTCGGAGACCATTGACCCGGAACGGCGACCATTGGCCAAGAAGCCCAACTACGACTTCGAGCGACGCAGGAAGGAGCAGGACCGGAAGAAGAAGAAGGACGCCAAGCGCGAGGAGCGTCTGCAGCGCAAGCGCGACGGGCTCCCCGACGAGGACGAGGGTGCCGTCGAAGGCGCGGAGGATGGAGCCGCCGTGGAGCCACAGGCGGACGGCCAGCCGTAGCACCACGGCGCGTGCGATGCCACGCTACGCCGCTCTCCTGCGCGCCATCAACGTCGGTGGCCACACGGTGAAGATGGACGAGCTGCGCAAGCTCTTCGAGGCCGTGCCTCTTCGCCGAGTGGAGAGCGTCATCGCGAGTGGGAACATCCTCTTCGAGACGACCACGGCCGATACCGCGAAGCTCGAGTCGCGCATCGAAGCGAAGCTGGAGAAGGCGCTCGGCTACGAGGTCGGCACCTACGTGCGCACCGGTCCCGAGCTCGCCGCCGTCGCGGCGCTGCAGCCGTTCGAGCTCGACGCAAACGACAAGCTCCAGGTGATCTTCGTGCGCGATCCGCTGTCGGCTGCGGCACGCACGCGGGTGATCGCGCTCGGCACGTCGTACGACGACTTCTTCGTCGACGGACGCGAGATCTACTGGCGCACCCGCGGACTGAGCAGCGCCTCGCTCGTCAAGCCGGCGGTCTTCGCGCGTGCGGTCGGCCAACCCGGAACCGCGCGCAACGTCACGACCGTGCGAAAGCTCGCCGAGAAGCTGAGCGCGAGCTGATCGAACGCGTGGCGGTCACTTCGCCGGGTTGCCCCACTCGATCAGCAGCAGCGACACACCCTGACGCGGCAGCGCGAATCGCAGCGTGGCCGCCCCTCCGGTGAGGGACAGCGCGCTCGGCGCCTCGAGCGTCGTCAGTCTGGACGCCTCGATCAGTCGCTGATACTGCGTCTCGTTCGGCGCGATCGGACTTCCCATCCGCTTCCATTCCGCGTACGCGTTGCCGTGCGTCTCGTCGATGCGGAAGTGCGTGACGCGCGCGTTCGTCGCCGCGGGCGGAAGGCCGCGCAACGCGAGCGACACCGCGGCATCGGGACCGGCCACGTCGTCGTCGTGATAGTGCCAGACCATCACGGCGAGCCGGGTCCCTTCGACGCTCGACATCGCCGCGACGTCGGGCTGCTCGCGAACGCCCGACGCCACGATGCGCTCGAGCGGCACCTCGGCCCAGCTCTTCGTCGCCACGCGCGAGCCGCCCATCCTGCTGAACATCCGGAACACGTTCAGCACCGGTAGATCGATGCCGTTCGTCGCGAGCGCGCGGAAGCCCGCGAAGTACGGCTGGTCCTCGAACTCGAACGCCCAGGTCAGCGCTCCCTCGAGGTTCACGCCATGCTTGTCGGCAAGGAGCTGCTTCCGGGCGAAGCTGGCCGCCGTGTAGCTCGAGTACATCGTTCCGTTCCGGTAGCCGAGCGACGCGCCCTGACACGCGGCACACCCCTCGGGATCGGACTCGCCGATGACGATCGGCTTCGCGCGCAGCTCGGGCACCGCCGCGATCATCGAGAAGCCTCTGTCGATCGTCGCGAGCTGGTTGGCGATGCCCATGCGCACGTGGCCGTCCACGTACACGGGCGAGCCCTTCGCGTGGAAGGAGAGGAAGTCTGTCGGGGTGACTCCAGCGCCGGGCGCGAAGCTCGGTCCGTGCGCAACGTGCGCGAGGAACCCTTCCATGAATGCGCCACCCGAGCCGGCGACGTCGGGTCCTCCGACGCGAGCGGTCGGCAGTGCGCGCCGCACCGCCGCCACCGCGTAGTCGTGCAGCTTGTAGAACTCCGCCGGCGACGCGCGCCAGTACGCCGCGCCATTCGCCTCGTTCCACACCTCCCAGTACCACCTCTCCACCTCGGCGCGGCCGTATCGCTCCACACAGTGTTTCACCCACTGGTACGTGAGCTCGCCCCACTTCGCGTAGTCCTTCGGCGGAAATGCCCACCCGGCGCTGATCAGATCGTACTTCATCCCCGGACGCCATTCGTGCTGATACGGCTCGGGGTTCGTCGAGAGCGCTTTCGGCATGAAGCCGATCTGCGCATACGGTCGCACGCCGCGAGCGAGATAGCTGTCGAAGATCCGGTCCACGACCGTCCAGTCGTAGATCGGGCGGCCCTGCGCGTCTTCCGTATAGACGTTGGTGCTCCCCCACTTGAGCGCGGGGGTGCCGTCGCCGGTGTTGAGCAGATTGTGCGTGCGGAAGTAGATGTCATGTGGACGGAGCTCGCCCAGCTCGCCGATGAGCTTTCGGCCGTCCTTCATCGTCGCGTAGTTGGGCTCGTCCGCGCCGAAGAAGCGCCAGATGGGACGCATCGCGCCGATCGGCCGGCTCGCGTCCACCTCGATGGCAACGGGAAAGGGCGCAGCACTCTGAGCGCGAGCGCTCGCGGGGAGCGAGAGCAGCGAGACGGCTAGGCTCGCCTGTGCGGTGAACCGTGAGGTGCGAATCATCGAATGAAGGGCAGGGGCTGGCCGACCGGCGACGCGGCGCTCAGTCTATTCCCGCGAGTGATGTATCGCCAACGGCACTGCCCGTAGCATGGAGCGAGAGATGCCCGTTCGAGTCGTGCGGCTCGGCAGCGCGCGCGCCCCCGATGAAGGAGTGCGTTTGGGCACAGTGCGCCGACCGCCGCGTGGCGTGCCGAAGTCGGAGTTCGGAACGCGGAACTACTACGACGTCTGGCTTCCCGAGCTGGCGCCGAGCGCGGCGCTGGTGTCGTGGGCGCTCGTCGAACCGTGGACCGACGCGCGGTGGCGCCGGTTCGAGCGATCCTATCGGAAGGAGATGGCGACGCCCGGATCGCGACATCTGATCGCGACGCTGGCAGCATTGTCCGTGAGGTCGGGCTTCTCGGTCGGCTGCTACTGCGAGGACTACGCGCACTGCCACCGAAGCGTGCTCGCCGGCCTGCTCATCGAGGCGGGCGCCCTCGTCGATACTCCGGACGGCGAGCGGGGTCGCGGCTGATGTGACCAGGCCTCCGGCGTTGCTCCGAGCGGTCTCGAGCGTCGAATGGTTACGCCTTCAACCCTCACATGTTGCCACGCCGAAACGATCCTCGCGCCCGCCGCGGTGCGTCATCCGTGCGGGAGCGCCGACGCTTCCGGGTGTCCGCTCTCTCCCTCTTCGCCACGCTGGGCCTCGCTCAGACCGCTGGCGCGCAGAAGCTTCAGTTTCGTCAACTGACGCCTGACGACGGGCTTTCGAGCTCGCAGGTACAGTCCATCGTGCAGGACAGCCAGGGCTTCATCTGGCTCGCTACGCGCAAGGGCCTCGACCGGTACGATGGGAACAGCTTCACCGTCTACAAGCACAAGGCCGGCGACTCCACCAGCATCCTCGACAACAACACGGCGATCATCTTCGAGGACAGCAGGAAGTCGCTCTGGATCGGCGGCCCGCGCGGTCTCAGTCGCTATGACCGTGACCGCGATGCGTTCGTCAACTACGCCATCGTGCCCCGCGACAGCGTCGAGGTCACGGCGATCATCGAGGCGCAGGGGGTCCTCTGGGTCGGGACGGTGCGAGGGCTGTACAAGTTCGATCGCGCGACTGGCAAGTCGACGCCGGTGCGGCCCGACGTGTTCGGCACGATTCCCGTCGCGGCGCTCTACGAGGACAGCGCCAAGCACATCTGGATCGGAACGCGCGGCAGTGGTGCGCGTGAGCTGAATCCCAGCTCGGGAGAGTTGAAGTCCTGGGCCATCGACCCGGCCAACTCGCAATCCGCTCTCGTCCTGCGCGGGCAGGACGTGCGCGCCTTCGTCGAAGGACCTGGCGGAGCGGTCTACATGGCGATGATGGATGGTGGCATGGCCAAGCTGGACCGCGCCACGGGCGGCGTCACGCTGTATCAGCACGACCCCGCCGATCCGAACAGCCTCTCCATCGATGCGGTGCACGCGCTGCTCCTGGACGGCACGCGCGGTCTCTGGGTCGGCACCGAGAACGGTGGCCTCGACTACTTCGAGTTTGCCACGCGCCGTTTCCATCACAACCGCTTCGACCCGAACAATCCGTCGGGCCTGAACAGCAACTCGATCTGGGCGCTGCATCGCGACCCGACCGGCAGTCTCTGGGTGGGGACGTTTGCGGGAGGCGTCAACATCTCTCGCCCGAACGGCAACGCGATCCAGAAGTTCAAGACGATCGCCGGCGACGCGACGAGCCTGAGCTACAACTCGGTGATGGGCTTCCTCGAGGACAGCCGCGGCGCCGTGTGGGTGGCGACCGATGGCGGAGGGCTCAACAGGTTCGACCGCGCCACCGGCAAGTTCGCCCGCTACAACTCGCAGACGAGCAATCTCATCTCGGATGCCGTCCTCACGATCACCGAGGACAAGCAGGGCAAGGTGTGGATCGGCAGTTGGGCGGGCGGTGTGAGCCGCCTCGACCAGCAGACGGGGCGCTTCACGGTCTACACGCCGAAGAACAGCGGTCTCGCGGACGTGAACGTCTTCGGGATCTACGCCGATCGCTCGGGAATGATCTGGATCGGCACCAACGCCAAAGGCCTGCAGCGTCTCGACCCGGCCACCGGTGCGTTCACCACGTACCTCATGAGCAAGGGTCCCGAGAGCCAGGTTCGCATCATCACCGAGACGAGCGATGGCATGCTGCTCATCGGCACGTCCGGCGGCGGGATGGTGGAGTTCGATCCGCGCACGGCGAAGAAGCGGCTCTACGCCGCCGGCAAGGATGGGCTCAGCGGCAGCGCGGTTCAGGCGATCCTCGAGTCGGAGCCCGGCATCGTCTGGATCGGAACGCAGAACGGGCTCGATCGCCTCGATCGGCGCACGCAGAAGATCGAGCACTTCACCGAGGCGGACGGACTTCCCGGCTCGGCGGTGAACGGGCTCGCGCTCGACGCTTCCCGCCACCTCTGGATCAGCGGCGACCACGGGATCGTTCGCTACGATCCCGCCACGAAGAAGACCAAGGCGTACACCGTCGCCGACGGATTGCAGGGCAGCGAGTTCAACGCCGGCGCGTACGCTCGTGCGCGCGATGGTGCGCTCTTCTTCGGTGGGAGCCAGGGCTTCACCATGCTCGAGCCGGAGAACATCACGGCGAACACGATCGTGCCGCCCGTCGCGATCACCGGCTTCCAGCTCTTCAACAAGCCCGTCGCGATCGGCGCGAAGGGCTCGCCGCTCCAGTCGAACATCACCACGACGAAGAAGCTGGTGCTGCACCACGACCAGGGCGTGTTCACCATCGAGTTCGCGGCGCTGGATTTCACCGCGCCCGACAAGAACCAGTACGCCTACAAGCTCGAGGGGCTGGACAAGGACTGGAACGAAGTCGGCAACAAGCGCTCGGCGTCGTACACCAATCTGCCGGCGGGCTCGTACACCTTCCGGGTGAAGGGCACCAACAACGACGGCGTGTGGAACCAGCAGGGCGCCTCGCTCGACATCAAGATCGTCCCGCCATTCTGGGCGTCGTGGTGGTTCCGCACCCTCATTCTCATCATCGTCGTCGCGGTCGCGCGCTACGTGCTTCGCGCGGCGCAGGAGCGCCGCGAGAGCCTCGAGCGCATGAACGCCACGCTCGCCGAAGCGGCCGAGCGTGATCGCAACGCGCAGCAATACCTCGAGCGCAACGTGATCGAGGTGCTCACCGCGATGGAGCGCTTCTCCGGTGGCGACCTGACCATCGCGCTCAGCGTGGAGAAGGACGACAGCATCGGCCGGCTTCGCGCGGGCTTCAACACCGCCGTGGTCAACATTCGCACGATCGTCAAGCAGGTGCGCGACGTCCTCGACTCCACGGTGCACACCAGCCGGCACATCCTCGATCAGACGACCGAGCTGGCCCGCGGCGCCGAGGAGCAGATCAGCCAGACTCTGCTCGTCGCCGGCGCGGCGCAGCAGATGGCGCAGACCGTCTCGGGCGCGGCGCACAACATCGCCGAAGCGTCGGAGATGGCGCAGCGGTCGGGCAGCGAGGCGCACGAGGGAGGACGCATCGTGCGCGACACCTTCGCTGGCATGGACGAGATCGTCTCCACCGTCGGCACCTCCGCTCGCACGGTCGAGGCGCTCGGCCGCAGCAGCGAGCAGATCGGCGCGATCACCCGCGTCATCGAGCAGATCGCCGATCAGACGGAGCTGCTCTCGCTCAACGCCGCGATCGAGGCCGCGCGCGCCGGACGGCACGGGCGTACCTTCGCCGTCGTCGCGCAGGAGGTCCAGCGCCTGGCGGAGCGCACCGCGCAGGCCACGAGCGAGATCGCCAAGGTGATCGAGAACAATCAGCGCGAGGTCGAGGTCGCCGTGGCCGCGATGGCGCGCGTCGGCGGGCAGGTGGAGCAGGGGCGCGTGCTCGTCGACAAGGCGGGCGGCGCGCTCGATGCGATCATCGAGAACGCGGAGCGGATGCTCGGCAGCATCCAGCAGGTGCGCGCCTCCAGCGAGGAGCAGTCGGCCACGACGAAGCACATCACCGAGAACATCGAGACGATCTCGCAGGTCACCCACGCGGCCGTCTCGGGCAATCAGACCATCGCCGAATCGGTCCAGGAGCTGAGCGCCCTGATCGAGGATCTTCAGATGCGCGTCGCTACCTTCCATCTCGAGGATGACGTCGCTCCGGCGGTGGAGCCGAAGCGCGGGGTGCCCGAGCTGATCATGGCGCAGCGGGAGCTGGCCACGAAGACCTGAGGTCAATGCCAAACGAAGTGAGTGTGATGCGCCGCGGCCGTCGATTCATGGCCGCGGCCCTCGTGGCGAGCGCTCCGGCGCTCGTGGGATGCGGTGGATCGGCCACGCCGTCCTCGCCCGGAGGGACGACCAACCCGCCGCCGACCGGCGGGGGCGGAGCCTCTACCGCGAAGACCGTCAATGTGAGCGTCGCGGTCGATCAGGGCCGCGCGGCGATCAGCCCGCTCATCTACGGCACCAACCAGGACGCGGGGCAGACGTTCTGGACCGTGCGCCGCAACGGTGGCAATCGCGCGACCGGCTACAACTGGGAGAACAACTTCTCCAACGCCGGCAACGACTACATCAACAACAGCGATCTGTACAACATCACCAACCTGGGCTTGCCCGCGTCCGATGCGGCGATCCCAGCGCGCGCGGTGACGTACGTCCACGATCAATCGCTCGCCATGGGCGCGCAGTCGATCATCACCTTGCAGATGGCCGGCTACGTCGCCGCCGACGGGAACGGGCCGGTGAGCGTCGCCGAGGCCGCGCCGTCGCCCCGCTGGGTGAAGGTCCTGCCGAAGAAGCCGAGTGCCTTCTCGCTGACGCCCAATCTCACGGACGGCGCCGTGTACATGGACGAGCTGGTCAATCTCTTCGTCCAGAAGTACGGGCCCGCGGGCTCCGCGCGCGGCGTGCGGTTCTACAGCCTCGACAACGAGCCCGCGCTCTGGTCCAGCACCCACTCGCGCATCCATCCACAGCCCGTCGGCGCCGCCGAGCTGCTGACCCGATCCGTCGACATGGCTACCGCGGTGAAGGCCGTCGATTCGCAGGCGGAGATCCTCGGCCCCGCCGAGTATGGTATCCAGGGCTATTTCAGTCTGCAGTCGGCGCCTGATTGGCCGAGCGTGAAGGGCGGCTATGACTGGTATCTCGACTACTATCTCGACGGGATGAAGAAGGCCGGCCAGACCGCCGGCAAGCGTCTCCTCGACGTGCTCGACGTGCACTGGTATCCCGAGGCGCGCGGCGACAATCGCATCGTCGACGGATCCGCGACCACGCCGGCCGACGCCGACGCACGGCTGCAGGCGCCGCGCACGCTCTGGGATCCGACGTACAAGGAGAAGAGCTGGGTGCAGGACGCGCTCCCCTCGTTCCTCCCGATCCTGCCGCGGCTGCAGCGCTCCATCGCTCAGTACTATCCAGGGACGAAGCTCGCGATCAGCGAGTACGACTTCGGCGGCAAGTCGGTCGTCTCCGGTGGTCTCGCGCAGGCCGACGTGCTCGGCGCGTTCGGCACGAACAACGTCTTCCTCGCCACGATGTGGGGCCTCGGCTCCGGCGACAGCTACGCCATCGCGGGCTTCAAGCTCTATCGCGACTACGATGGGCAGACGGGCAAGTTCGGCAGCACGAGCGTGAAGGCGACCGCCGATGACGTGGCGCGCGTCTCGGTCTACGCCTCCATCGAGGGCACGGACGACTCGGCGGTGCACCTGATCCTGATCAACAAGGACAAGAGCGACACGGCCAACGCCGCCGTGAAGATCACCGGCGGCGCGTCCTACACCTCGGGTCAGGCGTGGGGCTTCGGCCCGAGCGGCGCGCAGATCACCTCGCGCCCGGCCGTCACCGGCATCGCCGCGAACGCCTTCACGTATCCAGTACCGCCGCTCACCGCCGTGCACGTGGTGCTGCGGAAGTAGCGCTTTCTTCGGATCGTGTCTTCGTCGATCGTGGCGAAGGCGGGTTGCCTTTGGGTTTCGGGTGGCGATCCAACAGCGGGATCACGGATCCTAGGCGGATTGGACGGGAACTGCCGGATGTCGGATGCTGCACGTGCAGGGAGCGATCGCACAGAGATTGATGCGCTGGAGCTGTCGATCGGGGTTCATGCGCCGGGCGCTATTGCTTTGGGGGTTCACACAGAGCTCACGGAGAACTGCAGCGGCAACAGCCAGGGCCGCGACTATGGCGACTGCCACTGCATTACACCCGGAGGCGAGGAAGGGCGCGGATGACTACCACAGCAAACTGATTGGGGGTCCGGCGGAGAGATCTCTCCGCCGGGCCCCCAATCAGTTTGCTGTGGTAGTCATCCGCGCCCTTCCTCGCCTCCGGGTGTAATGCAGTGGCAGTCGCCATAGTCGCGGCCCTGGCTGTTGCCGCTGCAGTTCT
>DASYMZ010000156.1:0-1562 GCA_036008805.1 Gemmatimonadaceae bacterium
GCGTGGGCGTTCCGCGCCGATGGCGACATTCGTCGCAAGTACTTCATCGGCGATCCACTCACGATGCGTCTGCGCGGCATCCAGCACCACCGCATCGCCTTGAATCAACAACTCGATCCGGTCACTGACGGCGAGACCGGCCTCCTTTCGCATACGCTGTACCCTGCTGATCAGCTCACGTGCCAATCCTTCCTGCTTGAGCTCGGGCGTGATCTCCGGATCGATCGCGGCGAAGAAGCCGTGCTCCTCCTGCACCACGAGCGCGCCCGACGCGCGGCGCACGATCGTGAGATCGTCGGCGGAGATGGCGTGCGTCTCGCCGTCCACCGTGACGTACAGCTCCTCCCCCTGCTCGAAGCTCCGCAGGTGCTCGCTCGTGAAGCGCGAGACCGCTTCGGCGGCGAGCGGCGTCTTCTTCCCGAACTTCTTGCCGAGCGCGCGGAAGTTGGGTTTGGCCTCGAGCGTCACGAGCGCGTCGCCGCTGGTGGCGATCTCCACCTGCTTGACGTTGAGCTCCGATGCCAGAATAGGTAGCAACTCCGTCAACGCGTTGCCCGAGACGTTCGGTGCGACGCACACCATCCGCGACAGCGGCTGGCGCACGTTGATTCCCGCCTGCTCGCGCGCCGCGCGCCCGAGCGTGGCGAGGGTACGCACGCTCCGCATCGACGTCTCCAGCCGCTCGTCGGTCGGTGCGGCCACGTCGCGCACGTACGACGCGAGGTGCACCGACTCGCCGGCCAGCTCGCGGTGTAGCCAGTCGGTGACGAACGGCGCGAAGGGCGCGAGCAGCCGGCTCACGACGACGAGCACCTCGTGCAGCGTCGCGAACGCGGCGCGGTTGTCCGCCGAGTCCACGTCGTAGAATCGCTTGCGGGACTGTCGCACGTACCAGTTGGCCACGTCCTCGTCCACGAACTCGAGAATCGCGCGCACCGCCGTCGTCGCGTCGTAGTCTGTGAGCGCCGCATCTGCCTGGCGCTCCACCGTCCCGAGCCGCGAGAGGATCCACCGGTCGATCACCGGCCGCTCGCTCACCTCTGGATCGGCGTCCGACGGCGACCAGCCGAAGTTCGCGTACTGCGCGAACATCCCGCTGTAGATGTTCTTGAGCGTGAGCAGGAAGCGGCCCGCGCCCTGGCGGATGAGCGCCTCGTCGAACGAGCGCGGCTCCCACACCTTGCTGCTGCTCACGAGGAAGAGCCGCACGGCGTCCACGCCGTGCCGGCCGAACACCGCCCATGGATCCACGACGTTTCCTCGGCTCTTCGACATCTTCCGCCCTTCGGCGTCGAGCACGAGGTCGTTCACGACGACGGACCGGTACGGAGACGCCGTGCCGCTCTCGTTGTTGGGCAACGCGTCGCCCAGCCCGGACGCGATCGCGAGCAGCGAGTAGAACCATCCGCGCGTCTGGTCGAGCCCCTCGGCGATGAAGTCGCCGGGAAAGCGCGTCGCGAGCGCGTCACGATGCTCGAACGGATAGTGCCACTGCGCGAACGGCATCGACCCGGAGTCGAACCAGGCGTCGATCACCTCGGGGGTGCGATGCATCGTGCCCG
>DASYMZ010000157.1:0-8259 GCA_036008805.1 Gemmatimonadaceae bacterium
CGAGAGCGGCGAGCACGACATCTCGCTCAAGCCGATGAACTGCCCGTCGCACTACCTGATGTATCAGGCGAAGCGGCACTCGTACCGCGAGCTGCCGCTGCGCTACGTCACCTTCGACGTGCTCCACCGCAACGAGGTGACGGGTGCGCTGAGTGGGCTCACGCGCGTGCGGCAGTTCTCGCAGGACGACTGCCACGTCTTCCTGCGCGAGGATCAGATCGCCGAGGAGGTGAAGTTCCTGATGGAATTCATCCTCGGCTACTACGAGTCGTTCGGACTTTCGGCGACCCTCAAGTTCGCGACGCGACCGGAGACACGGATCGGCGACGACGCGATGTGGGACCGCGCGGAGGGCGCGCTTCGCGCCGCGTTGGAGGCGACGGGCAAGCCATACGCGCTGAAGGAAGGGGATGGCGCGTTCTATGGTCCGAAGATCGACTTCGACGTGACCGACTCGCTCGGGCGCGCGTGGCAGCTCGGCACGATCCAGCTCGACTATGCGGCGCCGGAGCGATTCGACCTGGAGTATGTCGGTGAGGACAACGCGAACCATCGGCCCGTGGTGATCCATCGCGCGGTGAGCGGCTCGCTCGAGCGATTCATCGCGATCCTGATCGAGCACTTCGCCGGCGCGTTCCCGACGTGGCTCGCGCCGGAGCAGGTGCGGGTGCTGCCGATCTCCTCGGAGCAGGCCGAGTTCGCGGCCATCGTGGTGGAACGGATGGTGTCTTCCGGGATCCGCGCGTCGCTCGACGCGCGCAGCGAGACGCTGAAGTATCGGGTGGCGGAAGGCGCGCGGATGAAGACGCCGTACATGTGCGTGATCGGGCGGCGGGAGGCCGAGGCGGACCAGGTGGCCGTCAACACGCGCGGAGCAGGCGAAGGGCAGAAGCCAGCGCCGGTGGGAGTGGACGAGTTCATTCGGCGGGTGCGCGCGGAGATCGATGAGCGGGCGCTGACGCTTTCGGCCGGGGTCGTCTCGGGGCAGCTAGGCGAAACAACTACGGTACGCGGGTAAACTCGGTAGGAAGCGGGAAGATTGGCATACGAGCCTTCCTGAATCCTGGACGGCCGTCCGTGGAGATCGGCTCTGAACGTCGCAGCGCTGCGAATCGGGCGGAGCGTTCTCTCCAAACGAGGCCCGAATCATTTACCCGCGTACTGCAGTGCGGCCCGCGAGCAGACGAAGCGGGACGGACTCCTGGGGACGGACTCCGGAGTCCGTCCCCAGGAGTCCGTCCCCATGTTGCAGGTTCGGGGCTCTTGAAAGGCGCGTACCGTACGGCGCGTGGACGTACTGCGCACGGCGACCGACATCCAAGCATCCCTAACGGCTTGGACGACCCTCGAACTGATGTTCAGGCCCCTGCGCTGCGACGGTCAGGGGTCATAGCCGCGGACAGTCATCCACAAATTGGGATGGCCAGTATGCCAATCCTGGTATCCTGGTACGTCAGTCATCCCGGCGTACACGCAGTTGCCGTTCGGTTGTTAGCTTTCCGACAATGCCCGACGCCTCCCGCACCCCCGTCATCGTCTCGGCCGCCCGCACGCCGATCGGGAAGTTCCTCGGCGCGCTCTCGTCGCTGTCGGCGCCCGAGCTTGGCGCGATCGCGATCCGTGCCGCCCTCGAGCGCTCCGGCGTGCCGGCCGACGCGGTGCAGGAAGTGATCATGGGCAACGTGATCCAGGGCGGCGTCGGACAGGCGCCCGCGCGGCAAGCGCTGCTCAAGTCCGGCATCCCATCGAGCGTCAGCGCGCTGACGATCAACAAGGTCTGCGGCTCCGGGCTGAAGGCCGTCATGCTCGCCTCGCAGGCGATCAAGGCAGGCGACGCCGAGGTGATCGTCGCCGGCGGGATGGAGTCGATGTCGAACGCGCCGTTCTACGTCTACGGCATGCGCAACGGCGTGAAGCTCGGCGACCAGACGATGGTCGACGGCATGATCCGCGACGGGCTGTGGTGCTCGTCGTGCGACGTGCACATGGGCGGTCACGCCGAGTACACGGCGAAGAAGGCGGGAATCACGCGTGCGCAGCAGGACGAGTTCGCGGCGGCGTCGCACCGCAAGGCGGTCGAGGCGCAGAAGGCCGGCCGGTTCACGGCCGAGATCGCGCCCGTGACCGTCGCCGGCAAGAAGGGCGACACGATCGTCGACGCCGATGAAGGTCCGCGCGCCGACACCACCGCCGACGTGCTGGCCAAGCTGCGGCCCGCGTTCGGCAAGGGCGACGACGCGACGGTCACGGCGGGGAATGCGAGCTCGCTCAACGACGGCGCTGCCGCACTCGTCGTCACGTCGCAGGCGTATGCGGACGCGCACGGGCTGCCCGTGCTGGGTCGCGTGAGCGCGTATGCGACCGGCGCCGTGAGTCCGCAGGATCTCTTCTTCGCGCCGATCACCGCCGTGCGCAATCTCATGAAGAAAGAGGGGAAGCGCATCGCGCAGTACGGCCTCATCGAGGCGAACGAAGCGTTCGCGTCGCAGGCGCTCGCGAACGGCGCGGGGCTCGAGTGGGACTGGGACCGCGTCAACGTGAACGGCGGCGCCATCGCGCTCGGACATCCGATCGGCGCGAGCGGCGCGCGCGTGCTGACCACCTTGCTGTACGCTCTGAAGGATCGCAATCTCGACAGCGGCCTCGCGACGCTCTGCCTCGGTGGCGGCGACGCGGTGGCGCTCTCCGTCACCCGGGAGACGTGACAACATGACCACGCTCGTTCTGGCCCGCCGCACCTCGCGCAGCCGCGCACTCGGCATCCTCGTCGCCGTCGCGGCGCTCGCGCTCGCGTCGCAGATCGCCATCCCGCTGCCGAACACGCCGGTGCCGCTCACGCTGCAGCCGTTCGTCGTCGTGCTGGCGGGGTTGCTGCTCGGTCCGATGGACGCGGCGATCGCGATGGCCTCGTATCTCGTGATCGGCGCGATGGGGCTCCCGGTGTTCACGCCAATGGGACCGCCGGGCATCGCGCGGCTGATGTCGGCGACGGGTGGCTATCTGCTCGCGTATCCACTCGCCGCCGCAGTTGCGGGATGGCTCGGCGCGGGCCGCGAGCGCTTCGCCACGCGGGCGCTCGCCGCGGTTGCGGGAATGGTCACGCTCTACGTCGGCGGGCTCACCCAACTGTTCGTGATCACCGGCAGCCTCGGCACGGCTGCGATCATGGGCGCGCTGCCGTTCGCCGGCGCGGACCTGCTCAAGTCGATCGTCGCGGCGGCCGTCTCCGGCCCGCGGCGCGAGGCGAGGCGCTGAGCTCACCGCAATGACGACCGACCCCCGACGGATCGCCGGGGGCATCGCACGGGCCGTCGCCTTCCTCGTGCTCGTGTTCCTGATCGAGGCGGTGCTGGTGATCGTGCTCGGCGCACCGATCGCGTGGCTGATCACCACGAGCGGCAACAGCCAGATGGTGAACAGCATGGTGCTCGTCGTGTCGGCACTCGCCGCGACGACGATCATGCTCCGCTCCATCGACGTGCGATCGTGGTCGGACGTGGGCCTCGCGCGCGAAGGCGTGCGACCGCGCGCGATCATCGAGGGATGGTTCCTCGGCGGCGCGGCGATCGGACTTGCCTGCGCGGCGCTGCTCGCGGCGGGTTGGCTTCGCATCGAGCCGAGCCCGGCGGGATCCTCGCTCGCGGCCGCGGCGCGCATCTCGCTTTTTCTGGTTCCCGCCGCGCTCGGTGAGGAGCTGGTGTGCCGCGGCTATCTCTTGACGACCTTTCGCGACGGCGTCGGCGTGTGGCGCGCCGTGGCGATCACCAGCCTGCTGTTCGGGCTCGCGCACCTGTTCAATCAGGGCGTGACGGCCGAGTCGTTCCTCAACGTGACGCTGGCTGGCGTGTTCCTCGCGGCCATCCGCGTCCTGTTCGACAGCCTGTATGCCGCGTGGGCGGCGCACGCCGCGTGGAACTGGGTCATGGCGGTGCCGCTGCACGCACCGGTCAGCGGCCTGAGTCTCGACGCACCCGACTACCATACGGTGAGCCACGGACCGGCGTGGTTGACGGGAGGCCCGTGGGGCCCTGAAGGAGGAATCGCCGCCGCGCTCGGCATGCTGGCCGGACTGGCGTATCTCCATCGCACGCGGCGCCGCCGCGAGGAGTCGTAGACTGTGACCGACCGCATCGCGGTGATCGGAGCGGGACAGATGGGAAGCGGGATCGCGCAGGTGTTCGCACAGACCGGCTTCCGCGTGACGATGATCGACGTCGCCGACGCCGCGCTCGGCAAGGGGCGCGACACGATCACGAAGAGCCTCGACAAGCAGATCGAGAAGGGGATCACGCCGGCGGCCGAGCGTGCGGCGATCCTCGAGCGGCTCAGCACGCACACCTCGCTCAACGCCGTCGCGGGCGCCGCCCTGGTGATCGAGGCGGCGACGGAGAACCGCGATCTCAAGTTCAAGATCTTCGCGGAGCTCGACCGTCAGGCCGATCCGGGCGCGGTGCTCGCGACGAACACGAGCTCCATCTCGATCACCGAGATCGCCGCTCGCACGAGCCGGCCCGATGCCGTGATCGGGATGCACTTCATGAATCCCGTGCCGCGCATGCTGCTCGTCGAGATCATTCGCGGGCTCGCGACGTCGGATGTGACGATGCAGCGCGTCCTCGCGTGGAGCACCGCGCTCGGCAAGACGCCGGTGGAGGTGAACGACTATCCGGGATTCGTGGCCAACCGGATCCTCATGCCGATGATCAACGAAGCGGTGTTCTGCCTGATGGAGGGCGTGGGCACGGCGGACGCGATCGACACGGTGATGAAGCTCGGCATGAACCATCCGATGGGCCCACTCGCGCTCGCCGACCTGATCGGTCTCGACACGTGCCTCTCGATCCTCGAGGTGATGCACGAGGGGCTGGGAGACTCGAAGTACCGGCCGTGTCCGTTGCTGCGGAAGTACGTTGCGGCGGGCTGGCTGGGGCGGAAGTCGGGGCGTGGGTTTTTTGACTACGGTTGATCGGTGCTGCGGTTGATCAACCGCAACTACGGTTGATCGGTGCTGCGGTTGATCGAGACTGCGGTTGATCAACCGCTCCATCGATCAACCGCTCCATCGATCAACCGCTCCATCGAGAAACCGCTCCAATGCTCACCCATCTCACCGACGAACAGCGCTCCATCCAGGCTCTCGCCCGCGACTTTGCCGCCAGCGAGATCGCGCCGCACGCAGCGCGATGGGATCGCGAGGCGTGCTTCGATCGGAGCGTGGCGGAGAAGCTCGGCGCGCTCGGATTTCTCGGCATGCTGATCCCCGAGGAGTACGACGGACTCGGGCTCGATACGCTGACGTATCTCATCGCGCTCGAGGAGATCGCCGCGGCTGACGCCTCGACGGCGGTGCTGATGAGCGTGCACAACTCGCTGCCCACGCAGATGCTCCTCAACTTCGGCTCGGCCGAGCAGAAGGAGCGCTATCTCCGGCCAATGGCGCGAGGCGAGAAGCTCGGGGCGTTCGCGCTGAGCGAGCCGGAGTCCGGTTCCGACGCGTCGTCGCTGCGCTGCCGCGCGGTGCGCGACGGCGATGGGTGGGTGCTCACCGGCACGAAGAGCTGGGTGACGACCGGCAGTCACGCCGACGTGATCATGGTGATCGCGCGCTCCTCCCCGTTCGACGCCGCGCACAAGTCGAAGGGGATCTCGGCGTTCATCGTCACCCCCGACCTGCCGGGATTCCACGTGGGCAAGAAGGAAGACAAGATGGGACTGCGCGCGTCGCCGACGGTGCAGCTCACCTTCGACGGGATGCGCGTGCCGGCGGAGAATCTGCTGGGGACGGAGGGGCAGGGCTTCATCTACGCGATGCGCTCGCTCGATCATGGGCGGCTCGGCATCGCCGCGCAGGCGGTGGGAATCGCGCGCGCGGCGCTCGATCACGCGCTCGAGTACGCCGCCGAGCGGAAGCAGTTCGGCGTGCCGATCCGCGAACATCAGGCGATCCAGTTCAAGCTCGCCGACATGGGCACGCGCGTCGCCGCGGCGCGCGCGCTGCTGCACGCCACCGCGGCCTCGAAGGACCGCGGCGAGTCCACGACGCTGCACGGCGCGATGAGCAAGCTGCTCGCGAGCGAGACCGCGATGTGGGTGACGACGCAGGCCGTGCAGATCTTCGGCGGCTACGGCTACGTGAAGGACTATCCCGTGGAACGCCTCTTTCGAGACGCGAAGGTCACGGAGATCTATGAGGGAACTTCTGAAATTCAGAGGGTGGTCATCGGGCGAGCGATGTACGACGCTCGCGACCGATGACTTGTACCTTCAGGGGGGTGACTTCAACTACCACTCGCCTGTAGGTGGTAGCGAGTAGCGGTAGCGAGAGATGGTAGCGAGCAGGCGGTAGCGGGAACGCAGGCGGCCTCGGGCCGCCGAAGCATCCCGAGGGCCGTTCCGTCACTCCCCGCTCCCCGCTCCCCACTTCCCACCCAGTCGTACCTAATTTTCACACTTCTGATATGACCGCAGACCAGCACTCCAAGATCCTCATCGCCTCCGACCACGCCGGCTTCGCGCTCAAGGAAGCGCTCGAGGCCGAGCTGCGCTCGCTCGGCTACGACGTCGACGACCTCGGGCCGGCGTCGGACGCGTCGACCGACTACGCCGACTACGCGCATCCGCTGGCCGCGCAGGTGTCCAGCGGCGAGGCGGAGCGGGGAGTGTTATTGTGTGGAACCGGCCTGGGCATGTCCTACACGGCGAACCGGTACCCGCACGTGCGGGCCGCGGTGGCGTGGACGCCCGAGGTCGCGGCGCTCGCGCGGGAGCACAACGACTCGAACGTGCTCGTGCTGCCCGCGCGGTTCGTCGGCACCGAGGAAGGCAAAGCGATTTTGAAGGCGTGGCTCGACACGCCGTTCGCCGGTGGGCGCCATGCGCGCCGCATCGCGAAGATCGAGCGCGACGCCGAGACGGATACTTCAACGGAGGAGAGCCACTGATGTCGTCCTGGACCAGTTGGGAGCGCTGCCCGCCCGGCGACGCACTGCGCGACGTCGATCCCGAGATCGCCGGACTCGTCGAGGAGGAGATCGCGCGGCAGAACGACGGCATCGAGCTGATCGCGAGCGAGAACTTCGTGTCGCCTGCCGTGCTCGAGGCGATGGGGTCGCCGCTCACGAACAAGTACGCCGAAGGGTTGCCGGGGAAGCGCTACTACGGCGGCTGCGAAATCGTGGACAAGATCGAGCAGCTCGCGATCGACCGGGCGAAGGAGCTGTTCGGCGCGGACCACGCCAACGTGCAGCCGCACTCCGGCGCGCAGGCGAACGCCGCCGTCTTCCTCGCCTTCCTCAAGCCGGGCGACACGTTCCTCGGCATGGACCTCTCGCAGGGCGGGCACCTGACGCACGGGTCGCCGGTGAACTTCTCCGGGCTGCTCTACAAAGCCGTCTCGTATGGGCTCACCGACGAGGGCTACATCGACATGGACGCGGTGCGCAGCCAGGCGCGCGCGCACTCGCCGAAGATGATCATCGCCGGCTACAGCGCGTATCCGCGCGTGATCGACTTCGCCGCGTTCGCCGAGATCGCGCGCGAAGCCGGCGCGATCTTCATGGTGGACATGGCGCACTTCGCCGGGCTCGCGGCCACGGGCGTCTATCCGAGCCCGGTGCCTCACGCGGACGTCGTCACCACGACCACGCACAAGACGCTGCGCGGCCCGCGCGGCGGGATGATCCTGTGCAAGGCGGAGCACGCGGCGGCGATCAACAAGGCGATGTTCCCCGGCACGCAGGGCGGCCCGCTCGAGCACGTGATCGCCGCGAAGGCGGTGGCGTTCCGGGAAGCGCTCGATCCGTCGTTCGCGGTCTACTCGAAGCAGGTCGTCGCCAATGCGAAGGCGCTCGCGGCGGCGCTCGTGAAGCGCGGCTACCAGCTCGTCTCGGGCGGCACCGACAACCACCTCATGCTCGTCGACCTGCGCAGCAAGGGACTGACCGGAAAGGCGGCCGAGAAGGCGCTCGACCTGGCGGGGATCACGGTGAACAAGAACACCGTGCCGAAGGAGACGCAGTCGCCGTTCGTGACGAGCGGCGTGCGCATCGGAACCCCCGCAGTCACCACCCGCGGCATGCGCGAGCCGGAGATGGAGCGGATCGCCGAGCTGATCGACCAGGTGTTGATGTCGGCCGAGGACGCGTCGCTGGCGGCCCGGGTGCGTGACGAGGTCCGCGCGCTCGCTGGAAGCTTCCCCCTGTATCCGGCGCCTCAGCACGCTCACCGCTAGAAACGTTCGGAGTTGTGTCCGGCTCGTCC
>DASYMZ010000158.1:0-73010 GCA_036008805.1 Gemmatimonadaceae bacterium
GTCGAGCTGCGCTACTTCGGCGGACTCGGCATCGAGGAGACGGCGGAAGCGCTCGGCGTGTCGGGCGCGACGGTGAAGCGCGAGTGGGCGGTGGCGCGCGCGTGGCTCCGGCGCGAGCTCACCGGCGCGTGAATCCGGAGCAATGGTCGCGGGTGAAGGCGCTGTTCACCGAGGCGAGCGCGCTGCCCGCCGAGGATCAGCACGCGTTCGTGCATCGCGCCGCCGACGGCGACGACGAGATCCGCAGCGAAGTCCTCTCGCTGCTGCGTGCCGCGGAAGGACCCGACAGCCTGCCGGGCGTGCGATACGCCGTCGCCGACGCGGCGCGGGCGGCGGGGATCCCGCGCTCGGCGTCGCGCATGGATGCGCCGGTGAGCGAGCCCGCGATGCGCGCCACGCTCGACAGCGCGATCGGGCAGCAGTACGAGATCATCCGCGAGCTCGGCCACGGTGGGATGGGGATGGTCTTCCTCGCCCGCGAGCGCGCGCTCGAGCGCTTCGTCGCGATCAAGGTGCTGCGCCCCGAGCTCGCCGAGGCACGGCAGGGACCCGAGCGGTTCCGCCGCGAGGCGCGCATCGCCGCGCAGCTCGCGCACCCCGGCATCGTGCCGCTGCACACCTTCGGCGAGGTCGGTGGACTCTGGTACTTCGTGATGGGCTACGTGCGCGGCGACACGCTCGCGGAACGGCTGCGGCTGGGCGGACGACTCCCCGTCGCCGAGGCGCGGCGAATCGTCGCCGAGCTCGCCGACGCGCTCGAGTGCGCGCACGCGCAGGGGGTGATCCATCGCGACATCAAGCCGGCGAACATCCTCCTCGACGCATCGACGGGGCGCGCGGTGCTCGCCGACTTCGGCATCGCGAAGGAGCAGAACGGCGGAGACAGTCTCACCGCGACCGGGATGGTCGTCGGCACGCCGAGCTTCATGTCGCCCGAGGCGCTCGCCGGCGTCGAGGTGGATGCGCGCAGCGATCTGTACTCGCTCGGCGCGGTGGCGTACGCGATGCTCACCGGGCGCGAGCCGTTCGCGGCCACGCGCGACGCCTCTCCCACCCGGCGCGCGACCGGTGAGCCCGCGCCGCTCTACAGCGTCGCGCCCGACGTGCCCGACGACATCGCGAGAGTCGTGATGCGCTGCCTGTCGCGTGATCCGGCGCTGAGATTTCCCACCGTGCGCGCGTTGCGGGACGCGCTCGCGCTGATGGACCACGCGGCGGTGACCGGGCTGCCGGCGTCGGTGCGCGATCTCCCCGCGTTCGGTCCGTACGCCGTGCTCTGGGCGGGTGCGTGGCTGACGGTCGCGGGAAGTCCATTCCGGTCGGCGGGCGATCGCGCGCTGCTCTCGTTGATCGCGCTCGTCGTGCCGGCGGGACTCGTGCTCCACGTGTGGAACGTCGTCGGTCGGGGACTGTCGCTGTCTCACGTGGCGCGCGTGGCGTTCTGGCCGCCGGACTGGTGGGGAATGTGGTGGCCACGCACGCTGCGGCGCCCGAGCGATCTGTGGCCGCGACTTCCACTGCCGGCGCGGGCGGTGCGCGCCGCGCTCAGCGCCTTTCTCGTCGCGCTGCCGGGCCTGATACTCACGCGGCGCTGGGTGGAGGCGGTGACGGGCGCGGGGGTCGGCTGGTTCGGCGCGGCGGAATCGGTGCTGGTGATCGGTGCGGTGGTGTCGATCGTGGCGGCGCTCTGGTGGGCACGGCGACGCGGACTCACCCTGCCGCAGGCGACACGCCTGATGTTCGGCGCGACGACCGCGTCCGAGAGCTGGGAGACGTCCGCGGCGCGACGCCTGCTCGGCGCGTGGCGCGGTGTGGCCGAAGCGGAGCCCGACGATCCGGCGGGCTACTGCCGCGCGATCGGAGAGCTCGCGGAGCGTGTGGACGACGAGGGGCGAGCCGCCGCGCGTGATGCGGCGGACGTCGCGCGCCGGGTGCTGCACGCGCTCGAGCGAATGGACATCGAGCTGCACGCGCTCTCCGCCGCGAGCGGGACGCGCGCCATCGATCACGTGACCTCGCAGCTCACCGCGCTCGAGGCGGCCACCTCGGGCGACGAGATGAATGCGATGATCCAACTGCTCCGCGCGCAGCTCGAGGAGATGCGCCGGCTGCAGGTTCACTGCGAGCTGTTGGCGGCGCGTCGCGCGCACACGCTGCAACTGCTTCGCGGGTTGTGGCGCCAGGTGATGACGTTGCGGGCGCCGGATGATGAGCGGGGCGGCGACGCCCTCGCGCGCGTGGCGGCGGTGCGCGCGGAGATCGAGGAGAGCCTCGACGACGGTGGGTGAGTCGGTTGGTTGGATAGTTCAACCGAACGCTCTCAAAACCCCCATCACCCCGACGTGGAGGTCAGGGAACGCTCGCGCGCGCGGACCACTCAGTCTGCACTGACCCGCGTTCGCTCGATGCGCATGCGCACCCACGCCGCCACCATCCACACGATCGTCACCAGCACGGCCCACGGCAGGAGAAACACCACCACGTAGATCACCGTTGACAGCGACCGGGCGAGCACCGCGATGGAGCTCCGGAACGCGCTCGCCACCGGCGCGGCGCCGAAGCGCGACCAGTCCCGACAGACGGGACTCGGCCGGGCCGATGCTACACTCCCGCCCCGCGCTGCAGCCCCTCGAAGAACGCGGTCGTCTCTTCGTCCGGCTCCGCGTCGAGCTCCTCCTTCATCCGGTCGGCGAAGCGGCGGTAGACGCGCAGGGCCTGCGACCGCTCGCCCATTCCCACGTGGCACTTCATCAGCGCGAGCAGCGCCTCCTCGTGCAGCTCGTCGCGCGCGAGCACTCGCCGGTACGCCTCGGCCGCCTTGGCGAACCGCTCCTCCTTCACCAGACGCGCGCCGAGCTCCATCAATGCGTCCACGTACTCTCGCTGCAGGCGGTCGCGGTGCTCCAGATGCCAATCACCCACTGGCTCGCCATCGAGGAAGTCGCCGCGAAAGCGCGCGAGCGCCTGCTCCAGCCGGGCCGACGCGCCGTCCTCCTGCCGCTTGAGCGCGCGCCGCGCGGCGGTCACGTCGCGCTCGAACTCCGCCACGTCGAACTCCTCGACCACCGCGGGATCGACGCGGTAGCGCTCGTGCGCGAGCGTCACCCACTCCGCTCCGCCGAGCGCCTTCCGCAGCCGGTGCAGCGTGACGTGGAAGCTGTTACGGAGCTGCGCGGGACTCGCGTCGGGCCAGAACGCGAGCCCAACCTGCTCCTTCGTGCGACCCTCGGGATGCATGAGGAGAAACACCAGCAGCTCACGCGGCCGCGCCGAGCCCCACGCCATCGACTCCACCAGGGTGCCCTCGACGTAGACCTGGAGCGGGCCGAGCGCGAGCACGCGCAGCCGACGACGGTCGGCGCCGCTGTCGGTGAGCTCGCGACGGTCGGACCCGAACGGGGCGCGATGCTCCGTGGTGTGCCGCGCCGCCTCGGCCATCGCGATCGCCACCGTCTGCGCGCTCGAGAGCGTGCGCCCCTCCGCATACAGCTCGTCGAACCGCGCGCCCAGCACGCGTCGCAGCGACGCGATCACCGCCTCGCGCTCCGTGGGCATGAGGCCGGGCAGCGCGGCGGCGAGCCGCTCGCGATGCGCTTCCACTCCGGCGAGCAGACGCGTGGCCTCCTCGTGCTGCGCGCGGCGCGCGGCCGCGAACGCCACCACCTCGAGCGCGAGGCCGACGCCCCATGCGTCGTTGTTGGAGACCTCGATCTCGAGGCTCTCGGACACGAGGTTGCACGCCTCCTCCACGTCGCCGCGCGCGAGCTGGATGCGCGCCATGATCGTCAGGCAGTGTCCCAGCGTGGTCGGCAGATTGTACTGCCGTCCGATCGCGATGTTCGGCGCCATCAATCCGAGCGCGTGCTCGAGATCTCCCTGCAGATAGGCGGTCCATCCGCGCCAGAAGCGGGCGAAGATGACGGCGATGTCGTGCGGCGGACGCGCGCGCACGAAGTCGAGCGCCTCGTCCAGCGTGGCGGCAGCCGCCGCGACGTCGCCACCGAGCATTCGCGCGGCGCCGTATTTCGCCATCGCGGTGCCGGTGCCCACGTCGTCGCCCGCCGCTCTGAGCAGCGGGATCCCCTCCTCGAACTGCGCGCACGAGAGCGCGTACTCACCCTGGAAGAGCGCGGTGAGCGCACTGCTCACGAGCGCGCGGCCGCGCAGATGCGGCGCGGAGCCGTCGTCGAGGGCGAGCGCGCGATCGGTGAGATCGCGCGCCTCGCGGAACTGACCGAGCGCGTACCAGAACCAGTACATCGCACCAACGAAGCGCAGCGCGAGCGTGCGCCGCTCCGGCGCGCGGACCGTCCAGCTCGACGCCGCGCGCAGGTTGTCGTGCTCGGCGACGAGCCGCGCGAGCAGCGGCGGCGGCGTGGAGCCTCCCACGAGACTCGGCTCCGCCGCCTCCATCATCGCGAGGTAGAACTCCACGTAGCGCGTCGAGACGGCGTCGAACTCTCCCGCCTCCTTCATCCGCTCGACGCCGTACTGCCGCACCGTCTCGAGCAGGCGATAGCGCGCTTCACCGTCGCCGGGCTCCATCGTGACGAGCGACTTGTCGACCAGCGCGGACACGCCGTCGAGGATGTCGTCTATCTCCAGCGTCCCACCGTCCCGCAGCACGCCGACGCAGACCACTTCGGCCGCGTCGAGCGTGAAGCTGCCGGAGAAGACCGCGAGCCGGCGGAGCAGCACCTGCTCGCGCGCGCCGAGCAGGGCGAAGCTCCACTCCATGGTCGCACGGAGCGTACGATGGCGCGCCAGCGCCGTTCGACTCCCGGTCGTCAACAGTCGAAACGCATCGTCGAGCCGCCGCGCGATCTGCTCGGGCGAGAGGACGCGCACTCGCGCCGCGGCGAGCTCGATCGCGAGTGGGATCCCGTCGAGACGGCGGCAGATCTCGGCGACCGGCTGCGCGTTCGCGTTGGTGAGCGCGAACGACGGCAGCGACGCACGCGCGCGCTCGACGAACAGCTGCACCGCCTCATCGCTCGCGAGCGGCGGAACGAGCCACGCCGTCTCGCTGGCGACGCCGAGTGCCTCGCGGCTGGTCGCGACGATGGTGACGCGTGGACAGCTTCGCAGCAGCGCTTCGACCAGCTCGGCGCAGCCGTCCACGACGTGCTCGCAGTTGTCCAGCACGACGAGCGCGCGCACGTCGCACAGCGAAGCGATGAGCGCGTCGAGCGGCGCGGTGTCGGCGCGCTCGGGCACGTCGAGCGACGAGGCGACGAGCTGCGCGAGCGAATGCGCGATCCCGATCGGCGCGAGATCGACCCAGCCGATCCGATCGAACTCGGTGCCGGAGCGGAGCGCCATCTCCTCGGCGAGCCGCGTCTTGCCGCTCCCGCCGGCGCCGGTGAGGGTGAGCAGCCGCGACGAGCGGACGAGTCGCGCCAGGACCTCGAGCTCCCGATCGCGGCCGACGAACCGGGTGAGATGTATCGGAATCTGCGCCGCGAACGGAGCGGCGACGGATGACTCGGGAGACGTCATGTCGGGAGACGGCGCGCGGACGAAAGGGGCTCGCGGCCCACGATACGACTCCGCGCGCGCGCCATCAACCCGCTATTGCTCCGTCCGCCCTGCTCTGCATGAAGTGCCTCAAGAGTGGCAGCGCCTCGATCGCCGAGAGACCGCGCCGCACCACCAGCAGCGGAACCGCGACGCCGGCGAGCGACGTGGCGAGCGTGCCGGCCAGCCCCGTCTCATCGGCGTATCCGGCGGGCACGAGCACCAGCCGCTCGATCTGATCGGCGCCGAGCAGCGCGAGCTCCAGCGCCGGAAGGCAGTAGCCCTCGGTGGCGACGAGTGTCACGTGCTCCAGCCCCACGCCTTCGAGGAAGTCGCCCAGCCAGCGCGCGACATCGGCGCCGCTGCGCGGGATCTCGGGAGTGATCACTCGAAAGGCGCCCGCGAGCCACTCCTCCAGCTCGGGCCAGAGCGGCTCGGAGTCGGGGGCGGATCGAAGCACCACGATGGGCCGGCCGGCGCCGGCGCGCCGGTACCGCATCACCTGATCGTGGGCGCGCACCTCGGCGAGGCTGGTGGAGGGGGGCGGGTTCAGCATGCGACGCAGGCTAGACCGCGTCGCTTACGGGGTGCTTACAGCCGCTGTCCGCGGCCGCACGCGCGCGGTCAGCGGCGCCGTAAGCGAGACGCCGATGCGGCGTTCCGCGGCCAGTAAGTGGGGCGCCCGATAATTCCCCGCGTCGCCAGGCCACCGCACGACGAGCCGTCGCTGACAGGACTGGCCACCGACGATCGAAGGATCGCTCGGCATCGCGACACCACCGCCGCGTTCGCGGCACGACGATCAGAGGCCACTCTCATGTCACGCATTCGCAACTACGCCGTCGCTGGCATCACCGCCGCCCTCGCTTTCGCCGCCTGCAAGGAGCCGTCGACCACGGGTGTCGTCGGCGGCGTCCGGAACCCGAGTGGTCGCGCGCTCGACCGGTCCAGCTCCGAGCAGGCCGCCGCCCAGCGCGTGTACGGCACTCCCGTCACGGTGGGCAAAGGCACCGTGCGCACCTACATCACGTTCGACAAGAAGGAGGGTGGAAAGCCGATCGAGGTCGGGGTGGCGATGAGCGACCGGTCGATGGAAGGGCTGCCGACTCCCGACCCGATGCCGATGGCCGCCGGCGAGAAGGGACACGATCACGCCGCCATGGTGATGAACATGTATCTGCTCGATCTGCCGAAGGGGAATCCGACGCAGTACCGGTTCGTGCAGTTCGATTGGAACCCGCTCGGGCACGAGCCGGCCGGTGTGTACGACCTGCCCCACTTCGACTTTCACTTCTATACGGTGAGCAAGGAGGTCCGTGCCTCGATCCTTCCGACGGATCCACAGTTCGAGGCGAAGGCGGCCAACTATCCGGCTCCGCAGTTCCGGTCGCCGTTCTACATCGACGCGGCGACGCCCGCGCAGACGACGCCGGCCGGATCCACCGTTCCGCAGATGGGACTGCACTGGCTAGACGTCCGCTCGCCCGAGCTGCAGGGGATGGCCGGCAACCCCGCCGGGTTCAAGCCGTTCACGAAGACGTTCATCTATGGATCGTGGGACGGCCAGTTCATCTTCGACGAGCCGATGATCACGCGGGCCTACATCCTCGAGAAGAAGCGCGCGACGGATCCGGCGGTGATCGACGAGGTGATCCCGGTGTCGACGGCGCAGCGGTACAGCCCCGCGGGCTACTATCCGAGCGCGTATCGCATCACCTGGGACGCGCAGGCGCGGGAGTACCGGATCGCGTTGACGCAGCTGAGCTATCACGAGTGAGTGTAGAGCCCTCTAGCGCTCAACCGGAATCCAGGTTGTGAGTTACCGGTAGTGGGTTGGTGGTTTCGGGTTTTACGGCGGACGCAGTCGAACCCAAAACCACCAACCCGAAACCGGTCACCCAGAACCTGGATTCCGGCTGGACGATAGAGTGGCTCGTCACGCGCGAGCGATGCGCGTGGCGCAAGCCTCGCGGTATGACGGCGGCATGCCCCTCCGCATCCCCTGCATCGGACTGCTAGCGCTCGTGCTCGCCACGCCAGCTCGTGGACAGAGCCCCGACTCCACCGCCGCCGAGCTCAGCCTGGTCAACCCGCAGCGCACTCTGCGCTTCACGCTGCTGCGCCAGGGCGACTCGCTCGCGTATCGCGTCGACCGGCTCACCGGCGACGGCACCGAGACGCCGGTGCTCGCACCGTCGCCGCTCGGCCTCGTGCGCGCGAGCGGCGACTTCACTCACGGCTTGACGCTCGTCTCGGCGGGGCGCGCGACCGACGTCGCCGACGCGTACCGGATGGTCACGGGCAAGCAGCGCGACATCCGGCGACAGGGACGGCAGCGCGTGTTCACCTTCCGCACCGAGGCGGGCGCCACGCTCACCCTCACGGCGCGGGCGTATCGCGACGGCGTCGCGTTCCGCTACGGCTTTCCGCGCGGCGAGCTCACCCTCGACTCGCTCGTCGGTGAGGCGACCGGCTTCCACGTGCCGATGGGCGGGCGCGCATGGATGCAGCCGTACGCGCGCGTCTCCACCTGGGCACCCGCCTACGAGAACGACTATCAGAACGGCATCCCCGTCGGCACCCGTGCCCCGGACGAGGTGGGGTGGGCGCTGCCGATGCTCTTCTCCGCGAACGACAGCTGGATCCTCGTGACCGAGGCGGGGCTCGACCGCACGTCCTACGGCGTGCACGTCGAGCAGCGGGCCGACGACGGCCTGTATCGGGTGCGACTTCCCGAAGAGGCGGAGACCTACGGCCTGGCGCCGAGGGCCGCGGCGATCGGCTTCCCCTGGGTGTCGCCGTGGCGCGTGATCATCGTCGGCCCCACCCTCGGCACCATCGTCGAGTCGACGCTCGTCACCGACCTCGCGCCGCCGGCCGTCTTCACCGACGTCTCGTGGATCAAGCCGGGCCGAGTGTCGTGGAGCTGGTGGAGCGACATGGGAAGCCCGCGCGACTATCAGAAGCTGTTTCCCTTCGTCGATCTCTCGCAGCGCATGCACTGGGAGTACTCGCTGCTCGATCTCGGCTGGCCCGAGATGACGAACGGTGGCGACGTGTCCGACCTCCTCGACTATGCGCGGGCACGTGGCGTGGGGCTCATCGCGTGGTACAACTCGGGCGGCACGCACAATCAGGTGCCCGACGCCGGCCCGAAGGATCTCCTCTCCACGCCCGAGGCGCGGATGGCCGAGCTCAGGCGCATCCGCGCGCTCGGCTTCAAGGGGATCAAGGTGGACTTCATGCAGAGCGACAAGCAGTACGTGATCGGCCTGTACGAGGACATCCTGCGCGACGCGGCGGCGAACCGGCTGTTCGTCGACTTCCACGGCTCGACGATCCCGCGCGGCTGGCAGCGCACCTATCCGAATCTGCTGAGCATGGAAGCGGTGAAGGGCTCGGAGCAGTACGGCGATCCGGCCTTCCAGCGGAACGCGGCGACCTTCAACACGATCTATCCCTTCACGCGGAACGTGATCGGGTCGATGGACTACACGCCGGTGATCCTGGGCGACGCGCCGAACCGGCTGCGCAATCTGACGACGAACGCGCACGAGCTCGCGCTGTCGGTGGTGTTCGAGAGTGGGCTGCAGCACTTCGTGTCGACGCCGGCGATGATCGATTCGCAGCCGGACTACGTGCAGCGCTTTCTGCAGGCGGTGCCGACGGCGTGGGACGAGACCCGCTTCATCGACGGCTACCCCGGACGCATGGCGGTGCTCGCTCGGCGGCGCGGCACCGACTGGTATCTCGGCGCGATCAACGGCGATACGGCGGTGGCGACGGCCCAGGTGCCGCTGACCTTTCTCGGGCCGGCGGGGTACGACGTGGGCTTGATCGCCGACGGCGAGGACGACCGGAGCTACCAGTACGGGACGCGGCGGATGACGAACCGCGACACGATCACGGTGGAGCTGGCGCCTCGCGGCGGGTTCGCGGCTCGGCTCACCGTGCGTCGTCCGGGCGGTGGCCCGCCGACGACTCCCGCCAGACGGAAAGCAGGGGCGGCGACCCCTGCGCGGCTCCGCGATTGACGATCGGTACGCGATATGTATACTAATTTGAACACAACGGCGGACGGGCCCCGAACGTAGAGAGGGCAGGACCACTTCCGCTCTTCGACAATCGAAACAGGCGGTGTGTATGCGAAAGCCACGGATCTCAGTACTCACGGTCGCCGGGTTGCTCGCACTCGGCATCACCCGTCCCGCGCGAGCGCAGGCCTCGGGAGACGGGTTCCTGTTTCACCGGCCGAATGCGCGCCTCGCGCTGCGAGGGGGATACGCCGTCGCGAGCGCGGGGAGCGACCTGTTCCAGTTCACCACGGAGCAGCTCACGCTGAACAAGCGCGACTTCAGCGGCCTCTCGTTCGGCGGGAGCATCGGCATCGCGGCGTCCGACCAGCTCGACGTGACGTTGGACGCCGGCTTCTCGCGCTCGAGCAAGGCCTCCGAGTTCCGCAACCTGGTCGACAACAACCGACTCCCGATCCAGCAGAACACTTCGTTCCAGCGTGTACCCCTGACGGTGAACCTGAAGTACTATCTCTCGCCGCCGGGGCAGTCGATCGGCACGGCGGCGTGGATTCCGGCCAGGGTCACGCCATGGGTCGGTGGAGGTGCCGGGATGATGTGGTATCGCTTCCATCAGGATGGCGACTTCGTGGACTTCAACACGAACAACGTCTTCAGCTCCACCTTCGACTCGTCCGACTGGGCGCCGGTCGCGCAGGGCATGCTGGGCGCGGACTTCACGTTGACGCCGATGATCGCGTTCACGACCGAGGCCCGGTACGTGTACGGCAAGGGAAAGCTGAGCCGAGATTTTGGCGGCTTCGACAAGATCGACCTCTCCGGCGCGTCGGCGAGCGTCGGTCTCTCGTTCCGACTCTAGAGTGCATCACATGAGGGACACCATGATTCTCGAGAACACGAAGCGCGCCGTCGTGGCGCTGGGGATCGTCGCTCTCGCCGCCGGCGCCGCGGGCGCACAGCAGGCGAGCGCCGGTCCGAAGTGGCAGGGATGGTTGGGATGCTGGACTCCCGCGCCGTCGTCCGCGGAGGCGTTCGAGACGCCGGCGAGTGGGATGTTCGTCTGCATCACGCCGACCGCGAACCCCGACGTCGCGACGTTCACGACGATCGAGAACGGCAAGCAGGTCTCGCAGCAGACGGTGGACGCGAGCGGCACGGAGCAGCCGCTCTCGGCCGACAAGTGCAGCGGCGCGCAGCGCGCGAAGTGGTCGGGCGACGAACGCCGGATCTTCCTGTCGTCGGCGGCGACCTGCGAGGGCCTTCGCACGGCGACGTCGGCGATCCTGTCGATCACGCCGTCCGGTGAATGGCTCGACGTTCGCGGTGTCAACGCGGCCGGCAGCCAGAACGTGCGCGTCGCCCGGTATCGCGACGCGGGTCTGCCGAGCACGATCCCGGCGGAGATCGCGAGCGCGTTGCGCGGGCGCGGAATGTCGGTGGAGAACGCGCGCATCTCGGAGGGTGCCGCGCTCGCGACCAGCACGGTGATAGAGGCGTCGCGCTCGGCCGAGCCGGCGGTCGTGTCGGCGTGGCTGCTCGAGCTGGGACAGCGCTTCTCGTTGGACGCCGCGTCACTGCGGCAGCTCGCGAAGTCGGGGGTGCCGGGCGCGGTCACCGACGCGATGGTCGCGGTGTCGTACCCACGCGCCTTCCAGGTGGCGCGCGCCGAACGGCGCGGCACATCGGTGAATGACGAGGCCTATCGCGGCCGTCGTGTGACGGCGTGGGTGGACCGCGAGGTGGACCCGTGGCTGTGGGGCTCAGCGGGCTATGGCGTGTACGGCTACCGCCCGTACGGCTACAGCCCTTACGGCTACAGCCCTTACGGCTACTCGGGCGGCGGCTACTACGGCGGCTACTACAGCCCGCCGATCATCATCGTGAACGGCAGCAACCAGCCGGCACCGCACGGCCAGGTCGTGAAGGGTCGAGGGTACACCCAGACGCCCGGTTCTGAGGCGAGCGGACGGTCGAGCACGCCGTACACTCCGCCACCGTCGTCGCCGTCGAGCGGAGCATCGAGCTCGGCGAGCCCGTCGTCTGGCTCGTCGTCTGGTTCGTCGTCTGGCTCCTCGTCGGGGAGGACGGCGCAGCCGCGGAACTGAACCGCCACCGCCTGTAGGTGGTAGAGAGTAGCGGTAGCGAGACGTCGTAGCGGGTAGGCAGTAGCGAGAGCCGGTCGGCAGGCCCCTGGCGTCCGTCCGGCTCTCCCTAGATGTGGAATGGCCGCACTTGGTACCAGGGTTGGTACCAGTGCGGCCATTCTGTCGTCGGCAAGAAGGTCGTACTGTGCCCGTGGGCAGAACGCGATTCCCAATACTCGCGACCCGCTACGACCTCGCGCTACCGCTACCCACTACCACCTACAGGCAGTGGCAGTTGCTCAGGCTACAGGCAGTGGCAGTTGCTCGTGTCAAAGCCCGTCCACCACCCGAGCCTTGATCGACTCGTACTCCGTGTCCGTGATCAGCCCATCGTCGAGCATCTGCTTGGCGCGGCGGAGGCGCTCGGTGGGGTCGCCACCGGTGGGGAGGCCGGCCGCGGAGGTGGCGGGCATCGCGCCGCCAATCCCGCCGATCTGCACTCCGCCCGACTGGGCGCGCAGCTCGTCGAGGTCGCGGACGCGGCGCTTCTCGCGCCACGCCTGCTCCTGCGCCTGACAGAGCGTGTAGACCTGCTGCGCCTGTTCCTTCCGCAGCCCGCCGATCAGCACGCGGCGGGCGGTGCGCTCGCGCGAGGCCAGGTCGGCGCTCGCGAGCGAGGTGATGGAGAGCGTCGCGCCGAAGATGCCGGCGCTCACGCTGGCGTCGTCGAGATCCTGCCACCGCACGTCGCGTGGCGTGTAGCCGCCGAACAGCCCGCGCGTCAGCGAGATGAAGCGCCCGCTCGTGGCGCACACGACGACGCGCCGATGCGTGAGCGCGAACAGCCGGCGCTGCACCGCGTATGCACCCATCGTCTCTCCGGGCACGAGCAGCGCGCGAAGCTGCGCGAGGGCATCCTGGATGCGCGCATCCTCGTGCGCCTCCGTCGCGGCGGTCGGCCGAGCAGCGGTGGCCCCGGGGGCGGTCGGTGTCGCGCGCGCACGCTCGGCCTCGCGGCGCCGACGCTCCTCCCGCCGGCCGCGCTCTCTCTCCACCGCCATCCACGCCTCGATCGGCAGCGACTTGTCGAGCTCGAGCTCGGCGAGCTCGTCATCGGTTTTCGAGGAGAGGGAAGTGGGATCGAACTCGGGCAACGCGAGCGCTCCGTGGATGGTCTGGTGAAGTTGAGGCAGGCCCGGTGAGGGCGCTAGGGCGGGGGCGCGCATGGCGTACGCCGTGATCGGTCGTCAGTGATCGGTGATCGGCCGTCCTCGGGACGCAAGAGCTTGCCGAGGTCGCGACCGTTCACTGATCACCGTTCACCGTTCACGTCTATTTTCCTCTCCATGTCCCTCCTCGCCCTTCAATCGGTCTCTCTCGCCTTCGGCGGCCCACCTGTGCTCGATCGGGCCGACTTCGGCATCGAGCGCGGGGAGCGGGTGTGCCTGCTCGGACGAAATGGCGCGGGGAAGAGCACGATCATGAAGCTGCTCGACCGCACGATGCTCCCCGATTCCGGTGAAGTCATCCGGCAGACAGGGATCACGGTGACGCGGCTCGAGCAGGAGGTGCCGGACGACGTCGAGGGGACGACGTTCGACGTCGTCGCTTCGGGGCTCGGGCCAGCGGGGCTGCTGCTGTCGCGCTACCACGACGCGAGCCATCGCGTGGCCACGGAGCACAGCGACGCCGCGCTGCGCGAGCTCGATCGGCTCCACCACGAGCTCGACGTCGCCGGCGCGTGGGAGATGCAGACGAGCGTCGACACGGCGCTCCAGCACCTCGGCCTCGACCCCGACGCGCCGTTCGAGCGGGCGTCGGGAGGACGAAAGCGGCAGACGCTGCTCGCGCGCGCGCTGGTGCGACAGCCGGACGTGCTGCTGCTGGACGAGCCGACAAATCATCTCGACGTCGACGCCATTGAATGGATGGAGGAATTTCTCATCGGTCGCGGCACGACGATCCTCTTCGTCACGCACGACCGCGCCTTCCTCCGCCGGATGGCGACGCGGATCGTGGAGCTCGATCGCGGCCGCCTCGTCGACTGGGGCACCGACTACGACACCTACCTCGAGCGCAAGGAAGCCTCGCTTGCGAGTGAAGCACGCGAGTGGGAGGAGTTCGACAAGCGTCTCGCGAAGGAAGAAGTCTGGATCCGCACGGGGATCCAGGCGCGGCGCACGCGCAACGAGGGGCGAGTGCGCGCCCTCGAGGCGCTCCGCGTCGAACGCGGCGCTCGGCGCGAGCGCGTCGGCACGGTGCGGCTGCAGGCGCAGGAGGCCGAGCGATCGGGACGACTCGTCGTCGAAGCGCGGGACGTGAGCTTCGCGCGCGGCGAGCGCGCCATCGTTCGCGGCCTCTCGACGACGATCATGCGCGGCGACCGCATCGGTCTCGTCGGACCGAACGGATCGGGCAAGACCACCCTGCTCCGCCTGCTGCTCGGCGAGCTCACCCCCGACGCGGGGACGATCAGGCTCGGCACCGGGCTCGAGATCGCGTACTTCGATCAGCTCCGCGAGCAACTCGATCCGGATCGCAGCGTGTTCGACAGCGTCGCCGACGGAGCCGACTTCGTGGACGTCGGTGGACAGCGCAAGCACGTGAACGGCTACCTGCAGGAGTTTCTCTTTCCGCCCGATCGCGCACGCACGCCGGTGCGCGCGCTGTCGGGGGGCGAGCGCAACCGGCTGCTGCTCGCGCGGCTGTTCACGCGCACCTTCAACCTGCTCGTGCTCGACGAGCCGACGAACGACCTCGACATCGAGACGCTCGATCTGCTCGAGGAGCTGCTCGTCGAGTTCTCGGGCACGCTGCTGATCGTGAGCCACGACCGCGCCTTTCTCGACAACACGGTCACGAGCACCCTCGTGTTCGAAGGGGGTGGACGCGTCGGTGAGTACGCCGGCGGCTACACGGACTGGGTGCGGCAGCGCGCGGCGAGCATCGCCGCTCCTGCGCCCGTACCGAAGAAGCCAGCGCCGGCGCAGCCGCCGCGCGCACCGAAGACACGCAAGCTCACCTTCAAGGAGAAGGGCGAGCTCGAGTCGCTGCCCGATCGCATCGACGAGAAGGAGCGCGAGCGAGAGCAGCTCTTCGCGTTGCTCGCCGACCCGGCGCTGCTGCGCAATCCGGCCGCGCTCGCCGACGCTCGCGCGCGTCTCGCGTCGGTCGAGGCGGAGATCACGACGCTCACGGGGCGATGGGAGGAGCTGGAGATGGTGGCGGCGGGCGCGTAGCACGTTCTCGGTCGGACGCTACTACCGCCGCAGTTGTCACGCGGAGGCGCGGAGATACTGCTGCGCGGAGGCGCGGAGGGCCACTACTGGCCAGCAGATCTCCTCACACGGTCGGCCTCGGTTTTTTGGGAGTGTGGCGGAGAGATCCCGGCCCCGAACCTTAAAGCAGTTGCCGTGCAGTGCCGTGTAGTTGCCAAGCAGCAGTAGTGCAGTTGCCGTTCTCCGCGCCTTCGCGCACCTCCGCGCCTCCGCGTGACAAACTGCGGCGGTAGTGCCGTCCGCGGCGGTGCAGTTGCAGTTGATCCGCGTGATCCGTTCGATCCGCGTTCGCGTCGTTCACTGGCGCTCCAAGTGGCGCGGCGGTCGCGGTCGAGCCTCTAGCGGACGCCGACCTGTGCGGAGGTAGACGGGCCGTAGACCGCGTCGCGGAGCCGCTTGTGCAGCACGCCGTCGAAGGGAACGACCTGGGTGAAGAACACCGCGGTGAGCTGGTTCGCCGGATCCACCCAGAAGAGCGTGCTCGCCGCGCCATCCCAGAAGAACTCGCCGACGACGCCGTTCATCTCGGCGGCGGTCGCGGGCGGCTGCACGCGCACGGCGAAGTCGATGCCGAAGCCCACGCGTCCCTTCCCGGTGAGGAAGGAGCTGTCCTTCACCGTAGCGGGCAGATGGTTCGTCGCCATGAGACGCACGGTCTCCGGCTTGAGGATGCGCACGCCGTCGAGCTGTCCACCGCCGAGCAGCATGCGGGCGAAGCGCATGTAGTCGTCGAGCGTCGACGTCAGACCGAACGCGCCCGGCTCGAGGGGCCAGATCTTCGTGTTGAACGCCAGCGCCGTCGAGTCGGACGCACGAGCGACGACACCGGTCGCACCGCGCTGGTACATCGCCGCCAGGCGGCCACGATCGCGCTCGGGCACGAAATACCGCGTCTCGCGCATGCCGAGCGGGTCGAGCACGTGCTGGCGCACGTAGCTGGCGAACGACTGGCCGGCGAGCCGCTCGACGAGCGCCGCCTGCACGTCGACCGAGATGCCGTACGACCACTTCGTTCCGGGCTGGAAGGAGAGTGGCACGGTCGCCAGCCGCTTGGAGAACTCCGTGATCGTGTTGTTGCGGTTCGAGGGATCGGCGGCACGGAAGAGCGCTCCGACACCAGGTTCATTGGCGCTCGTGGCGAAGCCCGCCGTGTGGCGCGTGATGTCGCGGATGGTGATCGGCCGCTCCGGCGCGACCATGCGCGGCGTGCCAGCCGAGTCGCCGGCGTACACCTTCACGTCAGCCCACTCCGGCAGGTACTTCGCGAGCGGCTCGTCGAGCTGGAACTTGCCCTGCTCGTAGAGCTGCATCAGCGCGACGCCGGTGACCGGCTTGGTCATCGAGAAGATCTGCGCGATCGCGTCGCGCTTCATCGGAGTGCCCGACTCGCGGTCGGCCAACCCGTACGCACCGAAGTACGCCTCGCGGCCCTTCTCCCACACGAGCGCGCTCGCCGCCGTGGTGCGCCCGGACGTGACGAAGGCGTTGAGCGTGGAGTCGATGCGCGCCTTCGCCGCTGCATCGATCACGACGCCTCGCGCGGCCGGCGTGCTCGTCGCGGACGGCTTTCCTCCGCTCGCGCAGGCCTGCACCAGCACCATCGCCATCACCGCACCGATCGATCGGTTCATCGCGTTCCTCATCGTGATCGTTGAATGGTCTGGTCGCGCCACTATCTCACCACCACGGGCACCGTCGCGAGCAGCAGCCCCGCCGCCGACGAGATGGTGATCCGCAGATCGCCCGCCCTCTCCGGCGCGAGCTCGAAGTCGTAGGTCTCGCCGTTGCCCATCTGCTGCATCGCGGGACGTACCGCCGCCCGCGCTTCGGGAATCGCGATCCCATCCTTCGCCACGGGACGCCAGCTCACCAGCGCCGAGTCGCGCAGCACGCGCGTGATCATGCTGGGACGGAATGTATGGACGTCGACCAATCGGAGTCGATAGCGCTCGCCGACCCGCAGCGCGAGCGTGGTTGGCGCGATGCGTCCGTTCACGAGGATCGCGTTCGGCGTGTCCGCGTCGCGGCGAGGCACGGTGAGCAGGAGCGGGATGTCGTGGGTCGCGTCGAACGCGGCCGGATCATCCACGACGAGCAGCACGCCCGCGAGCCCCGCCTGCTGCTGGCGCAGCTCGTCGGCATGTGGATGGATCATGAAGGTGCCCGCGCGCGGCGGCGTGAAGCGCACCTCGAACGAGTCACCCGGCGCGATGGCCGGCGCGATGTGGCCGCGGCTGCCCGAGAAGTCCGCGACACCGTCGAAGTAGCTCTCCAGCTCGATGCCGTGCCAGTGCACGGCCGTCGCTTCCGGGAGTTGGTTCACGACCGTGATGCTCACCGGTTGGCCGCGCTGCAGCAGGATCGTGGGGTTCAGAGGCTGTTGGGTGCTCGCCGAGCTGGGCGACGCGCCGTCGTACAACGCGTAGCGGTACGCCGGCTCGCCCTCCGTGCCGCCGCTGTCGCGCTGCGCGACGAGACGCAGCCTGCGGCGCGACGACTCGGGTACGCTCGCAACGGCGCGCTCGCGTCCGCGCACCTCGATGCCCATGACGAGGCCGCCCATCATCTCCATCGCATGATTCTTCACATGCACGTGCTGCTCGGCCTCGAGCGCGGTGCCGTCGAGCGGGGCGCTGCGCAGCACGTGGTAGTTGTCGTGGCAGTGGAACAGCCAGTTGCCGGCGCGCTCGGGCACCCATCTCATGGTGAAGGTGCGCTTCGGCGCGAGCCGCTCGGTGACGACGCGATACGGCGGCACGCTCGCGTCGTAGGTGCTGTCCACCACACCGTCGCCACGACTCATGACGTCGAAGTAGAAGCCGTGGAGGTGCATCGGATGCACCGCGGCGCTGGTGTTCACGACGCGAAGCTGTACGGTGTCGCCGATCGAGTAGGACAACCGCTCCGTGTTCGGCCACGAGCGCCCGTTGATCGTGAAGCGAAGCGGGACGCTCCGGGTGACGAGGCCGCCCGGAAGGCTGGACTTGCTCCAGAGCCCGATCACGAGCACGCGATCGTTGGCACTCGGCGGCGCGCCGCGCGGATCGACGACGAACGCGCCGCTCAGCTCCGCGTCCCTGGTGGTGGAGTCGCTCTGCGGCGCGCCGTCCACGGTGCCCCAGTAGTAGTAGGTGCCCGGCGCACCAGCGACGAAGCGCGCCTCGCGCGTCGCACCCGCGGCGATCTGCATCGTGTCCGCCCCGCCGCGAACGCCGCGCGGCGAGAGGTTGTGTACGGTCAGCGTGCCGCGCGCCAACGTGTTCGTGACGAACGCATCGATCTCGGTGCCCTCGGTCACTCTGAGCAGCGGGCCGGGCACCTGCATGCGCTTGCCGCGCTCCGCGAACGCGCGCACCACGATGCCCGACCCCGCGTCGCCATCGGGGCGCCACTCGCCCTCGCGCACCTCGAGCCGCACGGTGCGCACGCCCTTGCTCACCGTGCCAGCCGGCACGCGGTTGTCGTTGATCGCAATGCGTTCGGCGGCACGCGGGGCGGCCGCACGATGCGCCGGCGCGCCAACGAGCGAGGACGACGCGATCAGTGCGAGCGCGAGCCTGAGATGCATGTGGACCGTCCGGTGTCGCGATACCCGGAACATGCATGCTCGCGGAGCGCGGCGCGAGACGGCGCCGCGCTCCGGCCTGAGAGCCGCTACAGCACGCGCGCGAGCGTCGACCAGGCGTGATCGAGCAGCTTGCCCTTGAGCGGGCGCGCGGCGTGCGACGCGGCGGTGATCTCGACCGACTCGCGCAGGTCGGACTCGAAGAGCCGCTCCATCCGGCGCCCGAGGCCGTCATCCACCGCGAGCAGCGTGGTCTCGTCGTTGAACGACATCGACCGGTTGTCGAAGTTCATCGTGCCCGCCGAGACGAACCGCGCATCCGCGACGAGCGACTTGGCGTGCATCATCGCCGGCTGGTACTCGAAGATGCGCACCCCGTTCGTCAGCAATACGTCGTACGTGGCGCGGCCGGCGTAGTAGGTGGACTTCACGTCGCCCTTCTCGTTGCAGGTGAGCACCCGCACGTCCACCCCGCGGCGCGCCGCGGCGACCAGCAGCTCGCAGAAGTTCTCGCTCGGCACGAAGTACGAGTTGGTGATGAGGAGCCGCTTCTTGGCGCTGCCGATCGCGAACGCGTAGTAGCGCTCGGCACTGGTGCTGCCTACCGACGGCGACGCGTGCAGCAGCCCGGCGGAGATGTTGCCGCCGCGGCTGAACGTCGCGTCCGGCGGGAAGAACAGGTCGCCCGAGAGCAGCGTGCCGGTGGCTTCGGCCCATCCCGCCGCGAACGTCGCCTGATGCTGGAGCACCGCTGGTCCGGTGAAGCGCGCGTTCGTGTCGCGCCACTGATTCTCGTGCTTGCCGTCGCCCCACCACTTGTCGTCGATGCCGAAGCCACCCGTGTAGCCGACGGTGCCGTCGATGACCGCGACGCGGATGTGCGAGCGATGATACACCTTGAAGAGCTGGTACCAGCGCGTCGGACGGAACGCCGCGACGTGAATGCCCCCCTGCTCCAGCTCCTCGATGTATTCCTTGGTGAGCGCGGCCGAGCCGAATGCGTCGCGCAGGAAGAGCACGCGCACTCCAGCCTTCGCGCGATCCAGCAGGATCGACTTGAACTCGTCGGCCATCCGGCCTGGCTGGCAGTAGTACATCTGCAGCGTGATCGAACGCTCCGCCGAGCGGAGATCGTCCCACAGTCGCGGATAGGTCTCGTCGCCGTTGGAGAAGACCTCGATCTCGTGGCCAGGGGCGAGCGCCGTCTTCGTGAGCAGCGAGAGCGTCTCGCAGAAGAGTGGATCGGTGGGCGACGGCGGGCCGTCGTCGTCGCCCGGCGCGCGCAACCGGCACACGTTCGTGCCGCGGGTGAGCGACTGCCATCCGACGACGGCCAGGATGATGGCGGCGACGCCCAGCACGGCGACGAGCCCCTTGAGAACGATCTCCATCTGCGCTCCACACGCTGCGGGTGATGCGGCTCCTGGCGGCCGAACCGGCTCGCCGCCCGTCACCAATGCAGCTTGGAGGCCAATCGGGCTCAGGGGACTGGAGCGTTCTCCGGGCGCTGGTACTTCACCACGCCGCCGACGATGGTGTACAGCACGCGCGCGGTGGGGATCTCTCGTTCCGGGATGGTCATCACGTCCTTCGAGAGCACGACGAGGTCGGCATACTTGCCCGGCGTGATGGAGCCGAGCTCCCGCTCGCTGAACGACGCATAGGCGTTGTTGAGCGTGTAGGCCTTCAGCGCCTCGGCGCGCGTGAGGCGCTGCTCGGGAGCGAACACGGTCCCGTCCTTCGTCAGGCGCGACACCATGCCGTAGAACGATGGGATCGGATCGACGTCCTCGACCGGCGTGTCGGTCCCGTTGGTGACGACGACGCCGAGGTCCCAGAGCGAACGGAAGAGATACGACTCGGCTCGCGCGCGCTCGGCGCCGAGCTTGGCGGGAATCCACGGCGCGTCGGACACGGTGTGGATCCCCTGCATCGACGCGATCACGCCGAGCGACTCGAACCGCGGTAGATCGGGCGGAGCGATGTGCTGCGCATGCTCGATGCGCCAACGAGCGTCGCGCACCTCGGGATGCGCCTTGAAGGCTCGCTCGTAGACGTCGAGCACCTCGCGGTTGGCGCGGTCGCCGATGGCGTGGGTGTTGAGTTGATAGCCGTGCTTGATCGCGAGCTCGGCGATGCGCTGCAGGCTGGCCGGCTGCTCGAGCGCGAGGCCGGTGCTGCGCGGCAGATCGGCGTACGGCTCGAGGAGCCACGCGCCGTTGGAGCCGAGCGCGCCGTCGATCTGCCGCTTGATCGAGCGCACGGTGAGGTAGCCCTTGCCAAAGCCCTGCATGCGGTAGCCGTCGAGCAGGCTGTCCATCCGTGCTTCGGGCTCGAAGCGCACCATCACGTAGAGCCGCACCGGGAGGGTGCCCGCGGCGGCGAGGCGCTTGTAGCGGTCGATCGTGGCGAAGTTCGTTCCGGCGTCGTGGAACGAGGTGATCCCCTTCGACAACGCGTCGGTGCCAGCCAGCTCGACGATGCGCCGGGCCCGTGCCTCGCGCTCGGCGGGTGAGCGGCGCGCGTCGTCCCGTGTCTGCGCGCGCGCCGTGAGGTCCTGCGCGGACTCGCGCAGCATTCCCGTCGGTTCGCCGCTCGCGTCGCGGACGATCTCGCCGCCGGCGGGATTCGGCGTGGTCTTCGTGACGCCCGCCAGCGCGAGCGCCCGCGCGTTCACGAAGGTCGCGTGGCCGCTCGCGTGCTCGAGCACGACGGGATTGTTCGGCGACACCGCGCTCAGCGACGCGTGCACCGGATTGCCTTCGACGCTGGGTTGCGGCAGTCGTGTCCACTTGGCCTGGTGCCACCCGTGCCCGAGAATCCACTCGCCGGGCTTCGCGCTCTTCGCCGCGCGCGCGACCTGCGCGACGATGTCGTCCCAGGTGAGTGCCTTCGTCAGGTCGAGCTGCAGCTTCGTCTCGCCAAGCGCCATGAAGTGGCCGTGGCCGTCGGTGAAGCCGGGAGTGACGAGCCGGCCATGGACGTCGATCACCCGAGTGGACGGCGTGACGAGGCGCTTGATCTCCGCATCGGTCCCGACGGCGAGGATGCGGTCGCCGGCGACCGCGACCGCCTGCGCCTCGGGCTTCGCCGAGTCGACGGTGACGACGTGGCCGTTGAGGAGCACGAGCGTGGCCGCGTTCTGTGCCACGGCGACGGACGGGCGCGTCGCGGCGAGAGCGGCGACGAGAAGCGGGACGACGAGACGTGGCATGGGCGTCTGACGGAGGGCGTGGCGATCTCCTTCGAATCTCGCCGCGCCCTCCGCCAGATCAAGCCCGGCTGATCTCGAACGCTCAGCCGCTGCCACCTTTGCAGTAGCGTCCCCCGATCGGATCCACGAGGCAGTTCTTCTCGATCACGAGCTCGTGGATCTGCCCTCCGTTGTTGATCACGACCTTCGAATCCTTCACTTCGTAGGTCGCCTCATACGGCACCCCGACGACGGTGACCTTCACCTTGCCGCTCGAGCTCAGCTCGATCTCGTCGAAGAACGATTGTCCTTTCACGCCGATGTACGTCCCCTGCACGCCGCCCGAGCATCCGGCGATCGTGACGACGACCCCCGCGATGATCGTCGCGGCGAGCCGGCGCGCGCGCGCGGTGCTCACGGCTTCTTCCCACGATTGCGGAACGCGTCGAACAGCTTCTTCGCCGCCTCACCCGCCACGGCGTTGCCCGCCGCGCGCGCGTTGTCGCCGGCACCGGAAGTGAGATCGTGGAAGCTCACCGCGAACTCCCGGCCCACCCGAATCTGATTTCCCGGCAGGGGCTCGAGCAGGACGATCGTCATGTCCTCGTTGAACGAGGTGCCGATCTGCTTTCCGCCCACCTCGAACCGGATCGTCGCGAAGCGCGCCTCGCGCGACTGGCCCGGCGCGAGCTGGAACTGCGCGTTGGCGGCGCGTCCCTCGAGGATCTCCATCCCCTGCACGCTCACGTCGTGGGTGCCGGCGCGGCCATAGTAGTAGCGGTTGCCCAGATTGTCGGTCGCGCCGCTCGACGTGCCCTTGTAGCCGAGGATGATCGGCTGGTTGGACATGTTGCGGAACCGAACGACGCTGCGCAGCACGTGATGTCGTCCTTCCACTCCTGCGGTCATCTGCGACACCTCGGCGACGAAGGTGCCGGCACTGTAGCACCGCGGGCGGCCCGCGCACTGGTCCGCCTCGAGCGGCACGCCCTGCGACGCGGGCGCTGGTGCGGTCAGCGGCTCGCCGGCGGGAGCGGGCGCCGGCGCTGCGCCGGATGTCGACGCGGTCGTGGCGCCCTCGCCGCCGAAGCCGCGGAAGTGCAGCGAGTGCTCGCGCCCGAGCCTGAACTGGCCGCCCGCGATCTGATCGATCTGCCGTACCGTGAGGTCGAGATCGTACGACGTCCCCATGATGATGCCGCGTGTCGCCGGGCGGAACAGCAGCTCGAACCGCGCGTCGCTCGACTCACCGGGCCTCAGCGTGAACTTGGGGTCGAACGTGCTCTGGCTGATCTCACCGATGCCGCGAACGGCGCCGTTGCCGTAGACGACGAACCGGTTGCCGCGATCATCGAGCGAGACGCCCGATCCGTTGACGTAGCCCAGGGTGAGTGGGCGATCGGTGCGGTTGGTGAAGCGCACGGTCGCGGTGATGAGCTTCCCGCCGTACTCGGCCGGGCTGGTGCGGAAGTCGGTGACCGTCGCGTCGAAGGTGGTGAGGCGAAGGCAGTTGTCGGCGCGAAGGCAGGTCGCGGCCTGCGCGGAGGCGCTCGACGCGAGCGTCGGCATCGCGAGGAAGAGCGCGGCGAGGAGTGCCAGTCGGATGGTGCGGCTCGAGGACTTCACGGTGATGCTCCGGGAGAGTTGAGTGGTCGGTGCGGCGTCGCGCTCGACGTCGTGAGTCATTTCTTGGACGTGGCCCAGCCGGCATCCACGAGCTGCAGCGTGACGCGAATGCGCGGTGCGGCATTCAGCGAGCTGCTCATCATGTCCTCATCGGCAGCGTAGGTGGCGGTGAGGGCGGTGTGCGGGCCGGAGCTGCTGTACGCCAGGTGGGGATCGATCTCCGGGCCCCAGCCGAGCTGGTAGCCTCCCGCCTCCTTCGCCGCCGTGACCGGGCCGTAGCGGCGCACGAGGGTGGAGCGGAAGGTCTCGGCATCGATGAACGAGAACATCCGCTCGACGCGCACGCCGCGAACGACGTCGTCGCCGTCGAGGTACGCGGTGACGCACACGTTGCCGGGCTCGCCGCCATGACGGCGCCCGGGAATCGACATGCATCCCATCGAGTTCACCTCGAGCGCGGCGGCGTAGCCCGGGTACCAGCCGTCGCTGCGCTTCACGCGAGCGACCTTGCCGAACAGCCGCCCGACCGTCGTCTCGAAGTCGCGCGCCTTCACGCCGACGCGCAGGCCAGCCACGTCGGCGTGCGCCGCGTCGAACGCAGTGGTGTTCGCGGCACCATCCGCGGACTTCGACGCCACCGCGGCCGCGCCGATGTTCGGCGTGAACAGCACGGCGCCGGCACGGTCCAGCACGCGCACCGAGACGAGCGTGGCGCGCACGACGTTCTGGCCCGTCACCGCGCCCGACGGATCGCCGTCGCCGACGACGCGGAAGTGAATCTCGTCCACGACGCCGCGGCCGCTCTGGTTCAGTCGCGCGTCGAACGTGCGCGCCTGCTCCTTGGGCATCGCGATCGCCCGCGCCGACTCGGCGTTGTCGAACACGATCAGGTACTGCTGCCGGAACGCGTCCGACTGCAGGTACATTCCCGGCTTGAAGAGCGAGACCGAGAACTCGCCGCGCGCGTGATCGTATTCCGAGATGTTGTCGTTGACGCGCACGGTGAACTCGTGCCGCGCGTCGGCAGACGCGAGCTCGCGGCCGATGCGCTCGGACTCGGCGCGCGTGGCGTCCGGGCGATCGAAGTTCGCGGCGCGGCGCACGACGTCGCTCTGCTCGGCGGCGGCCTGCAGGTCGAGCGGCTTGCCGGTCACCTTGTGGTAGGTCAGAGCGACGAGGCGATCGTCGAGGTCGCCGGCCTGCGCCTGCACGGTGGACGCATCGATCGCGATGAGACTCGCGAGCAGTGCGATGGAGGCGCGCGCGCTCATCGGTCGCCCCCCTTCGCGACGTGCTTCCGCAGCGACAGCGTCTCGCCGCTGGCGAAGCGGAGCTGCATCGAGTCGCCCGCCGGCGCGAGCGTCGCCTCGATGCCTCCCGCGGGAGCGAGCGGCTGCCCCCCGTCCGGCGCCTTGCCGCCGCGCGTGAGCCGCATGCCGGCATAGGTGTCGTTTCCGTCGACGACGAGGGCGTGGGTGCCGCTCACGAAGGCGAGCAGCTCGCTCTTCGCTCGGGCCCGGTCGCCGCCGGCGACCTCCCAGACGTCGCCCGAACGAGTGGGCGCCGCAGTGGCGGCGTCATCCGACGCGCCTCCGCCGCAGGCGCTGGCCGCGACGAGGAGCAGCGCGCCGAGCAGTCGGCGTGGTTGCAGGGGTGCCATTGGATCGGTAGGCTATGGGAATCGGAAGGGGGCGGCGTGCGGCGACGTGCGTGCACTGGGTCGCCCACTTCCCGTTACGTCGGCCCGCGGAGAAAACCGTCATGGCGGCTGGAGATGGCTCGGGAGCGGTGCGCGACGACGCGATCGCTGAAGCTCCGACTGCGCGCGAGACGCTCGATACGCTGTTCAGCCTCGCGTACGAGGAGCTTCGCCGTCTCGCGGCCAGCGTCCGGCGCAACGACGCCGCCGCCACGATCTCGCCGACCACGCTGGTGAACGAGGCGTGGCTCAAGCTGGCGTCGTCGCCCGAGGCCGCCGACACTTCACCGCTTCACTTCAAGCGCATCGCCGCACGCGCGATGCGCCAGGTACTCGTGGACGTGGCGCGCCGGCGCGGCGCCGAGAAGCGCGGCGGCCCGGACGCGATCTCCGTCACCTTCGACGAGGGCGCCTACGCAGCCTCCGGAAGCGACGACCTGCTCGCGCTGAACGCGGCGCTCGACGATCTCGCGCGCCTGAACCCACGACAGGCGCAGATGGTCGAAAGCCGCTTCTTCGGTGGGCTCGACGTGGCCGAGACGGCCGAGCTGCTCGGCGTCTCCGAGGCGACCGTGCTGCGCGATTGGCGCGCGGCGCGAGCCTGGCTCGCCGTGGAGCTGAGCCGCCACCACTGACTCACCACGCGGCAACCGCCGGAGGACGACGATGTCCGACGACTCGAGCACCGAGAGCGCGGCGCGCTGGACGCGCGTCCAGCAGGCGTTCCACGAAGCAGTCGCGTTGCCCGACGCGGAGCGCGACGCGTATCTCGCTCGCGCGTCGGGTGACGACGAGTCGCTCGCGGCCGAGGTCCGCGCGATGCTCGATGCCGACGCGAGGGCGGATTCGCTGCTCGATCGTGGCGTGAGCCGAGCGGCGCACGACGTGCTCGGTGCTGGCCGGGCGTACGTGCCCCCGGCCGGCGCGTTCGGAGCCTACCGCCTGCTCCACCCGATCGGCGAGGGCGGAACGGCCGTCGTGTACCTCGCCAAGCGAGACGATCTGGACACCACCGCCGCGGTGAAGCTGCTGCGCCATGCATGGCTCTCACCGATGCGGCGCGATCGTTTCACGAGCGAACAGCGCACCCTGGCGCGCCTCGACCATCCGGGCATCGCGCGGCTGTTCGACGCGGGGACGCTCGACGACGGCACGCCGTGGATCGCGATGGAATACGTCGAAGGGGTGCCCCTCACCGACTACTGTCGCGTCAACGCGTGCACGCTCGCCGAGCGGCTTCGCCTGTTCCGGGAGATCTGCGAGGCGGTGCAGCACGCGCACGGTCATCTCGTGATCCATCGCGACCTCAAGCCGTCGAACATCCTGGTCACGAGCGACGGTCACGTGAAGCTGCTCGACTTCGGCATCGCGAAGCAGCTCGAGGCGGACGGCGACGCCGCGCCCACGCGGACCGGGCTGCGCCTCCTCACGCCGGCGTACGCGTCACCGGAGCAGCTTCGCGGCGAGCCCACGGGGGTGCACACCGACGTGTACTCGCTCGGAGTCGTGCTCTACGAGCTGCTCGCGGGCCGTCTGCCGTTCGCCATCGCCGGCCGCACTCCGCTGGAGCTCGAGTCGCTGGTGCTCGCCGGACCGGTGGACCGTCCGTCCTCGGTCGCGCGCCGCACCCCCGGTGCGATCGAGGCGAGCGCCGACGCGTGGTCCGACCTGGACGTGCTCTGTCTCACGGCGATGCAGCGCGAACCGGAGCGGCGCTATCGCACCGTCGACGCGCTGGTGCGCGACCTCGACCACTTCGCTCGCAAGGAGCCGCTCGAGGCGCGGCCGGACTCGCCGCGCTATCGGCTCGGCAAATTCGTGCGTCGTCATCGGCGCACGCTCGCCGCTGGCGCGGGAGTGTCGCTCCTCGTCGTTGCGCTCAGCGCGCTGTACGCCGTGCGCATCCGCTCGGCGCGCGACACGGCGGTGGCCGAAGCGGCGCGCACGCAGCGCATCCAGCGGTTCACCCTGAGCCTGTTCGAAGGCGGCGACGCGGAGTCGGGCCCCGCGGACTCGCTGCGCGCCGTCACGCTCGTCGAGCGCGGCGTGGTCGAGGCGGCGAGCCTCGCCGCGGAGCCGGCGGTGCAGGCCGAGCTCTATCAGACGCTGGGCGGCATCTTCCAGAAGCTCGGGCGGCTCGATCGCGCCGACTCGCTCCTGCAGCGATCGCTCGCGGCGCGCCGCGCGCTCACGGACGGCGCGGCGGACGTGGCGCGGTCGCAGGTGGCGCTCGGTCTCCTGCGCGTGGACCAGGATCGCCTCCCCGAAGCGGAGCAGCTCATCCGCGAAGGGCTCGCGCTGAGCCGGCGCATGCGACCCGCCGGGCATCGCGACGTGGCCGTGGCGATGACCGCGCTGGGCCGCGTGCTCGAGGAGCGCGGCGCGTACGCCGACGCGATCACCGTGATGCGCGAGGCGCTGCGTCTGCAGTCCGCCCTCGGCGAGACGTCCCCCGAAGTAGCCGCCGCGGCGACGCAGCTCGGCAACGACTACTTCTACGCGGGCGACTATGCGGGCGCCGACTCGATGTTCCGGCGCAGCCTCGAGGTGGGTCGCCGCTTGTACGGCGCGAACCATCCGCTCGCCGGCGACGCGCTGATCAATCTCGGCGCGGTGCGCTACCAGCGGGCCGAGTACACGGAAGCGGAGCGGTACGATCGAGGCGGGCTCGCGATCATCCAGCGCGTGTACGGCCCCGACGATCCACGCACCGCGGCGGCCATGACGATGCTCGGCCGCGCCCTCGTGGCGCAGGTGCGGTTCGACGAGGCCGTCCCGCTCGTCGAGCGCGCGCTGTCGATCCGCGAGCGGGTGTTCGGCGCGGTGAGCCCGAAGGTCGCGTCGACGATCAACGAGCTCGGGATCATGGCCCTCCGTCGCAAGCACTATGACGAAGCCGACACGTACTTCGCGCGCAACGCCGACATCTATCGCGCCGTGTACAAGGGGCCGCACAACCTGCTCGGCACCGCGCTGGCCAATCGCGGAAGCGTGTTCGTGGCGCGAGGAGACTTCGTCGGCGCCGAGCGGCTGTATCGCGAGGCGCTCGACGTGTTCGGGAAGACGCTGCCGCCGACGCATCTCGACATCGGCATCGCACGCGCGAAGCTCGGCCGCGCGCTGCTCCGGCAGCGCCGCTTCGCCGAGGCCGAGCGCGAGAGCTCGGCCGGCCTGCAGATCCTGCTCGCGCAGACGAGTCCAGCGACGAGCTGGGTGCGGAACACGCGGACCGATCTCGCGGCGCTGTACGACTCGCTCGGTCAGCCGGCGCGAGCGGCGACGATCCGGGTGGCGCTTGCGGATACGGTGGTTGCTTCGAAGTGATTCTTTTTAAGGACTCCAACCGACCTGCAACTGCGTGTACGCCGGGACGACGGACGTACCTGGATACTCGGATTGGCATACTGGCCATTCCAATTCGTGGACGGCTGTCCGCGGTCATCACCTCTGACCGTCGCAGCGCCACGAGCCGTGTAGGTGCGCATCCCGCGAGTCGCTGCGCTCGCTCGGGATGACCAGAGTGCCGCAGCGATCCGTCCAAACGAGGCCCGAATCAGGAGGGCTCGTATGCCAATCCTCCTACCACCGCCCGAGTTTACTCGCGTACTGCAGTGCGAGCCGCGAGCGGACGAAGGGGGACGGACTCCTGGGGACGGACTCCTGGGGACGGACTCCGGAGTCCGTCCCCAGGAGTCCGTCCCCGTGTTGCACCCGCGCAGCGATCCCTCCACACGCGGCCCGAATCAGGAGGGGTAGTATGCCAATCCTCCTACCTCCATCCGTGTTTACCCGCGTACTGCAGTGGCAGTTCAACCCGGACTTACCGCGTACCGCCCTGGTAGTTGCACTTCAATCAGGATGTCGCCCCGTCGCGAAAGCGGTATCTTCACCCTCGATCTCCAACCGTACAGCGAGGAGCTTCGCATGAACCGCACTGGCATCCGCACCCCGATACGTTCGCTCGCCTCGATCGCGCTGCTCGCGGGCGCTGCGTGCAGCGCGCACGCGCCGAAGCAGAACGACTCCGCGCCCGCCCCGAAGGCGAGCACGAGCTCGACCTCCGACGCCACCATCAAGAACGACAACAAGCAGGTCTTCTCGAGCGTCGTCGAGATGATCCGCGCGCGCGCGCCTGGCGTGCAGGTGGTGCAGGCCGGCGACACCTATGCGCTGCGCATTCGCGGGGTCAGCTCCGCGCAGGGCATCAACGATCCGCTCATCGTCATCGATGGAACCGCGTCCAGCCTGCCTGGCACCCGTGCGCTGGACAGCCTCAACCCGAACGACGTGCAGAAGATCGAGGTGCTGAAGGACGCCGCCTCCACCGCCTTCTATGGATTGCGCGGCGGAAGTGGCGTCATCCTCATCACCACCCGGAAGCAGTAGCCGCCGTACTCTCACGCCGCGGAGGAGATCGATGACGCATCGCCGCTCGGCGGGCCGCTGGCGGTCGCGCGGTTCGGTCGCCTCGCTCGCGTTCGCGGCGGCATGCACGACGTTCTCGTCGTCCGGCCCCAAACCGCTCGTCCTGTTCGACGGCCGCTCGCTCGGCGCGTTCGACGTCTTCGTGCGCAACGAGCCGCTCAATGTCGACCCGGACGGTGTCTTCCGCGTCGAGAACGGAGTCGTGCACGTCTCGGGCACCGAGCACGGCTACTTCGTCACGAAGCAGTCGTTCCGCGACTATCGGCTGCACGCCGAGTTCCGGTGGGGCGAGGCGACGTTCGGCGGCAGGGCAGGGAAGTCGCGCGACAGCGGCATCCTCTACCACGTGCAGGGGCCGGACAAAGTGTGGCCGCGCTCGCTCGAGCTGCAGATCCAGGAAGGCGCCACTGGCGACTTCTGGATGACCGACGGCGCAGCCGTCACTGGGCGCGACGGCCGGCGCGTCACCGGCCCGACGGGCGGCGCGCTCCCGATCGCGCGCTTCGACAAGGGCCCGTGGCGCGACGTGATCGGCTACCGCGACCCGGTGAACGAGGTGGAGCGCCCGCATGGAGAATGGAACGCCGTCGAGCTCGTCGTGCGCGGCGACACCGTCCGCCACTACGTGAACGGCACCCTGGTGAACGAAGGCACCGCGCCCTTCCCGAGAGAGGGGAAGATCCTGTTCCAGTCCGAGGGCGCGGAGATCTTCTTTCGCAACATCACGCTCCAGCCGCTCGAGTAGGCGTGATGTCCCCAGCGCCGCGGGTCGTGCAGCTGAGCTTTCTGAGTGATCCCCAGCGTCGCGAGCCCGAGGAGCTGCTTCGTGCGTGGCCGACTCTCCTCGGCGTCGCCGCCGGCACCGCGCGCGCCGGCGTTCCGACGACGGTGGTGCAGGCCGCCGCGCGCGATCAGACGATCGAGCGTGACGGAGTACGACTCGAGTTCGTGAACGACTCGGGCGCGATGCCCAAGCGGGTGCGCCGCATCCCAGTCGTTCGCCGGCCCGCCCGGCTATTGGACAAGGTCGTCTCGCTCGCGCCCGATGTCGTTCACGTGCACGGCTTCGGATTTCCCTTCGCGACGCGACAGCTTCGCGACGCGCTGCCACGTGTCCCGATCCTCGTCCAGGATCACGCCGCCACCCCGGCGACGGGAGCTCGGCGGCTTCTGTGGCGATGGGCGTACTCCACGTGCGACGCCGCGGCGTTCGCGACGCGTGAGCAGGTGTTGGAGTTCGTCGCCGCCGGAGTGATCTCCAGGAAGATGCCCGTCTTCGACGTCCTCGAGGGCTCGTCGCGCTTCACTCCTGGCGACCGGGAGCAGGCGCGGCGCTTCACCGGGCTCGCGGGCGATCCCTGCATCCTGTGGGCGGGCCATCTCGACGCGAACAAGGATCCACTCGTCGCGCTCGACGCGTTCGAGCTGGCGGCGCCCGACCTGCGCGACGCGCGTCTCTGGTGCTGCTTCGGCATGGCGCCGCTTCGCGCCGAGGTGGAGCGCCGCATCGCATCCTCCAGCGTGCTGCGAGACCGCGTCGTGCTGATCGGCGCGCGGCCCTTCGACGAGATGGAGCGCTACTTCCGCGCGGCAGATCTGTTCGTGCAGATGAGTCATCGCGAAGGCTGCAGCTATGCCGCGATCGAGGCGATGGCGTGCGGCGTCGCGCCGCTCGTGAGCGACATTCCATCGACTCGGCGCATCATCGGCGACGCGGGAGCGCGCGTGCCCGTCGGCGACGCGCGCGCGCTCGCCGCGGCGATCCGGGATTGGGCCGCGCGCGATCCCGCATTGCGGCGTGCCGACGCCCGCGCACAGTTCGAGCGTGCGCTGAGCTTCGAGGTGATCGGACACGAGCTGCGTCGCGCCTACGAGTCGCTGTCGGCGAACCGATCGTGACGACCGCGCCGCACCGCGTGCCGTGGGCGTCGTTTCTCTCGCTCGCGGCGGCGATGGCGCTCGTCGGGAGCTACGTCGGGCTGTCGAAGCTCCTCGTCGTGGTGTTCCCCGTCTTTCTGCTCGCCTGGCTGCGCTTCGGCATCGCGGCCGTCGCCATGGCGACGTGGGTGCGACCGGCGCCGAACGAGCCGCCGATCGGCACCCACGACCGGCGACTCCTCTTCCTCGAGTCGTTTCTCGGCAACTTCCTCTTCTCCATCTGCATGCTGTTCGGGATCGCGCGCTCCTCCGCGCTCGCCGCAGGGGTGATCATGTCCGCGATCCCCGGCGTCGTCGCGCTCCTCTCACGCATCTTCCTGCGCGAGCGCATCGCGCCGCGGGTGCTCATCGGGATCGTGTGCGCCGTCGCGGGCATCGCGCTCGTGTCGCTCACGCGGGCCGAGCACGCGTCGAGCTCGGGCTCGCTCGTCGGCACCCTGCTCCTGCTGGGCGCGGTGGTGTGCGAGGCGAGCTACGTCGTGATCGGCAAGCGGCTCACCGGCAACGTGTCGGCGCGCCGCATCAGCGCCATCGTCAACCTGTGGGGACTCGCGCTCGTCACGCCGCTCGGCGCGTGGCAGGCGATGCGCTTCGACTTCGCCGTCGTGCGTCCGGCGATGTGGGGGCTGCTCCTCTTCTACGCGATCGCGGCGAGCATGGCCACCGTCTGGCTGTGGATGACCGGTCTGCGCCACGTCCCCGCGTCGTCCGCGGGCGTGTTCACGGTGTTCCTGCCGATCACCGCGGCCGCGGTAGGCGTGCTGCTGCTCGGCGAGCACTTCAGCGGCGTACAGTTCGTGGCGTACGGCGTCGCGCTCGCCGGCGTGGTGCTCGCGACGTGGCCGTCGCGCGCGGCGCCGGCAATGGCATCGCCGCCGTGAGCGACGAATCCCATCCGCGGCTCGTGACCGGTCGTCGACTAGAGAACTAGGAGATGTCCGCAGGGCTCGCTCGGAATGCGACTTGCCCTCTCTCCAGGGTACACCCAGTCGGAGAGGACATGTCTCCCAACGAGCTCGACGACGCGCGTACCGCCGTCGCCCGCGCGACCGCCAAGTCTCAGGCAGAAGACGAGCAGCGCACCGCGGGGTCGGCCCAGCGCGCTGCGGTGCTGCGAACGGCCGAGCTCAGGCGCCGCAGCGGGCTCTCGCGCTTCATATATGAGAACGGTCTGGTGCTCGCCGCGACCACGCTCTTCCTCTTCTCCTTCGTCGGGCAGATCGTCGCCGGCCACGCCGTCTACAACGACGCCCAGCGCGACCATCATCAGCCGACGGTGAGCTTCTCCCAGTACTTCACGACTGGCGCGTTCGTCGAGGCCACCGCCGAGAACTGGGAATCGGAGTTCCTGCAGATGGGGATCTTCGTCGTGCTCACTGCCTTCCTGTATCAGCGCGGCTCGTCGGAATCGAAGAAGATCGCCGAGCCGGAAGCGGTCGACCAGCGGCCCGAAGACGCGAGCGGCGATCCCGACGCACCCTGGCCGGTGCGCCACGGAGGCGTGCCGCTCACCCTGTACAAGCATTCACTGAGCATCGCGCTGTTCGCGCTCTTCCTGGTTTCGTTCCTGCTTCACGCGGCGGGCGGGGCCGCCGACTACAGCGACGACCAGCGCCAGCACGGCGGTTCGCCCGTCGGCATGCTCGGCTACCTCGCCACGAGCCGCTTCTGGTTCGAATCGTTCCAGAACTGGCAGAGCGAGTTCCTGTCGGTCGCCGTGCTCGTGCTGCTCTCGATCTGGCTGCGCGAGCATGGCTCCGCGCAGTCCAAACCGGTCGCCGCGCCGCACTCCGAGACCGGCGAATAGACGACCGATCGTCGTCGCCCTGGGAACAGCGGGGTCCGCTGGCCCGCAACTTTCGCTGTACCCGGCTGTATCGATCGCACGGCGACTGGACGCAGCTCGGTGCACCTCAGCGGACTCTCGATGCACTCGAAGGACTCGGAACGAAACGGCCCGTCCGACCGACAGCCGGGTCGCCGGAGAGAGCTTGGTCTCATCCGCGGCGGTACTGACTCGCGCACCGGCGAGTCGGCGCTCGCGCGCGAGTTCGCCGAGCGCGCGCTCGCGCCGCTCATCGCCGATCTGCGAAGACATGGTCATCTCGACGCGAGGCGCGTCGCCTCGGCGATCGGTATCACCATTCAGCAGCTCGCCGGCTGCCTCGAACTGTCCGTCGAGCAGCTTCGCGGCGAGCTGCCGGACGAGGAGCTGGACGCGCGGCTCGAACCGTTCGCGATGGTGATCGGCATCGTGCGCGACGTCTACGGCGGCGACGACAAGCGCGTCCGCGTCTGGCTGCGCACCCCACGTCCCGAGCTCGAAGGCAAGACACCGAACGAAGCGCTCTGCGAGCCGGCCGGACTGACGACAGTCGTTCGATTCGTGCTGGGGGCGTGGCTGGGGAAGGCCGACTGAGGGCGGGCGGCGAGCTGCCCAACCGAACTGCAACCGAACGGCAACGGCGTGTACGCCAGAGTGACTGACGTACTCTGGATACTCGGATTGGCATACGGGCCATTCCAATTCGTGGACGGCCGTGCGCGGATACCGCCTCTGACCGTCGCAGCACCACGACCCGTGTAGGTGCCCATCCCGCGACTCGCTGCGCTCGCTCGGGATGACTGGAGTGGCGCAGCGATCCCTCTAAACGAGGCCCGAATCAGGAGGGGTAGTATGCCAATCCTCCGACCTCCGCCCGAGTTTACCCGCGTACTGCAGACGAAGTGGGGACGGACTCCTTGGGACGGACTCCGGAGTCCGTCCCAAGGAGTCCGTCCCCAGGAGTCCGTCCCCAGGAGTCCGTCCCCAGGAGTCCGTCCCCGTGTTGCACCCGCGCTGCGACGGTCAGAGCCGGTCAGGTAGAGCGCCATCCACGAATTGGAATGGCCCCTATGCCAATCCGAGTGTCCAGAGTACGTCAGTCGTCCCAGCGTTCACGCGGTTGTCGTTCGGTTGCAGGCCGGTTGCAGTTCGGGTGGTTGCCCTTCCCCGACTCGATCACGAGCAGCTGAGCGCCCCGCGTGGAAGCGGCCGCGTGCAGCTCTTCGTCGTGCCGTTCTCGGTGATCTCCACCTTCGCCGTCGCCGAGCCGTCGTACGTCACGACTTCGCGACGCGTCAGCGAGACCGGGCTCGCTCCAGTGTAGGTGAGCGTCGCCTTGATGCTGCGGATCGTCGTCCCCGCCGTCGGATAGCTTCGCGTCCCCGTCACGATCGGGATCACGATGCCCGTCGTCGTGTCGCCGACGACGCGCGTCGCGGTGAAGCTTCCACGCGTCGAGGTGCCCGTCGTCGACTCCGTGCCCGCCGACGCACCGTTCACGGTGCGCTGCGTCGCGGCCGCCGCGAGTCCCGTCACCGTGCGCGTGCTCGAGCTGCTGATCGTCGTCGTCGCCGTCAGGATCGTCGAGCTGTCGCCGAGCAGGCGTCCGCCCGGTCCGCGTCCACGGCCCCAGTGGTGATCGCCATGGTCATCGCCGTCGGACGCGCTGTCCGCTGCGCGATCGAAGGTGATCGTGCCCGACGTCGAAGACTGCGTGTTGAGGCTGTTCGTCGTCGCCGTGTCGAACGCCTGCTGCACGGCGCCGGCGGCGTCCTTGTACTGCGCCGAACGCTTCACGGTGATGCCGTTGCGCGTCACGTCCGCGCACACGACGCGCCCGCTCGCCGCGTCGAAGGTGCCGGTGCATCCGAGTCCGCCGCCGAACGGGCCGCTGAACGGCCCGTGATGGCCGCCGCGTCCGTCGAACGGAATGCCGCCGGTGAACGATGCATCCAGCCCTCCGCCCATCAGGCCGCCGTGTGCGCCACCGCGGTCGAACTCCGCATCACGGCCACCGCCCACCCAGAGGCCCGCGAGCATCGCGTCGGAGGCAGGCGATCCGACGAAGCTCGATGCCAGCTCACCATAGCCGAGCGGCACCGAAGACAGAGCGGCGCTCAGCGCCGAGGAGTCCAGCGAGGGAGATGACGAGGTGGCCGTCGAGTCGGAACAGGCGACGGCGGCGAGTGTCGCGAGGCCAGCGAGCGAGAGTCGAATGAATTGGCGCATCATGGGGATCAGCTCCGAAGTCGATTGTCGTGCGGGAACACCCCTCATCACACGCGAGCTGGGGGGCACCCTACGCTGGGCGCGCGACTGTCGCCGAGACCCACCCGCACGTCACTCGATCCGCGTGCCGCGCGTCACCGATGCGCCGGCGACCCTCGCTATCGCCCCTCCCGACCCGCGCTTCATATTTGTCGTCGACCGTACCCGAGGTATTCGATGTCCGACATCTCCCGTCGCGATCTGCTCAAGGCCGCCGCGATCACCACGGCCGGCCTCGCCGCCGCCGGCCCATTCTCCAACGCCATCGCCGAGAACGTCACCGCGGCGACCCACCCCGATCTCGCGCCCCCGGCGCCCGCCGCGCGCAAGTCGATGCATCGCGTCCCCTTCGCGCGCCACGACACCGTGCGCGTCGGCATCGTCGGCACCGGCCTGCGCGGCCGCTCGGTGCTCTCCGAGCTCCTGGGCGTCGACGGCGTGACGATCGTCGCGCTCTGCGACGTCGTGCCCGACAAGGCGCAGCGCGCCGCGAAGATGGTCACCGACAAGGGCCAGCCCGAGCCGGCGCTGATCACCGGAAGCGAACGTGGCTTCGAGCAGCTCGTCGCGCGCGACGACATCGATCTGGTCTATACCGCAACGCCATGGGAATGGCACACGCCGGTGCTGCTCGCCGCGCTCGCGCACGGAAAGCACGCCGCGAGCGAATGTCCCATCGGCGCCACGCTCAAGGATCTCTGGTCGCTGGTCGACGCGAGCGAGCGGGCGCAGCGGCACTGCCTTCAGCTCGAGAACTGCAACTACGGCTACAACGAGATGCTCGTGAACCGCATGGTCCACGAGGGACTCTTCGGCGAGGTGCTGCACGCCGAAGCGGCGTACCTGCACGATCTGCGATCGATCCTCTTCGAGACGAAAGACGAAGGGCTCTGGCGCCGCGCCTGGCACACGCGCTCCAACTCCAACCTCTATCCCACCCACGGTCTCGGACCCGTGAGCTGGTATCTCGACGTCCACGCCGGCGATCGCTTCGACTACATCGTCGCCGTCGCCTCGCCCGAGCGCGGACTGTCGCTCTATCGCGAGGAGAAGCTCGACAAGTCCGATCCGCGCCAGCGCGAGCGCTACGTCACCGGCGATCTCAACACGTCGATCATCAAGACGGTGAACGGAAAGACCGTGATGATGCAGCACGACGTCTCGAACCCTCGGCCCTACACGCGCCACAACCGCGTGATGGGCACGAAGGGGACGTTCGAGGACTACCCGCCGCGCATCTACGTGGAAGGGCAGGCGGGCGGCGAGCGCTTCCAGCCCCTCTCCGACGAGCAGAAGCAGCAGTTCGAGCATCCGCTCTGGACGAAGCTCGGCGAGAAGGCGCGCGGCGCGGGCCACGGCGGGATGGACTACATCATGGCGTATCGCCTCATCGAGTGCATGCGCGAAGGGCTCGCGCCGGACTTCGACGTCTACGACGCGGCCGCGTGGAGCGCCCCGCTTCCCCTCACGGAGATCTCCGTCGCCAAGGGGAGCGCGCCGATGAAGTTCCCCGACTTCACGCGCGGCGACTGGAAGACGCCGCGCGCATGACGATCATCCCGTTGCTCCAAGCGCCCGCCACTACTTCCGCGGGCGCGTTCCATTTCACGACGCTCGACTGGACGATCATCGGGGTGAGCATCGCCGTCTCCTTCCTCCCCGCGCTCTTCTTCTGGCGGCGCGCGAGCTCGAACACGAGCGAGTTCTTCACCTCGGGCCGCGCCGCGCCCTGGTGGCTGGTCGGCATCTCGATGGTCGCCACCACCTTCAGCACCGACACGCCGAACCTCGTCACCAACATGGTGCGCGAGCGCGGCGTCGCCGAGAACTGGCTCTGGTGGAGCTTCCTGCTCACCGGGATGATGACGGTGTTCTTCTACGCCCGACTCTGGCGACGCTCGGGCGTGCTCACCGATCTCGAGTTTTATGAGATCAGATATTCCGGGAAGGCGGCCCGCGTGCTGCGCGGGTTCCGCGCGGTGTATCTCGGCCTCTTCTTCAACTGCGTCATCATGGCCACGGTGAACCTCGCCGCCGCCAAGATCGGCAACGTGGTGCTCGGCTGGCCGATGGAGCGCACGCTGCTCGTCTGCTCGGTCATGACGATCTTCTTCGCGTCGGTGAGCGGGTTGTGGGGGGTGCTCGTCACCGACACGATCCAGTTCGGCATCACGATGACCGGCACCTTCGCGGTCGCGTACTTCGCGCTGCGGCAGCCGGAAGTGGGCGGACTCGCCGGCCTGCTCGCGAAGGTGCCACCGAAGACGTTGGCGCTGCTTCCCGACTTCGGCGACTGGAGCGTCGCCGCCGCCGTGTTCATCCTCCCGCTCACCGTGCAGTGGTGGTCGGTCTGGTATCCGGGCGCCGAGCCGGGCGGCGGCAGCTACATCGCGCAGCGCATGCTCGCGTCGAAGTCGGAGAAGGACGCCGTCGTGGGCACACTGCTGTTCAACGTGATGCACTACGCGCTCCGCCCCTGGCCCTGGATCATCGTCGCCCTCGCGTCCACGATCATCTACCCGACGCTCGGCGACATCTCCGCGACCTTCCCGCAGCTCGACCGCTCGCTGCTCGGCAACGACATCGCCTATCCGGCGATGATGCGCTTCCTTCCGGCCGGCTTCCTCGGCCTCGTCGTCGCGGGAACGCTCGCCGCATATCGCTCGACGATCGAGACGCATCTCAACTGGGGCACGAGCTACCTCGTGCACGACTTCTATCGCCGCTTCCTTCGCCCTGGCCTGTCGGAGAAGCACTACGTCTTCATCGGACGGCTCACCACGGCCGGACTGATGATCCTCGCGGCGCTCACGACGTACGCGCTCGGCACCGCGCGCGAGGCGTTCGATCTCATCCTCTCCATCGGCGCGGGCACCGGTCTGCTCTACCTGCTGCGCTGGTTCTGGTGGCGCGTCAGCGCGTGGAGCGAGATCGCCGCCATGACGAGCTCCTTTCTCGTCGCGCTCGGCTTCTTCGTCGCGCGCAAGAACGGGCTCGAGGTGGCGTCGCACGTGTCGCTGCTCGTCACGGTCGGGGTGACGTCGATCGTGTGGATCGCGACCACGTTCCTCGCGCCGCCGACCGACGACGCGACGCTCGAGAGCTTCTACACGCTCGTGCGCCCATCCGGCCCTGGCTGGAAACCGATTCAAGAGAAGACCGGCATCCGCGGCACCGCCGACGCACTGCCGCAGGCGCTGCTCGGCTGGATGCTCGGCTGTACCTTCGTCTACTCGGCACTCTTCGGCACGGGCAGTCTGCTCTATGGTCGCATGCCGCAGTTCTGGACCTGGCTCGTCGTGTGCGCGTTGAGCTTCCTCGGCATGCTCAAGGTGCTGCGAGGCTACTGGGCCACCTCGTGACCGGCGCGACGCGCACGACGCAGGCGGTCATCCTGGCGCGCGGGCTGGGCTCGCGCATGCGACGCGAGACGCAGGGCGACGACGCGGCGCTCGACGCGGACCAGCGCGCCGCCGCGGCGACGGGTGCGAAGGGGATGATGCCGCTCGGCTCACGCCCCTTCCTCGACTACGTCATCTCGGCGCTCGCCGACGCGGGGATCACCGAGGTCGTGCTCGTGATCGGTCCCGAGCATCACGTCGTGCGCGAATACTACTCGAGCAATACGCCACGACGAGTCGCCGTGAAGTTCGCCGTTCAGGCGGAGCCGAAGGGCACTGCGGACGCCGTGCAGTCGGCGCGCGACGTCGTGCGCGCCGCGCCGTTCCTCGTGCTCAACTCCGACAATTACTATCCGGTCGACGCGTATCGCAGCCTCGCCGCACTCGGCGCCGCTGGTCTCGTCGCCTTCGAGGCCGAGGCGCTCGTGCGCGACGGCGGCATCGAGCCGGAGCGCGTGTTGAAGTACGCGCTCGTGGACTATGACGAGGACGGCTGGCTGCGCGACGTGCGCGAGAAGCCCGACGCCGACGATCCGCTCGCGCGCCGCGCCGAGCGATGGGTGTCGATGAATCTCTGGTCGTTCACGCCGGTGATCTTCGAGGCGTGTGCGCGCGTTCGTCCATCGGCGCGCGGAGAGCTCGAAATTCAGGACGCGGTGACCATCGCCATGCGCGAGCTCGGAGAGCGCTTTCGCGTCATCCCGATGCGTGCGGGCGTGCTCGACCTCTCCAGCCGCGCCGACGTCGCGCTCGTCGCGTCGCGTCTCGCCGGCATCACGCCGAATCCGTGACGCGCCGCTACGTCGTGCCTGGCCGAGTGGAGCTCGTCGGCAAGCACGTCGACTATGCGGGGGGACGCTCGCTCACCTGCGCGGTGGACCTCGCGATCTCCGCGCGCGCGACCCGTCTCGACGAAGCCGTTCTGCGCGTGCGAGACGAGAGTGAGCGCGGCGTCGTGGAAGTCCCCCTGTTCGCCGATGCCGAGCGCGCCCATGACAGCCCGAATTGGAGCTCCTACGTGTTGGCGGTCGCGCGCCGGTTCGCCCGCGACTTTCCGCACGCGCGCGTCGGCGTGGACGTGCGGCTCACCAGCACGCTGCCTCGTTCGGCGGGGCTCAGCAGCTCGAGCGCGCTCGTCGTTGCCCTTGCCACCGCGCTCGTCGACGCGAACGACATGGAGCAGCGCGCCGAGTGGAACGCCGTGATTCCCGACCTCGTCGCGCGCGCCGAGTACTTCGGCGCGATGGAGACAGGCGCGCCGTACGGTCCGTTCCCCGGAGATGCGGGCGTCGGGGTGCGCGGCGGCGCGCAGGATCACGTCGCGATCGTGTGCGCGGCGGAGGAGAGCGTCGGCCAGTTCTCCTATCTGCCGGCGCGGCTCGAGCGCCGAGTGCCGTGGCCGAGCGAGCTCTCGATCCTGATCGGGGTGAGCGGCGTGAAGGCGACCAAGACCGGCAACGCACGGGCGCGGTACAACCGCGTCGCCGACTCGACCCGCGCGCTGGTGGGCGCGTGGAATGCCGCGACGTCGCGCACGGACGTCACGCTCGCCGACGCGCTCGCGAGCGGACCAGATGCCGCCGCGCGCCTGAGCGAGCTCGCCGAGCAGGGGACGGCGGACTTTCCCGCGTCGTATCTCGTGCCGCGCCTCGCGCAGTTCCGTGAGGAGACCGAGCGTATCGTGCCCGGCGTCGGCGACGCGCTGCGCAACCGTGATCTCAGCGCGCTCGGCACGCTGGTCGACCGCTCGATGCAGATGGCGGTGACTGGACTCGGCAATCAGGTGCCCGAGACGATCTTCCTCGTGCAGTCCGCGCGTGCGCTCGGCGCGGTCGCGGCCTCGGCGTTCGGCGCGGGCTTTGGAGGAGCGGTGTGGGCGATGGTGACGGCAAGCGCCGCGCGCGACGTGCTCGCAGAATGGAAGGCACGGTATGCGGAGGGCTTTCCAGCGCACGCCGACGACGCGCAGTGGATCGTCACGAGGCCGGGTGGACCAGCGCGCACGGAGGAGGGAGCCGACCCGGAACCTTCGTACTGAGATCCCGCACTGGTCGTCGTCCGTCTGGGCAGGGCACAGCCCTTGCCCCCTTTGGCACCGAACCCAAAGGGAGTATCCATGTCCGAGCGTCACGAGCATCACGACTCCAGCGACCGCAAGCTCGACCAGACCGCCTTCGCCGAACAGCGCGCCGCGGACGAGAAGCAGCAGACCGGCCCGCGCCACGATCCCAACGAGATTCGCCAGCACGACGACAGCGGTCGCGATCGCTTGTTCGAGGACCGCCAACAACACGACGAGGCGGAGAAGAACAGCGAGAAGACGCGATTGGCGCGCGACGTTCAGCACCATCACCACCCGGTTGATGACGACGTTGCCGATGCCGGCTCGGGTCCGAGTGGAAAGCGGAAGAGCTGAGACGCTGAACGGCGGCGAGTTGGTGAGTTGGAGAGTGAGATAGCTCGTCGGCTGGTTGGATTGTCGAAGGGCTGAAACCACCACCGGCGTGGAAGCCTCGATGAGAGGTCTCCACGCCGGTGGTAGTGAGAGCCGTTCAGCTCACTCGGATACCGACCAACGAGCCAACGATCCAACCGATCAGCTCACCGCCGCTCCACTTCTACTGCTCCACCACCACCAGATACCGCGAGTTCGCCCAGAAGCGCGACGCATCGGCGATCGTCAGGTTGCCGCGGAACGAGTTCTTGTCGCGCTCCTCGACCTTCGCGTTGTCGAGGCTCTGACGCGAGACGATGCGGTAGCGCCGCGTGGAGTCCGGCATGGTGATCAGCTTCGTGCCGCGCTGGTCGAGCGGGGTGAACGCCTGCGGGTCGAGCGTGCGCGCTACCTGCAACGTTCGGCCGGGATGGGCGAACAGCAGGTTCGCTCCGCCCTCACGCACGATCACGCCGCGCTTCACCAGCTCGTCCTCCCTGCCGACGACGTAGAACGCCTTCGCGATCTCCGTCTCCGCCGACGCGAGCGACGCCGCAAGCTCCTGGGTGGAGTTCTTCAGGCTGTCGACGCGGAGGGAAAGCACTTCGATCATCGCGGTCTGCCGCTTGATCGTCGCGTTCAGGTCGGTGATCATCGCCGAATCGCTCGCGAGCTGCGCGCGGAGCGCGGTGTTCGACGCGTTCGCCTTCGCGAGCTGCGAGGCCGTCGAGCGAGCGCGCTTCACCAGGGCGTCCACGCGCGCCATCACGAGCTTCCGATTGACGAGCTGTCGCGCGAGCGGATCGAGCTTGCGATCGGCGCGCGCGCCCTTCGGCATTCCCTTCACGGTGGAGACGCTGCTGTCGATGTGCATGATGAACTCATCGGCGGCGAGGACGACGCGCGTCAACGAGTCCTTCTGGGCGGCGAGCTGCGTCGCGAGCTGGGCGTGCTGCAGCGAGGCGACGGTCGCCGTGCTGTCGGCCAGCTTGTGCTCGGCGGTCGGACCACACGCAGTGACCGCGAGCACGGCCGCTGCGGCGACGGGCGCAAGACGAGAGATGTTCATGGGTCGTTCGATGGAGGGGCGATCGGGCATGCGGGGCGCGGATCGAGCAGGGGAGGGCTCGTCGCGACGGGGAAGGGTGGGACATAGTTGCACCCACGGCCGATCGGCGCGCACTGCTGCAGCACAGTTTCACTGTGATGCGGGACACAACGCGCGGTGCGCGATACGGTGCGCAGTGCATGCGTCAGCGCCAGGTGACCACCTGATGCGACGCGGAAGAGATTCGATCGAGCGCACCCGCGAGGATTCCCAGCAGTACACGGTACCTCGGTACCCTGTACCCGTACCGTGTACGGCTCGCCAGGCGCGCACCCTCTCGCCACGTGAAGCTCATGGCGCGCGCCGATCGAGCGCACGAAGTACGAATACTCAGCTACCAGCTACGGAGTGCCGCACGCTATCGCCGGTACCGCGGCTCGAGCCTCGCCCGCTACGCGTCGGGTCGTGAGTTGCCCGACCCCATGACATACCCGCTACTCGCGAGCCGCTTGCCCGACATCTCGTAGCCGATCGCCGACATGTCCCTCACTCCGGTCGCGTCGATCCACGCGTTGTAGAACTGAAACAGCGCCACGACGGTGATCGCGTCGTACAGCGCCTCGTCCGACCACCCCGCGGCGTGAGCGGCCGCGACGTCGTCCTCACCGATCGAGAGGGAATCGTGCACCATCTTCTTGACGAACCCGTACAGCGCCCGGTCCTTCGCCGAGATCGCGGCGTCGTCCAAGTTGGTCAGGACGCTCTGGACGAGCTCCCGATCACCCAGCAGCTCCGCCGCGACCGCGGCGTGTGAGCCGATTCAGAAAAGGCACTGGTTGAGCTTCGACGTCAGGGCGGCGATGAGCTCGCGCTGGCCGGGAGCGAGGGGGGAGGGACCGCGCATCACTCCCTGGGTGAACGCCGCGAGATGGTCCGTGCGGTCGGGCTTGAACGCGAACAGGTGCATGATCTGCGGCACCGGCACCCCCGCCGCCCGCATCCCCGCGATCGACTCGGCGCGGGGTCCAACCCCTTGGTGCGCCTCGACGTCCTTCAGATACATCGGATCCATCCCGAGCCCTCACTCGCTGGTCTTCAGGCGGGCGATCCCGCCGAGCGGGCGATAATAGGGGAGGGTGACGAATCCCACAATGCAGTGGTCCACCCTGAAGCCCACGTTTTGTCGAGTTGATTTTCTTTATCGATGTCGTAGTCTTTCCGTGCCCCCTGGCACCCCCGCCGAAGAGAGTGCAGGCAACCGGAAGGACGAACACCGCAACACCCAGGGCGATTACCGCAGTCCGCTCTTGACTGTACCGCGGCGTCCGTAAACATTTGTCGCCGCGTTTGCCAAAGGCGGGACTCGCTTCGCCCTGGTGCTCCGTTCCATCCAGCACGTCCCCAGGCCCCCCCTTTTCAGAGACAAGGCATCATATGTCTGAGCCGACGGTCGCCGTTCACCGGAAGTGGCGAGCGCCCCTTCTTTTGCTTGCGTTGCTGACGATTGCTGCGGTCCCGGCATCTGCTCAGCAACGCGTCACTGGCCGAGTCACCGCCGCCGGAACTGGAGCCCCGCTCGTCGCGGTCCAGGTCCAGGCCGTCGGAACGACGGTCGGAACCACCACCAACGCCGAAGGCCGCTACACCCTCACCGTCCCGGCGACCTCCACCACCCTCGCGTTCTCGCGCCTCGGCTTCAACCGCCGCGAGATCCCGATCGCCGGCCAGAGCACGATCGACGTGACCCTCGCGACCGTCGCGACCAAGCTCGAAGAGGTCGTCGTCGTCGGCTACGGTGAGAAGACCCGCGCCACCGCGACCGAGTCGGTCGGCTCGGTGAGCAGGGAAGAGATCACCCAGGTCCCCGCCGCCAGCCCCGAGCAGACGCTCCAGGGCCGCGTCTCGGGCATCCAGGTCACCACCGAGTCGGGCGCGCCTGGCGCACCGGTCTCCGTGCGCGTCCGCGGCGTCGGCACCGTGGGCAACACCCAGCCGCTGTACGTCGTCGACGGCCTGCCCGTCGGCCGCGGCAACAGCTCCATGGGCAGCCCGCTCTCCACGATCAACCCCGAAGACATCGAGAGCATCTCGGTGCTGAAGGACGCCTCCGCCGCCGCCATCTACGGCGTGCAGGCGGCCAACGGCGTCGTCCTCATCCAGACGCGCCGCGGCCACGCCAAGACGCCGACGGTCGAGTACTCCGGCTACTACGGGCTGCAGAACTTCCCGAAGCGCTACGAGATGCTCAACACCCAGCAGTGGTTCGACCTGGGTCAGGAGTCGTTCGACAACTACAACAAGCAGTTCGGCTACGCCCCCGGCAGCAACAACGCCCGGAAGTACACCGACTGGCTGCTGCAGCGGAAGGCGTCGCTCGTCTCGGGCCCGATGACGGACTGGCAGAACGTCATCGAGAACAAGAACGCCCCGCTCGCGAACCACTTCGGCTCCGTGTCGGGCAACACCGACCGCGCCGATTACTTCCTCTCCGGCGGCTACTTCAAGCAGGCGCCGATCATCCAGAAGTTCGACTTCCAGCGCCTCAGCGGCCGCGCGAACAGCAACATCCGCGTGTCGGACAAGGTCCGCCTCGGTGAGACCTTCACCCTGACGCGGGGCCAGACGGTGCGTGGCCAGAACAACGGCTTCAACGGCCAGCTGATGCCGAACGCGCTGAACCTGCCCCCCTTCTTCAAGTACACGGACGACAACGGCTCCGTCCCGAACAACCGCTACGGCTTCACCGGCAACTCGGACTTCGGTCTGAACGCCGGCTTGACCATGGGCAACGAGCCCGCGCTCAACCAGATCGTCGAGTCCACCGACCGCGACATCCGCCTCCTCGGCGGCGTCAACGGTGAGGCGGACCTGCTTCCCGGACTCACCCTCCGGTCAGCCGCCAGCCTCGATCTCCAGGAAGTCCGCAACACCAGCTACAACCCGAGCTACACCCTGGCCGAGATCGGGCTCGATCGCGCCGACAACCTGGGCGAGGACCGGCAGGAGAACACCTCGATCCAGTGGTCGAACACCCTGACCTACACCAAGTCGCTGGGGAAGAACAACTTCAACCTCCTCGCCGGCACGGAGATCCAGAAGTACCACAACACCATCACCCAGATCTCCACGACGGGTCTCGTCACCCAGGCGCCGGCATTCATCGAAGTGCCGTCGGCCGGTAACAACCTCGCGAACCAGCCGCGTGCCTTCGCCGGACGCAGCGCGTTCCTCAGCTACCTCGGCCGCGCGAACTACAACTTCGCCGAGAAGTACCTGTTCACCGCCTCGGTGCGCCGGGACGGATCGTCCAACTTCGCGCCGGAGAACCGGTGGGGCGTCTTCCCCGCGTTCTCGGCCGGCTGGCGCCTGAGCCAGGAGCCCTGGTTCCATGTGCCCGGCGTCTCGGAGCTCAAGCTTCGCGGTAGCTGGGGGCGGCTCGGCAACTCCGACGTCGGCGCGTCGTTCCCGTATCTGTTCCAGGTCACCACCACCCCGGACTACGCCTTCGGCGACGCCCTCACCAAGGCCCCCGCGCCGGCTGGCTTCGTCAACCGCGAGCTCGTGTGGGAAGTCAGCGAGAGCCGGGACATGGGCTTCGAGTCCGGATTCTTCGACAACCGGCTCAGCTTCTCGGCCAACTACTACACGCGCGACACGAAGAACTTCCTCATCCGCATCCCGCTGCCGTACACCTCCGGCTTCCCGAACGGCGCGCCGGTCAACAGCGGTCTGGTCAACAACCACGGCTTCGAGCTCGAGTCGGGTTACGAGTTCACCGCGCCGGGCGGCGTCGACATCCGTCTGAACGCCAACCTCACGACGGTGAAGAACCAGCTGAAGGAGCTGCGTGCGGGGATCAACGAGTACTCCTCGGGTGGCATCTACCGCACCGCCGTCGGTTTCCCGATCGACTACTTCTGGGGCTACAAGACCTGCGGCATCTATCAGAGCACCGCGGCCGCCGCGGCCGCGCTCCCCGACGCCACGATCGGCAGCAACAAGGCGCAGGCGGGTGACGTGTGCTTCGCCGACATCGCTGGCCCGAAGAACTCGGGTCCCGATGGCAAGATCACCACGGACGACCGCACCTTCCTGGGCAAGGCGATCCCGGACTACTACTTCGGGTTCCAGATGAACTCGAACTACCGCGCCGTCGACCTGTCGCTGTTCTTCTCCGGCGTCGGTGGCGTGCAGAAGTTCAACGCCGTCGCACAGCGGCTCAGCAACATCAGCGGCGGCAGCGGAAACAAGACCACGTCGGTGCTCGATCACTGGTCGGAGACCAACCCGAACAGCAGCCAGCCCCGCGCGGTCGTGCAAGACCCGAATGGGAACGATCGACTCTCCGACCGCTGGATCGAGGACGCGAACTATTTCCGCCTCAAGAACGTGCAGCTCGGCTACACGCTGCCAGCCGGAGTGCTCGGCCTGAAGAACAGCACGCGGGTGTACGTCGCGGGTACGAACATCTTCACCAAGACGCCGTATTCGGGCCTCGATCCGGAGTTCTCGACCTCGGTCGACTTTGCCCGGTCGCAGAACGCGGTGCAGAATCAGGCAGGCACGGACAACGGCTTCATCCCGCAGCCGCGCACCTTCCAGTTCGGCATCCGCACGACCTTCTGATCACGAGTTGCTCCCGCTCCGGGATCCTCCGGAGCGGGACTCACCGATATGACCACATACGGCTCTGGTGCCAACATGAAGTTGATCGCGAAGAAGTTCGCGAAGAGGATCGTGACGGCTGGCGGTGTCCCGCTGGTGATGATGCTGTCGCTCACGATGTGCAGTGAGAAGGCCCTCGATCTGCAGCCGCTCGGCACGCTGACGGATCAGACGTTCTACAACACCGCGAAGGATTTCGACGCCGCCACGCTGGCTCCGTACTCCACCATGCTCAACCTGACCTACGATCAGGGCGGGCGCGGCTGGTGGAACACGTGGCTGCTGCCGGACGACGACATCCAGCCGCGCAACCCGAACACCACGAACGACGTCTTCAACTGGACCTCCACCAGCGACGACATCACGTGGGTCTGGCAGACCGCGTACACGGGAGTCGGTCGCGCGAACATCATCCTCCAGCAGCTCCCCAAGGCGACGGGGATGACCGACGCGCAGAAGCCCCGCTACGAGGCCGAGGCCAAGTACATGCGCGCGTGGTGGTACTTCATCCTGGCGCGCGGCTACGGCGACGTTCCTATCGTCACCGACGTACCGTCCTCGGTGGATCAGACCCAGGTGAGCATGTCGAAGCCTGGCGAGGTCTGGGACCTGATCGAAGCCGACCTGACCTTCGCCGCCGCGAACCTGCCGGCGTCGTTCCCGAACGAGAAGGGCCGCGCCACCAAGGGTGCGGCGCAGGCGCTGCTCGGAAAGGTGCAGCTCTTCCGCGCGCAGTGGTTCAAGACGCCCGCCAAGTACCAGCAGGCGGTCACGAACCTCACCGCGGCGATGGCCGGCCCGTACTCGCTCACCGCGAACTACGCCGACAACTTCGACGAGAGCAAGGAGAACAACTCGGAGTCGCTGTTCGAGCTGCAGGCCGCCAACGGTGACGACATCAACTCGTGGGGCACGTCCGACACGGGCGGCAACGCGGGTCATGCGTGGACGATCATCGTGAGCCCGTCCTGCTCGCCGATCCCGCCCAACGACTGCGCGCCCAAGGCGAACGGCGAAGGCTACGGCACCTACGAGATCAGCACGTCGCTGTTCAACGAGTTCGAGCCGAACGATCCGCGCAAGTACTACACGATGTACTCCGCCGGTGAGGACTACGGCGGGACGCCCTACAAGGCGACCTGGACGCGCACCGGTCACTCGGCCGCGAAGTACAACCGGCCCTGGAACCCGGATCGCTTCCCGAACAACTGGTCGAAGAACAACCTGCGCTTCATCCGCCTGGCCGACGTCATGCTGATGCTCGCCGAAGCGAAGCTGCTCGGCAACAACGACGTGGCTGGTGCGGCGGATCTGGTGAACAAGGTCCGCGCACGTGCGCGCAACACGCCCGTGAATGGCGTCGTTCCGCCGGCGGGCACGCTGCCCGACGTGCCGGCAGCCGGCGCGCCGGCCGCCTGGTTCAAGCAGTACCTGATGCACGAGCGCCGCGTCGAGCTGGCCACCGAAGAAGCCCACCGCTGGGACGATCTGGTGCGCTGGCACAAGGCGGGTCTCATCAACATCAAGACCGACATCACCTTCGCGTTCCCGGAGTCGCAGGCGAACTTCAACGACACGAAGCTCATCAAGCCGATCCCGCAGCGCGAGCTCGACCTGAACAAGAACCTCGTGCAGAACCCCGGTTACTGATCACGATCTGGTGAGGGGAAAGGACAGCGGGCCGCGAAAGCGGCCCGCTGTTTTTTTGTCGCGTGGCGGGGGCGGATCTCGGGGATCGAACCGAGGGCAGTCGTCGCCGGCGCTCAGGTGGTGGTTGCCAGCGATGGCGCTTCGCGCCGCGACCGGTGCGTGGGTTTCACGCGGAGGCGCGGAGGAACGGCGAGGCGCGGAGAACGGCAACGGCCAAAAGATCAGGGGGGTGTGGCCCAGGGATCTCTCCGCCATAACCCCAAGATCAGTCTTGCCGATGCAAACCTCTGCGACCTCCGCAGTTCTCTGCGAGCTCTGTGCGAAACCACTGCCCAGGGTCGTGGCGCGAAGGACTGTCTCGCCGGCGCTCGTGCTTGGGTTTCGCACAGAGGGCGCAGAGCACGACGGAGCACGACGGAGCACGCAGAGCACTGCAACAGCAGCAGCGCTTGTGGGAGCGCGGCGAAGAGATCTCTCCGCCCAATCCCCAAAAAACTCCTCCAGGCGGCCCGTGGTAGGTGTCCGCGCGGAGTGAGCAGCGTCCGCCAGAACGGACCTCAGCGCTTCGCCAGCGGCGGCGTCTCGAGCGGCAGCACTCGGCTCCCTCCGCGCGAGTCGACCACCACGACCTTCACCGCGTCGCTCGGCACGCTCACGTACCGCGAGGACTGCGAGAGATACGAGGAGCCGTAGGACAGCTCCTGCCTCCGCGTCGCTCCGCCGGCGAGAGTGATCGACGCGTATGCGTCGAGCGGCCCGACTCTGAGCTTTCGCTCGCCCGTCGCACGCGCGGGCGCGAACACCCGCAGGCTGTCGTGGTTCTGCGTGACCAGCACGAGCGAGCGCTTCTCGTCCACCATCACGTCGCCGATCGCCCTCGCGTCGCCGTCGACGAAGAAGCCGCTCGCGGCGCCGTTCAGCACTCGGAACCCACCCTTTCTGTCGCCAAGGAGCACCGCGCCGATCGATGCATCGTCCCAGCCGGCCTGGGTCTCGCTCGCGTGCGAGTTGCCCACGAGCAGCACGTCGAGATTCCCGTCGCCGTCGTAGTCCTGCGCGAGCATGCCGAAGATCGGCGCGAGCTGCGCCGCGATCGGCAGCGGGCGAAGTACGAACTTTCCGTGTCCAAGATTCTCCAGATAGCTGCTCGACAGCGTGACGGCCTCCGCGACGAACGCGCCGTCGCGCTCCTCCTTCGAGAGCGTTCCCTCCAACGTCGCCTTGGCGTAGTCGCCGTACTTCGGGAAGCGCCCCTGCATCGCGATCATCTGCTCCACGAGCAGATCGCGCGACGCGACCGGATAGCTCTTGCCATCGGTGAAGGTGGAGAGCACCGGATCGATGCTCCCGTTCTTGTCGAAGTCGCCCGCGTGCACGCGCACCGGCTCCGACTCCGTCGCGCGGTACCGCGTGTTCAGCCCGACGTTGCCCACCAGATAGTCGGTGTCGCCGTCGTGGTCGAAGTCGCCGGCCACGAGACTGTTCCACCAGCCGTTCGTCGGCCCCAGCCCGGTCGCAGCCGTCACGTCGACGAAGTGTCCGTGATCGTTCCTGAGAAAGGTGATCGGCATCCATTCGCCCACCACGAGCAGATCGGTCTGGCCGTCCTGGTCGAAGTCGGTGAACAGGGCGCTCGTCACGAGTCCGATCTTGGAGAGCGCGGGCGCCGCACTCGTCGTGACGTCGGTGAAGCGCGGGCTGCCCCCCTTCGGCGTGTCGTTCCTGAGCAGAAAGCTCCTCGGCGGCAGCGGATACTTGCCGGGGATCACCCGACCACCGATGAACAGATCGAGGTCGCCATCGCCGTCGTAGTCGGCCGCCACCACGCTCGACGCGCTGGTCGACACGCCAGGCAGCGCGTCCGGCGCGAGCGTGAAGCCACCGTGCCCATCGTTCAGGTAGAGGCGCGCCTGATACGCCGACGGATCGCCCGCGATGAATCCTCCGCCACTCGACACGAGGAGATCATTGTCGCCATCGCCGTCGGCGTCGAAGAGCAGCGCGCCCATGTCCTGGTACTCCTGCCCGCCCGGCATCGATCGCCGGCGAAAGTTGCCCGGCGCGGTCTGCAGGAAGAGCATCCGCTCCTGGCCACGATCCGCGCCGATGTAGATGTCGTCGCGGCCGTCGCCATCCACGTCGCCCACGGCGATCGCCGGCCCTCCTTCCGAGAGCTTGTGCGGCAGCAGTGGCGTGACCTTGAAGTCGGGCAGGTCGCGCGTGACGTGCAGATAGTCGAGTCCCGCGCCGCGCGCCGCGCGCTCGAGCAGTCGCATGTCAGGAGGCGCACCCGGCGCCGGGCAGGGCACCGCGTTGCGACGCTCGATCTTCACGACCTGGTTGGCGACGACGCGCGAGAGTGACTGGCAGCTTCCGTCCGGCCACGCGATCTCCACCGAGTCCGCCTGCTTCGCCGCGCCGAGCCCGAAGTGCAGGAAGGGCTCGACCGTGGAGACGTAGCCGCGCGATGGATTCAGCTCGGCGTACTGCGTCGCGGCGCCGACGTGGATCGTCACCGACGCGCCATAGCCGGCGCGGTTGCCGGGCGGCCCCGCGAGCGCGAAGCGAAGGAAGTTGTGGCTCTCGTGATTCGGCAGCCGCTCCGATCTGTTGATGTACACCGACGCCGGGCCGTCGATGTTGTTCACCACCAGATCGAGGTCGCCGTCGTTGTCGAGGTCCACGTACACCGCGCCATTCGCGTACGTCGGATCGTCCAACCCCCACGCCTTCGTCTCGTTGCTGAACGTCAGGTCGCCGCGATTGCGAAAGGCATAGTTGGAGAGCTTCACCTCGGGGAGCTTCCGCAGCGCCGAGAGCAGTAGCGCGTGACGCTCCTTCTCCGAGCCCATGCTGCTCAACTGCTGGAGGTACTGCACGAAGTCGAGGTTCGTGACGTCGCGGCGATAGCCGTTGGTGATGAAGAGATCCTTGAGGCCGTCGTTGTCGAGATCCGCGAGCAGCGGCGCCCAGCTCCAGTCCGTCGCATCCACTCCGGCGAGCTGGCCCACCTCGCTGAAGACGGGCGTTCCGTCCGGGCCCACGCCGTCGTTCAACTGCAGCGTGTTGCGCACGTACTCGGCCTGATAGCCCAACTCCAGCGCGAGGTGGAACTTGTCGTAGTTGCTGCCGGGGTACATCAGCTTGCGGCGCTGGTTGTCGGCCGGAAGCATGTCCACGGTCATCACGTCCACGAGCCCGTCGTTGTTGTAATCGGCGACGTCGACGCCCATCGCGTTGAAGCTCGTGTGCTTCAGGTACCGCGCGGCCTGGTTGGTGAAGGTGCCGTTCCGGTTGTTGATCCAGACCAGGTCGTTCGACAGGAAGTCGTTCGCCACGTACAGGTCCGGCCAGCCGTCGCGATTGAAGTCGGTGACGGCGATGCCCAGCCCGTAGCCCTCGATCGTGATTCCCGCTGCGCGACTCACGTCGCTGAAGGTGCCGTTCCCCTCGTTGCGATACAGCCGGTCGGTGCTCGCCGCGTCGCCGCCCAGCCGCTTCGGTCGGATCAGGTTCCGGTTGTGCGCCTCGAGCGCGTTCTTGAGGATGTAGAGATCGAGGTCGCCGTCGTGGTCGTAGTCGAAGAAGACGGCCTGGGTGTTGTAGCCCACGTCAGCGATGCCGTACTGCTTCGCTTCCTCGACGAACCTCGGCGTGCCGTCGGGCCCGGGACCCTTGTTGACGAACAACAGGTTGCCGCGCTTGGTGGAATCGGGCCCCGCGACCGAGAGATAGATGTCGGGTCGCCCGTCCTGATCGATGTCGACGATCGTCACGCCGGTGATCCACTTGCTGGTGACGACGCCCGCGGCCTCGGTGACGTCGTCGAACTTCAACTGCCCGCGGTTCAGGTACAGCCGGCTCGTGACCATGTTGCCGGCGAAGAACAGATCCTGGCGTCCGTCGCCGTCGAAGTCGGCCACGGCCACGCCCGCACCGTTGTACATGTAGTCGAAGTCGAGCGCGTTGTGGACGGAGTCGTCCTCCGCGAGCGTGTTGGCGAACCGGATCCCGGTCTCGCTCGGCGCCGCGATCTCGAACAGCGGCGGTGCGCCCCCCGACCCGCATCCGGCGGCGAGAAGGATCAGCACGAGCAGGAGAAGGGACTGGGCTCTCACGGCAATACCTGGATACGCCGATCGCCTGGCCAGGGTGGCCGGTGATCGATCGACTGCGCCGGCGCGTGTTCGGCGCCGGTCGCCGGGATTCTTGATGGATGGTCGCGCGCGGCGACCGGCTCCGGGGCGAGCCGGTCGGAGTTCGTCGGGCCGCGCGACGAAATCTACTGCTGACGAGTCGTGATGACGATGACGCCGTTGGCGCCGCGCATGCCGTAGAACGCGGTCGACGCCGCGTCCTTGAGCACCTCGATCTTCATCACGTCCTGCGGGTTCACCGACGCGAGCGCGTTGTTGGCCAGTCCGTCCGCGGTCGAGGTACCGTCGATCACGATCAGCGGATCGTTTCGTCCCGCTGGCGACGTCACGCCGCGAATGCGGAGCGCGAAGGTTCCGTCGCCGTGTCGCAGCACCTGCACGCCGGGCGCGCGTCCCTCGATGAGCTCCTCGATGCGCGCGTAGACCTGACTCGATTCTTCATGGGTCACCGCCGCGTCGGAGCTGCTCACGGCGTGCGGCGCGGGGGGCTCCGGTCTGGGCGAGAGCGGGCGGCAGGCGGGCATCGCCAGCACGACGAGCGCGCCGCCGATGGCGAGAGTGCGCGGGCGAAGCGCTGGGAATCTGGGTATCCGCATCGTCTCCTCCTCGGAGAGCGTGAGAGCGGACTTCACCTTCTTGCTGGCCGAGCGCCGGATGGAGCGCGAGGTCGTCGTCGCTACGATGGTCTGCCCGAGCGGCGCGTCGAGCAACGCGGCATGCCAGGGGCGTGCCTCGGTGATCCTGGGACCCACGCAGCGGCCTCCGCGGTCACCCTGGGCTCCTCGCCGACTCCGTCCCTAGGAGTCCGTCCCTGGGAGTCCGTCCCGGGGAGTCCGTCCCTCTCGAAAGGGTCACCCATGCGGCGACACGGCCAACCAGAAGTCGGCTGAGCATCCGGCAGCGACTAGCAGCGATGAAGCGGGCGCGAGGGAGAGGCGCATCATGAGTCCAGACTATTGGCGTGGATCCGGGACGACGACGCCGTCGTGACCACTGTCAACCCTGGTGTGACCAGCACCATTGCGTTCACATTCTTCGCGGTTGAGACTCGGCGCGCGCGTCGGGTCTCGAAGGCTCGAACCAAACGATCGCCAATACTCATCGGAGCTCTCCATGCGAACTGTGTCACGCGGCGCTCTCGCCCTCGTCCTCGCTCTCGCCGCGCCAGCCGCGGCCCGAGCGCAGACCGCCCACCCCGATTTCTCCGGCACCTACGCCCTCGATCCCGCGCAGAGCGATCAGGGTCAGATGGTCCCCTCGAAGCTCACGCAGAAGATCACGCAGACGCCGACCGACTTCCTCGTCGAGCGCACCCAGACGACGCAGATGGGCGAGGTGTCGATGAAGCTCAAGTACGCGTTCACCGGAACGTCGGTGAACGAGCTCAACATCGGCGGCAACCCGGTTCAGGTGTCGACGGTGGTGACGTGGGAGGGCGACTCGCCCGTGTTCACCAGCGCGCTCAAGTTCGGCGACGCGGAGATCAAGCAGGTGGACAAGTGGACGCTGAGCGACGGCGGAAAGAAGCTGCTCGTGAATCGCAGCTTCGATCGCGGGGGAGAGGTGATGGCGAACAAGCTGGTGCTGGTGAAGCAGTAGTAGGCTGGTTGCGGCTTCTCGACTACGGTACTTGGTACCGTAGGCTCGTATCTTCGTACGCCGTACGGCGACCGGCATCCAGCCAACGCCCAATGCTTGGATGCCACGTGGTTGGGCTGGCACCCAGGTATCAGATCCCGCGACTCTCTGCGCTCGCCGGGATGATCGGGGTGGCGCAAGCGATCCGCCCAAACGCGGCCCGAATCAGGAGGGCTGGTATGCCAATCCTCCCCCTTCCGCCCGTGTTTACCCGCGTACTGCCGTTGAGCAGTTCGGAAGCCTACCGCAGTGCCTCGTTCAACGACGCGGCACCAGCTTCAGCAGCTCCCCCGCGTCCTGATCGGTGACGAGGTACAGCAGTCCATCCGGCCCCTGCCGCACGTCGCGGATCCGCTGCTTGCGATCGGTGAGCAGATGCTCCTCGCCCACGACGCGGTTTCCGTCGAACACGAGCCGTACGAGCCGCATCTCCTTCAGCGCGCCGATGAACAGGTTCCCCTTCCATGCGGGGAACGCGTTGCCCGAATAGAACTGCGACCCTGACGGCGCGATCACCGGATCCCAGTAGTACGTGGGCTGCTCCATCCCCGCGCGCACCGGGGACGCGTCGCCGATCGCGCTCGAGATCGGAAGCTTGCCCGAGTACTCCTCGCCGTATGCCTGCAGCGGCCAGCCGTAGTTCTTTCCCTTCTGGATCAGATTCAGCTCGTCGCCGCCGCGCGTGCCGTGCTCCACGTCCCAGAGCTGCCCGCGCGCGTCGAACGTGAGCGCTTCGGGATTGCGATGGCCGAGTGCCCAGATCTCCGGCTTCGCGTCGGCCCGACCGACGAACGGATTGTCGGGCGGCACGGTGCCGTCGGGACGGATGCGGATGGTCTTGCCCAGATGGCTGTCCAACCGCTGCGCGAACGGACGCATCTCGGTCTGCGACCGCTCGCCGAACGACGCGTACAGCATTCCGTCGCGACCGAACGCGATGCGCGATCCATAGTGCTGCTGACCGGCATACGTCGGCAGCACGCGGAAGATCACGCGCACGTCGTCCAGCCGGGTGCGGTCGGCCGAGAGCACGCCGCGCGCGATGCTCGTGCCGTTGCCGCCGTCTCGCGGCTCGCTGAACGTCCAGAAGATCGTGCGGTCCGACGCGAAGCTCGGGCTGAGCGCGACGTCGAGCAGTCCGCCCTGGCCCTTCGGATCCACCGCGGGCACGCCCGCGATCGGCGCGCCGATCTGGCCGCTCGCCGAGACGATGCGCAGCCGGCCGGGCTTCTCGGTCACCAGCAGATCGCCGCCCGGCAGCGGCTCCACCGACCATGGCTTCTCGAGCCCCTTCGCCACCACAACGACGTCGAACGTGACGTTCGACGTCACGCCGCACGCGCGGGTCTGATCGGGCGACGCGGGCTTCTCGCCCGCTGCCTCGGTCGGGCGCGTCTCGAGCGGCGTGCAGTTGGCCGGCCGCGTCGCCGACGCGCTGGCCGCGCCGCCCACGCCTTCGGGCGACTTGCCCGCCTGGCTCGCACAGCTCGCGAGAAGCGCGCACAGGATCGCTGGCGCGATGCGCGCGGCACTGGCGCCGCGCGGAATGAACAGGGTGTCGATCATCATCGATGGGAGAGAGTTATGAATGGGATGCGCGCACGCATCGACTACGTCGCTCCCCACGTGAGCGTTCACGCGTGGGCGAGGTACGTCAGCACTAGCCCGAGCAGTGCGGGGACCGCCTGCACGAACAGGATCTTGCGGTTCGCCGTGATCGCGCCGTACACCCCGGCGATCACCACGCACCAGAGGAAGAACGTCACGATGGCACGACCCGTTCCGCCGAGCGACAGCCCCCAGAGGAGACCGGCGGCGAGAAACCCGTTGTACAGACCCTGGTTCGCCGCGAGCACCTTGGAGGACTCGGCGAACTCCGGCGTCGTGCCGAACGCGCGACGCCCCGCCGGCTTGGTCCAGAGGAACATCTCGAGCACGAGGAAATAGAGGTGCAGCAGCGCGACCAGCGCGACCACCGCCTGCGCGAGCATCGTCATCGTCGCCGCTCCTGGAGATTCGGTTGAACCCGGGACGGACTCCTCGGGACGGACTCCGAGGGACGGACTCCGAGGGACGGACTCCCAGGGACGGACTCCGAGGGACGGACTGCCCACCAACGCGTGCCCCGCGCAATCGCTCGAGACGTGCTTCCCTCCACCTACCTCCTACTTCCTACTCAGGACCGCCCCGCACGGCACTCGACCACAAAGTATCCCGACTCCTGCTGCCCAGCGCTCGACACCTCCAGCTTCGCCGCCCGCGCCAGCTCACGGAACTGCGGCAGCGTGCGATGATGCCCGCCGCACAGCACCGACTCGATCTCCACGCCCCGCGCCCGTTCCTCCTCGCTCACGCCACTCAGCACCACCACTCGGCCGCCGCCGGGCCGAGCCGCCTCGGCGCACCGCGCGAGCAGCGCGGTCGCCTCGCGGTCGGGCCAATCGTTGAGCACCGACTTGAGCAGATAGACGTCCGCGCCCGAGGGAAGCGGATCGAAGAAGCTCTGCCCCACGGTCAGCACGCGCTCGGTCACGCCGCTCGCGCGAAAGATGTCCGACGACCGCCCGACCGTGCGCGGCAAGTCCACCAGTGTGCCGCGCAGATGTGGGCGCAGCCGCAGCAGCTCGCCGAGCAGGGCACCCGTGCCGCCGCCGACGTCCACCACCGTGCTCACTGCCTCCCATCCGTCCGCGATCTCGAAGCTCGCGTTGGGAATTCCGTGGCCGATCGGGCCGATCAGCGCGTCGAAGCTCGCGGCGACGTCGGGATGCGCGTCGAGGTCCTCCCAGAATGGCCGCCCGAACAGCTCCTGATATGCCGGCCGCCCCGTGCGCACGTAGGTGAGCAGCGTGCCCCACGCATGCGCCATCCGCCCGCCGATCGCGTCCAGATCCAGGCCGATGCGCAGCGACGGCTCGATCAGCTCGCGTGAGAGATCGTTGAGCGCGAACTCGCCGGGTGTCGTCTCGACGAACACTCCCTGCGACGCGAGATGGGTGAGCACGCGGTGCAGCGCGGCGGCGTCGCACATCGCCCACTCCGCCAGTCCGGCGACGTCGGTGGTGCCGGCGGCGATGTGGTCGGCGATGCGCAGCGTCGCGACGACGTGGATGCACCACGGAGTGCGGAGATCGCTCATCGCCGCGAGGCTCGCGGGGCGCTGCTCAGGCATCGGGCGAATGCTCACGGTGGGGTGACGGCTGGCGGCTCGCGCCGGACACGAGGTGCGGCAGCGAGCCGTGCGTCGTCTCGCCGATCACCCGCGGTCCCCGCGCGACGAGACTTCAGCGCCCCCGGTCGAGCTCCGCCGCGATGCGCAGCAGCTCGCGCTCGGACTCGTGCGCGAGCATGGCCAGCTCCCCCGCGTCGAGCCACACCCCGTGGCAGCTCCCGCACGCATCCAGCGTCACGCCGGCGTACGGCCGCGCGGTCAGCGTGGCCCCGCAGCGCGGGCACTTGAGCCCCTCGTGCGTCCTCGACGCGCGCTGCGCGTCGAGCGTCGCGCGCTGCTCCTTCAACCACTCGGCGTCGCGCCGCGCGAAGTACTCGTTCTCGTTCTGGCTCGGCTTACCTGGCTCCCAACTCACGTTCTCCTCCTGGCAGGTCGTCGGAATGGAAATGAAGGTAGTCGGACCACCACTTCATCATAAGCCGACGCGATGAGCACGCGCCGGTTCGAGCGCGAGCGGCCGTTCCTCTGCGACTCGGGCCCGCTCGTCCATGCCAACCGCCGAGCGGGCGACATTCAGATGGTTGCGACGAGTCGCACGGCTGCGTCTGCCAGTTGAGCGGCCGTTGGCCGTCGTGCGGTCTGCAGTTCCCTCCCAAGCTCCCGCCCGAGCCGACGCCCATCGCGTCGCCGAAGCGGTCGTGTCACCCGTCAGCGATGAAGTCGATCCCTTCCAGCCCCGCGTGGCGACGCCGCCTCGCTCGTGCTTCGCGCGCGCTCGCCATGCTCGCCGGCGCCGTCGTTCTGGCCGCCGCCGCGCCCCGTGTCTCCGTCGCCCAGCAGGCGGACCTCGTCCTGAACATCACGGACAATCCCGACCCGCTCCCGGCGACCGGCGTCGTCACCTACAGCGTCACCGTCACCAACGACGCGGCGACCACCGCCACCGGCATCCAGTTCACGCTGAGCGTCCCGGCCAACGCGCGATACAATGGCTTCAGCGGGAGCGGCATCGCCTGCTCGGGGCTCGCACTCAACGCGACCGGGCCGGGCACTCTCACCTGTACGCTCCCCGATCTCGCCTTCACCGCGAGCACGAGCTTCACCGTCCGCCTGCGCACCACGGCGGCCGGCATCGTCACGGTCGTCGGCAACGTCACCTCCCCGGTGCCCGACCTGCAGCTCAGCAACAACACGGTCACCGAGAACACCACCGCGGTCGCCGGCGCCGACGTCGCGCTCGTCGTGACATCGCCCTCGACCGCGGCCGCCGGCTCGACGATCAGCTACGGCCTGTCGCTCACCAACGCCGGCCCCGACGTGGCGTCGTCGCTGCGCGTGCAGCTTCCCATCCCGACGGGGTTCACCGTCACCGCCGGCCTCCCCGCGAACTGCGCCAGCGCCGCCGGCACGATCACCTGCACGCCGCCCGGATCCATCGCCTCCGGCGGCACGCTCGTCATCGGCAACATCACCGGCCAGATCACCGCCGCGTCCACGAGCACGGTCTCCGGCTCCGCCAACGTCGCCGTCACCGCGGGCGCCCCGGTCGGCACGGCGCAGGACCCGGACGCGAGCAACAACAGCGTCGTGTTCAGCACCTCGATCAGCTCGGGCAGCGACCTGAAGATCACCGTGGCCCGCAGCGTGGCCGCGCCCTACTTCGTCGGCAACAACTTCAATCTCGTCCTCACGCCGAGCTACACGGGCGACAATCCGTCCACGCTCACGATCACCGACGTCGTGCCGGCGAACTACACGATTCGCAGCGCGGCGTTCGTCGTCTCGCAGAGCGGATGGACCTGCGGCTTCTCCGGCCAGACCGTCACCTGCACGCGCGCCGCCGGCGTCGGCACGGGCTCGCAGTCGCTCGGCACGATCAACATCCCGATCACCGTCGCGAGCGCCGGCGTCGGCGTCACCAACTCGGCGACCATCTCGGCGGCGTCGCCCGGCGACCCGGCTCCCGCCAACAACACCGCGAACGACGGCGGTGCGACGCTCCAGACTCCGACCGCCGATCTCCAGGCGATCAAGTCGGGTCCGTCCCCCGCGCTCGCCGTGGTCGGGCAGGCGTACAACTACTCGCTGTCGGTGCGCAACGGCGGGCCGAGCGCGTTCGACGGTACGCTCACGCTCACCGACGCGCTGCCGACGGGGCTCACCGTCAACGCCTACGCGCTCAATGGATGGAGCTGCTCGCCGGCGGCTCCCGTCGTCGGGCCGGCGTCGATCACCTGCAGCCGCACCTACACCTCCGGCGCGCCGCTCGCGTCCGCCGCGACGACTCCCTCGGCGGTGCTCAACACCACGGCGACCACCGCCGGTGCGGTCACCAACAGCATCGCGCTCACGACGACCGGCGCGAACGTGGGCGACCCGAACGCCGCGAACGACGCGGCCAGCTCCACGGTGACCGTCAGCGCCGCGCCGAACGCGGCCGACGTGCACCTGATCAAGACGGTCGACATCGCGAGCGTACCGGCGGGCGACGTGCTCACCTACACGCTCGAGGTCGTGAACGACGGTCCCGTCTCGGCGGGCACCGTCACGGTGTCGGACCTGTTCGGCACGCTCATCAACAACTCGGTGGGCGCCACCGGCGCCGGCTTCGTGTCGTTCACCGTCGTGCCGGGCGCCGTCGCGCCGGGCACCATCACCTGCACCACCGCCACCTCGGGCGCCACGGGGCGCCAGCTCACCTGCAACATCCCGACGCTCCCGGTCTGCACCGCGGGAGTGGACTGCCCGCAGATCCAGGCCGCCGTGCGGCCGGGCGGCAACGGCGGCGCGCGGAACAACTCCGCGTCCGCGACGTCGCAGGTCACCGCCGACAACAACCTCGCGAACAACACCGGCTCCGCGGCCAACACCGTGCTCGCGCGCGCCGACATGCGCGCCACGCTCACCGGCACGCCGAATCCGACGGCGGCGGGGCAGGACCTGATCTACGTGCTCACCGCCGCCAACCTCGGACCGAGCCAGGCGGCCGGCGTGACGGCGACCGACGTGCTGCCGCTCAACGTGCTCTTCGTCTCGGCCGTCCCATCCGTCGGAAGCTGCGGCACGACGCCGGGCGCGAACGTCGTCACCACGAGTGGCAACCGCACCGTGACCTGCTCGATCGGCGGGGTCAACAGCGCCGCGCAAGCGACGGTCACGATTCGCGTGCGGCCGACGACCGCCACGCGCGGCACCTCGATCACCAACGACGTGAGCGTCGCGACGACGACCACCGAGACCGACGCCCCCACGCTTCCGAACAACGTGGCGTCGGTCACCACCAACGTCAGCGTACCGTCGCTCGATCTGCTCATCAACAAGAGCGACTCGGTCGATCCGCTCACCGTCGGCAGCAACACGGTGTACACGATCACCGTCAACAACGCGGGCCCGTCGGACGCCGAGAACGTCGTCATCACCGATGTGTTCCCGACGGCGGGGCTCAGCTACGTGTCGTCGAGCATCACGGTGGGAAGCTGCCCGTCGCTTCCGGCGGCCGGCACGATCGGCGGCTCGCTCGTGTGCAACGTCACGCGGCTCGCCTCGGGCGCGTCGGTCGTGCTCACGGTGACGATGAAGGGCGAGGTGAAGGGCGTCTACTCGAGCAGCGCGACGGTCTCGTCCGACGAGTCCGGCCTCGGCTTCGAGACAGTCGGCAACAACAGCGCGACGCAGGCGACCACGGTGCGCACGCGCGCCGACATGCAGGTGGTGAGCGTCACGCCGTCGGCGGCGACGATCGCCGTGCGGCGCCCGTTCACCTTCACCCTCCAGCTCAGAAACAACACCGGCGCCGGCCTCGCCGAGGCGGATACGGTGAAGCTCACCGACAACCTCCCCGCGGGGATGGAGCTCACCGGCACCCCGACCGTATCGGTGACGTCGGGCACCACGACCCTCTCCACCTGCAGCGGCACCGCCGGCTCGACGAGCTTCGTCTGCCAGCTCGGCACCGTGAGCAGCGGCGCGACGCTCGACATCACCGTGCCCGTGCGCGTCCTCACCGTTCCCGTCGGCGGCACCTTGTCGACGACGGCGACCGTGACCACCACGTCGCAGGACTTCGCTCCCGGGAACGACGTCGCCTCCGGCAGTGTGGCGATCCAGGGCTCGAGCCTCGCCGGCAAGCTGTTCCGCGACTTCGACGCCGACGCGACCCCCGACGCGACCGATACCGGCATCAACGCGATCCCCGTCACGCTCACCGGCACCGCGTTCGACGCGAGCGCGGTCTCGCACTCGACGACCACGAATGCCACCGGCGACTTCTCCTTCATCGATCTTCCGGAAGGCAGCTACACGATCCAGCGCGGCACCGTCACCGAGGCGCTGCTCGTCGTGGGCCCGCAGGTCGCCGGCAACCGCGGCGGCACCGTGTCGGTGGTGCCGAGCATCACGTCGATCGCGCTCGGCGGCATCGACGTGGGCACGGGCTACTTCTTCACCTTCATTCCGCAGGCACGCGTCGGCGTGGCGAAGCGCCTCGTCGGCGCCGAGACCGCGAGCAGCGACGGAAGCTTCACCGACGTGATCCGCGTGCTCGTGCATAACTACAGCCGCGAGTCGCTGAGCGGCGTGGCGGTGAGCGATCCGCTCACGGGTGCGTCGCCGTCGTTCGGCTCGTATGTGGCTGGAGGCGCGGCGGCCACGCTCGCCGCTGGCAGCTACACCATCCAGGCGGCTCCCGCGCTCGTCGGTGCGTGCGTCGGCGGATCCGCCAACGCCGCGTTCGACGGATCGGCGCAGACCCAGCTCGCGCAGGTCACCACGCTCGCGGCGAACGCCGCGTGCACCGTCGAGTTCACGCTGCGCTACCGGCCGGTGCCGCCGGTCGGTGCGCTGAGCAATCAGGCCAGCGCCACCGGCACGGGCATTCTCTCGGCGCAGGCGCCGAGCGATCTGTCGGCCAATGGCGCGAACGCCGACCCCGATGGCGACGGCGATCCGGCGAACGACAACGTGCCGACGCCGTTCGCACCCGTCGCGCAGGCCGACGTCGCCACGTCGGTGACGCTGCCGGCGAGCGCGAACGCCGGCGCGAGCGTGGCGAGCACCGTCATCTATAGGAATCTCGGGCCGTACGCGGCGGCCGCCGTCGGCTACACGTTGACCCTCTCGCCCGGCCTGTCCGGCGTCACCTTCGGCAATCTGCCGTTGGGCGCGAGCGCGTCGTACGTCTCCGCGACGGGCGGCGTCGGCTTCACCGGCATGCCGTCGGCCATCGCGGCGAGCGCGATCGCGTCGGGCGACGGCGTCGGTGGCATCGCCGTGTCGTACATCCAGCCCGGAACGGCGACCAGCTCCGTCGCGAGTGGCATCACGACGTCCACCCCGCAGGGCGCGAACGCGGGTCCCGATGCGGCGAGTGGAACAGTGAGCGGCGCGCTCGTCGCGGACGTCACCACGACCGTTGCGGGCTCCGCGAGCGCGAACGCGGGCACGCTGGTGAGCGGCACCATCGTCTATCAGAACGCCGGGCCGTCCATCGCGTCCGGGGTGAGCTACGGCTTCACGCTGAGCGCGGGGCTGAGCGGCGTCACCTTCGGCAATCTTCCCGGCGGCGCGACGGCGAGCTACGCGCTGGGCACCGGCATCGTCACGTTGGGCGGAATGCCCGCGACCCTCGCGAGCGGGGCGATCGCATCGGGCAATGGGACGACCGGCATCACCGTGAGCTACACCCAGCCGGGCACCGCGACGAGCGGCATCTCGAGCACCATTGCGACCAGCACGAGTCAGGGCGCGAACGCCGCGCCCGACGCCGCGACCGCAACGGTGAGCGGCAGCCTGATCGCCGACGTCGGCACGACGCTGACCTTCCCGGTGAGCGTGAACGCCGGCTCGCCGGTGAGCGGCACGCTGGTCTTCGACAACGCCGGCCCCTCGATCGCGTCGGGGATGACGTACGGTCTCACCATCACGAGCGGCCTGCCGAGCGTGACGTTCGGAAATCTTCCGGTTGGCGCGAGCGCGACGTACGACGCGACGACCGGTGTCGTGGCGCTGGTTGGAATGCCCGCGACGCTCGCGAGTGGCGCGCTCGCCTCCGGCAACGGCACCACCGGCATCACCATCGCGTACACCCAGCCGGGCTCCGCGGTCAGCACCGTGTCGAGCACCATCGGCACGAGCACCAACCAGGGTGCGAACGTCGCGCTCGACGCCGCCTCGGTGAGCCCGGGTGGCGCGCCCGTCGCCGACGTGCGCACCATCGTCACACTGCCCGCGGCGGCCGACGCCATGCAGCAGGTGAGCGGAGCCGTCCGTTTCACCAACCTCGGTCCCTCGCCCGCGGCGGGCGTGAGCTACACGCTCGGCATCTCCACCGGTCTGTCGAGCGTGACGTTCGGAAATCTTCCGGCTGGCGCAACGGCCGCGTACGACGCGACCACTGGCGTCGTCACGCTCGCCGGCATGCCGACGACGCTCGCCAGCGGCGCCATCGCATCGGGCGACGGCACGGCCGACATCACCTTCCAGTACACCCAGCCGCCGACCGCGACGAGCACCGTCGCCGGCACCATCGCGACGACGACGAGCCAGGGCGCGAACATCGCGCCCGATGCGTCGACCGCGACGGTGAACGGCGCGACGATCGCCGACGTCGCGACGACCGTCGCCTTCCCGGTGCGCGTGACGGTCGGCGCCAGCGTCGACGGCACCGTCGTCTATCAGAACGCGGGACCGTCCATCGCGACGGGCGTCGCGTACACGCTCACGCTCTCCACCGGCCTGTCCGGTGTCGTCATCGGAAATCTGCCCGCCGGTGCGACCGCATCGTACGATGCGGCGACTGGTGTCGTGACACTCGCGGGAATGCCCGCCTCGCTCGCCGCGAGCCAGACCGCATCGGGCAACGGCACGTCGGGCATCACGGTGCACTACGCACAGAAGGCCGGCGCCGCCGGATCCGACGTCGCCAGCGCGATCGCCACCGCAACGAGCGAGGGCGCCAACGCGCTCGCGAACGCCGCGAGCACGACGATCTCCGGCGCGCTCGCCGACCTCGCCGTCACGAAGACCAGCGGCGTGTTGAGCGTGCAGCTCGGACAGGGCCTCGCCTACAAGCTGCGCGCCACCAACCTCGGACCGGCCGACCTGCCCGCCGGCTCGCATCTCACCGATACGCCGTCGGGCGTGCTGCTCAACTCCGTGAACTGCTCGGCCGCCGCCGGTAACCTGTGCGTCGCACCGCCCACGACGTCCGCGCTCACGACCGGCCTGCTGCTCCCCGCAATGACCGCTGGAAGCTTCTACGAGCTGGTGGTGTTCGCGAACGTGACCGTGAACGCCGGCACGGTGTCGAACAACGCGGTGGTCGCGGTCGCGCCTGGCTACGTGGACTCGAATTCGGCGAACGACTCGGCCACCGATGGTCCACTTCCGGTGAGCGCGGGCCCCGACCTCGCGATCACGCGCACGCCGATCGGACACGTGGTCCCGGGCACCACCGCGAGCTACGACTTCACGGTCGCCAATCGCGGCAGCGGACCGACCACCGGTCCCATCACCGTCGTCGAGACGCTGCCGGCGGGACTCACCTTCACCTCGGCGACCGGAACGGGCTGGAGCTGCTCGGCCTCGGCATCGACGGTGACGTGCACCAACCCGGGACCGCTCGCCGCCGGCGCCTCGACGAGCGTCTCCTTCACCGACAGCGTCGCGACGTCGGCGACGGGCACGCTGTCGATGTCCGCGAAGGTCGCCACGCCGAACGACGGCACGCTCGGCACGAAGACGGCCGACGACGCGACGACGCTCACCCCCATCCTCGCCGGCGCGCCCGACGTCACGCTCACCAAGACGGCGAGCGCCGACACGCTGCGCGCCGGCGTGACGGTGACGTTCACGCTCACCACCACGAACCGCGGCAGCGGCACGACGACGGGCGCCATCCTGGTCGCGGACACGCTGCCCGCCGGACTCCTCCCCGCATCGGCGACGGGCACGGGCTTCACCTGCGCGATCACGGGCCAGACGGTCTCCTGCACCTACTCGGGCCCGGGGCTCGCCACCGGCGGCACGTCGTCGGTCACCGTCACCGCGACGGTGTCGACGGCGATCGGTGCGCGCTCGATCACGAACGTCGCATGCGCCACCGCCACCGGAGACGCGACTCCCTCCAACGATTGCGGCTCGGTCACGATCCCGGTCGCGCTCGGCGGGACGCTCAGCATCCGGAAGGAGCTCTCCGGCGAGCTGGTGGCCGGACTGCCCGGCACCTTCCGCCTCTGGGTGCGCAACACGGCTCCGACACCGGCCGCCGGACCGATCAGCGTCACCGACTCGCTGCCCGCGGGGCTCGGCTTCGTCTCGGGCTCGGGCAGCGGCTGGAGCTGCAGCGCCATCGGCGGCGTGATCGACTGCACGCACAGCTCGGCGATCGCCGCCGGCGACAGCAGCGCGATCACGCTCGTCACGAGCGTCGCGGGCAGCATCGCCGCGCAGATCGTGAACTGCGCGGCGATCACGGCAGCCAACGCCGCCGTCGCAACCGACGGCGCGCGCTCGTGCGTCACGGCGCACCCGAGCACGGACTACCGCCTCACGCTCGAGCTCTCGACACCGCAGTACGAGCACGAGGTCGGCGACGCACCGGAGTTCACGGTCATCGTGCGCAACGTCGGCAAGAGCCCGGTGCCGGCGGTCGTCCTCACCAATCAGATCCCGCGCGGCTTCGCCTACGTGAAGTCGAGCAGCACGCACTCCATGAATCCGACGCTCGCGCGCGGCACGCCGATCGCCGATCCCACCACGGAGGCCAACGCGCTGAGCTGGCCGCTCGGCGACATGCAACCAGGCGACGTCGTTCGCATCACCTATCGAGCGCGGATCGGAGCAGGCGCACGCATGGATGGGGAGAACATCACCCGCGCCATCGCCGCGTCACGCGCGGTGGGCATCGCCGTCACCTCGAACGCGGCCGTCGTGCCGGTCAGGCTGCGCGCCGGTGTGTTCTCGGATCGCGGCGTGATCGCGGGCAAGGTGTATCTGCTGCGCGACTCGAGCCAGGTGCACAGCACGATCCATCTTCGCTCTGTGAGCGTCGCCAGCGAGATCCGCGACACGACCGAGCGTCTGTCGCAGGATACGACAGACCTCGGCATCCCCGGCGTGCGCGTCATCCTCGAGGACGGCACCGGCGCGATCACCGACGAGGAGGGGAAGTTCAACTTCATCGACGTGCGCTCCGGCCTGCACGTCGTGAAGGTGGACCGCACCACGCTGCCCGCCGGCGCGAAGCTCGTCACGCTCGACACGCGCAACGCGGGCGATCCGTACTCGCGCTTCGTCGATCTCAAGCGCGGCGAGCTCGCGCGCGCGGACTTCGCCGAAGGGACGCGCGATGAGGCCGTATACCAGGAAACGAGGATGCGACGCCTGGCCGGCGGCGGTCGTTCACTCGGCGACGCGCTGCTCACGCCGGACTTCGTCACGCAGGCGCCGCCGACCAGCACCTCGGGCATCGGCGGCCGCTCGTCGGCGAACGCGATGTCCTCCGCGCTCTCCGCATCCTCCGCGCCTCCGCGTGCCAATACCCAGTACCAGCCGCTCCTGCCGCCGCAGTCGCTTGCCGAGCAGTCGCCGAGCGACCCGAATCGTTGGGGAAGTGTGGTGCCGCCGATCGTCGCGCCGCCGGCTCCCTCCCAGGCGCCCACGATGAGGATGCACGAGCTCCCGCCCAACCCCGAGCTCCGTTCCCTCGTCGCCACAGGCCTCTTCCAGGGCCGCATCGACCTCCGCTCCGGCGCCGTCTCCGGCAACGACGACGCGTTCGAGGAAGCGATGCGTTCGCTGCGCGCCACGAGCGACAGCGGCCGCACCGTCACCAGCGCGCGCGCCGCGCTCTTCCTCAAGGGCGACATCAAGCACGCCGGTCTCCTCACCCTCGGCTACGACACCGAGCGCGATCCGCTCGTCGGTCAGTTCCGCGACATCCGTCCCGAGGAAGTCCTCCCCGTGTTCGGCGACGCATCGGTGCGCGAGTTCGACGCGCGTACCCGCAACCGCCTCTACGCGCAGCTCGAGCGCGGCGCGTCGTACACCCGCTACGGCGACTTCGTCACCATGCGCGCCGACGAGCGTCGCCTGCTGCTCGCCTTCGACCGCAGCCTCACCGGCGCGCAGGAGCACCTCGAGTCGGAACGCGGTGTGCTCGAGGCGTTCGTGAGTCGCGGCCGCTCGGGCCAGCGCGCCGAGGAGATCCCGGCGCGAGGGCTGTCGGGTCCGTACTTCCTGTCGCAGGGCGGCGCGGTGGAGAACAGCGAGCGCGTCGAGATCGTGACGCGCGATCGCAACCAGCCCGCCGTCATCCTCGAGCGGCGGCCGATGATCCGCTTCCAGGACTACACCGTCGAGCCGGCGACGGGACGACTCGTCTTCCGCGTCGCGGTGCCGAGCCTCGACGCCAGCCTGAATCCCGTCTTCGTGCGCGTGTCGTACGAGGTGGAGCAGGGTGGCCCGCGCTTCATGACCTACGGCGGCAACGGCGCGCTCCGCGTCGGATCGCGCCTCGAGCTCGGCGCGCTCGCCGCGCGCGACGAGAATCCGCTCGACCGGCAGTCGGTGCTCGGTGGCGGGTTCACCGCCGCGCTCGGCGCCGGCACCTATCTCGTCGGCGAGATCGCGCACACCGCGACCGGCGACGCCGATCGCACCGGCGACGCGTGGCGCCTCGAGCTTCGTCATCGCTCCGCGCGCGCCGAAGGCCGGCTCTATGCCCTGCGCGGCGACAGCAGCTTCGACAACCGTTCGTCCACCTTCATCGGCGGCCGCAGCGAGTACGGAGCGCGCGCCAGCGCGTCGATCGATTCCAGCACGCGCGTGATCGGCGAGGGGCTGCGCACCGAAGACGATCGCACCGGCGGGCGACGCGACGTCGCCGGCCTCGCGCTCGAGCGGCGTCTCGCGAAGGGACTGTTCGGAGAGCTCGGCTATCGCTGGGCCGACCAGACCGCGGCGCCGGTGACACCGGTGCTGCAGAATGGAATGACCGCCACCGGTCTCGCCGGGGAGCAGGGACCGATCGCCGCGCAGACCGCGCGCGCGCGCCTCACCGCGCGCGCGCCGGGCAGCACGCGCGCGACGATGTTCGCCGAGTACGAGATCGGGATCGATGGCGGCGCGCATCGCGGCACCGTCGGCGGGGACTATCGCGTGCTCGACTTCGCGCGGCTCTACGCGCGCCACGAGTGGGTGGGTGGGCAGGCCGACAACTTCATCTCCACCGCCGAAGGCGAGCGCCAGCGCACGGTGTTCGGTGTAGACGCCGACTATCTGCGCAACGGCCAGCTCTTCTCCGAGTACCGCGCGCGCGACGCGATCGATGGGCGCGACGCCGAGGCGTCGATCGGACTCAGGAACCGTTGGCCGATTGCGAAAGGGCTGCTCGCGAACACCTCGTTCGAGCGCGTCTCGCCGCTGAGCGGTGCGGGCGCCGAAGCGGCGCTCGCCGTCACCGGTGCGCTCGAGTACACGGCGAACCCACTGTGGAAGGGCTCCGCGCGCTTCGAGTGGCGCACGAGTCCCACCGGCGACGACTATCTCGGCTCGCTCGGCTACGTGCGCAAGCTCGCGCAGGACTGGACCGTGCTGGGCCGGACGCTGTGGGATCAGATCGACAGCGACCGGATGCGCGGCCGCTCGCAGGTTGGACTCGCGTGGCGCGAGACGGATCGCAACCGCGTGAACGCGCTCTTCCGCGTGGAGAACGTGATCGACCAGCTCGACGCGCAGGGGCAGGCCACGTCGCGCTCGCGCTCGAACGTCGCCGCCGCGCTCGTGAACGTGCGTCCAGCGCAGACCTTCACCTTCAGCGGCCGCTACGCGGCGAAGTGGGCGCTCGACACGCGCGACGATCTGTCGGCGCGCACCACCGCGCAGCTCCTGATGGGCCGCGCGACGATGGACCTCACCCACCGGCTCGATCTCGGTCTCATGGCGAGCGTGCTGGGAAGCGACGGCTTCGGACGTCGCAACTACGGCACCGGTGCCGAGCTCGGTGTCCTGGCGATGCGCAATCTGCGCGTGGCGGGCGGCTACAACCTGTTCGGCTTCACCGATCAGGACTTCAACTCGCTCGGCTACACCCAGCGCGGCCCGTACCTGGACCTGGGCTTCAAGTTCGACGAGTCTCTCTTCGGCGAGCGGCGCGACCCGCGCACCGGAAAGCCCTGACCCGTACCTCTCTTCACCGGGTCAGATCCCGATGCGCGGCCCCGATCGGTCAATGCCTGGTCGCCTCGCGCCGGGATGTAGCCCGGATGCGCCGCGGAGGCAAGCGTGGATGCGCGATGCGTCTGCGCGGGCGCGACCGTCGGCGGGCAGACGAGGAGCGCGACGAGGACTGCATGGCGACGAATCATGAATGCCGTGGGAGAGGGAAACCGGAATCGGGCGCATCCGACGTTCGTGCCGCTACCCGCGCAGTCCAGCGGTACGGAGTACGAGGTGGTACGCACAGCGCGGATCCGAGCACGTCCTGCCGGGCGAGCTCGCGCGCGCACTACCGCTCCCCGTCCAACACGAGCACCCAGTCGTTCCCTCGCCCCGCGTCACCCGGCGGGTCGAACGTCCGCGCCCCACTCGCGCGAAACGACCCGATCGCGCTGGTCACTCCAGTGCGCGGATCGAACCACGCCGCCGCCACCGACGGCCCTCGCAACGCATCCATCCGTACCGCGATGGATCTCCCGAACGGCGTGTAGATCATCGCATACGACCCATCGCGCGCGCGCGCCGCGCGCTGATGCGCGGCCCCGCTGTCCGCGCCCGCGGCGAGCATCGCTTGATCCGGTACGAGCTCCAGAAACGGGTGCGACATGAACAGGCGCCGCGCGTAGCCCACCTGCGCCGAGCCAGGGTGGTGCAGTGCCTCGCGCCAGTTCGTGCGCGCGGCCGAGATCGGCGTGCGGCCCGGCTGCCAGAACTGCCAGATGTCGTGGTCCCCGTAGGTGTGGCCCGCCGCGCCGGCGAGCACGGACCAGTACATCCCCTGACGCACGTCGAAGTCGTCGAACCAGCCGTTCGCCGGCTTCCAGTCGATCGGATGATCCTCGTAGCGCGACTCGCCGTCGACCACCGGCTTCACCGGCGTGCGGCTCCGATCGTTCTCTACGTAGCGGTCGTTCGCGATGTTCCTCGCATTGTGTCCCGACTGGAACATGTCGAATGCGAGCCAGTCGTCGGCGTGGAAGTAGCGCGACGACGACTGCGCGCCGGTCGGATGATAGGTCATCAGGTGCGCGCCGCCGTCGCCCGCGCGCAGCCCCTCCGCCATCGCGCGCACGATCGCGAGGTGCAGCGGACTCTCCGGCGACCGGTCGCCGCCGAGGATCCAGACGATCGGCTTGTTCTTGTAGCGGCGTCCGAGCAGCTCGCCGTACGCGCGCGCATTCTCCGGCGTGAATATCTCGGGGCCGGCGCCCCACTTCTTGTTGAACTTGTCACCCCACGTCGGCAGCATGCCGACGAACATCCCGCGTCGCTCCGCCGCGTCGACCACGTAGTCCACGTGACGGAAGTATCCCTCGACGAGCGCGGTCGGATCGTCGTTCACCAGAGGCCTGTCGCCGTACGCGTTCGGTACGGTGAGCCCATCGAACTCGGCCAGCACCACCGCCTGGATGACGGTGAACCCTTTGCGCTGGCGGTCGTCGAGATAGAGGTCGGCCTCCTCGCGCGTGAGCCGGTGAAACAGCTCCCACGCCGTGTCGCCCAGCCAGAAGAACGGTGTGCCATCCGCGTGCACGAGATGCCGTCCGTCGCGCGAGACTCGAAGCGCACCGTGGCGAAGATCGACCGACGGCGCCGCGCCGCGCGCGCTCGGCGTCTGTGCGCCGAGCGACACCGGCGCGCTCGTGAGCAACACGGCGATGGAGCAGGCGAACAACGAACGAGCGAACATCGTGACGGAAGTATGAAGGCGGTGGAAGGGCCCACTCACTCGGCGACGACACCGACAGGCGCCATGCAAAGAGGCAGCGCTCCGTCGCGCCGCGCCATCCCTGCGCCGAGCAACTCGCCGTTGCCGTTCACCGTTCACCGTTCACCGTTCATCCCACCTCACCGACAGAATCACCGAATCGGCGATCGCGCGCCACGTGTGCTCCGAGTCCACGCCCGACAGCACGTAGTCGCCGAGCGCGCGCAGCGACACGATCGTCTCCGCGCCACCGCCGATCGGCCGGAACCGCACCTCGAACTCGCCGGAGATCAGCACCGAGAGCGTCGTCTCGCCCGACGACGCCACCCAGCCGCCAGGTCGCGGCATGCGGGCCGGATGGATCCCCCACTTCACCTCGACCAACCGGCTCACTCGGCGCCCCGCGGCCGCGAGCACCTCGTCGCTCGCGCCTCGCGCCCGTGCCCAGGTGAGCAGATCGCCGATGAACCATCCATTGAACGCCGCGCCATCCTCCGCCGCGTTGCCGAACGTGACTGTCGGTTCCATGACCTCTATGGTGATCGTGACGGCGAGATGCTTGACATCCATCGCCCTAGTTCATAACCTAGTAGCTATGCACACATACGGTCACGGACAGATGTCCTCCGCCCGCCTCGACGCAACCTTCGCGGCGCTCGCCGATCCGACGCGCCGAGCGATCCTCGCGCGGCTCGCTGCTGGGGAGGCGTCGGTGCGCGAGCTCGCCGAACCGTTCGCGATGAGCCAACCGGCCATCTCCAAGCATCTCAAAGTCCTCGAGCGTGCCGGCCTCATCTCGCACGGACGCGACGCCCAGCGTCGTCCGCGCAAGCTCGAGGCGAAGCCGCTCGCCGAAGCGAACGAATGGATCGAGCGATATCGCCAGTTCTGGGAGCAATCGTACGGTCGGCTGGACGATCTGCTCGAGGAGCTGAAGGCGGAAGAGTCCGCGCGAAGCCGCACGAAGAAGTCCGGCGCCACCAAACGAAAAGGGAGATGACGATGCGCAACACCGGTTCGTTGCAGGTCACCACGCCGTCGGATCGTGAGATCAGGATCGAGCGATCCTTCTCGGCGCCGCGCCGGCTGGTCTACGATGCCTACACGAAGCCCGAGCTGGTCAAGCGTTGGCTCGGGAGCATGCCGGGCTGGTCGTGGGCCGTGTGCGAGATGGACGTGCGCGTTGGTGGCCGCTACCGCTGGGTGTGGAAAGGGCCGGATGGTGCCGAGATGGGGATGGGCGGGGCGTATCGGGAGATCGTGCCGCAGGAGCGCATCGTCAACACCGAGAAGTTCGATCAGGCGTGGTACGAGGGCGAGGCGGTGGACACGGTCGTGTTCACCGAGCACGCGGGAAAGACCACTGTGACGACGAGCCTCCTCTACATATCCAAGGAGGTGCGCGACGTCGTGCTCCAGTCGCCGGCAACCGAGGGGATGGAGATGGGCTACCAGCAGCTCGAGGCGCT
>DASYMZ010000159.1:0-7312 GCA_036008805.1 Gemmatimonadaceae bacterium
TGAACGCGGGGCTCTCCGACGCCGAGGTGCTGCGACTCGCCTGCGCCGGCTCCGGCGCGAAGCCCGCGGACTTCACGCAGCTCACGCCCGACCTCGGACAGCTCCTGCCGCAGCGCATCGCGCTCGAGCACAAGGTCGCGCCGATCGGCGTGCACAAGGGCACGCTCGTCGTCGCGACGTCCAACCCGATGAGCTCCGAGCTGGAGCGCCAGCTCGCCTTCGCCGCGAAGCAGCGTGTGCGGCTCGACGCCGCGAACCCGAGTGACATCCTGCGCGCACAGTCGATCGTGTACGCCGCGGTCTACGGCTCGCGCGCCGATCCGGGCGCGCTCTTCCCGCCCACCGCGTCGCCAGCAGCGCCGCAGCGGCCAGTGCCCTCGGCCGATCGGCCGACGCTGACCACGGCCGAGCACCCGGTTCCCTCGGCTACCACCACCGCCGCGCAGGGCGCATCGCACCCCACGCCCACGCCCGCGCCGAGCATCGTCGACCGGCTGCTCGGCGCGGCACTCGCCGAGCATGCGTCCGAGGCGATCCTCGAGCCCGCGCCCGACGGCGGGTTCCTCGTGCGGCTGCGCATCGACGGCACTCGGCACGACCGGTTCAAGATCGCCGCGCAGCACCGCGCGGTGCTCATCGAGACGCTCAGGTCGCGCGCGAAGCTCGAGCCCGACGCGAGTGGCAACGTTCGCCGCGGCGCGATCACCTTCGACACACCCGATGGCGCCGTCGTCGCGCGCGTGTCGATCGAGCCCGCGAGCAATGGGCAGGAACGCGTGCTCCTCCGTCTCCGGTCGGCGAAGTCGGCGCCCAGGCTGAGCGAGCTCGGACTCGCCGTCGCCGAGCAGCATCGGATCAACCAGCTCCTCAGCGCCGAGCGCGGCCTCATCGTCGTCACCGGTCCCGCGAGCGCGGGGAAGACGACGACGCTGTACGCCGCCGCGCGCGAGCTCGTGGAGAACGGACGCAAGGTCACCACGATCGAGGAGCCGATCGAGCTGCCGCTCGCGCGTGTCACGCAGATCGCGCTCAGCGAGTCGGCGCATCTGTCGCTCGGGTCGGCGCTCCGAACCGTGCTGCGCGAGGACAGCGACATCGTGATGATCGGCGCGCCGCTCGACGGGCCAACGGTCGAACAGGCGCTCGCGGAAGACGCGCCCGCGCGCGTGGTCGTCGCCACGCTCGACGCGCCGGACTTCGGCGCCGCGGTGTCGCGCCTGCACGAGCTGCATCAGGACGGCGCGTCGCTCGCCGCGGCGCTGCAGGGCGTCGTCGTGCAGCGCCTCGTGCGCCGGCTCTGTCCGGGCTGCTCGCAGACGCAGAACGTGAACGACCTGCCCGAGCAGCAGCAGCGGCTGCTCTACGGTCACCCCGCGGCGAAGATCCGCCGGCCGGTTGGTTGCCAGGCTTGTCGCACCACCGGATATGTCGGCCGTCTCGCGATCGCCGAGATCGTGCAGGTCGGCGCGCCGATCCGCATGGCGATCAAGCTCGGCGCCACGCCGCCCGAGATCGCGCAGCTCTGCCGCGACGCCGGTATCCCGACGCTCTGGGACTCCGGCCTGCTGCACGTGCTCGATGGCACGACGTCGCTCGCAGAACTGCTCGACACCGTGCCTCCGCCGGAGACGGCCGGCGCCGCGCCGCAGGAGGACATCGACGCGCTGCTCGCGCAGTTGCTCGGCACGCCGAAGACGCCGGTGCCGAGTGACGCTGCGCCCGCGGCGACGATCGAAGCCCCGAGGATTGCGACGCCGGCGCCCGCGCCGCCGCCGATCGCCGCGTCCACGTCGGCCAACGCTGCGCCACTGCGAGTGCTCCTCGTGGACGACGATGCGCCCGCGCGCCGCGAGCTGGCGCGCGAGCTCACGCGCGTGGGACTCACCGTGCTGCAGGCGGCCGACGGTGTGGCGGGACTCGAGTTCATAACGCGACTGCAACCCGACATCGTCGTGACGGAAGTCGCGCTGCCGCGCATGGACGCCGTCGGAATGCTCGGCGCGCTCCGCGCTGCGGCGAGTGACGTTCCGGTGATCGTCGTCACCGCACAGTCCGATGCGAAGCTGTCATCGTGGCTGCGCGAGTCGGGCGCGCGCGACGTGCTCGGTCGCGAGCTCCCGGTCGACACGCTCGTCGCTCGGCTGCGCGAAGTGGCTCGGAGCGTTCGCAAGGCGGAATAGCGCGTTCTGCTCGCGGGTCGCTACCGAAGAGGCGTATGGTGCGGACAGCCCATCCACCGCATCCCCGCGTCTTCGCCGTTCTCCCTGTTCTCCGCGTGAGCACGCTCGTGCCGAGCACCAACAGTCCGCGACAGCACCCGGACGCTTGACACAACCGAGTGCCAGCGTATAGTTAAGCACATGCTTAACTATCAGCAGCCGCTCGACCTGGTCTTCCAGGCGCTCGCCGATCCGTCGCGACGCGTGATGGTCGAGCGGTTGAGTCGAGGGCCGGCGTCGGTGAGCGATCTGGCGCGGCCGCTGGACATGTCGCTGCCGGCGGTGATGCAGCACCTGCAGGTGCTCGAGGCGAGTGGGCTCGTGCGCTCGGAGAAGGTGGGCCGCGTGCGCACCTGCCGGATCGAGCCGAGGGCGCTGTCGAACGCGGAGAGCTGGTTCGCGAGCCGGCGCGCGAGCTGGGAACGCAAGCTCGACCGGCTCGGCGCCCTGCTCGCCGAGGAGGATGACCTGAAGCGCAGAAAGCCAACGCCACGGAGACGATCATGAGCGCACGATCCGCGCAGCACGAAACTTTCACGATCGAGCGGCGATATCCCGCGTCGCCAACGCGGGTTTTCGCGTCGTTCGCCGACAAGTCGAAGAAGGCGAAGTGGTTCGGCTGCGTCGAAGGATGGGTCGTTGCCGAACACACCAGCGACTTCCGCGTCGGCGGGCGCGAGGTGTGGCGCGTCGGACCGCCGGGCGGCACCCAGCACCGCAACGACACCGTGTATCACGACATCGTGCCGAACGAGCGGATCGTGTGGAGCTACGCGATGTCGATCGGTGAGACGCGAATCTCCGTCTCCCTCGCGACGGTGGAGCTCGCACCTGACGGCAAGGGTACTCGGCTCACCATCACCGAGCAGGGCGTCTTCCTCGACGACTACGATGGCGGCGCCGACCGGCAGCGCGGCACCCACGACCTGCTCGACAATCTCGATCGCGCGCTGCGCGCGGAGGGCTGATCATGCGCATTCGTCTTCTCCACCTGACGCTCTGTCTGACATCAGCGACGCTCGGCGCAGCCATCCCGAACGCAGCGCAGAGCCAGGCGAGCCGAGCGGCGGCATCAGCGCCGGCGCGCTCCGGGTATGCCGACGTGAACGGCCTGCACATGTACTACGAGGTGCATGGAGGCAGCACGAGCAGGCCACCACTCGTGCTGCTGCACGGCGGCGGCTCGACCATCGGGACGAACTTCGCGCGCGTGCTCCCGCTGCTGAGTGCTTCGCGCCAGGTGATCGCCGTCGAGATGCAGGCGCATGGGCACACGAGGGACGTCGACCGTCCATTCACCTTCGAGCAATGCGCCGAGGACGTCGCGGCGCTGCTCACTCAACTCCACATCGCGAAGGCGGACGTGTTCGGGTTCAGCAACGGCGGCACGACCGCGTTGCAGCTCGCCAGTCACCATCCCGCGATGGTCAATCGGCTGATCATCGGCTCGGCGAACTACAAGCGGAGCGGCATGCAGGACTGGTTCTGGCCCGCGATGGAGAAGGGCACCTTCGCCGACATGCCGAAGCCGTACGCGGATGCGTACCTGAAGATCAATCCGAGCCAGGAAGGCGTGCACGCGATGCACGATCGGGACCTGAAGCGGATGCTCGCGTTCGTGGACATCCCCGACTCCGTCATCCACGCCATTCAGGCGCCATCGCTCGTGATCGTCGGCGACAGGGACGTCGTGCGCGCGGAGCACGCGATCGAACTGTCGAGACTCCTTCCGCATGGTCGGGTCAGCATCCTTCCGGGCGGGCACGGTGAGTATCTTGGAGAGATCACCTTCCCGAACGTCGACGACCGCATGCTGCGCGTGTTCGTGACGCTCGCCGACGAGTTTCTCACGTCGCCAATCAATGAGCCCTGATTCGCTCGGCGCGCGCGTCGCCGCGCTCGTGTCGACCATCAAGGCCTCCGTCGCCCCGAAGGTGAGCGGAGAGCCGAACGGCGTCGCGCCAGCGCGCGCTCCCAGCGCATCACGCGCGCACGCGCCACCGACGCGCACCGGCTACGCGTGGGTGAACGGCCTCCGCATGTACTACGAGGTGCACGGCGAGGGCGGCGAGGTGCCGCTCATCCTGCTGCACGGCGGTGGCTCGACGATCACGACGTCGTTCGGGCGAATCCTGCCGCTACTCAAGGAGACACATCCGCGCGTGATCGCGGTGGAGTTCCAGGCGCACGGCCACACCCGCGACGTCGATCGCGCGTTCACCTTCGAGCAGGATGCGGACGACGTCGCCGCGCTGATGGACCACCTGTACGTCGAGCGCGCGACGGTGTTCGGCTTCAGCAACGGCGGCACGGTCGCGCTGCAGGTGGCGATCCGTCATCCCGAGAAGGTGGAGCGGCTGATCGTCGCGTCGGCGAACTACCGGAAGGACGGCATGCACCCGTGGTTCTGGGACGTCATGAACAAGGGCACCTTCGCCGACATGCCGCAGGTCTACAAGGACGAATACCTCAAGCTCGATCCTCGGCAGGAAGGACTGTTCACGATGTACGAGCGCGACAGCCGGCGGATGATGCAGTTCGAGGACATCCCCGATTCACTGATTCAGGGGATCGAGGCGCCGACGTTCGTCGTGACGGGCGACAAGGACGTCGTGCGGCCGGAGCAAGCGATCGATCTCTCGCGCCTCGTGCAGCATGGGCGACTGTGCATCCTCCCCGGCGGGCACGGAGAGTACTTCGGAGAGATCATGTTCCCGTCCGCCGGCGACGCGGCGGTGCGGAGGTTCGTGGGCCTCGCGAACGAGTTCCTGCTCGCGCAGACGGAGTAGACAGCGGACCGCGCTCATTCCTTCCGAATGAGACCCGTCACTGACGCGACCAACAAGGTCGACAGGATCCACCCCACGATGATCTGCAGCCACATGTAGTAGAGCGCGTACCTGCCGATCCCGAAGCGCGGCACGTCGACACCGGCGATCACGAAGTCGCTCGCTGCCCCGACGTCGGGCCGCCACTTGGAATCCTGCTGGAAATCGATGATCGGGAGCAGGACGTCGAACGAGTAGACGAGCGCGTTGAGCGGCGGATATCCGCGCGGAACCGTGCGGTGATCCTTCGAATAGGGCGGGTTCGAATACACGCTGCTGTCGGATGGCACCATCGCCCCGGCCGACTGCGCCGCATGAAACACCCACGTGCCGAGTGCGCCGAACAGCAGCAGCAGCGCGACGGAGCGAGCCGGCCGGTAGCCGTATCCGATCAAGCGATCGAGCAGCAGCTCACCGATCCGTCGTAGCGGCGAAACACCAGGCTGCTCGCGCTGGATGCGTCTCCGCAGAATCGCGATGCGCTTCGCGTCGTCCGACAGACCCGTCTCGCGCAGCACCTGCGCGCTCTGCTCGTACGGCTGGGGACTGAATGGCGAGGCCACGAGCAGCTCCAGCCACCGCTCGCACAGCGCGAGGCTCACCGACTCTTCTGCCTCGAGTGCCGAGTAGCGGAAACCCTGCGCGCGCACCGTGCCGGCATTCGGCCACGTGCCGGTCAATGCGCCGAGCCGCAAGACGCTCGCCGACGCGTTCCTGAGACTGATCTCCCCGTACGGCGGCCGGTTCCATCTCATCAGCACCAGCGATCCCGCGATGCGCGCATTGTCCGCGAGCAGGGCGGTCTTTCCCGGGCTCGCGAGCGTCGCGTTGGAAACTTCCACGTTCGCGCCGATCTCGGCGTCGAGGAGCCGCACCTCTCCGCATGCGACGAAATCGTTGAGAAAGACGCTGCCTGACGCGCGCATCCGATCGCAGCGGAGGGCCAGGCCGCCCTCTCCATGGATCGTGCCTTCGTTGCAGCTCAGATCACCCTCGATCGTCGCGGCGGACAGCCTCACGAATCCCTCGCACACGAACCCTCGGCGAAGGTAGACGCCTCCGGTGCTGTGCAGGCGATCTGCTTCGATGTTCCCCAACACGCGCGAGTGCGCGAAGTTCACCAGGCGACAGGTCGCGTCGCGCAGCGAGATCTTGCCCTCGATCCGGCAGCGCTCGAGCAGCAGCAGCGAGTCGATCGTCGCCGTCGTGAGGTCGATTGCTCCCGAGATGCGCGCGCCCTTGATGCGAATACCGCGTGCGAAGCGCGTCGTCGCATCGCGAGTGGCGACGCACAGCTCGACGATGAACTGCGCGCGCAGGGTGCGAGCGTCGCTCCACCCATCCGCGCGGGCGGCGTCCGGCTCGCTATCGCACCATTCGTCGAAGTCCGCGACGTCGCCCCGCCGGAGCGCGTCCACCGCGCGCTGCTCGGCGCTGGGCCGTCCGGCGTCGGGCGAGCCGATCGCCAGCGCGTCCCCGACCTCACCATCGGCCGTCGCCGAGTGGTTGCCGTCCGCTCCGGTGTAACTCGGACCTGGTACCTTGGAGACCGTCTCGGTCATTGCGCGGCCTCCGCTCGGCGCGTTCGCACCGAGCTACTCCGCAGGCGATGGCGGCGGCTCTGGCACCGGCACGTCGGCTCTGCAGTCGGCGAACGCTTCGCTCGACATGAATCGCGGCAACGCAACGCTACTCGCTCTCGCTCGCACAGTCGGCCAACTCCACGTCGCTGTCGCAGTCGTTGAGCAGCGATCCGCCCGCGCCACTGCGCCGCCACACGTCGGCGGGCGGCGATTCGCCGAACTCCTCTTCGTAGAAGCGGAGGAGGAGCGCGTACCGATGCGCCACGGCCGCACGAGAGTCGTCGGCCGTCATGGGGACATGATGAATGAAGCCGCCCGTGAGGCCGCTGCAGAAGGCAGCATAGTCTCGGGTGTGCAGCACGAACTCATGCCACAGATCGTCGATGGCCGGCGAGATCGGCAGACTCACGTCGGAGTGCGTCGCACAGAGCAGCAGGTATCGCTTGAGCTCACGCTCATGCAGCAGTGCGACCGCAGCGGACAGGTCCTGCGAGCGTTGATAGCGCGCGCGCACGCTATCGAGAGGAAAGCCGAGCGCGAAATCTCGAACCGACTGCGTGATGGTCATGGTGCGCTCCCTGGACGGCGACGGCGCGACCTATCTGGCAGTGAGATACGCGTTCCGGGATCGGCGCGCAAGCCAAGCGCCAGCCTGGCGGGGACGGACTCCTGGGGACGGAGT
>DASYMZ010000160.1:0-1903 GCA_036008805.1 Gemmatimonadaceae bacterium
CGGGAGCATCGGTGTCGCGCCGCGACCAGAGCAGGGGCGCATCAACAGCGCTCCGCCCGGAACGCACGCGGGGAATCTCGACAACAAGGCGCTCGTCGCCGGAACGATCCTCTACATCCCGGTGCACACGCGCGGCGCACTGCTCGAAATCGGCGACGGCCATGCGGCGCAGGGCGACGGCGAGGTGGACATCACGGCGCTCGAAACGGCGCTGCGCGGTCGGTTCCAGCTCATCGTACGCAAGGACCTGCACTTCGACTGGCCCCGCGCGGAGACGCCCACGGACTGGATCGCGATGGGCACGGACTCCAACCTGACGGTGGCGACGAAGATCGCCACGCGTCAGGCGATCGCGCTACTCGGCGACACCTACCACCTGTCGCGCGAGGATGCCTATCAGTTGCTGAGTACGGCCGGAGACGTGCGCATCACGCAGCTCGTGGACGGCACGATGGGCGCGCACGTCGTGATTCCGAAGCACCTGTTCACGGGGCGGCCGCTCTCTGAGCGAACGACGCCGCGTGTCACCCCGCCAAGCCCGCCACCGCCTCGCCGATCCGCGTGACCGCCGCATCGAGGTCCGCCTGCGCGGACGCGAAGGACAGACGCACGCATCCTTCTCCGCGCGAGCCGAACGCGGCCCCGTCGATAGCCGCGACCCCGTGGTCTTCGAGCAGCCGGTCAGCGAAGGCCCGCGAGGTCAGACCGTGCGCCGCGAGCAGGGCGGAGAAGTCGGGAAAGACGTAGAACGCGCCGGCCGGAATCGGGCACTTCACGCCCGGCAGCGCGTTCAGCCCGCGTACGAGTAGATCTCGCCGCGCGCGATACGCGGCGACCTGCGTCGCCACGATGTCCTGCGGCCCTATCAACGCCGCGATCCCCGCACGCTGGATGAATGGCGGCACACACGTGTGGCCATTCACGCTCATGGTGACGAGTCGCTCCACCCACGGGCGCGGCACGACGAGGTAGCCGAGGCGGTAGCCAGTCATCGCGTACGTCTTCGAGAACCCATCCACGAGCATCGTGCGAGAGCGTGCACCATCAAAAGCCGCGATGCTCGGCGCGCGACCGCCGTCGAATACGAGTCGCGAGTAGATGTCATCGGTGACGACGCGCAGATCGTGGCGTTCCACGAGCTCGGCGAGTCGCGCCATGTCCGCGGCATCGAGCGCGCCGCCGGTCGGATTGTTCGGCGAGTTGAGACAGAGCACCCGCGTGCGCGGGCCGATGCGCATCGCGATGTCGTCCACGTCCGGGGCGTTGTCGGCATCGAGTGCGTAGCCCACTGGTACACCGCCGGCGAAGCGCGCCATCGACGGGTAGATCGGGAAGCCGGGATCGGGAACGAGCACCTCGCTCCCGGGCTCCACCGTCGCCAGCATCGCGTAGAAGACGGCCGTCTTCGCGCTCGGCGTGACGATCACCTGATCGGCGCTTGCGGCGATCCCGCGCGAGCGCACGTCGGCAGCGATTGCTTCGCGCAGCTCGGGAAGTCCCTGCGGTGCAACGTAGCGCGCGTCGCCGGCGCGCAGAGCAGCGACGGCTGCGTCCACCACATGCGAGGGCGCATCCACATCCGGTGCACCGAGCTCGAGATGTACGATCGAACGGCCGGCGTGCTCGAGCTCCATGGCGCGGCGGAACACGTCGAGCGCGCCCTCACCGGAGAGCTCATTGACCCGCGCCGCGAGCGGCGCGACGTCGTCGCGCGTCGCGGTGGCGGCGGAGGAGAGGGTGTCGGTCATGGGTTCGTCAGAGGAGGCTCTTGATCCAGCCACCATCCACGGGGATGGAGGCGCCGGTCGTGTAGCTCGCGTGCATGGAACAGAGAAAGGAGACCATCGCGCCGAACTCCGCCGGCTCACCGAGGCGACCCATCGGGATCTGCCCCTCCCAGGCG
>DASYMZ010000161.1:0-17422 GCA_036008805.1 Gemmatimonadaceae bacterium
TCCGCGGCTCAGCCGCCCAGCCCTTTCAGGATCGCCGCCACTCGGCAGAGCAGCGTTCCCACCAGCCCCGAGGCGGAGCCGTTCAGCGTGAGCGCGGGGATGTCGATGGTCGCGGTGGGGCCCAGAACGGCGACGTTGATCGGGCTCAGGTTGAGCGAGACCAGGCTGCACGTCCCCGGACCGGTGGCCGTCACGGTCGCGGTGGTGGTGAAGTTCTCGGTCACCACCTGCGTGCCGAGCAGGCCGCCTGTCAGCGTGAGCACGCCGTCCGCCTGCACGCCGACGATCTGTCCCACGGCATTCTCTATCACCGTGAGGTTGGTGATCACCGCCTGGTTGATCGTCACCGTCCCCAGCGGTACCAGGCCGCTGAGCACCGGCAGCTTCAATCCGGTCACGCTGTTGAGCACGATCCCACTGCCCGGAAGCTTCACCTGCTCCACGGGTGCCGGCCGCGTCATCTGCACGGGCGCCGCCGGGTTGTCGCTGCATGCGCTGAACCCCAGCGCGAGGGGGAGTGCCAGCACCGCCATCTGCCTGTTCATCGTGCACCTCCCTTGCGGCGTCACGCCGCCTGGTGGTGAACCCCGACTCATGACCTCGTCGCCAGGACGTGGGGTAGCGAATTCGCCGCAAGTTCTGCTCCGGGACCGACGACGCCTGTCGACCTCGGCAACCCGCGTTCCTCGTCCTCGCTCCTCCTCCCCGCTACACCTCGATATGCCTCCCCCTCCAATGACTCTTCGCCCGGGGGAAGTCGCTCCGGTAGTGCCCTCCGCGCGACTCCTTGCGCCTCAGCGCCCCCTCCACGATCAGCCGCGCCGTCTGCACCAGGTTGAGCTCCTCCGTCGCGCCAGCCGGGAGCCGCTGCTCGATCTGGACCAGCTCGGCCAGGCCGGTGCGCAGCCCCTTCGCCGTTCGCGCGATGGCGGCGTGTTGCCACATGATCGCGCGCACTCGCTCGGCCGCGACGTGCGCGGCGCCGCGGTCGGTGAGCGGAGGGACCTGCCATTCCTTCTCGGCCGGCGCGCGGCCGTGCGGGGCGACGCTCGCCAGATCGCGCGCGACACGCTCGGCGAACACCAGTCCCTCGAGCAGGGAGTTGGAGGCGAGCCGGTTCGCGCCGTGCACGCCGGTTCGCGCCACCTCGCCCACCGCGTAGAGGCGAGCCATGCTCGACTTGCCCGTCAGATCCGTGACGATGCCGCCCATCATGTAGTGCGCGGCCGGCGTCACCGGCATGAGGTCCTTGCGCGGATCGATGCCGCGCGCCGCGCAGAGGGCGAAGATCCCGGGAAAGCGCTTGGCGAAGCCGCGCCCGAGCTTCCGCGCGTCGAGATAGACGCGGCTCCTCTTCTGCTGCCGAAAGATCGCGCGCGCCACGACGTCGCGCGGCGCGAGCTCGGCGAGACGGTGCTCCTTGACCATGAAGCGCACGCCCTTCTCGTTGACGAGCACCGCCCCCTCGCCGCGCACCGCCTCCGAGATCAGCGACAGTGGGTTCTCGGGCGTGTCGAGCGCGGTGGGATGGAATTGCACGAACTCCATGTCGGCCAGGGTCACGCCGGCACGATGGGCGATCGCGAAGCCGTCGCCGGTGGCGACCATCGGGTTCGTCGTGTAGCGATACACCTGGCCACATCCACCGGTCGCGAACACGGTCGCGTCGGCGATGATCTCGACCGGCTTGCCCGCGATGCTCGCGCGCACGCCGGCGCACGCGCCGCGCAGCGTGACGAGATCGAGCACGCGCGCGCGCTCGAGCACGCGGATGCTCTCGCTCGCCCGTACGCGCGCGATGAGCGTGCGCGCAACCTCGGCGCCCGTCTGGTCGCCGTGCGCATGCACGATCCGGTTCGTCGAGTGCGCCGCCTCTCGCCCCAGCAGAAGCTGGCCGCTCGGGTCGAGATCGAACTGCGCGCCCGCGGTCTGGAGCTCGCGCACACGTGCCGGACCCTCTTCCACCAGCACCTCCACCGCGGCCGCGTCGCACAGTGCCGCCCCCGCGGCCAGCGTGTCCTGACGGTGCAGCGTCGGAGAGTCGCCGGCGCCGAGCGCCGCGGCGATGCCGCCCTGCGCGTAGGCCGTGGCGCTGTCGAACAGCGAACGCTTGGTGAGCAGGAGCACCTCGCCGTGCTGCGAGGCGCGCCAGGCGGTGTGCAGGCCGGCGACACCACTGCCGACGACGAGGAATCGTGTGCGAATGCGCTCGGGCATGCGAGGTAATCAAGGGAGCGCGGCTGGGACGCGGTAGTCACGCTCATGAACTCGGCGCTCAGGCGGCGCTCCACACTCGCCGCGCTTTCCCGGCACTGCGCGGCCAACGTTTTTGGCGAACCGTGCGCTAGAGGTAGATTGGGTCTCCCGTGCATCGACCGCCGAACCGATGATTCACTTGTTGCACCGCCTCTCGCTCCCCGCGAGGCGCGACGCGGGCCTTCTCGTCGCGTCGCTCGCGCTCGCCGGCTGCCACGCCTCGCCGCCGGCGCCCGCACCCGACACTCGGACGGTGAGCAGCCGGCCGAGTCCCTCCGCCCGCCCCAACGATGCGACGCCGTCCATCCCGGCGACGACCGCGGCCGTTCCCGCATCGGACAGCGTCGTGCCCCGCGGCGGATCCGACGTCACCCCCGTGCACACCGCGGCGGCCGAGCAGGCGCTCTTCACGACGGCCGACGGTTATCGGCTGGAGCTCGTGGCCGCCGAGCCGCTCGTGCAGGACCCCGTTGCGATCGACTTCGACGCCGACGGGCGAATGTACGTCGTCGAGATGCGCGGCTTCATGCCGAACCTCCAGGGCACCGGCGAGGACCGGCCGATCGGGCGCATCGTCGTGCTGGAGGACACCGACGACGACGGGAAGATGGACAGGAAGACCATCTTCCTCGACAGCCTCGTGCTCCCTCGCTCGATCAAGGTGCTGGAGCACGGCGTGCTCGTGGCCGAGACGCCGAACCTCTGGTTCGTGCACGACACGAATGGCGATCTGAAAGCCGACTCGAAGGAGCTCGTTCGCAGCGACTACGGCACCAGGCAGTCGAATCCCGAGCACAACGCGAACGGTCTGCTCTGGGGAATCGACAACTGGATCCACAACGCGAATTACGGCGGACAGTTCCGGTTGGGCGCCGACGGCAAGATCGTCTTTCGCAAGACCCAGGACGAAGGGCAGTGGCAGGTCTCGAGCGACGAGCATGGCCGGCTGTATCGCAACAGCAACGAGGATCCGCTGCGCGCCGATCTCGTGCCGTCGCACTACGCCATGCGCAACCCGAACCTTCCCTCGCCGCGCGGCATCTACGAGCAGGTCACGCGCAACGTGCCGGTGTGGCCGGGCCACAAGACGCCGGCGGTGAATCGCGGCTATCGCGAGGAGACGCTGCGCACGACCGACAGCACGCTCGCGCACTACACCTCGGCGGGAAGCCCGACGGCGTACGTCGGCGACCGGCTTCCGGCCGAGCTGCGCCGGAGCGTGTTCGTCACCGAGCCCGCGGGCAATCTCGTCGGGCGCATGATCATGGACGAGGACTCCACCGGGATGCCGCGCGCGCGCCCGGCGTACGACCACGCGGAGTTCATCACGAACTCCGACCAGCGCTTTCGCCCGGTGAACCTCGCGACCGCGCCCGACGGCACGATGTACGTGGTGGACATGTATCGCGGCATCATCCAGCATCGCGTGTTCATCACCGGCTATCTCGAGCAGAAGATCATCGAGCGCGGGATGGAGCAGCCAGTCGGGCTCGGACGCATCTGGCGCGTGGTGCACACGACGACGAAGCGCGGCGAGCGTCCGCAGCTCGCTCACACGAGCAGCGCGGAGCTCGTGCAGCTGTTGGCGCATCCCAACGGCTGGTGGCGCACGACCGCGCAGCGGCTGCTCGTGGAGCGCGGCGACCACTCCGTCGCGCCGGCACTGCGCCAGCTCGCGCGCACGAACACCGACGAGCGCGCGCGACTCCACGCGCTCTGGACGCTCGATGGGCTCGGCGAGGCGGATGTCGCCACGGTGACGAGCGCGCTTGGCGACAGATCGCAGTACGTGCGCGCCGCCGCGATCCGGATCGCCGAGCCGTGGCTCGCCCAGCCGGCGCATCCGATCGTCGCGCGGGTGCTCGCGCTCGCGAGCGATCGCTCGCCCGACGTGCGACGCCAGCTCGCGGCGTCGCTCGGCGAGCTTCCCCTGGCGACGCGCGATGCGGCGCTCGCGAAGGTGATCGCATCGAGCGGCGACGATCCAGTGGTGGCCGACATGGTCGTCACCGGTCTCTCCGGCCACGAGATGGACTTCCTCGAGCGACTGCTCGCATCGAAGTCGCTCGACGCGTCGCGCGCCGCCTCGGTGGTCCGTTCACTCTCGGGCGCGGTGATCGCGTCGCGGGACACGACGGCGGTGCGGCGCCTCGTCGCGCTCGTCGAGCAGACGTCGCGCCCGCGCTGGGAGCGCATCGCGTTGATGGGCGGCGGCGGACGCCCCGTCCCGGGCCCGTTTGGGCAGATCGGTGCGGCCGAGGGTGCACCGCCGCGTGGTCCGCGTGGCGGACGTGGTGGCTTCGTCGTCGCGCTGCCCGCGCCGCCGCACGAGTTGATCGCCGCGATGGCGAGCAGGGACTCGGTGTTGAGCGCGAGCGCGTCGCGGTTCGCCGGCGGTCTCGATTGGCCGGGCAAGAGCGCGCCGCAGCCGCGCGAGCGCGCGCTCACCGCCGAGGAGCAGGCGCGCTACGCCGCGGGGGAGAAGCAGTACCTCGCGACGTGCTCGGCGTGTCACCAGGCGCGCGGCACCGGGCTCGCGGGAGTTGCCAAGCCACTCGTCGGATCGCCCTGGGTGCTCGGCCCGCCCGTGCGGTTGATCCGCATCGTGCTGCACGGCAAGGAGGGCGAGATGCTGATGCCGCCGATCGGCAGCTCGCTGACGAACGACCAGATCGCGAACGTGCTGACCTACGTCCGCCGCTCGTGGGGCAACTCGGCGTCGCCGGTCACTCCGATCGACGTGCGCGAGGTGCGAGGAGCGACGGCGGGGCGGAACAAGCCGTGGACGGAGGCGGAGCTGGGGAAAATAACCCGGTGACTACCACTGCCTGTAGGTAGTAGTGAGCAGGGGGTAGCGGGAGATCGTAGCGGGTAGGTGGTAGTGAGACCTCGCAGACGCTTCGAGAGTAGACGAGCTGCGTGTGGCCGACACGGCATTCCCGCTACGAGCGACTCGCTACGACGTCCCGCTACCGCTACCCGCTACCACCTACAGGCAGTGGTAGTTTTCACCGCACATCGAATACGTACGAATTCAGATGCTGGATCGTCGTCTCGTGCTCCGACACCGTGTGCGCGAGCAGATCGCCGATCGTCACCACGCCGAGCAGGCCGCGCGCGTCGATCACTGGGAGGTGGCGCACGCGTCGCGCCGACATCAGCGCGCCGCATTCCTCGACCGTCGTATCGGGACCGCACGTCACGACCGATCGGGTGAACACGTCGCTCAGCTTCGTCGTCGCTGGCGGCAGGTCGGCCGCGACGACTCGTCGCAGGATGTCGCGCTCGGTGAAGATGCCGAGCAGCTGGTTGTCGGCGTCCACCACGAGGACGCCGCCGACGCTGCGGTCGTTCATGAGGCGCGCGGCGTCGAGCACCGTGGCGGTGGGCGCGATGGAGACCACATCGGTCCCCTTGCGGGCGAGGAGGTCGCGAACGACGGCCATGTGCCGCTCCTGTGTTTGACCGGGCGATAGTAGCCGGAGGCCGGCAATGACGCCAGAGAGGTGCCGCCACCGCGCATGCCGCATCCCGCACGCCGCACCCCACGCCCCGCACCCAGCGGTCCCAGGCGTCGGGACGTTCTTGACATGGCCCGGAGCCCCAATCACACTCTCCGAGCCTTCATGAACGCTGATCATTCATCCCTCAGGATCGATCTCAATGGGAACTCGACTTTCCTCGCTGCTGTCTCTCTCCACGCTCGGCGCGCTCGCCCTTGCCGGCTGCTCGTCGCAGCCTGCCGTTCAGACCACCCCCGCCCCGACGCCCGCCACGGCCGCGAACGGCCGTGCGCCGCGCCCTGAGGACACCGAGTACTACACGCCCGTTCCGGCGATCGTGACACCGGGCTCGACCAATACCGACGCGCCGTCCGATGCGCTCGTGCTGCTGGGCCGCACCAACGACCTGAGCGAGTGGGTGCAGCAGAAGGACCGGAGTCCCGCCCTGTGGCCCGTCGCCGACGGTGTGATGACGGTGGACAAGAAGGCGGGCGGCATCGAGACGAAGCGGAGCTTCTCCAACTACCAGCTCCACCTCGAGTGGCGCATCCCGGAAGGGATCACGGGCAAGGGCCAGGCGCGCGGCAACAGCGGGCTGTTCCTCGCGGCGCAGGGACCAGGCGACGACGGCTACGAGCTGCAGATCCTCGACTCGTACAACAACACGACGTACGTGAACGGCCAGGCGGGGAGCATGTACAAGCAGTCGCCGCCGCTCGTCAACGCGATGCGTCCGCCGGGTCAGTGGCAGACCTACGACGTCGTGTGGACCGCGCCGCAGTTCAACGCGGACGGCTCGCTCAAGACGCCCGCGTACGTCACCGCGATCCACAACGGGGTGCTCGTGCAGAACCACTACGCCCTCAAGGGGAACACCCCGTACATCGGGAAGCCGGTCTACAAGGCGCACGGCGCCACGCCGATCAGGCTGCAGGCGCACGGCGACCCGAGCCCGCCGATCAGCTTCCGCAACATCTGGATCCGCCCCCTCCAATAGCCGCGAGGAGCCGACCGGCGTCCACATGTCTTCATTCGGTCCGGACGTCGATCGGCCAGGGACGGAAGCACTCTATCCGCTGGTCTACGAAGAGCTGAAGCGCATCGCCCGCCGGCAGCGCCACGATCTTGGCTCGGGCGCGACGCTGCGCACGACCGAGCTGGTGCACGAGGCGTACTTCAAGCTCGGCGGCACGAGCGGCGCGACGTGGGAGCATCGCGCGCACTTCTTCGGCGCGGCCAGCCGCGCGATGCGCCAGGTGCTCGTGGACTTCGCGCGCAAGCGGAACGCGGCGAAGCGCGGCGGCGGAGCGCAGCTCGTGTCGCTCAGCGAGGCCGGCGCCGCCGTGGAGCTCGAGCTGGACGAGATCCTCGCGCTGCACGATGCGCTCGACAAGCTGAACGAAGTGGACGAGCGGCTGCGGCTGCTCGTCGAGCTGCGATTCTTCGGCGGCCTCCCCGACGAGGAGATCGCGCGCATGCTCGGCGTCTCCACACGCACGGTCGGCCGCGACTGGCTCAAGGCGAAGCTGTTCCTGTTGCACGAGCTGCAGGCCGAGAGCGGGCGGTTGGACTAGCATGGACGCGCAGCGCTGGCGAGAGGTCGAGCGAGTGCTCGACGCCGCGTTGCGTCGCGAACCGAGCGAGTGGCCCGCGGTGCTCGACGCCGAGTGCGCCGGTGACACCGTGCTCCGCAGCGAAGTCAGCGCGCTGCTCGGCCGCGCGACGGTCGCGAACCACTTTCTCAAGCATCCACCCGCCGCCGCGGCGGCGGCCGTGCTCGACGACGCGCCCGACTTCGACACGACGGCGGCGATGGAGGGCCGGCGCATCGGTCCCTGGCGCATCGTCCGCGAGATCGGACGCGGCGGCATGGCGCGCGTGTTCCTGGCCAAGCGCGACGACGGCGCCTTCGAGCAGACGGTCGCGCTCAAGCTGCTCCGCTCGAGCCTCGACACGGAAGCCGACCGCAGCCGGTTCCGATTCGAGCGCCAGATCCTCGCGACGCTCAACCATCCGAACATCGCGCGCCTGCTCGACGGCGGCGTGACGGAAGACGGCCGCTCGTATCTGGTGCTCGAGTACGTGGACGGGCAGCCGCTCGACCGCTACTGCCATTCGCGCAACGCGTCGCTCGAGACCCGGCTCGCCCTCTTCGCGACGGTCGCGCACGCGACGCAGTACGCGCACAGCAACCTGATCGTCCACCGCGATCTCAAGCCGTCGAACATCTTCGTCGCCGCGGACGGCACGGTGAAGCTCCTCGACTTCGGGCTCGCGAAGCTGGTCGAGTCGGGCTCGACGCCCGGCGCGCCCGAGACGCGCGCCGGCCAGATCTGGTTGACGCCCGAGTACGCCGCACCCGAGCAGATCTACGGCGAGCCGGTCACGACGCTCACCGACGTCTACCAGCTCGGCGTCGTGCTCTACGAGCTGCTCGCGGAGCGCCTGCCGTTCGAGCAGTGGTCGGACAGCCCGCACTCGCTCGCGCAGGCGGTGATGCACGAGGATCCGCCGCCGCCATCCACCTTCCAGCCCGCACTGCGCGGCGATCTCGACGCGATCGTGATGACGGCGCTGCGCAAGGAGCCGGCGCGGCGGTACGCGTCGGCTGGCGCGCTGATCGACGACATCCAGCGCTTTCGCAATCGCATGCCGGTGCTCGCGCGGCGCGGCACGGTCGCCTACCGCGTGCGCCGCTTCGTGTCGCGGCATCGCGCCGCCGTGGCCGCCGCCGCGCTCGCCGTGGTCGCGCTGCTCGGCGCCGCGGTGCGTGAGCGAACGCTCCGCGCGCGCGCCGAGGCGGAAGCACGCAAAGCGATCGCGGTGGAGGACTACCTGATTCGCGTGTTCGACGTCGCCGATCCGTTCGCGCCGCCCGACCGCCGCGGCGAGAATCTCACCGCGCGCGCGATCGTCGATCGCGGCGCGGCGCGCATCGACTCGGTGCTCGGCGACCAGCCCGACGTGCAGGCCGAGCTGCGGCGCGTGATCGCGCGCGTCTACTCGAACCTCGGTCTGTTCGACCGCGCCGCGCCGATGCTGCGCCGTCAGCTCGCCCAACGCCGCGCGCTGTATGGCAACACCCATCCCGCCGTCGCGGAGACTCTCGACGAGCTCGGCGTCGTGCTCCAGGAGCAGGACGAATTCTCCGGTGCGGAGGCGATGCTGCGCGAGGCCGTCGCCCAGCGCCGCGCCCTGCTCGGCGCATCCGACTCGTCGACGGCGGAGAGCATCGATCATCTCGCGCAGCTGCTCGAGGAGCGCGACCAGTACGACCAGGCGCTGCCGATGTTCCGTGAAGCGCTCGCCACGCGGCGCACGCTGTTCGGCGCGACCGACGTGCGCGCGGCCGAGAGCATCGACCACCTCGCGCACGTGCTCTGGTCGAAGGGAGAGTACGACGAGGCGGAGCCGCTCTACCGCCAGGCGCTCGCGATCCGCGAGCAGCGGCTGGGGCCCGATCATCCGCTCACCTCGCAGACGGTGCACAACCTGGCGCAGGTGCAGCAGATGCGCGGGAAGACGGACGACGCGGAAGCGCTGTTCCGGCGCGCGCTGGCGTCCAAGCGCAAATCGCTCGGCAACGCGCATCCGAGCGTGACCGTCAACCTGAACAATCTCGCCAACCTGCTGCGCCAGCAGGGCCGGTTGGTGGAGGCCGAATCGCTCACGCGCGAGGCGCTCGCGCTCGACCGCAAGATCTTCGGCGAACGGCACGGCTACGTCGCGGCGAGCCTCGACAACCTCGCGACGATCCTGCGGCTGAAGGGCGACTTCGGCGAAGCCATGCAGATGTACCAGCAGGCGCTCGACATCAACCTCGCGCTGTACGGCGCCGAGCACCGGAGCGTCGCGCTCAACCTGGCCAACCTGGGCGCCGTCGCGCAGGTGAGCGGCGACTACGCCAAGGCGATCCCGCTCCTGAGGCAAGCGCGCGAGCAGTACGCCCACCTGATGGGAGTGCGCCACTCCAACTACGCGATCGTCAGCACCAACCTCGCGCGCGCGCTGCGCGAATCGGGTCAGCTCGCGGAGGCGGAGGAGATCTTTCGCGGGGTGCTCGCGACGATGGACTCGACCAAGGCGGCGGAGCGCGGCTCGTTCTTCCAGTCGCAGGTGGGGCTCGGCCAGATCCTCGTCAGCCAGCGCCGGCTCGCCGAAGCGCGACCGATGCTGGAGGGCGCGCTCGCGGCGATGCGGAAGCAGTACGGCGACACGAGCTGGCGCACGTTGGAGCCGCGTCTCGCGTTGGGGCGCTGCCTGATGGCGCAGGGGGATCGCGCCGCGGCGGAGCCGCTGCTGCGAGAGGCCGCGGCGCTCGGCGAGAAGGTGGAGCGCACGCAGCCGTATCTCGCTCGCCAGTCGCACGGGGAGGTGGTGCGGCTCAGGTAGTCCGCCAGCGTGTTCACGAGCTCCGGCGTGAGCCAGCCGTGAGCGGGAGGACGTGAGTGGACATCGGCGGTGCGATCCGGCGGTGGGTCCAGTGCGTCAGTCGAGCTCCGACACCGGCATCACGGTGAGCGAATAGATTCGCCAATCGACCTTGGCCAGATCGTCGGCCGCGCGCTCGATGCGCTTCACGAGATCCCCTTGCCCTTGGTCGCGCGGAACGATGAACACGTCGCCCGAGATGACGTGCCCGTGCTCGCGCAGGCGCACGGCGGCTTTGTCGACCCACGGCAGCTGCTCGGCCGCAGCGCGAATCTTGTCGGGCAGTGCTTCGAGCTCGTGACCGCCGAGCTTCGTCGGCGACTCGTCCATCAGATCGGCGACGACCTGGCGCAGGTTCACCCACCCATCTCTCACGATGTTGAGCGAGATGAACGCGGCCGCGAGTGAGTCGCCCCACCACTTGCCGTAGCCGATGAGCAGGATGCCGATGATCGCGGCGCCCTCGGACATCCATCCCGCCTTGTTCATGTCAGCGTCGGCGGCGAGCGCGCGGTCGTTCAGCTTCTCCGCGACCGGACCTTTGAGCCGGCCGAGCAGGATTCCGATCGCGACGCAGTAGGTGAGCGCGGCGATCATCGGCCATCCCGCCCAGACGGTGTGGCCGAACAGCGTCATCGCGCCGACGGGTGGCCGCTCTCGCGCGATGAGCTTCGCGACCGAGTCGCGGAGCAGCCAGAGTCCGGCGAGACTCAGCACCGCCGCGGTGATCAGGAAGGCGATGGAGACGACGCGAAAGTAGCCGTAGGGATAGCGCTTCGACGGGGCGCGGTTCTCCACGCGCAGCGCCACCAACATCACGATCGGCGGCACCAACCCCAGCAGATCTTCCACCCAGGCCGTCTTCATCGCCTCGGATTGGCCGAGCGTCGCCCACACGAGGACGGCGGTGGAGATGAGCAGCGCGAGACTCAGCCAGGAGAGCGTGCGGGCGCGCTTCCGCTGCTGCTGCTGTTCAGGAGGAAACTGGAACGGCTCTGCCTTCGCGCCAGGCGTTGCTCCAGCGGTCATCGGGCAGTCGCCGACGCGACGGTGGCTTTGCCATGGGTCTCGAGGTACTGCTCGACCCGCATCAGCCATGCGTTCTCACCAGGCGCTACGGCGAGCACGTGCTTCGCGTCCTCGCCGCCCTCGTAGGGGCGCGTGAGGGCGACCTGACTCTTCCAAGGAGAGTCGGCGGTGAGACCACCGACGACGATGTCCAGCGCTCGCTCGTGCAGCGCCTGCAGGAGCTCGGATTCCGCACCGCTCCGCCACTGCGGCCGTGCATGGAGCTGGCGAGCCAGGTCCGCGACGAGCGTCGGCTCCACGCCGGTGACACCGCTGTCCGATGTTCGCGCCCACGGCGCGTGGTCCACGACCCCGACGCGCATGACGCCCCCCCGCACGCGGTCGAGGGTGTGATCGCAATCTTGCGGTATGCCGCACGAGGCGAGGCCCGCCGCAACGAGTGGGGAGAGCAGCTTTCGCCGCGTGCGCGGGAGTGAAGACGTGGGTCGCATGAAGCCTGGTCAGCTCGGGTGCCGCACCCCGTGGCGCAGCACGCCATCCAGGACGGGGGCGGTTCTCAGAGCCGACCAATCTGTCAAAAGCTGTGCTCGCGGGACGGACTCCTGGGGACGGACTCCTGGGGACGGAGTCGCGACTCCGTCCCCAGGAGTCCGTCCCCGAGCTACCGAGCTACCAGATCCTCGCGCGCTCCTTCCGCACCATCGGATCTCCCTCCCTACACCCGAACGCCCGGGCGAACTCCGGCATGTTCGACAGCGGCCCGTTCACCCGGAACTTGCCCGGCGCATGCGGATCGGTCGCCTGCAGGAGCCTCGCCTGCTCCGGCCTGAGCACCGACAGCCGGGCCTGCGCGTAGGCGAGAAAGAAGCGCTGCTCCGGCGTGAAGCCGTCGATCGACGCCCGCGGCTTGCCCGCGAGTGCACGCTCCATCGCATCGTACGCGAGCGAGACGCCGACGACGTCGGCGAGGTTCTCGCCGAGCGTGAGCCGTCCGTTCAGGTGGAGCGTGTCGAGCACGACGTACGCGCTGTACTGGCGCTCGACGACGCTGGCGCGATCGGAGTAGCCCCTCGCGTCGTCCACCGTCCACCAGTCGCGCAGGTTGCCCTGTGCGTCGTACTGGCGGCCGGAGTCGTCGAAGCCGTGCGACATCTCGTGGCCGATGGTGCCGCCGATCCCGCCGTAGTTCGCCGCGTCGTCGTACGACGGCGAGAAGAACGGCGGCTGCAACCGGCCCGCGGGAAACACGATCTCGTTGAGCGACGGGCTGTAGTACGCGTTCACCGTCGGCGGCGTCATCAGCCACGGACTCCGGTCCACCGGCTTGCCGATGAGCGCGAGATCGCGCTTCGCCTCGGCCGCGCGCACGCGGAGCACGTTCGCCGCGTGCGGGCCGCGCTCGATGTCGATCTCGGCGTAATCGCGCCACGTCTCCGGGTAGCCGATCTTCTGCGAGAAGGCGTCCAGCTTCGTGAGCGCCTGCGCGCGCGTGGAGTCGCTCATCCACTCGGCGTGCTGGATGCGATCGCGCAGCACGACCCGAAGGTTGCGGACGATCTCCTCCATCTTGGACTTCGCCTCCCGCGTGAACGCCGTCTTCACGTACTCGCGGCCGAGCGCGTCGCCGAGCGATTGGTCCGTGTAGACGAGACAGCGCTTCCAGCGCGGCTGCTGGACGCGCGCGCCGGACAGCATGGAGGAGAGCTTGAACGCTTCGTCGGAGAATGGCTTGCTCAGGTGCGCGGCCGAGCGCCACAGCACCGTCCACCGCAGGTACGACTTCCAGTCGTCGAGCGGGCGCAGCTCCAGCTCGAGCGCCAGCGACTTGAAGTACGACGGCGCGCTGATGTTGACGGTGGTGACGGCGGGCGCGCCGACAGTCGCGAGGTAGCTCGCCCAGTCGAAGCCCGGCACGGCGGAATCCGCCTGCGCGATGTGCATCGGGTGATATCGCGATCGCGGGTCGCGCAGCGCCACCCGCGCCTGCTGCGCTTTGGCCAGCGCTGTCTCCAGGTCGAGGACCCGCACGGCGCGCTGGGCGGCGACGGATGGCGCGTCGCCGGCGAGGGTGAACATCGCCGTCATGCCGCTCTGATATCGAGCGCGCAGCGACTGTGCCTCCGCATCCGCGCGGAGATAGTAGTCGCGGTCGGGGAGGCCGAGGCCGCCCTGGGTCGCGTTCGCCATCACCATGCTCGCGTTCCGCGCGTCCGGCGCGGCACCGAACCCGAATGCACCGCCGAAGCCGAGCGCGTGCATGCGCGCGATCTCGGCGCGGAGCCCTGCGCGGTCGGCGATCCCGCCAATGCGTCGCAGCTCGTCCGCGACCGGCTCGACACCAGCGCGGTCGGCGGCGGTGGAGTCCATGCAGCTCGCGTAGAACGTCCCGAGCTTCCTCGTCCGCGCGTCGGTCGTGCGGTCGGCCTCGGCTGCGGCCCGCTCGACGATGCCCTTGAGCACGAGCGTGTTGCGCTCGCTCAGCTCGTTGAACGTGCCCCAGCCGGAGAACGCGTCGGGGATCGGATTCTTCGCGATCCACCCATTGTTCGCGAACATGAAGAAGTCCTGACACGCCCCATAGCTGCGGTCGATGTTCGCCGGGTCCAGCGCACGGGTCGGGGCGGACTGGGCGGAGAGGGGAGCGGCGCCGGCTAGGAGGATCGCGAGGGCAAGACGCATTGCGGCGATGAGTTGGTGAGTTGGATAGTTAGCTGGTTGGTCGGTTGATTGGTGCGCTGACGGCCGAAACCACAACCGGCGTGGAGACCTCGCAGTGAGGCGTCCACGCCGGTTGTCGCATTGCCGTTCAGCTCACTCTCGAACCGACCGAGGAGCCAACTCACCCACTCACCAACTCACCGTTACTGGAACGCCGACTGACTCGCCTGATTCTCATCCGGCTTCGGCTGCCGCACGCGGGGGGTCTGACCGTAGTTGTACTGGAAGGTGAGGTACGCCGCGCGGTTGCCCATGTTGCGCTCGGTGATCTGGGTGAGCTTCGCGTCGCCGGCCTGCACGCGGAATTTGCCGGTATTGAACGGATCGGAGAAGCGCACGCTCAGGCTGGCCTTGTCGCCGTCGAGCTTCTTCTTCACCGAGAAGTTCGTTATCTGGAACGCGCCCATCCGGCCGCCTTCGATCTTCATGCCGGCGCGGTAGAAGTAGAAGCCCTGAAGCGACAGCGTCGGCGTGACGTCCGTCGTCACGTTGACGCGCGACGACCAGGTGACCGCGTCCGTGCCGGCAACCGAGGAGACCGAGCCGGCTTCCGTGACCTGCTTGAACACGTTGCCGCCGACGAAGCCGCTCACGCGCTTGCCGAGCCGGAACGAGCCGTTCACGTCACTGCCCCACGAGTTGCTCACCGCGAGGTTCTTGAAGCTGATCGTCGTCACGTCGCGTCCGTCCACCACGTCCGAGGTGTTCAGGATGAAGCGGATGACGTTGGTGGTGTGGCGGTAGAACGGGGAGATCTGCAGCGAGCCGAACTTGCCGCTCCTGGTGAGACCCAGCTCGTACGCGTCGGTGTACTCCGGGTTGAGCGCCGGATTGCCGAGGAAGACGTTCTGCACGTCGAAGAAGGTCGGGAACGGGTTGAGCTCCTGCGTCCCCGGGCGACGGATGCGCCGCGAGTAGCTGGCCTTCGCCTGCGTGGAGGCGTTGAGGTTGTAGTTGAGGATGCCGCTCGGGAACAGGCTCGTGTAGTGGTGCGGATAGCTCTTGGCCGGCGTCGCGAGGCTGAAGTCGCGGCTCGCGTACTCGGCGCGCAGCCCACCCTGGAGCTCGACCTTTCCGACCGGGCGGCTCAGCACCCCGTAGAGCGCCTGCACCTGCTCGTCGAACGCGAACGCGTTGCTCAGGCTGCTCGGCAGCCACTGGCCGGTGCCGAGCGAGTCCTTCACCACCTGATAGTCGCGGTCGAGGAAGCGCGCGTAGCCCTTGAAGCCCGTCTCCAGCTTCGCCTTGCCCACCGGGCGGACGTAGTCGAGCTGCGCGGTCACGTTCTTCGTCACCGCGTCCACGTCGTCGTGCTGCGCCTGGGTGCGCGCCGCATCCGGGATGCCCGACGCTCCGATCGTCTGACGCCACAGCGCGGTGACGTCCTGATCGTGCGAGTAGTTGAAGCGCACCTCGCCCGAGAGCTCGTGCTTCCGTGGCTCGAAGGTGCGCTTGAGCGCGCTGGTGTAGTCGATGCTCAGCCCCTTGGAGTCGACGTCCTGCGGGCGATTGAAGTGGTCGACCACCGTGCGCGAGCCATTCAGCTCGGAGTAGGTGTTCACCGAGTTGTTCGCCGACTCGCGATGGTTGATCGAGATGGAGTTCGAGAACAGGTCGCGCGCCGTCAGCTTGTAGTCGACGTTGGTGTTGAAGTTCTGGCCCTGGAATCCGTTGTTGGCCGCGATGTCCTGTTCGGTGACGCCGATCAGCGACTTCACGGCGTCGAAGCGGAGGCGGTTGTTGATGCCGACGACGTCGCGCCCTTCCTTGAAGATGCCGAGGCTGGAGAAGCTGGTGATCTTCCCCACCTGGTAGCCCAGGTTGCCGGACGTGTTGTAGCGATCGGCGTTCGCGGCGCCGACGGTGAGGCCGGCGCTGATGCCGAGGTCGACGTTCTGCTTGAGGACGATGTTGATGATGCCAGCCATCCCTTCCGGGTCGTACTTGGCGGACGGGTTGGGCACGACCTCGATGCGCTCGAGCAGATTGGCCGGGAGGCTCTTGAGATAGGCACCGAGCTGCGCGCCGGAGATCGGCGCGGGGCGACCGTTGATCTGGATCGCCACGCTCTCGTTGCCGCGCAGGCTGACCTTGCCGTCGCCGTCCACGGTGACGGAAGGCGTGGCTTCGAGCACCTCGCTCGCGTTCGTCGCCGTCGGGGCGATCTGCTTCGCGCGATACGTGTTGCGGTCAGGCTCGATCGACACGGCGTCCTGCTTGTCGACCACCGCGACACCCTCGAGCTGCGTGGCGACGCGCGCGAGCTTGATGGTGCCGACGTCGACGAGCGGCGCGGCCGGCGTGATCGCGATGTCCTGAATCTTGAGGCCGAAGCCGAGATAGGTGATGCGCAGCGAGTAGGCGCCGGGACGCAGTCCCTGCACGCGGAACGCACCATCGGGCCCGGCGATCGCGCCCGCGGCCAGCATCCCGTTCGCCTTGGCGCGAATGGCGACGGATGCACGAGGCACCGGCGCGCCGCTCGTCGCTTCGGCGACGATGCCCTTCACCTCGCCGGGACCGGACGGCGGCGGTCCGCCGCGGCCGGCCGGCCCACCCGGGCCTCCGGGCCCCGCTGGCGCCTGCGCGGAAAGGGGAGCGGCGGCGAGCAAGACGCCGGCGACGAGCGCGAGGGTGGACCGCATGACTGGACTCTCAGGCGAACTGTGAAGGGCGAACCGTGAGGGAGATGCAGGGATTCCCTCTAGTCTCGGCATTACGACGGGCCTTCCGAGAGGTTTCAGACACGCTCGCCGCGCGGACGGTTTGCGGAGTGGACGATCGCTGCGCCACTCTACCGTAGAAATGCCGAATTGTGCTTGAACAACTCTGCTCACCCGATCCACATCGCATCGCACATGACGACTGCCCCGACGAACGCTCCAGCATCGGCTGGATTTCCGTCTGATCTCACGCCGGCACAGCTGCTCTATCCAGATCTGAGGACCGAGCTCGCGACGACGCGCCGCACGCTCGAACGCGTGCCGGATGAGGAGCTCGACTGGAGGCCGCACGACAAGTCCACGACGATCGGCCGGCTCGCGACCCACCTCTCGCAGCTTCCGAGCTTCGCGACCACGATGCTCACGTCATCCGAGCTGGACGTCGCGACGACGACGTGGCCGTCGGACACCATCACGACGACCGCGGAGCGCCTCGCGCTGTTCGATTCACTCGCGGCCGACATGGTGGCGCGCGTGGAGGCGGTGGAGTGGCCGGCGCTCGGGGAGACGTGGACACTGCGCGCGGGCGACCACGTGATCCTGCGCGAGACGAAGCGCGTGCTGCTTCGCTCACTCGTGCTGAGCCACATGGCGCACCATCGTGCGCAGCTCGGCGTGTACCTGCGGCTGAGAGGCGTGCCGGTGCCGGGGGTGTACGGGCCGAGCGCCGACGAGCGCTAAACGCTGTTGTTCGACTCCTGATGCGCGGCGCACGAGGATTCGAAGCGCGGTAGGAAGGGATAGCGTGCAGTACCCGGTACT
>DASYMZ010000162.1:0-24507 GCA_036008805.1 Gemmatimonadaceae bacterium
CCCCCCCCCCCCCCCCCCCCCGAGATGATCGAGTAGATCCGCCTGATCCGCGCTCGCGCTGTTCTTACGCAACACGATCCGTTCTCCGATCGCGTCCCGTCGAAACGCGGCGCCGCGCTCAGCCCGTGACCACCCCGGCCCGTTTTGCCCCGTACGTCACGTCGTATCGCGTCATCGACTCGTTGATGATCTGCATCGCCTCGTCGCTCTTCCCCCACCCCTTGATCTCGACGCGCTTTCCCTCGAGGTCCTTGTAGGTGTGGAAGAAGTGCTCGACTTCCTTCAGCATGTGCTGCGGGATGTCGGCGATGTCGAAGAACTCCTGCTGATACGGATCGTGCACCGGCACGCTGAGAATCTTGTCGTCCGGCTCGCCGCGGTCGAGCATCTTCAGCACACCGATCGGACGCACGTCGATCTGGCAGCCAGGAAAGGTCTGCTCCTTGATCAGCACGAGCACGTCGAGCGGATCGTTGTCCTCGTGCAGCGTGCGCGGGATGAAGCCGTAGTCGCCCGGATAGTGCACGGCGCTGAACAGCACGCGGTCGAGCTTCAGCATCCCCGAGGCCTTGTCCAGCTCGTACTTGTTGCGACTGCCCGAGGGGATCTCGATCACCGCCGTGACGATCTCGGGAGGGTTCTGCCCGCAGGGCAGGTCGTGCCAGAGGTTGAGCATCAGGTCTCTCGCGCCGACGCGCCCTGGAGCGCAGGACGGCCGGTGGGGTTTCGCGCGAGCTGCAGATCGACGTTCGGCCCAGCGTCGCGCGTCATCGCGCCCTTGTAGTTCATGGGCGCCTCTTCGATGCCGAAATTGTTGGCGTCCAACTCCTGCACCCGCGCGAGCTCCTCGCTCGTGAGATCGGGCAGATCGCTCGCCGAGGCGAACTCCGCGACCTGCTCGTCGTCGTATACGTTCGGCAGCGTCGTCACCACGAGCGGCTCCGCGAGAAGCCACTTGAGCGCGGCCTGACCGAGCGTCATCTGCCGCGTGAGAAAGTCCAGCGTCTGCACCTTGCGCACCCCGTTCACCAGCCAGCTCCGCGGCCGATGACGACGATGATCGTTCTCGGGGAAGACGGTGTCCTCCGTGTACTTCCCCTCGAGCATTCCGCTCGCGTGGGTCACCCGCACATTGAAGCAGCAGTCGGGTGCATGACGCCGCGCCGCTTCGATCATCGCCGAACCAGGGTGCTGCTCGAGCACGTTCCAGATCATCTGGATGGTGTTGATGTCGGGCTCGCGCTCCACGAGCTCCACGGACTCGTACAGCCAACCGATGGCTGGACCGAACGCCGCGCCCCATGCGCGAATCTTCCCCTCGCGCTTGAGCTCGCGCAGCGTGCCCCACAGCTCGGGGTCGCGCACGTGCTCCATCTTCGCGTTGTGGATCTGAAGGACGTCGATGTAGTCGGTCTCGAGCCGCTCGAGGCACTTGTCGACGGCGAAGCGCAGGAACGTCGGATCGGTGCGCATCGGCAGCTCCTGCTGTCCGCGGCGCGACGCGAGCGCGACCTCGTCGTAGATGTCGTAGCCGACCTTCGTCCCGATCACGATCTCACTGCGCCGTCCGCGAAACGCCTCGGCGATCTGCCGCTCGGCGCGGCCATTCCCATACGCGTCGGCCGCGTCGAAGAAGGTGACGCCATGCTCGTCGAGCGCGCGACGCATCATGCCGACCGCCTCGGCGTCGGTCTTCTCGCCCCACCAGCCGGTGGAGACGGTCCAGGTGCCGAAGCCGACTTCGGAGACACGGACGTTGGTGTTGGGGAAGATGCGGTACTTCATGGAGTGGCCATCCGAAGACTGTGATCGGTGATCGGTGATCGGTTGCGGGAGCGAGCCATGAACGGCGACTGCGTTGCTGATTGGGTGTGCAGCCTGATCACCGTTCACTGATCACCGTTCACCGTGCGCGAAGCAGCTTCGCTGCTTCGCGCGCGAAATACGTGATCACCACATCCGCCCCCGCGCGCCGGATGCCGATCAGACTCTCCATCATCGTCCGCTCGAGGTCGATCCAGCCGCGCTCGGCGGCCGCCTGAATCATAGCGAACTCCCCACTCACCTGGTACGCGGCAAGGGGGTAGCCGGTCTCCTGCTTCACGCGCGAGATGACGTCGAGGAACGGCCCGGCCGGCTTCACCATCACCATGTCGGCGCCCTCCTCGATGTCCTGCCAGGTCTCGCGCAGCGCTTCCTCGACGTTGGCACCGTCCATCTGATAACCGCGGCGGTCGCCGCTCTGCGGCGTGCTCTCCGCCGCCTCGCGAAACGGCCCGTAGTACGCCGACGCGAACTTCGCGGCGTAGCTGAGGATCGAGGTGCTCGTGTGCCCTTCCTCGTCGAGCGCCTCGCGGATCACGCCCACGCGGCCATCCATCATGTCGCTCGGCGCGACGATGTCCGCGCCCGCTCGCGCGTGCGACAGCGCTTCGCGCGCGAGCAGCTCGAGCGACTTGTCGTTGTCCACTTCACCGTCGATGAGAACACCACAGTGGCCGTGGTCCGTGTACTCACACATGCAGACGTCGGTGATGACGACGAGCTGCGGCACCTCGCGCTTGAGGGCGCGCACCGCGCGCTGCACCGGCCCGTCGTCGTCCCACGCGCTGGTCCCCATCGCGTCCTTCGTCTCCGGAATCCCGAAGAGCAGGACGCCGCCGACGCCGGCCTCCGCGGCCGCGGTCGCGTCGCGCACGAGCTCGTCCACCGACGTCTGTGACACACCGGTCATCGACGACACGGGCACTCTCACCCCTGTCCCCGCGCGCGCGAACAGCGGAAGCACGAGCTGCGACGGCGTGAGAGTGGTCTCACGAACGAGCGAGCGCAGCGCCTCGGTGCGACGGAGACGGCGAGGGCGATAGTGAGGAAAGGAGGGCATGGACTGAAGTTACTGACGTTTTCGGTGAACGGTGATCGGGACGCCGTTCTCGTGATCGGTGATCGGTGATCGGTCAGCCTGTGCCTCCCGAGGTCGCAACCGTTCACTGATCACCGTTCACCGATCACGGCGCGCCTCGCGCGCCCCTACTCCGGCTGCGGCGACGGCAGATGATTCGCCCGTCTCAGTCCCTCGAGTATCTCCGACGCCCCCTCCCCCCTCAGCTGGTTCGCCAGCCGAACGCCGCTCAGCTCCGGATCGTCGGGGTCGAGCTGGATGCTTCCGCGAACGACGCGGCGTCCATCGATGCTCGCGATCATGCCGTGCAGCAGCGCGCGGTCGCCGTCGGGCACGGCGAGCGCCCCGATCGGCACCTGACATCCGCCCTCGAGCGCCTGCAGAAACGCGCGCTCGGCACGCACGGCGCGCATCGTCGGCGCGTCGTTCATGGACTCGGCCAGCGCGCGAATGCGCTCGTCGTCGTCGCGCGTCTGCACGGCGATCGCGCCCTGCCCCGCCGCGGGGATCCACGCGGGCACGTCGAGATAGCAGGCGATGTGCTGGTGCGCACCGAGGCGATGCAGACCAGCCGCCGCGAGGATCGCAGCGTGCACGCGTCCTTCGTCCACCTTCTTCAGCCGCGTCGGCACGTTGCCGCGCAGCTCGGCCACCTCGAGATCCGGTCGCGCCGCAAGGAGCTGCGCGCGTCGTCGCAGGCTCGACGTCCCCACGCGCGAGCCGCGCGGCAGGTCGTCGAGCGACTGCCCCTGCACCGCGCGATTCAGCACGAGTGCATCGCGCGGATCCTCCCGCTCGAGCACCGCGGCGACGATGAGCCCGGGCGGAGAGTCCGTCGGAAGATCTTTCAGCGAGTGCACCGCGAGATCGGTCTTCCTCTTTCGCAGATCCTGCTCGAGCTCCTTGGTGAACAGCCCCTTCGCGCCGATCGTGCTGAGCGGCTCGTCGAGCCGCTTGTCGCCAAGGGTGCGATAGGTGACGAGCTCACTGTCGATGCCGCGCTCGATGAGCGCCGCCTGGACGAGCCGCGCCTGACGAAGCGCGAGCTCCGACGACCGCGTGCCGATCCGGACGACGTCGCTCACGACACGCTCGGCGTCTCGGCGCCGAGCAGTGCAACCGTCGCCGCAGCGAGCGCGGGGATGGATGCTTCCGCAGCTTCCGCCGCGAGCGTGATCCCTGCGTCCTTGATCGCGTCGCTCGTGACGGGCCCGATCGAGATCGCCCGCGCGCGCTTCGCGAGCTCCGGGCCGACCGCCTCGACGAAGCCGCGCACCGCGGACGCCGATGCGAAGGTCACCGCGTCGACGCGTCCCGACGCGAGCGCGTCCCGCAGCGCTCCGGCGCCCGCGCCATCGCTCGCCGTTCGATACACGTTCACCACGTCGACCGTGCAGCCGAGGGCGCCGAGCCCGGCGGGAAGCACGTCGCGCGCGCCCTCGGCGGCGATGTACAGCACGCGGCTGTCGCGCACGTCGTCGCGGTCCTCGAGCGCCTCGAGCACGCCCTCGGCCACGTAGCGGCCGGGCACGACGTCGGCCGCGAGCCCGCGCGCGAGGAGCGTGTCGGCGGTCGCGCGGCCAACGCACGCGAGCTTGCGCCCCGCGAGCGCGCGCGCGTCGCGGCCGCGCACGCGAAGCGCCTCCCAGAGAAAGGCGACGGCGTTCTGGCTCGTGAACATCACCCAGTCGTACTCGGTGATGCGATCGAGCGCTCCGCGCAGCGGCTCCGGGTCCAGCGGCACGACTCGCAGCGCGGGCATCTCGAGCACCTCGGCGCCCAGCTCGGAGAGGGCCGCGCGAAGTCCACCCGCCTGAGCCGACGCGCGCGTGACGACGATGCGCTTGTCGAACAGCGGCAGCCGATCGAACCAGGCGATCTCGTCGCGCAGCGCGACGACCTTGCCGATCACCGTGATCACCGGTGCGCCGAGCCCTTCGCGCTCGACCGCATCGGCGAGCGTCGTCACCGTCGCGACGACCGTCTTCTGGCGCGCGTAGGTGCCCCATTGAATCGCCGCCGCCGGCATGTCGGGCGACATTCCGCCCGCGACGAGCGCCTCGGCGATGCGCGGCAGCGTCTTCACTCCCATGTACAGCACGATCGTGCCGCCGGCGCGCGCGAGCGATGCCCAATCGGTCTGCTGCTCCCCCTTCGCCGGATCTTCGTGGCCGGTGACGAAGGTGACCGCCGTCGCCGTGCCTCGATGGGTGACGGGGATTCCCGCGTAGGCCGCAGCGGCGACGCCGGCGGTTACGCCCGGAACGATCTCGAACGCGACGCCCGCCTCGGCGAGCGCCTGCGCCTCTTCGCTGCCGCGGCCGAAGACGAGCGGATCGCCCCCCTTGAGCCGCACGACGCGCTTGCCCTGCCGGCCGAGCGTCACGAGCAGATCGTTGATCGCCTCCTGCCGCGCCGACTCGCCGCTGCCGCCGCGCTTGCCGACGTCGTGCAGCTCGGCGCGCGGGTTGTCCTCGCGCGCCGCGGCGACGATCGCCGGATTGGCCAGCGCGTCGGCGGCGATCGCGTCGCACGTCGCGAGGAGCTCGCGGGCGCGCACCGTGAGCAGGCCGGGATCGCCCGGCCCCGCACCGACGAGATAGACGATCCCGCTCACGCGCCTTCCGGGGTGTGCGGCACCGGCCGCGCCGGCGACGCGAGTTGCGCGAGCCGCTGGCGCAGCCGTCGCTCGCGCAGCTTGAGACTCACGATGTATCCGAGATAGACGAGCGCAGCGAGTGCGTATGCCGCCGTGGCGTAACCGCCGTTGTCGGGCGTCATGCGCGCTCCTGCTCGAGGTCGGCCAGTTGATCGCGCAGCGTCGCCACGCGGTAGCGCGTGCGCAGCAGCGCGATGAAGAGCAGCAGGAAGGCGAAGAACGCGGAGAAGAACGTCACCTGCATCTCGGACGGCATCGAGGGCGCGCTCGGCTTGAGCAGGATCGGCATCGGGTGCAGCGTGCGGAACAGGTATACGCTCAGGTGGATGAACGGCACCAGGAGCGCGGCCAGAATTCCCAGCACGGCGGAGTAGCGCGCGCGCCGTCCGCGCTCGTCGACCGCGCCGCGCAGCAGATGATACGCCACGATGATGAACCAGAGAAAGAGCGTCGAGGTGAGCCGCGCATCCCAGGTCCACCACGCGCCCCAGATCGTCTTGCCCCAGAGCGGCCCGGTCACGAGCACCACCGTCGTGAACGCGAGCCCCACTTCCGCCGCGCTCTCGGCCACCCGGTCGAGCTTCTCGTCCTTGAGCCAGAGGTAGAGGATGCTCGCGATGGCCATCAGCACGAAGCCGACGTAGAGCGCGATGAACGCGGCCGACGCGTGGATGTAGAGGATCTTCTGCGCCGGTCCCTGCATCGCCTCGATGGGCGTGAACATCAGCGCGCGCACGTACACGAGCACGACGCCGACGATCGCGACGACGAGCAGTGGATCGCGCGCCGAGCGCTGCACGGACGGAGCGACGACGGGGGGAGTCATTCGTCGAGAGTGAATGGGAAGGCGAGCGTGCAGGCCGTGACGAACACGATGTCGAACGCGATGAGGATGCGGAGCCAGGGCCACGCCTCGGCGACCGGGCGTCCCGCCATGAGCCGCGCCGACGACTGCGCGGCGCCCATCACGATCGGCACGAAGAAGGGGAGGCTGAGCATCGGCAGCAGCAGCTCGGCCATGCGCGTGTTCACCGCCATCGCGCTGAACAGCGTGCCCACCGCCACCAGCCCGATCGCGGCAAGGAGCGCGATGCCCGCCAGCGCGAGGATGCCGGCGCCGATCGGAAGATTGTAGAACAGCACGACCGCCGGCAGCGTGACGACGAGGATCCCGACGACGAAGACGAGGTTCGCCAGCGCCTTGCCGACGTAGATGGACTCGCGCGCGACCGGCGCGCCGAGCAGTCCGTCGATCGCGCGGTCGGCGAGCTCGCTGCCGAACGAGCGCTGCAGCCCGAGCAAGCCGGCGAAGGTGAAGATCACCCAGAGCACGCCTGGCGCGAGATCCACCGCCGAGACGGCGGTCGAGTCCCACGCGAAGTAGAAGATCGTCACGCCGAGCAGCGCGAAGACGACCGCCGAGAGGAACGCGGTGCGCGTGCGGAACTCGATCGCGAGGTCCTTGCGGGCGACGAGCCAGGCGGCGCCGAGCGTGGAGGGCGGAACGTTCACGGGAAGGCTCACGCGTGCATCAGCCATCGACGGCGGCCAGCTCCCGATACTGCGACTGATACGCGCTCGCGTCGAGCAGCTCCCGCGCCTCGTGGCGCACGAACCGGCCGCGCCGCATGATCGCTGCCTGCGTCGCGATCTCGAGTCCTTCGGCCAGGTTGTGCGTCACCACGAGCAGGGCGGCGCCCGCTTCACGTCGCTCCACCAGCGTCGCCGTGAGAGCGGCGGCGCCCGCCTCGTCGAGCCCGGTGTACGGCTCGTCGCAGAGGAGGAGCCGAGGGCCGTGGACGATCGCGCGGGCGATGGAGACGCGCTGTTGGAGACCGCGACTGAGCGTGCGCACCGGTGTGTCGGCGCGATCTTCGACTCGCATCGCGGCGAGCGCTCGGAGCGCGGCAGCGGCTGCGTCGGGCACGCCGTGCATGCGCGCGGCGAACTCGACGTTCTCACGCGCGGTGAGCGTGCCGTACAGCATGCTCGCGTGAGAGACGAGCCCCACCTGCGCGCGCGCGGCGGGTCCGGCCTCGAGCGCCACGCCGTGGACCAGCGCGCGTCCGCCACCCGGGGCGAGCAGGCCGGCGAGCAGACGGAGCAGCGTCGTCTTGCCGGCGCCGTTCGGGCCGAACAGGGCGAGGCAGTCGCCGGCGTGCAGGGTGAAGCTCACGTCGTCCACCGCGCGGCGCCCAGAGAAGGTGCGAACGAGACGCTCGGCCTGGACCACTGGCGTGGTCGCGAGCGCAGACGAATCGGCAGCCGGGCGGGCTGACGCAGCGGATGACATGCGCGGAAGATACAGGCGCTGCACGCCCGGAAAGAGGGCTTATCCCTGACGCACGAGCTGTCGGTAGTGCGCCGGCTCCTCGAAGATGCAGCCGCTCCGGGCGTAGAAGTCGTCCCCGAGCGTGAAGACGCCCTGTTCCACGCGGCGCCAGGGTGCATCGGCGCACGGATGGTAGCTCGACATCTCGGCCCACCGCCGGTACTGCTGGTGCCCGTTCGTCTCCATCATCCCGGAGGTGAATCCCGGGAGCGGCGCCAGTCGCGCGGCGACGTTCTTGTTCCAGTCGACGAGGACCGGGTTGACGGTCAGGTCCGCGGCCATGCAGGCCATTTTCCGCTCGTGGGCGAGCGTCGCGATCTTGAGCGTCTCGCTCAACGTCTTCGCGATCCCCTTGAGCGCGAAGCCGCCGTAGCCCTGCTCGATCCGCCGCGCGGCATCGCTCGCCCCGGTCACGCTCTCATCGGCGACGACGAGCACCGGTACGTCGCGCACCGATTCCTCGACCTCGTCGGCGAACGGCTCCTCGACCACCGAGATCTGCTCGAGCGCGCCGATCCGCTTCGCGGCGTCGAGCAGACGCAGGAGTGTCTCCTTCTTCTCGTACCGCTGGTTCGGGTCGAGGTCGTAGCGGAGACGGCCATCCGCGGTGTGCGGGGTGCGGAGCGCCCCGACCGCACGATGGACCGCGGTCAACCGCTGGACGTCCCGCTCGATCATCTCGGCCTGGGTGCCGGGGCTGCCGAGCTTCAGCTTGATCACGAAGTACCCGTCGGCCGCCGCCTTCGCGACGGCGTCGATGGGCAGCGCGTAGGTGACCGACGGCAGGCTCGCGATCGCGCGATGCCTGTACGAGAGCCCAGCGCGGTGCTCGGCCGGGATCATCTCGTCGAAGGTCCTGAAGCCGTTCTCGCCGGCGTAGAGCAACCACGCCGCGTTGTCGACGGGCACGAGCGCGTTCAGCGTGAAGGTACGACGCAGCGCAGGCACGCCGGTGACACGAACGGCGAACTCGTGCAGCTCTGGCAGGATGCGGTCGAGCAGCTCGACCGGCGTCGTGAAGCTCTCGCCGGCCAGCATCTGCAGCGCGCGATCGGTCACCGAGAGCATGAGCGCGTTGGCCGCGCTCTCGGAGTGCTTCGCGAGCACGGCGGGATCGCACCACAGCACGTTCTGGGTGCCGAGCCCGATCTGACTGCGCCCCGCGTCGCCGTCGAGCCGCGCGACGGTCTGCCAGTATTCCGTCATGTATCCGCCCTTGAAGCCCGACGGACGGATCAGCGCCTCGCGCTCGAAGTCGAGCGCGACGCTCTTGATGCGGATGCGCGCCGGCGCGCCGACGCGTGGCGCGATGCGATGGGCGAGTGGCAGCGCGGCCGCGGCGCCGGCCATCGCGAGGAACTCTCGGCGCGACAGCTCGCGTGCCGCTCTCGCCGTCACGGCTTCGGCGTCGTCGCCGCGGCGGCCGGTAAGGCCGCCGCCGCGATGAGCTGCTGGAAGCGCGTCAGGTCGCGCCGCATGCCGTCCACCGTCTGCTTGCGGCGCGCGGCGTCGCCCCCACCCGCCATCTCGAGCGGCGCATACTCGAAGTGCATCGTCGCCGGTGGCAGCGGGCCGCGCGCGAGCAGCTGGCGCAGATATGCGTCGAAGTCGACCATCCCCTCGCCCATCGGCACGCTGAGCGGCTGCCATCGCCCGTTCGGGCGCTTGTCCCAGCGGAAGTCCTTGATGGCGATCGTGTCGATGTGGGGCGCGATCATCCGCAGGGACACGGGCCAGCTCTCGCCTCCCTCCGCGACGGCGTGGCGGATGTCGTACTGAACGCCCAGCCCGTCGGCCTCCACGTTCTCGAGAAGCACGCCCAGATCCCAGACCGATCCGCCCACCCGCGTGCCGACGTGGTTCTGATAGCCGCCGCGAATGCCGAGCTCGCGATTGAGCGCCGCGAGCTCCCTCACCCGCGGCGTCAACTCGCGCAGCGCCTGCAGCGGCTCGGGGCTCTTCGGGTAGGTCCAGTAGCCCATTCGATAGTGCGTGACGCCGGCCTTCTTCGCGGCCGCGAGCACGCGGCGCGAGAGCGGGTCGCGCGCGTCGGTGATCGCGGTGGTGATCAGCGGCACGCTGAGGCCGGATCTCCTGAGCGTCTCCACGGCGCGCGGGAGGTCGTCCTCGACGCGCTCGGGGAGCACGTGGCCATCCGGCCGCACGGTGAGATCCACCGCGCGGAACCCCGACTCGGCGACGACCGGGCCGACGTCGGCGAATGGGAGCCACTGGAGATGCTTGGAGAAGACGGCGATGACCGGCTCGGCGCTCCGCATTACAGCGTCGGAGGCGAGGAGAGCGCGAGGGCCGATCACGCCAACGGTGAGTCCGGCCGCGGCCGCGCGCGCGAGGAACTCGCGGCGGGAGGGGCGGTCGGTATCGGTTCTCTCGTGATTGTCAGGCATGCGCGTACAATGAGTCGCGCATCTGGTGACGTCAAATGGGCCTGAACTGTGACTGCAGCCTATCTCGGCGTTCTCTGGGACCTCCGCACTTCTTCGTGCACTCTGTGTGAAACCACAGCCCGAGTGCTCGCCAATCGAATTGTCGCCATGATGACCAGCGGCTATCATCACCGCCGCCACCGTTCACCCGCCGCCATTCATGCTCGTTCCGGCCGACATCATCCGCGAACAGATCGTCGCCGTCCTCAGCGCCTGGAGGATGGAGCCGCACGTCGTCCGCGTCGCCGCCGAGGTCATGACCGACACCGACCTGGCCGGCATCGACTCGCACGGCATCTCGATGCTGATGCTCTACGAGGAGGCGCTCGGGCTCGAGCAGCTCAACCCGGCGCCGAAGCCCCGCGTCGTGCGCGAGTCGCCCGTCACCGCGCTCATCGATGGCGACGCGGGGCTCGGCCACTACTGCACCGTGATGGGGATGGAGATCGCCATCGCGAAGGCGAAGGCGACAGGAGTCGGAATCGTGTCGGTCTTCAACTCCACCCACTTCGGCGCCGCCGGCTACTACGCCGCGATGGCGTCGCGTGAGGGGCTGCTCGGCCTCGTGACCTGCACCACCCGCGGCAACCCGGTGCTGCCGACTCGCAGCGCTGCACCGGTGCTCGGCACGAACCCCATCGCCTTCGCCGCGCCGACGAAGCGCAACACGCCCTTCCTGCTCGACATGTCCACCAGCACCGTGGCGCAGAACAAGGTGAAGGTGTACGACCTGCAGGGCCGTCTCCTTCCCTCCGGCTGGGTGCTCGACGAGCATGGCGCGCCGGTGATCGACTCGGCCGTCGCGATGGAGAAGGTCACCGTCAGCCACACCGCCGGCATCACCGCACTGGGCGGCACGGCGGAGATGTCGAGCCACAAGGGCTACGGCCTCAGCGTGATGGTGCAGATCCTCTCGGCCACGCTTGCGGGTGGATCGTTCACGCCGATCAGGAAGCGATCGCAGGGACGCGGCGATCCGGACAACATCGGCCACTTCCTCATGGCGCTCGACCCGAAGGCGTTTCGCGCCGAGGGGGAGTTCGAGGACGACCTGGACGACGTGATCGACGTGCTGCACGAGTCCGCGCCGAGCGACGCGAACGAGCCCGTGCTCGTCGCGGGCGAGCCCGAAGCGCTGGCGCGCGCGGAGCGGCTGCGCGACGGCATCCCGATGCCCGACTCGCTCGCCGAGAAGATCCGGGCGATCTGCGAGCGCTGCGGCGCGCCCTTCCTGCTCGGCGGCGCGGCGCGTTCGTGACGTACGACTTCTGCGTCATCGGCGGCGGCATCGTCGGACTGGCGACGGGGATGAAGCTGCTCGAGCGCCATCCTGGCGCGACGCTCGTGCTGCTGGAGAAGGAGCGCGAGCTCGCGATGCACCAGACTGGCCACAACAGCGGCGTGATCCACAGTGGGATCTACTACGCGCCCGGCAGCCTCAAGGCGGACCTGTGCAAGCGCGGCGAGCGTGCGACGAAGGAGTTCTGCACGGCGCACGGCATTCCGTTCGTGACGTGCGGGAAGACGCTCGTCGCCACCACGCCGCCAGAGCTGGACCGCATGGCCGCGCTCGAGCGCCGCGCGGCGGAGAACGGCATCGAGGTCGAACGGCTCGACGCGACGGCGCTCCGGAAGCGCGAGCCGAACATCGCGGGGCTCGGCGCGCTGTTCGTCCCCGCGACGGGGATCGTCGACTACCGACAGGTCTGCGCCGCGATGGGACGGGTGATCCGCGACGCCGGCGGCGAGATCGTGCTCGGCGCGAGGGTCACCGCGATCACGGAGTCGGCGGACGACGTCACCGTGTCGGCGGGCGCGCGGACGTGGACGGCGGGACGGCTCGTCGCCTGCGCGGGGCTCCAGTCGGACCGGATCGCCCGCATGGCAGGACTGCCGGTGACCCATCAGATCGTCCCCTTCCGCGGCGAGTACTTCCGGCTGCCGGACGCGAAGAGCGGGATCATTCAGAGCCTCATCTACCCGATCCCCGATCCCGACCTCCCCTTCCTCGGCATCCACCTGACGCGCATGATCGACGGCGGCGTGACGGTGGGGCCAAACGCGGTGCTCGGTCTCGCGCGCGAGGGATATCCGAAGTTGGCGATCAACGTGCGCGATGTCGCGCAGTACCTTCTCTTTCCCGGCCTCTGGAAAGTGCTCGCACGCTATCGGAAGTCGGTGCGCGCGGAGCTCGCCGGAACGCTCTCGCGCTCGGTGTACCTGAAGGAGTGCCGGAAGTACTGTCCCAGTCTCACGGTCGATGACCTGTTGCCATCCACGGCGGGCATCCGCGCGCAGGCGGTGACGCGCGACGGAGTGCTCGTGCACGACTTCCTGTTCATGGAGACCGCTCGCACGCTGCACGTCTGCAATGCGCCATCGCCGGCGGCGACGTCAGCGATTCCGATTGGCGAGCGCGTTGCGGGTGCCGTTGTGGAGGCTCAGTGATCGGTGATCGGTGATCAGCCGGCACACGCATCCGATCACACTTTGGCAGTTCCTGCTCGCTGACGTGAACCGATCACCGATCACCGATCACCATTTCTCGCTCACAAGTCCGTCCCGCCAATGAAAACCACCCCCGTCACCCCACTCGACCTCGCCGCCTCCGTGATCGCCGTGCCGCCACTCGCGCGCCACCGCGACCTCACGCTGAACAACGCGGACAACCGGGCGATGATCGAGTACCTCGAGGAGGGGGGAGTGACGTCGCTGCTGTACGGCGGGAACGCGAACCTCTACAACGTCGGGTTGAACGAGTACTCCGACCTGCTCGACATGCTCGAGGACGACGCCGCCGACGACACGTGGGTGATCCCCTCAGCGGGCCCCGACTTCGGCAAGCTGATGGATCAGGTGGCGATCCTGAAGCAGCGCTCGTTCCCCACCACGATGCTGTTGCCGCTCGGCTTTCCCGCGACGACGGATGGCGTCGCGACGGGGATCCGCCGCTTCGCCGAGTCGTATGGCAGGCCGGTGATCGTGTACATCAAGGCGGACAACTACCTCGAGCCGGCGAGCGTCGCCGCCCTCGCGAGGGACGGTCTCGTGAGCGCGGTGAAGTACGGCACGGTGCGGAAGGATCCCGCCGACGATCCGTACCTCCGCTCGCTGCTCGACGTCGTCGATCCCGCGCTCGTCGTCAGCGGCATCGGCGAGCGTCCGGCGATCGTCCACCTGCGCGACTTCGGCCTCAGCGCGTTCACCTCGGGCTCCGTGTGCGTCGCACCGAACAGCTCCATGAAGATCCTCGCGCTGTGCAAGGAGAAGCGTTGGGAGGAAGCGGAGCGCGAGCGCGCCGCGTTCCTCCCTCTGGAAGACTGCCGCGACGCGCTCAGTCCGATCCGCGTGCTGCACGACGCCGTCACGCTTGCCGGCATCGCCGACATGGGGCCGATGCTTCCGATGCTCTCCAATCTTCCCGAGTCGCAGCGCGCGCGGGTGCGCGACGCGGCGATCGCCCTCAAGCAGCACGACGAGCAGCTCGCGCACTCGTGAGCGCACGTCCTCGCAAGTCGCCCGAGGAGCTGCGCAGCCATCGCTGGTACGGCGTGGACGACCTCAGGTCGTTCGGCCATCGCTCGCGCACGGCGCAGATGGGCTATCTCGCGTCCGATTACCGCGGCAAGCCGGTGATCGCGATCATCAATACGTGGAGCGACATCAACCCCTGCCACAGCCACTTCAAGCAGCGCGTGGAGGAGGTGAAGCGCGGCATCTGGCAGGCGGGCGGCTTCCCCGTCGAGATCCCGGCGATGACACTGGCCGAGACGTTCCAGAAGCCCACGACGATGCTCTATCGCAACCTGCTGGCGATGGAGACGGAAGAGATTCTCCGCTCCTATCCCGCCGACGGCTGCGTGCTGATGGGCGGCTGCGACAAGACGACGCCCGCGCTGATCATGGGCGCGATCTCGATGAACCTGCCGTCGATCTACGTCCCCGCCGGCCCGATGCTCCGCGGCGACTGGAATGGCGTCGTGCTCGGCAGCGGCTCCGACACGTGGAAGTACTGGGCCGAGCTGCGCTGCGGGAACATCACGAAGGAGGAGTGGAGCGGGATCGAGAACGGGATCGCGCGCTCGCCCGGTCACTGCATGACGATGGGCACCGCATCCACCATGACGAGCGCCGCCGAGGTGCTCGGCCTCACGCTGCCCGGCTTCTCCTCGATCCCCGCGCCCGACTCGCGCCATGCGCAGATGGCGACCCTGAGCGGCAAGCGCATCGTCGACATGGTGTGGGAGGATCTCAAGCCGAGCGACGTGCTCACCGAGGCGTCGTTCGACAACGCGGTGACGACGGTGCTCGCACTATCGGGGTCGAGCAATGCAGTTGTCCACTTGATCGCGATGGCCAGACGGGCCGGCGTCGCGCTCGACCTGGCGAAGTTCGACGCGATCGCGCGGCGCACCCCGGTGCTCGCCGACATTCGCCCCGCCGGCAAGTATCTCATGGAAGACTTCTTCTACGCGGGCGGACTCCGCGCGCTGCTCGTGCAGCTCGGCGACCTGCTCGACGGCAGCACGCTCAACGTGAATGGGCGGACGCTGGCCGAGAACATCGCCGGCGCGAAGACCTTCAACGCCGACGTCATTCGCACTCGCAGCGCACCGCTCGTCGAGTCCGACGGACTCGCAGTGCTGTACGGCAACCTCGCGCCGCGCGGCGCGGTGATGAAGCCGCCCGCCGCCGAGCCGCAGCTGCTCTCGCACACCGGGCGCGCCGTCGTCTTCTCCAACTACGACGACATGGCCGCGCGCATCGACGATCCCGCGCTCGACGTCGACGCGAGCTCCGTGCTCGTGCTGCAGAACGCCGGCCCGCTCGGCGCGCCCGGCATGCCGGAGTGGGGGCAGCTACCCATCCCGAAGAAGCTGCTCGAGCAGGGCGTGCGCGACATGCTCCGCATCTCCGACGCACGGATGAGCGGCACCAGCTATGGCGCGTGCGTGCTGCACGTGACGCCGGAGTCGTACGTCGGCGGGCCGCTCGCCTTCGTGCGCGACGGAGACCTCATCCGGCTCGACGTCGCCGCGCGTACGCTCTCGCTGCTCGTGAGCGACGAGGAGCTCGCGGCACGGCGCGCGGCGTGGGTCGCACCCGCGCCCAAGTTCGAGCGCGGCTTCGGCCTGCTCTACTCGCGCCACGTGCAGCAGGCTGATCTCGGCTGCGACTTCGACTTTCTGGAGACGAGAAGCACCGCCTCCACCAACGCCGAACCGGAGATTCATTGAGCGACGGGCGCGGCGCGGACGAGAAGCCGACGCGCGCGCGCTTCGGGATGCTGTCGCTGCTCCTGCTCGCGACGACGATCAACTACGTCGATCGGTCGAACCTCTCGATCGTCGCCCCGTTCCTCTCGAAAGAGCTGGGACTGGGACCCGTCCAGATGGGGTATCTCTTTTCGGCGTTCGCGTGGAGCTACGCGATCGCGAACCTGCCGGGCGGGTGGCTGATCGATCGGTTCGGGTCGCGGGTCGTCTACGGTGCGGCGCAGCTCGGGTGGTCGCTCGCCACTCTCTGCCTCGGCCTGGCCAGCGGCTTCGCGGCGCTCTTCGGCCTGCGCTTCGCCGTCGGCGTGGCGGAAGCGCCGGCGTTCCCGGTGAACAACCGCGTGGTGTCCACCTGGTTTCCGCAGCGCGAGCGCGGGCGCGCGACGTCCGCCTACGCATCGGGGCAGTACATCGGCTCGGCGCTCCTCTCGCCCGTGCTCTTCTGGATGGCGACCAGCTTCGGCTGGCGCTCCGTCTTCTGGGTCACCGGCATCGCGGGCATCGTGAGCGCGCTCGTGTGGTTCCGGGTCTATCACGACCCGTCGCAGAGCACGCGCGCCAACGACGCCGAGCGCGCGCTGATCGCGGCTGGCGGCGCGCTCACCGAGATGCCGGTTCGCGAGCGCGTCACGAGGGCGCAGATCGCGCGCCTGCTCCGCGAGCGCCAGGTGTGGGCGCTCGGTCTCGGCAAGTTCGCGGTGATGTCGTCGCTCTACTTCCTGCTCACCTGGTTCCCGACGTACCTCGTCAACGAGCGGGGGCTGACGTCGCTCAGGGCGGGAGCGGCGACGTCGCTGCCCTACATCGCCGCGACGATCGGGGTGCTCGTCGGCGGCGTCTGGTCGGACTGGCTGCTCCGGCGCGGCGCCCACATCTCGGCCGCGCGCAAGATCCCGATCGTCTCCGGCTTCCTCGGCGCCTCGAGCATCATCCTGGTGAACTACACCACCGACAATGCGATGGCGTTGTCGATCCTGACCTTCGCGTACTTCGCGCAGGGAGTGTCGTCGAACTCGTGGTCGATCATCGCCGAGGTCGCGCCGCGCACGCTGATGGGGATCACCGGCGGGATCATCAACTTCACCGGACAGCTCGCCGGCATCGTGACGCCGATCCTCATCGGATACATCATCAGGGAGACGAAGTCGTTCGAGCTGGTGCTCGCGTACGTCTCGCTCGCGGGGCTCGTCGGGGCGCTCTCGTATACCGTGATCATCGGGAAGATTCATCGGATCGAGCTGTAGCGAGTCGCTGGGTCCTTCTGTCGTGGCTCGGCGCCGATAGATTTGAGCGGTCCGATCACCCAGTCGACCGCGGCATCGATCCGAGACATGAGTCACCCGCAGCCGAATCTCCCCGATCACGAGTCGCGGCACGACCTCCATCTCGACCTGGCGTCGCCTGCCCCGACGCGGGGCCCGGGCCGCGCAAGCGCGAGCGGCGGATCGATGTCCGGTCGCACGCTGGGCGTGCGCGAGGTTCTGCTCGCGATGGGACCGTCGCACTGCGCCGCACCTCCGGCGTCGCCGACGCGACGCGCGTCGTGACGAGCGACAGCGGCAAGCTCACGATGGACGCGATTCGGGGAGTGCTCGCGCGGATGGTGCAGGACGAACGCGCGTTGCTCGAGGAACGTCAGGGAAGCGAGGACGCGCGCGGGCACGTCGTCCAGATCATCCTCGTTGCGGGCACCCTGGTGGCGGCCTTGCTCTCGCTCGCGATCACCGGACGGCTCCTCGGATTCGCTCGAAGCCAGGCGCGTCTGGCATACGACCTGGAGCAGCAGAACCAACAGCTTGAAGTGCAGGGCCTCGAGCTGGAGATGCAGGCGCAGCAGCTGCAGGAGCAGGCGACGGAGCTCGAGATGCAGAACGAAGAGCTCAGGACGACGGCCGAAGACCTCGAGCAGAGCGGGAGCCGACTGGCTTCGCTCAACGAGAAGCTGGCCGAGCGCACCGACGCGGCGGAGTCGGCGCGTGATGCCGCCGAAATGGCGAACCAGGCAAAGAGCAGCTTCCTCGCGATGATGAGCCACGAGCTGCGCACGCCGCTCAACGCGATCGCTGGCTATGCGCAGCTCATGCAGCTCGGTGTGCCGGAGCCGGTGCCGGCGGCACACCTGGAGTATCTCGCGCGCATCCAGCAGAGCCAGTATCACCTGCTCGGCGTGATCAACTCCGTGCTGAACTTCGCGCGGGTCGAGGCTGGAACGGTGACGTACGACGTCACCGACGTGATGGTCGGCACCCTGCTCGCCGGCGTCGAGCCGCTGATCGCGCCACAGGTGCAATCCCGCGGGCATACGTACGTCTGCGAGCCGTGTGATCGCATGCTCGTCGTGCGCGCTGATGGCGACAAGGCGATGCAGATCCTCGTCAACCTGCTTTCCAATGCGATCAAGTTCACGCCCGCCGGGGGAGGCATCACCCTCTCGGCCGAGGCGCTCGACGGCGTCGCCGCCATCCGAGTGCACGACACCGGTCCGGGAATCCCGCCGGACAAGCAGAGCGCGATCTTCGACCCATTTCATCCAGCTCGACACCAGCCGCACGCGGACGGCGGACGGAACGGGCCTCGGCCTGTCGATCAGCCGGAACCTCGCACGCGGGATGGGAGGCGATCTCGTGGTGGAGAGCACCCTGGGCCTGGGTTCCACCTTCACCCTCACGCTGCCGCGCGCTGGCTGAGCCAGTAGGCCGGCGCGGGCGTGGCCCTCACGGGGAGCCGAGCGTCTGGTGCGAGTGACGACGGTGAAGCGCGCGGCGCATGTTGCCGATGCTTGAGGTAGGGCGGCCAGGTCGCGTCGGCCAGCCGCGCTACCTTCAACGAACTGAACGGTGATCTCACTGGACAATCCGGCATCCCGAGTCGCGATCGCGTCTCAGGACTCGCGGCGAGAGGCAGACGGCGCGGTGGACCCCGCCCCGAACGCGCTCGCCATCCTGCTCGTCGAGGATGACCCCATCTTCGCTCGGCTCGTGCGCGCGGCGCTCGAGCCGTCGCCCGCGGGCAGCGAGTGGACGCTCACGCTCGCGACCACGCTCGCGGACGCATGCGCCTCGACCGCGACGCCGGACCTGATCCTGCTCGATCTGACCCTTCCCGATGGCCGCGGGCTCGACACCCTGGCGCGCATCCGCGAGCGGTTCGCCTTCGTGCCGGTCGTCCTGCTCACGGGCCTCGAGGATCCCGACATCGAGGAGCGTGCCCTCACGTCGGGCGCACAGGACTATCTCGGCAAGGACGAGCTCACGCCACGCTCGCTGCGGCGTGTCGTGCGATACGCGATGGAGCGTCACCGTGCGCAGCTCGACCTGCTGCGCCTCTCGACGCGCGACGAGCTCACGGGCCTGTTCAACCGCCGAGGCTTCTTCATGGCCGCACAGCCCATCGCTCGGCTTGCCGAGCGTGCCGGCCGCGCGTTCGTCGTGTTCTTCGCGGATCTGGATGGGTTGAAGGTGATCAACGACACCTTCGGTCACCACGCGGGCGACGAAGCGATCCGCGACGCGGCGTGGATTCTCACGCAGACCTTTCGCACGGCCGACATCGTCGCGCGTCTCGGCGGCGACGAGTTCGCGGTGCTCGCGGCGGACGCACCCGCCGACAAGATCGACGTCATGCGCCGGCGCGTCGCGAAGTGGCAGGTGGAACGGAACACCGAGCCGGGCCGGCTCTACGGAGTGTCGATGAGCGTCGGTGCGGCCCCCTGGTCGACGGCGTCACCGAAGTCGTTGGAGACCCTGCTCGAAGAGGCGGACGCGGACGCGTACACGAGCAAGCGAAGGAGCCGATAGGCCCCGCCGCGCCGCCGGCTGCGCGGCGCGACGACCCCTCGCTACACCTCGTTCGCCAGCGTGTCGCTCCGGATGTCGACGTCCTTCGTCTCGTGCACGAACAGAATCCCGATCACCAGCGTGATCACCGCGATCCCGATCGGATACCAGAGTCCCGAGTAGATGCTCCCCGTCGCTGCGACGATCGCGAACGCGATCGGCGGCAGGAAGCCGCCGAACCAGCCATTGCCGATGTGGTACGGCAACGACATCGACGTGTAGCGGATCCGCGTGGGGAACATCTCCACGAGCATCGCCGCGATCGGCGCATACACCATCGTCACGTAGATGACGAGGATCCAGAGCAGCAGCGTGACCATCGGCTTGTTGATCCGCTCCGGCGCAGCCTTGACCGGATAGCCGGCCTGGTCGAGCGCCTTGCCGAGCGCGGCGTCGAACACCGTTGCCGCCGCCTTCGCATCCGAACGCGTGGCGTCGTACGCCGGGATGATCGTCGAGCCCACGTGGATGCTCGCGCCGCTCGTCTCGATCCGGCCGAAGAGCGTCGAGGGTATCCCGGTCGGTGATGCGTTCGAGTACGGCACGCCGCGCTTCACGAGCGCCGCCTTGGCCACGTCGCACGGTGACGTGAACTTCGACGTCCCCACCGGATTGAACTGCACGGAGCAGAATCTCGGATCGGACGACACGACCACCGGGGTCTTCTCCTGGGCGTCTGCCAACGCCGGATTCGCGTAGTGCGTGATCGCGCGAAAGATCGGGAAGTACGTCAGCGCCGCGAGCAGCAGCCCGGTCATGATGATCGGCTTGCGTCCGACCCGATCCGACAGCGATCCGAACACGAAGAAGAACGGCGTCGCGAGCAGCAGCGACGCGGCGATGAGCAGGTTCGCCGTCTGCGCGTCGACTTTGAGGATCTGCGTGAGGAAGAAGAGCGTGTAGAACTGGCCGGTATACCACACGACGGCCTGCCCCATCGTGAGCCCGAACAGCGCGAGCAGCACGATGCGCGCGTTCCCCCATTCGGCGAACGACTCGCGCAGCGGCGCCTTCGACGTCTTCCCTTCCGCCTTCATCGCCTGGAAGAGCGGCGACTCGTTGAGCTTGAGCCGGATCCACACCGACACCGCTAGCAGCACGAGCGAGACGAGGAAGGGGATGCGCCATCCCCAATCCTCGAACGCCGCGGTGCCGAGCAGCGTGCGACAGCCGAGGATGACGAGGAGCGACAGAAAGAGCCCGAGCGTCGCGGTCGTCTGGATCCACGACGTGTACGCGCCGCGCTTCCCGCGCGGCGCATGCTCGGCGACGTACGTCGCCGCTCCGCCGTACTCGCCGCCCAGCGCGAGACCCTGCAGCAGCCGCAGCAGGATGAGGATCACCGGTGCGGCGAGCCCGATCCGCGCATAGCTGGGCAGGATGCCGACGACGAACGTCGACGCGCCCATGATGAGGATCGTGACGAGGAAGGTGTACTTCCGCCCGACCAGGTCGCCGAGCCGCCCGAACACCAGCGCACCGAACGGCCGCACCGCGAATCCGGCCGCGAAGGCGAGCAGCGCGAAGATGAAGCCCGCCGTCGGGTTCACGCCGGAGAAGAACTGCTTGCTGATGATCGCCGCGAGCGAGCCGTAGAGGTAGAAGTCGTACCACTCGAACACCGTCCCGAGGGACGAGGCGAAGATCACGCGTCGCACGTCGGCGGCGCTGAGCTCCTCCGTGGCGCGGGGCGGCGAGCCGACGTTCCTCGCGGCGGGACTGGTCATCGATCCTCCAAAGGGGCTGGGGTGGCGGCGTGTAGGCTACAGTCGACGGGCTTCACGTCAATGGTCAGACGGCTCGAGAATGCAGGCCCCTCTATCGTCCAACCGGGATCCAGGTTTTGGGTGACCGGTTTCGAGTGGGTGGTATCGGGTTCGACGGCGAACGCCGTAGAACCGGCAACCACCAACCCGCTACCGGCAACTCACAACCTGGATCCCCTCTCCCGATAGAGGGACGTGACAGTCTCGCTTGCCTCTCGCCCGCCCTCAGGTCAGAATGCTCAGACTCGACCCGAACCCTCACTCGCCCGCCATGTCGTCCGATCTCGAAGCCCTGCTCCAGGAACATCGGAAGTTCGAGCCGCCCGAGGCCTTTCGTGCCGCGTCGCTCCTCAACGACCCGGCCGTCTACGAGCGGGCCGCATCCGACCCCGAGGCGTACTGGGCCGGCGAGGCCGCGAAGCTGGAGTGGATCGCGCCGTACGAGCGCGTCCTCGACTGGAAGCCGCCCCACGCGGAGTGGTTCGTCGGCGGCAAGCTCAACGCCTCGGTCAACTGCGTGGACCGCCACATCCGCACGCCGCGCCGCAACAAGGCCGCGCTGGTGTTCGAGGGCGAGCCCGGCGACAAGCGTACGCTGACGTACTGGGACCTCTACGTCGCCGTCAATCAGTTCGCGAACGTGCTGCGCTCGCTCGGCGTGAAGAAGGGCGATCGGGTGGCGATCTACTTGCCGCTCATCCCCGAAGCGGCCATCGCGATGCTGGCGTGCGCGCGCATCGGCGCCATTCACTCGGTGGTGTTCGGCGGGTTCTCGCCGGAGTCGCTGCGCGATCGCATCAACGATTCGCAGTGCAAGGTGCTCGTCACCTCCGACGGCGGCTATCGCCGCGGCCAGGTCGTGCCGCTCAAGCGCAACGCCGACAAGGCGCTCGAGGAGACGCCGTCGATCGAGCACGTCGTCGTCGTGCAGCGACGCCCTGGCTCGACGAGCGGCGAGGCGTTCGCCGAGATGCAGGAAGGGCGCGACCACTGGTGGCATCGTCTCATGCGCACCGCGCCGATGTGGTGCGAGCCCGAGCCAATGGACTCCGAGGACGAGCTGTTCATCCTCTACACCTCGGGCACGACCGGAAAGCCCAAGGGCATCGTCCACACGACGGCCGGCTATCTCGTCGGCGCCGCGACGTCCACGCGCATCGTGTTCGACCTCAAGGAGGACGACGTCTTCTGGTGCACCGCCGACGTCGGCTGGGTCACGGGTCACACCTATCTGGTGTACGGTCCCCTGGCAAACGGGGCGACGTGCGTGATGTACGAGGGCGCGCCCGATTGGCCCGAGAAGGACCGCTTCTGGGAGATCTGCGAGCGGTTCGGCGTGACGATCCTCTACACCGCGCCCACTGCCATTCGCGCGTTCATGAAGTGGGGTGACCACTGGCCGGCGAAGCACGACCTCTCGCGCCTCCGCCTGCTCGGCTCCGTCGGCGAGCCGATCAACCCGGAAGCGTGGATGTGGTATCGCGAGCACATCGGCGGCAACCGCTGTCCCATCGTCGACACCTGGTGGCAGACGGAGACCGGCTCGATCGTGATCTCACCGCTGCCCGGCGTCACGGCGACGACGCCCGGCAGCGCGACGACTCCTCTGCCCGGCTACAGCGCCGCGCTGCTCGACGTGAAAGGCAACGAGATCCAGGTCGGCGGCGGATTGCTCGCGCTCACGCGCCCGTGGCCGTCGATGCTGCGCACGATCTGGGGCGACGACGCGCGCTACGTGGAGACGTACTTCACGAAGTGGCCCGGCCGGCCGGATCTCTACTTCCCCGGCGACGGCGCCAAGCGCGGCGAGGACGGCTACTACTGGATCCTCGGCCGCGTCGACGACGTGCTCAACGTCGCCGGCCATCGCATCGGCACCATGGAAGTGGAGAGCGCGCTCGTCGAGCATCCCGCGGTCGCCGAGGCGGCGGTGGTGGGCAAGACGCACGAGCTCAAGGGTCAGGCGATCGCCGCGTTCGTCACGCTGCGCGAAGGGTTCCACCAGAGCAGCGCGCTCCGCGACGAGCTGCGGCAGTTCGTCGCCGAGAAGATCGGCGCGATCGCGCGCCCGGACGACATCCTGTTCTCCGCCGACCTGCCGAAGACGCGCTCCGGCAAGATCATGCGCCGGCTGCTGCGCGACATCGCGGAGGGACGAGCGCTCGGCGATACGACGACGCTGGCGGATCCTGCCGTCGTCAATTCGTTGAAGGAGATGTACGAGTCACAGGAGTAAGTCCCTCTGTCGGGACGGGGGATCCAGGTTGTGAGTTGCCGGTAACGGGTTGGTGGTTGCGGGTTTTACGGCGGACGCAGTCGAACCCGATACCCCCCACTCGAAACCGGTCACCCAGAACTTGGATCCCGGTCGGATGACAGAGGGGCGTCGGTGATTTCGTTGAAGGCATTCTCCGACCGCGATATCACCAGACAAGCTGCCCCATTCCCAATGAGATTGGTAATGGCCCGCGCCTCGCTCATGAACCGGTCCACGCCGAGCAGGATCGCCACCCCTTCCACCGGCACCACGCGCATCGCCGAGAGCGTGCTCGCGAGCACGATGAAGCCGGAGCCCGTCACCCCCGCCGCACCCTTCGATGTCAGCATCAGCACGCCCAGCACGCCGAGCTGCTGACCGATCGACAGATCGACGCCGAACGCCTGCGCGACGAACAGCGTCGCCATCGACAGGTAGATCGACGTTCCGTCGAGGTTGAACGAGTAGCCCGCCGGGATCACCAGCCCCACCACCGACTTCGCGCACCCGTACCGCTCCATCTTCTCCAGCATCCTCGGCAGCGCCGCCTCCGACGACGACGTGCCGAGCACCAGGACGATCTCCTCGCGGATGTACTTGAGATAGTTCCACAGCGAGAAGCCGTACGCGCGCAGGATCAGGTTCAGCACGACAAAGATGAAGAGCGCCATCGTGATGTACACGTCGAGCATCAGGCGGCCGAGCGGCAGGAGGCTCTTGAGCCCGAAGGTGCCGATGGTATACGCCATCGCGCCGAACGCGCCGATCGGCGCGACCTTCATCACGATCGATACGATGCGGAAGATCACGTGCGACAACGAGTCGAGCACCGCGACCAGTGGTCTGCCCCGCTCCTCACCAATGGCCGCGAGCGCGCTGCCGAACAGCACCGCGAAGAAGACGATCTGCAGCACGTCGCCGCGCGCGAACGCGTCCACCGGGCTCGCGGGGACGACGTGCGTCAGAATCTCGACGAAGCTCAGGCTCTTCCCCGCCTCGGCGTACTTGGAGACGTCGCCCTTGGCGAGCGCG
>DASYMZ010000163.1:0-90651 GCA_036008805.1 Gemmatimonadaceae bacterium
GATCACTGGTCGTTCTACCAGGCGCGCAACATCCGCCAGGAGGTGGCGCAGGCGGCGCTCGACCAGCTCGTCGCGAGCGCGCCGCCCGCGGCGGAGTCCGCGCGGACACCGATGATCGCTCGCTATCAGGCGCTGGTGGCGGAGCAGAAGAGCAAGAAGGACTCGCTCCGGGTGCAGGCCGAGTCGGACCAGCGCACCTACGACGCGCTGAACTACCGCGACGATCAGTTCGACCTGTCCGACGCGCTCACGGCGCTCGCGATCTCGCTGCTCGCGCTCACCTCGCTCACCCAGAAGCGCTGGCTGTTCGCCATCGCGCTCGTCGCCACGGTGCTCGGCGTGATCATGGGGACGGCCGGGCTCGCGGGGTGGCACCTGCATCCCGACGCGCTCACGCGGATGCTCTCGTAGCGCCGCGCGGCCACGTCGCTCGCGACGAGCGCGCTCACCCGAGGGGTGTCAGCGCGCGAGCAGCGTCGCCAATGCGTCGAGCACGTCGTCGATCTGCGCCGGCTGGATGATGCGCGGGCTTGTGATGCCGAAGTGCTCGCTCGTGCCCGCGCCGGTGGGGCCGTGCACGCCGGTGCCATGCGCGTCGTCGATGTACACGACCGCGTCGTGGCGCTCGGCCACGTCCATCATCTCCTACCGCGGGGTCACGGCTTGTTGCTCTTGTTGCGCGCGTGCTGGACGAGCGCGCCGGCAGCCGCGCCGGCCACCGCGTGTCCGCCGAGCACGTGTCCGGCCGCTGCGCCCACCGCGGCGCCGGCGAGCTTGCTGTGATGCCGTGTCTGCGTGCTGTCGGCCCTCGTGGTGGCGGTGTTCGTGCCCGACGCGTTCGAGCTCGGCGTGGTGGCCGCCGACGACCCCGGCTGCGCCGCGACGTCTCCGCTCGCGTTGTTGGTCGTGGCGTCGCGTCCCTTGCTGCAGGCGCCGACGAGAGTCGCGCTTCCGAGCGCGAGTGTCGCGAGCGCGTTTCTCCAGCTTCGCATGAGCATCTCCTCCGGTGGGTGATCTCGCGGCGCGTGAGGCCGCACACTGGAGTACAACAGGCAGAGGGCGTGCCCGGTGGCGCGATCAGTCGTGACGAGTGGCGGACCCAGCGCGCTAAGAGTTCACAAGGAAAACTCGGCCGCGTCCGTCGCTCATTCGAGCTCGCTCGCCACGCTCTCGCTGACCTCGGCCGCGGGGAGCTTGAGAATGAACTCGCTCCCGCCGCCGGCCCGGTCCGCGTACTCGAGCGTGCCGCCCTGCACTTCGGCCAGCGCCCGCGCGATGGACAGCCCGAGTCCCGCGTGACCGGAATCGGGGAGCGCGGCGGCGGGGCGATAGAAGGCGTCGAAGATGCGCTCACGCTCGCTCGGCGCGACGCCGGGCCCGCGATCGGCGACGGTGAACGCGAGCCAGCGGCCGTCGCGCGTGGCGGTGAGATCGACCACGCCCCGCGGCGGCGAGTGGCGGATCGCGTTGTCGAGGAGATTGCCGAGGATGCGCAGGGTGTCCACGAAGTCGAACTCGCCGACGAGCGCGGGCGCGTCGAGATCGGTGTGCGGCGCGATGGTGCGATCGCCGAGGATGCCGTTGGCGCGGCGCAGCGCGGCGCCGATCACGTCCTCCGCGGTGTTCAGCTCGCGGCCCGCGGCGTACTGGCCCGCGCGGAGCCGCGACAGCTCGAGCAGGTCGCCCACCATGCGCGCGAGTCGGTCCGCCTGTTCGACGATCGCGCCGGCGGACGGATCGCCGCGCGACTCGATCCCCTGCGCGAGCACCTTGATGGTGGTGAGCGGCGTGCGCAGATCGTGCGACACGGAGGCGAGGATCTTGTCCTTCGTGCGGTTCGCCTCGACGAGCGACGCGCTGCGCGCCGCCTCCCCGACGAGGCGCATGCGCTCGAGGCCGAGCGCCGCGTAGTAGGCGAGCGCGAAGAGGAAGCGCCGGCGCGCGACATCGAGCGTGAGGATGGGATCGCCGCGCACGACCATCACGCCGATGATCCGCGCGTCGGCCTGCAGCGGCACGGCGAGGAGCTGCGCGTGCACGACGCCGTCCTGCTCCGTCGTGGCGGCGGGCGGATCGACGGGCATCCACTGACCCGCGGCGTCGCATCCGATGCTCCGGCCGGCGTCCATCACGCGCCGCGCCGCCGCCCGCTCGCCGAGCGAGATGCCACCGGCGCGCTCGCTCGGCGCGCTGGCGACGGGCTCGAGGTGCTGCTGCGCATCGCACGAGAAGACGGTGCAGCTCGTGGCCGAAAGCGTGTCGCGCACGAGCGTGGCCACGTCGCCGAGCGCGTCGGCCGGCTCGACGCGCCGCAGCGTGGCGGCGCCGAGCATGGCGAGACTCTCCACCTCGCCCGCGCGCCGGCGCGCGAGCGCGGCTTCCTGGCGCGCGCGCGAGAGCAGCTCCGTGGTGACGCCCGCCGTGGCGAGAAAGGCGACGAGCACCACGAGATCGAGCGGCTTGTTCACGGTGAGCGTGCCGTACGGCGGCTGGAACAGGTAGTCGATCACCGCGAACCCGGCGCACGCGAGAGTGAAGCCGAGCGGGCGCCCGCCGACCATGCTGCCGCCGAGCACGACGAGGAGCAGGACGAGCACGGTGTGCGACTGCTCGATGTGCTCGCGGAAACGCAGGAGCACCGCGGTGGCGAGCACGAGGATGCCGCCCCAGGTGATCCAGCGTGCGACGACGACACGGTGAGTACTCACGACGGCTCGCGCTCGAATCGATAGCCGACGCCCGGCTCGGTGACGATGAGGCGCGGGCTGGCGGGCTCGCGCTCGATCTTGCGCCGGAGGTTGGTGACGTGCACGCGCAGGTACTGCTGCGGATGGCCGTACGACTTCGCCCACACCGCGTCGAATAGCTGCTGGTGGGTGAGGGTGCGGCCGGCGTGCACGAGCAGCGTCTCGAGCAGCTTCCACTCGGTGCGCGTGAGGCGCAGCGCGCGCGCGTCGCGCACGATCTCGTGTCGCTCGAGATCGATCGAGAGCCCGTCGCACTCCACCAGGCTCGAGAGCGAGTATGGCGTGGTCCCCGCGCGGCGCAGCTGCGCCCGCACCCGCGCGACGAACTCGGCGAGCGAGAACGGCTTGGTGACGTAGTCGTCCGCTCCCGCGGTGAACAGCGCCACCTTCTCGTCCTCGGCGTGTCGCGCGGAGAGGACGATGATCGGCACGGAGGAGCGCTCGCGAATGGCCGCGCAGACCGCGTCGCCGTGCATGTCGGGGAGACCGAGGTCCAGCACGACCAGGTCGGGGCGCGAGATCGTGACGATGGCGAGCGCGCCCGCGCCCGTGTCGGCCTCGAGCACGGCGATGCCGAGCGGATGGAGCGCGTCGTTCAGCGCGCGCCGGATCTGCTCTTCGTCGTCGACGACGAGGATGGTCTGGTCGCGCGCGGCATCCATGGCTCAAGGATGTGGTGCGCGGCGGCGAAGCTCAACCAGCGCACGAGCGCGCTGTGGCCGCCGGCGAAGATTTTGTGGATTCTTTGTGCGTTCGCGCCGCGGGCGGCCTTGGGCGAGCGGCGTGCGACGCGAGACATTTCGTGCAGCGCTCGCGAGCGACGCGAGGGAGGAGGCACTCTCAACGAGGCAGACGATGTTCGGCAATCTGGGATTCGGCGAGCTGATGATCATCATGGTGATCGTGCTCGTGCTGTTCGGTGCGAAGCGCGTTCCCGAGATCAGCGCGTCATTCGGAAAGGGGATCCGCGAGTTCAAGCGAAACCTGAACGAGGTGGAGCACTCGGTGATCAGTGGTGTGACGGAGGCTCCGCGGCCGGAGCGGGCGTGGACGACGCTGCCCGCAGCCGAGCCGGTCGCGGACGGTGAGGCGGAGGTGAGCCGGGAGCCGAAGCGGTTGATGTGAGGTTGGGTGGTGCCGGCGCGCCGGGGCGTTGGCGCTCAAGGCGCGTCCGGCCACGCCAACCCGAGACGCGGGCCCAGGTGCGGGGCCACGGTCGCGCGCGCGATCCCCGCTTCGTGGACATCGCGCGCGAGCGGCCGTATCAGCCCCTCGCCCAGCAGCTCGTACAGCATCGGGTCCGCGTCGCTCAACAGCCGCTCGATGCCGCGCGCGAAGCGTGAGAACTCCGACACCCGACGCGCAGCGAGCAGGCCGACCACGTGTCGCCGTACTGCGTCGAGCAGCTCCTGATCGTCCGGCGGGTCACCCACCCTGAACGTCAGCCGGTGCGCATCCCAGCTCTCGCGCAGCCCGGGACACGCACCCAGCAGGATGGACTCGAGGAACCGACTGCTCACCAGCCCGAGCCGGCCCCCGCGCCCACGGTCGCGTGCATCGGCACGTCCACGAGCTCGCCGCGATGCTCGATGACGGTGTCGATGATGCCGTACGCCTTCGCCTCCTCGGCCGACATGTAGTTGTCGCGCTCGAAGTCGCGCTCGATCCGCTCAACGGGTTGTCCGGTGTGCTTCGCGAGGAGCCGGTTGACCTGGGTGCGCGTGTAGAGGATCTCCTTCGCGAGGATCTCGATCTCGGCCGCCGTGCCGCCGCCGCCGCGCTGCGAGGGCTGATGCTGCATGATGCGCGCATGCGGCAGCGCGCTGCGCTTCCCCTTGCGGCCGGCGGCGAGGAGGAAGCAGCCCATGCTCGCCGCGAGCCCCATGCAGATCGTGTTCACCGGCGCGCGCATGTACTGCATCGTGTCGTAGATCGCGAGGCCAGCGGAGATGCTGCCACCCGGGGAGTTGATGTAGAGGTGGACGTCGCGCTCGTCGTTGTCGGCCTCGAGAAAGAGCAGCTGCGCGATGATGACGTTCGCGACGTCGTCGTCCACGGGCGCGCCGAGGAAGACGATGCGGTCCATGAGGAGCCGCGAGAAGACGTCGTACTGCCGCTCGCCGCGGCTGCTGCGCTCGATGACCGTGGGCATGTAGATCGACATACGTTCTCCGTTAGGCTCCGTGGTGGATGTCGACGACCGCGCGGTGCAGCGCGTCGAACCAGTGCTCCGGCGATCCATCGTGCGGCTCGCTCCAGCGCGCGACGGTGACAGCGATGGCGACGTGGGCCGCCAGGCGTGCGAGGACGGACGGCCAGAGGTCGACCGCGATGGCCGAGGCTCGCGTCGCGGCCGATGCGGTCGCGTGCAGCCGCACGAGCGACCGCGTGTGGGTGACGATGACGCGCGTGCCCGCCATGCCGCCGACGTCGATCGGCACGAGCTCGAAGCGAACCCGCTCGGGGGCGAAGTCGTTCCAGCTCGCTCGCCAGGTGGACTCGAGGCGGTGCGGCGGCTCGACGACGAGATACTCGCCGCGCACCGAGCCGCGCGTGCCGTCTGGCGCCAGCGCGGGTGCGCGCCACGACTGGCCCGCGGCGGGCGGGTGATCGTCGGGCGTGAGCTCGGAGTCGCGAGTCGGCTCTCGCATGTCGCGCGGCTCGCTCCCGCCGAGCCATGTCGCGAGCTCCTGTGGATCCACCAGTGCGCGGAAGACCGCGTCCGCCGGTGCGGCGATGTCGACCGACTCTCGCACGACGTTTGAAGACGGCGCCGCGGTGTGGGCGCTCGCGCGATCGCTCATGACTTGCTCTCCCCGCGCGGGCGCCGCGCGCCGCGCTCGACGTGACTCTTGAGACGCGACAGTCCCTCGCGCCAGAAGACCTGGTACCCCTCGGCCCACTGCGCCACCTCGCGCAGCGGTCCCGGCGTGAGCTGGTAGATGCGCTGCCGGCCATCCTCCCCGCCGCGGCGCTCGCGCACGAGGCGCGCCTCGCGCAGCACGCGCAGGTGGCGCGAGACCGCCGGCCGCGTCATGTCGAACGCGGCGGCGAGCTGGGTCACGGGCGCGTCGCCGTCGCGCAGCTGGTCCAGGATCGCGCGCCGGGTAGGATCGGCGACGGCGAGAAATGGGTCGGCGCTGGCGACGGGTCGGGGCATGGTGGATTATGAGTAAGCGAAACGTTACTCATATTAGAGCCCCGGCTCGGGAGCGGTCAAGCCCTGCCATGGGGCCGATCGTTCTCGACTGACTCGAGGGGGGCCTGACTGCCACTCCACGATCGCGCCCGTGAAGTCGGGGCCGAGACGCCTCCGCGCTTCCGCGTGACAATCAATTGCGAGACGATCCATCGCGGTCGCGGCGAGCAGGCATCACGGCGCAACGTGTTGTCACGCGGAGGCGCGGAGATACTGCGCGCGGAGGCGCGGAGGGACTGCTGTCAGCGAGAACGATTGACACGCAGGAGAGATGACGTCGAAGGCGTGAAGTTGTTCACGACGCGCTTCACGCCCTCCTTCATCGTCTCGGCGCCGAAGTTGAGAAGGAGTCCGACGCGAAGATCGGTCAAGCGCAGGTAGGTGAGCAACTGCTTCTGGTGGAGCGGTGCGAGACGCTCGACCGACTTCACCTCGACGATCACGCATCGCTCCACGAGCAGATCGGCGCGGAAGGCGTCCTCGACCATGGAGTCATCGAAGGAGAAGCTGATCATGCGCTCACGCTCCACATGCAGCCCGCGCCGACGGAGCTCCCGCGAGAGCACGCTCACATAGAGCGACTCGAGCAGTCCAGGCCCGATCTCGCGATGGATTCGGAGCGAGGAATCGAGTATGACCCCGGTGATCTCGTCGAGCTCCATACGCCTCCGCGCTGATCCGCAGCATCCCCTGCGCATAGTACCCTCCGCGCCTCCGCGTGCAGGCCTCCGCGCCTCCGCGTGACAACTCTGGCGCCGTGACGCTTACATGCCAGTGGTGTGCGGAGTTCTGGAGTCTTGCGCAACAGTTTGTCACGCGGAGGCGCGGAGTAGCGCGGAGGCGCGGAGGTCTGCCAGTTCGAGAGACCTCACGGAGGTGACATTACTTACTCGCTTGTAGAACAAAGGCGGATGCCCGTCCTGCTGCGTCACGCCTGGCCGGACGAGACGGCGGGCGTCGTCGGTGGCCGAACCCGCGTGGAGGATCACTGCGTGGGTCGACGCCGCCCTCGAGCGTGAGCTCGCCGGTCAGTCCGAGTCAGGTTGATCGCCAGCTGGTGGCGCCGTGCTCTTTCGTGGGTGCGCCACGGAGTGCAGGTACAGCGATTCGACTTTCGCCCGCGCCCACGGCGTCTTGCGCAGGAACTTGAGCGACGACGGCACGCTGGGATCATGCGTGAAGCACCGAATCTCGATACGCGCGGCAAGCCCGTCCCACCCGTACCGCTCGATGAGATGCTCGACCATCATCTTGAGGGTGATGCCTTGCAGGGGATCCACACGCCGCGACTCACTCATCCGACATTGTGCTCGCTCAGGTGGTCAGAACACAGAGGTGCGCAAAATCTATCGGAAGCACGCAGAGATCCTCCGTTCTGGCGTCCACGTGGTGTCCTTGGCGGCCGGTGCACACGGGCTCACTGGCCGATCTGCTCCGCTGACACTCGCACCTGCCCGATGCGAGCGCTGAAGCTCGCCCTCTAACATATGAGCCTGGTTGGGGGCATGTTCAGGGGCTACAGGAAGTCAGATCGCCCACCTCTGGAGGGCACCATGCGCACTCTGTTACGCATTCTCGGCTCCGCAGCGCTCACGCTTGTTCTCTGCTCGACGCTCGTCGTCACCTCGGACGCGCAAGCGCATCGACCATACAAGGATGGGCCGGTCGTCAACGTGTCGTCGGTTCGGACGCTTCCAGGGCAGTACGACAATTACATGCTGTATCTCTACGGCGACTACGCGAAGCTGATGGAGGCGCAGAAAGCGGCCGGCATGATCACCGCATGGTCGGTCCTGAGGGCGCAGCCGCAACACCCGGATGATCCCGATGTTTTCCTGACCGTCACGTATCCGAACATGGCGGCCCTCGACAATCTGCGGGACCGCACGGATCCGATCGCGCAGAAGGTGCTCAACCACTCACCCGAACAGACTGCCGCCGCCAGCGCGCAACGAGGACAGATGCGGCGCGCGATTGGCAGTCAGTTGCTCTGGACCGTCGTGGCGAACCCTTGAGCACAGGAGAGGTGAACACGCGCCTGGTCCCGCGGCCTGAGTTGAAGTGGACCACCGGAACTCCCAGATGAAGATGCGGGGAGCCTCGCCATCACGGCCGGGCTCCCCGCATTGGTCTCTGTCCATTCGTGGACGTGCGCCAGTTCGCGAGGTTGCACCACCGAGGTGGTGCAGTTTCAGTTGTGCGCTGGCGAATGCACACGAGCGAGGGGCCCCCGAGCGATGTCGGGGGCCCCTCGAAGACAAGAGCCGTCGTGATCTCGCGCGGACGGGACTCTCGTGCGGAGTCAGCTCACTTCGCCGCGACGGTGAACTCCTGCACCATGCCGTGCATCGAGTGCGGCTTGCCGTCCTTCGCGTCAGGGATGTAGCAGATCAAGCCGTATTTCCCGGGGGTGAGGTTCGTCGTGAAGGAGCCGGTGCGACCCTTGCCGAGGCCCGCCATGCCGGGCATCGGCTCGAGGGGAGACGGTCTCTTCATACGGCCAATGGTGCCGGCTTGTTCGCCTGCATCGCGGCAGCATAATCGGCCAGCGTCTTCCCCTTCGCGAGCTGGAGAATCGAGATCTGCTGGACCTCCTTGCCGTCGTTCACGAGCCGGAACGTCGTGGTGCCGGCAGCATCGAGGCGCGGGTAGCCGCCAGCTCCGCACCAGCTTCCTGTACGTCACCCAAAGAGGTCGACGCTGTCGCTTGCCACATGGGAATCCGCGATTCAATTACGCAGACCTCCATCTCAATCACGGTTGACCATGCAGCTGCGGCGCGCAGTCTCGTACCTCCTCCTCCTCGCACTGCCGACCCTCGTCGGCGCCCAGACGCCGACGATCGGCCTCATCACGAAGACCGAGACCAACCCCTACTTCGTCATGATGAAGAAGGGCGCCGAGTCCGCCGCGAAGGCGAACGGCGCACGGCTGCTGTCGGGCGCCGGAAAGAGCGACGGCGACAACGCCGGCCAGGTCGCCGCGATCGAGAACATGATCGCCGCGGGCGCGAAGGTCATCATGATCACGCCGAGCGACGCGAAGGCCATCGTGCCGGCGATCACGCGCGCGCGGGCGAAAGGCATTCTCGTCATCGCGCTCGACAGCCCCACCGATCCCGTGAGCGCCGTCGACGCGCTCTTCGCGACCGACAACTATCGCGCGGGTACGCTCATCGGCCAGTACGCCCGCGCCGCCCTCAAGGGCAAGCCCGCACGCATCGCCACGCTCGACCTCACTCCAGGAAACCCCCTCGGCGCGCAACGGCACAACGGCTTCCTCAAGGGCTTCGGCCTCGCCGCGCCCGACCGCAACGTCAACACCCTCGGCAAGCCGGCCGAAGTGGTGTGCATGGCCGACAGCTACGGCGACCAGTCGCGCGGCCAGACGGCGATGGAGAACTGCCTCCAGAAGAATCCGGACGTCAACGTCGTCTACACCATCAACGAGCCCACCGCGGCCGGCGCCTACAAGGCACTCACATCGCGGCGGCGCGAGAAGGACGTCGTCCTCGTCTCCATCGACGGCGGATGCCAGGGCGTGCGCGACGTCGACAGCGGCCATATCGCCGCGACTGCGCAGCAGTATCCACTGAAGATGGCGGAGATGGGCGTCTCCGCCGCCATGACATTCATCAAGACTGGGAAGAAGCCGAGCGGCTACACCGACACCGGCGTCGCGCTGATCGCGGCAAAGCCGCTGGCCGGCGTCGAGAGCAGGGATGTGAAGACGGGGCTCGCGCTCTGCTTCGGTCGCAAGTAGCACCCAGCGCATGAAGCTCCGCCTGCCGTCACCCGCGACGCTCGGCCCACTCGTCGCGCTGATACTGGCGTGCGCGTTCTTCGGCATGCGCAGCGACCGGTTCTTCACCGGCGACAACCTGTCGATCGTGCTTCAACAGGTGATGGTCGTCGGCGTGATCGCGGTGGGGCAGACGCTCATCATCCTCACCGCCGGCGTCGACCTGTCCTGCGGCATGGTCATGGCGCTCGGCGGCATCGTCATGACGACGCTGGCGGTCGAGCACGCAGTCCCGGTTCCCATCGCCATCGGCTGCGGCATCGGTGCGACGACGGCATTCGGCCTCATCAACGGTCTCCTCGTCACGCGGCTCAAGCTTCCGCCATTCATCGTCACGCTAGGCACGCTCAACATCGCGTTCGCGATGACGCAGTTGTACTCCGATGCGCAGACCGTCACGGACGTCCCCGAATCGATGACCGCGCTCGGCCGCACCTTTCAGGTGGGCAACACGGCGGTGGTCTACGGGGCGGTCGTCATGCTGCTCCTCTATGTTGTCGCGACGTACGTGCTGGCCCAGACGACCTCCGGCCGCCACGTATACGCGGTGGGCGACAACCCCGAAGCTGCGCGCCTCTCCGGCATCGCTACACCGCGCGTGCTGCTCGGCGTGTACGTCGTCGCGGGGATGTGCTACGGTCTCGCGGCGCTGCTGTCGGTCGCGCGAACCGGCGTCGGCGATCCGAATGCGGGACAGCCCGAGAACCTCGAGTCGATCACTGCCGTGGTGCTCGGCGGGACGAGCCTGTTCGGCGGGCGCGGCACGGTGTTCGGCACGCTCGTCGGCGCGCTCGTCGTCGGCGTGTTCCGCAACGGGCTCACGCTCATCGGCGTGTCGAGCGTCTATCAAGTCCTCGTCACCGGGCTGCTCGTGATTCTCGCGGTGGCGACCGACCAGTTCACGCGCCAGGGCGGGAGGGCGACGTGAGCGGCGAGACCGTGATGCAGGCGAAGGGGCTCGTGAAGCGCTACGGTCACGTCACGGCACTCGACGGCACCGACTTCGACCTCCGCGAGGGTGAGATCCTCGCGGTGATCGGCGACAACGGCGCGGGGAAGTCGTCGCTCATCAAGGCACTCTCCGGTGCGCTCGTGCCGGACGAGGGAGAGATCTGGCTCGACGGCCGGCCAGTCCACTTCCGCACTCCGATCGACGCGCGCCGCGCCGGCATCGAGACCGTCTACCAGGACCTCGCGGTGGCGCCCGCGATGTCGATCGCCGAGAACTTATTTCTCGGCCGCGAGCTGCGTCGCGCGGGCGCGCTCGGCAGCGTGTTCCGCATGCTCGACAAGCCGCGCATGATCGCCGAGAGCCGCATGCACATGGAGGCGCTCCAGATCGGCGTGACGTCGATGACGCAGGCGGTGGAGACGCTGTCGGGAGGACAGCGTCAGGGAGTCGCGGTCGCGCGCAGCGCGGCGTTCGCACAGCACGTCGTGATCATGGACGAGCCCACCGCGGCGCTCGGCGTGAAGGAGAGCGGGATGGTGCTCGACCTCATTCGCCGCGTGCGCGATCGCGGGCTCGCGGTGGTGCTGATCTCGCACGACATGCCGCACGTGTTCGAGCTGGCGGACCGGATTCACGTCCAGCGGCTGGGCCGGCGGGTGGCGGTGCTCGATCCGAAGCGGGTGAGCATGAGCGACGCGGTCGCGGTGATGACGGGGGCGATGCGGGCGGAGGAGCTTTCGGGCGAGGCAATGGCATGAGAGCTCGAGCATGAGCCCGAGCTTCCAGCTCTGAGCATTTCCAGCTTCCAGCTCGAACTAGAGCTCGAGCTGGAAGCTGGAGTTGCTCAATGCTCGCAGCTCACGCTCGAGCTCACGGCTGGTGTCAGCTCCTCACCAGCTTCTTGTACGACACCCGATGCGGCGTATCCACCTCGGCGCCCTTTCTGCGCCGCAGATCCGCGTCGTACTCCTTGAAGTTCCCCTCGAACCACACCACCTCGGAGTTCCCCTCGAACGCGAGAATGTGCGTCGCGATCCGATCGAGGAACCACCGATCGTGCGAGATCACCACCGCGCACCCCGCGAAGCCGAGCAGCGCTTCCTCCAGCGCACGCAGTGTGTCGACGTCGAGATCGTTCGTCGGCTCGTCGAGCAGCAGCACGTTGCCGCCGCTCTTCAGCAGCTTCGCCAGGTGCAGCCGGTTGCGCTCTCCACCAGACAGGTCGCCGACCTTCTTCTGCTGATCCGTCCCTCTGAAGTTGAACTGCGACAGATACGACCGCGCGTTGATCTCGCGGTTCCCCACCTGGATCTCGTCGCGCCCTTCCGACACTTCCTGATACGCGGTCTTGTTCGGATCCAGCACGCGCCCCTGATCGACGTACGCGAGCGTCACCGTCTCACCGACCTTGAGCTCGCCGCCGTCCGCCTTCTCCTCGCCGAGGATGAGGCGGAAGGTCGTCGTCTTGCCGGCGCCGTTGGGACCGATCACGCCGACGATCCCGCCGCGCGGCAGCGAGAAGGTGAGATCGTCGAACAGCACCTTGTCGCCGTACGCCTTCTTCACTCCCTTCGCGATGACGACGTCGTTGCCGAGTCGCGGCGGCGGCGGGATCGTGATCTCCTGCTTCAACACCGCCTCGCCCGTGTCCTCGGCCTGCAGCTCCTCGAACTTCTGGATGCGCGACTTGCTCTTCGCCTGCCGCGCGCGCGGCGCCATGCGCACCCACTCGAGCTCGCGCGCGAGCGCGCGCTGACGAGCGCTCTCGGTCTTCTCTTCCTGCTTCAGCCGCTCGCGCTTCTGATCGAGCCAGCTCGAGTAGTTGCCCTCGTACGGCATCCCCTTGCCGCGGTCGAGCTCGAGGATCCACTTCGCGACGTTGTCGAGGAAGTAGCGATCGTGCGTGATCGCGACGACGGTGCCCGGGAAGTCGGCGAGAAATCTCTCCAGCCACTCGACCGACTCGGCGTCGAGATGGTTGGTGGGCTCGTCGAGGAGAAGCATGTCGGGCTGCTCGAGCAGGATCCGGCAGAGTGCCACGCGGCGCTTCTCGCCGCCGGACAGCTTGGTGACGTCGGCGTCGTCGGGCGGGAGACGCAGCGCCTCCATCGCGATCTCGATCTTGTTGTCGAGGTTCCAGAGGTCGAGCGTGTCGATGCGCTCCTGCACGCGCGCCTGCTCGTCCATGAGCTTGTCGAAGTCGGCGTCGGGCTCGGCGAACGCGGCGCTGATCGCGTTGAAGCGATCGAGCAGCTTCCGCTGATCGGCGACGGCCTCCTCGACGTTCTGCCGCACGTTCTTCGTCTCGTCGAGCTGCGGCTCCTGCGGCAGATAGCCGATCTTCGTCCCCTTCGCCGCCCACGCCTCGCCCTGAAAGTCCTGGTCGCGGCCCGCCATGATCCTGAGCAAGCTCGACTTTCCCGCGCCGTTGGCGCCGAGGACGCCGATCTTCGCGCCGGGATAGAACGAGAGCCAGATGTCGTCGAGGATCACTCGGCTCGGCGGAACGACTTTCCGCAGGGCCTTCATTACGTAGATGAACTGTGGGGCCACGTGGGGCTCGCCTCGAGGTATGGATTTGGGTGCAGCCTTGGAATCTAAGCGGGAGGCAAGCGGCCGCTAACCGTGGAGGGGCGCGAACTTCGGTTGGCAACCGGGCGACTCCCGGGCTGGACGGCCTTCGACCCGACCACGCTGCCGACCTGCTCTCGCTGCTGTCCGAGCTGACGGCCGCACATCAGTTCCGCGACGAGCCGGCCGGCTCGGAGGCAGCGCTCGTCTGAGCTATCCGCGTGCGGCGTCGGAGTGGTCGCGCTCCGGTGGCCGAGGATGATCGTCGGGCGTATGATTGCGCATGGCATCCGTCTGGACTGTGCTGCTGGCACTACTCCTCGGCGCGCCCGCGCGTCGCCTCGCCGCGCCGATTCCGACGACGCTGCTGATCCACGTGGTCGACTCCGCATCGCGCCGGCCGCTGCCGAACGCCGAGGTGGCGTCGCCGAGCAGGCGGCGCCTCACCGATGCGGAGGGAAACGCGCGCTTTCCCTGGCCGGAGGCGGGCGCGATCTCGGTGCGCGTGCGCCAGATCGGGTTCCGCTACGTGGATCGCACGCTGCATCGCGGTACGTCGACGTCGGCGACTGTCGACACGGTGACCATCGTGCTCGCGCCGGCGACGTTCGCGCTGCCGCAGGTGGTGACCCAGGCCGACGTGCGCTGCAGCGAGAAGCTCGACTCGGCGGCGTTCGCGCTGTCGACGTCGTCGATGGAGTTGCTGCGGTTCGGCGCGGAGCAGTACAACTCGTTCAGGGCGGCGTATCCGTTCAACGTGACGCTCAACCGGCGCACGGTGCGCAGCCCGGCGTTCCGCGGGCCGCGAACCGAGGAGCGGAGCGAGAGCGCCGAGTCGGAGACGTATGGCGATCCATACCTGCCGGGCCACGCGCTGTTGAAGACACCAACCGGCTACTACGCGCCGATCCTGTTCGTGTCGGCGCTGGCCGATTCGGCGTTCTGGGCGCGGCACTGCTTCGCCGCGAAGGGAGTGGAGTCGCGCGATGGACGGCGCGTGATCCGGCTCGACTTTTCACCCGCGCGCGGCGTGCGCGAGGTGGAGTGGGCCGGCTCGGCGTGGCTCGACTCGGCGGCGAGCGTGCTGCGTCGCGTGGACTTCCGTCTCGTGAACGTGCGCGACCCGCGCGCGCCGCGTCGGTTCGAGGGCTACACGACGTTCTCGATGCCGTCGCCGTACATCGCGGTGCCCGATTCCACCGTCGCGTGGTGGTGGAGCCTGACCTATCCGACGGAGAGCGACGACAAGTTCACGGCGGACGTGCTGCAGTTCATCTCGACGAGTCAGGTGAAGTACCGGCGGGAATTGCCACCGGCGCCGCAGCTGCGGTAGGGCGCGGCGGTGATCAGTGATCGGTGATCAGTGATCAGTGATCGGTAGAAACGTGACGGCCTCGGGAAGCTCCTGCCTCCCGAGGCCGTCACCGTTCACCGATCACCGTTCACCGTTCACGGGCGGCTTCGCCGCCCTCTACTTCACCACGAACTCCGTCATCATCCCGTGCGCCGCATGGTCCTTGCCGTCCTTCACGTCGGGCGCGAAGCAGAGGAGCGCGTAGGTGCCGGGGGTGAGGTTGGCGGTGAAGATGCCGGTGCGTCCCTTCGCCATGCCAGCCATGCCGTCCACCGGCATCGCCGGCGGTGGGCCCTTCATGCTGCCGGTCGTCGCCCACGTGGCGAAGTCGGAGACGTGCTTGCCCGGCGCGAGCTTGACGAAGATCGCCTCGTGCTCCTGCGGGCCCTCGTTCATCACGTGGATGACGTGCTTGCCCGCGGTGAGCGGCTTGGAGAAAGCGAACGCGTAGTCCTTCATGACGAGGTGGATCTCCGGCACCGGCGTCGCGGCGAACGCGTTGGCCGCGGTGCCGGCCTGCGTGACGCCCGCCTGCACGGTGAGCGGCTGGATCATCCCTTTCATCATGTGCGGCGTGTCCGAGCCGGGCGATGGGATGAAGCAGGCGAGCACGTAGTTTCCCGCCTCGAGCGTCAGCGTCGCGTCGACCGTGGCGCCGGGGACGGCGGCGTTGGGTCCGCCGACCGCGACGAGCCACTTCGGCGGAGGACCGGGATTCTTCATCGCGGCCTCGAGATCCTTGAGGGTCTTGCCCTCCTTGAGCTGCAGGATCGTCACGTGGTGCAGCTCCTTGCCGTCGTTGACGAGACGGAAGGTGGTCATCCCGGGCGCGATCGTGGCGGGCGCCGTGAATCCGAACTCCTTCGCGTGAATCGTCACGACGGGGACCTTGAACGCGGCGTCGGCGCGAGCGTCGCGCAATGACGACGACGAGATGAACGCGGCGGCGCCGGCGAACAGGACGAACGGAACGGCTTTCATCATACGGGGACCTCGAGCTGAGGGGGGGCGGAAAACATGCACCCTACGGGCGGTGTTCGCGAGTTTCGTAGAGGGAGCTGCTCATGCTGCATGCGCAGCTTTCGCAGTCGGTCGGACATGCACGCCCCTCCAGCCCGCCGCCTGTTCGCCGGAGCGCGCTCCGCGCGCTTGCCTCACCGGAAGCGGCCTCCTCGGCACGCCCGGCCTCCCTCTCGTCCGCGCTCTCGAGGCTGCAGCCGCTCAACCGCTCGTCGCGTAGAACGATCGCGAGCGCATGCGAGGGCTCATTGCTGACACGTGCCGTGTGGATCCGGCTTCGGCTTGTCGACCACCGGCCGATGATCGAGGTTCGCGACGTCGACGGCCGTCGCGTGCACCAGCGTCGCGATCGTCGCCATGTGGTCGTAGTCGATGTACTGCGGCTCGTCGGTCACCTGGTGATAGTCCGCGTGGCCGCCCGTCGTGAAGAACACGATCGGGATGCCGTAGCGCGCGTACGAGTAGTGGTCGCTGCGGCAGTAGATGTTTTGCGGATGACCGTTCGCGTCGAGCGCGTAGTCGAACGTCAGGCCGAGCTTCTTTCGCGCGTTCGTCTGCTCGACGATGTCGCCGAGCTCCGTCGACAGGCGACGCGAGCCGATGAGCTGCAGATAGCCAGGCCCACCGTGCAGCAGCTTGCCGTCCTTCGACTCACCCGTCGCATCGGTGCTGCGGCCGCGGCCGATCATGTCGATGTTGAGCTGCGCGACGATCGAATCGCGCGAGACGGTCGGATGGTCGGTGAAGTAGCTGGAGCCGAGCATCCCTTCCTCCTCGCCGACGTGCCAGGCGAACACGATCGAGCGCTTCGGACGCGTGCTCGACGTCGCGAACCGCTCGGCGATCTCCAGCAGACTCATGCTGCCGGAGCCGTCGTCGTCGGCGCCGTTGTAGATCGAGTCGGGACGCGAAGGATGCAGCCGGCGCAGCGAGTCGATCGTGACACGGATCGCGGCCCACTGCTCCGGCGTCGGCTTGGCCTCGGGGCTGTCCGCGCCCTGCGGCGCGGCGTGCATCATCACCGCCTTCACCGAATCGTGGTCGACGGGCGTCTGCGAGAAGCCGATGTGATCGTCGTGCGCGCCGATGACGACGTACTCGCCGCGCAGCTTGGGGTCGGAGCCGGGCAGGATCGCGAGGACGTTCCGACCCGGCGCGACGCCGGTGGTCTCGAGGAGACGCGCATTCGTGGGGAGGCCAGCCGCGCCGGTGGTCGCCGATGCGAGCGGCGCGCCGAGCAGCGCGGAGGCGAGGGCGTCGGTGACGTAGAAGTAGGGAGGCCGCTTGTCGGCAGCGGCCGCGTCGACTTTGAGCGCGGCTTCGGGCGCGGCGTAGTTGTGCTCGAGATAGCCGGGCGGCAGCCAGTCGAGCTGCGCGACGGCGATCGCGGCGGCGCTGGCGTAGCGCCCCGAGAGCACGGAGCGATTCACGCTCGCGTAGTTCGGACGGCCGTCGGGTCCGGGCCCGAGCCGGAAGAGGACGATCTTTCCCGCCGCCGCTTCGGGTGCGAGGTACGTCGTGCTGTCGCCCCAGCTGCCGCCGAAGACGACGGGAGCTCCGGAGAGCGTGGCGAGCGTGTCGCCCTGATGGCGCGGCGCGAAGTCCTTCCACAGCGCGAAGCGCTTGTCGCCGACGCCGATGTACGACGCGTCGGAGAAGGTGCGCTGGATGAGCGGACTCTGAAAATATCCGCCGTTCTCGCCAGCGGGCTTGAGCCCGAGCCGCTTCAGCTCCGCCGCGATGTAATCGGTGCCCTTGTCGTTGTACGGCGAGCCGGCGAGGCGGCCCATCATGGAATCGTCGGCGAACTTGTAGAGGCGCGTCGCGAGATCGAGCGGGGTGATCGCGCCGGTGGTCGGCGGGCCGACGAACTTCAGCGGGAGCGGATCGGGAAGTGTTCGCGTCTTCGGCGGCGGCGTGAGTGCGATGGACCGTTGGACGTCCTGCGCCGAGGCCGACGTTGCTGCGGTTGCGGCGGCGGTGAGGGCGGCGAGTAAGGCGAAGGTGCGCATCGTGGGGCTGGTCCGGGTCGTTGACGTCCGTGGCTTCGGTGGAGGTTAGTGATTGTCCGAGCGCGCGGGATTGAACGATGCTGCGTCTCGATTCGAGGAGATCCTGCGCGCACGCGGCGTGCGCGGTGGGGCTCAGCGTGCGCGCGAGCTCCGCATCCGGATAGCCGATGGAGCCGCGCATCTGCTCGGCGCCGGAGAGGACGTGGCGAGACCGGTTGAGCCTCCGCCGACGATGAGGACTGAGACGTCGGGGGTGATACGAGCTCCTGATGTTCGCTGAGAAAGGTGCGTGCTCAGAACCTTGGTCAGGTGCGGGGATGCGGGATGCGCACCCTCAGTGCGGCGTCACCGTTCCAGGCTCTCGCCGCGGCTGCGCCAGCGGAACCGGCTGCCGCTCGGACAGCAGCTTCGTCGAGAAGCGCTGCGATTCGCCGATCCGCTCCACCTCGACCGCGATCGATTCGATCGCCTGCTCGATCCGCTCCAGCCGCGGGCTCGACTCGATGTCGACGGAAGCCGCGACCGACTTCCTGCTGCCGCGGATCCACAGATTGCGCGCGAGCACCAGCACGAGCGGGAACAGCAGCACGGCGCCGCCCCCCGCGAGCTGCATGATCTGCTCGCTGTCGAGGTCGGAGCTCGGGAGCTGCGGTGGTGGCTGCAGCGTGATCGCCGTCTGCGGGCTCACCGATCGTTCGAGCTGGGAGATCTTCCGCTGCAGCGACGAGAGCTCGATCGAGGCGGCGGCCATGTCGTGCTTGGCGGCCGACAGCTGGGTTTCGAGCGTGGAACGCTCCACACGCGTGGTGGCCTGATCACGCCGCATGCTCAGCTGACCCACTTGCTCGTTCAAGTCGGCGAGGTGCAGCTCGAGCTTCATCGCCCGCTCCTGCAGCGCCTCGAGAGTCTTGAGCTGCTGCGGCAGCTGGTCGGGATTGACCGGGATCACCGGTACAACGAGCTCGTCGCTCGAGGGCGGCGGTGTCGTACGCACGTCGCTCGGGATGTTCTGCTGCAAACGAACCTCCTTCGGCGGGCCCGCCGGGAGAGTGGATCGATCGTACGAGGGCCTACGGCGTCCTCGGCCCGGACGTTTCGGTGCGCCATCGGTGGGGTCAGCCCCGAAAACGCCTCTCGGAGACGGAAGCTCCGAGAAGCATCCAATCATTGAGGATTGCCAGCGGACTGGGTCGCCGTACGCGGTACGAAGGTACGCCGTACGGCAGTGGCAGTTGAAGTTGCAGTTGGAGTCGCCGTCACCCGCCCATCCCATGCCTCGCCGCGAACAGTGCGTTCGTGCGGGAACCAGTGCGTCGAGCGTCCTTGGCCACCTCCGACGTGGAGCTTCCGCGTTGAGCTACCACGCCGGTCGTGCTTCGAGGAGTCATCCCGAGCGAGCGGAGCGAATCGAGGGATGTGCGCGCAACCGACCATCAATCGACGAACCAACCGACTCACCGACTCACCGACTCACCGACTCACCGGTTCTAGCTCACCGGCTCTCGGCCCCATCCATCTTCATCCCATCGTGCATGTCGTGCGCGGCGTGCTCGTCGCCCCAGATCGATTTCGCGTCGTCGCCCGCGAAGACGTTGGCGTGGACCATCCAGCCGAAGATCGCGTCGCGGAACACCCCGCCGACCGCGTCGCACGCCGCCTTGGTGGCGATCGGGCTGTCCGGACCGAACACCGCGTGGCCGTCCTTCCGCTCGAGCCAGCGCTCCGTCTGTCCGCGCGGCGGGAGGCACCAGTTGACGTGCTTGTGCCAGCGCGCGATCGAGAGCGGGACGCGTGCGTCGAGCTGCTCCGGCGTGAAGCGCTTCGGCGCGACGTACATGGCGCCGACGAGCTCGAACGCGCCGTCGGGCTTCTTCTTGTAGAGGAGGGACGTCGGCTTGGACGGATCGAAGCGGAACGCCTCCTGGACCCCCATCCAGTTGCTGCTGAAGTGGTAGACCTTCTGGTTCCTGATCTTCGGCGCGAACATCCGGTAGCCGTCCGCGACGGCGACGGTGGTGTCGCGATACTTCGCGATCGCGCCGCGAAGCGTGTAGACGACCGCCTTGGCGCGCGCCGAGTCGGCGGCAGTGCCTGGGCGGGTCGGGGTCATCTCCAGGTGGAGCGCTTCGTTGTTGATCTGACGCGGCGTGACCGGCTTGGGCGAACGGCCGTCGTGCGCGTGCGCCTGGCCTGAGACGACCGTCGGAGCGAGCAGCAAAGACGCGCTCGTCGCCCCAGCAGCGAGCACGCGGCGAACGGTTCTGAGGCGGGAAGCGTTCAACGAGGGTGACATGTGACGCCGTCTGAGTGAGCCGGTACCTTCCAAGTATGACAGCACTCTGGCGTTCCTGTTAAGGCCTCACTGCGGGGACGGACTCCCGACCCCGTCCCTAGGAGTCCGTCCCGAGGAGTCCGTCCCGAGGAGTCCGTCCCGAGGAGTCCGTCCCGAGGAGTCCGTCCCACCGACCCCGTCCCCGAACCTGTGCTCGACGGCTCGATCACCCAGCTCCTCAATGGCAATCCCGCGCTCGCGCTTCCCGCGCTGTTCGCGGGCGGTGTGCTGACGAGTCTGACCCCGTGCGTCTATCCGATGATCCCGATCACCGCGGCGATCGTCGGGGGGCAGAGCACGGGGGAACACGCGGGCTCCCGTCTACGGCCGGTGCTCCTGACCTTCACCTACGTGCTCGGTCTCGCGCTGGTGTACTCCGCGCTCGGCGTCTTCGCCGGCCTGACCGGAACGCTGTTCGGGAGCGTGAGCACGAACCCGTGGTTGTACTTCGCGATGGCGAACGTTCTGCTCGTTGCGGGGTTGGGTATGCTGGACGTCATCCCGGTGCGGCTGCCGGCCGGGCTCGCGCAGCGTGCGGCGACGATGGGAACGGCGGGCCGCTTCTCGGGCGCCTTCGCGATGGGGGCGATGTCCGGCTTGGTCGCGGCCCCCTGCTCGGCGCCGGTGATGGCGGCGGTGCTGACCTGGGTGACGGTAACCCACAGTGCGGGGCTGGGCTTCGTCTATCTGCTGACTTTCTCGCTGGGAATGTCGGCGTTGCTGGTAGTCGTTGGGCTATCGAGCGGTTCACTGGCGCGATTACCGCGCGCTGGTGCTTGGATGGTGACGATAAAAAAGGTGTTCGCGCTGGTGATGTTCGGAGCGGCGGAGTACTACCTCATCAAGATGGGACAACTGCTGATATGAGTCGAATTCGCATCACGGGCCTCGCGCTCGCCGCCCTCGCCCTCGTCGCCGCTCCGCAGCTCGCCTCCGCGCAGGACGGCGGGCTGCCGATCGGATCGACGATGCCGCTCGCGCTCGTGCAGACGCTGGACGGGAAGCCGACCGCGCTCACGAAGGCGATCGGCGAGGGCCCCGCGCTGATCGAGTTCTGGGCGACCTGGTGCGAGAACTGTGAGAAGCTGCTCCCGACGCTCCAGAAGGTGGAAGCGAAGTACCGCGGGAAGGTGAAGTTCATCGGTGTCGCCGTCAGCGTGAACGAGAGCGCCAACCGGGTCCGACTCCACGTCGCTCGGCACAACGTGCCGGGAGTGCAGTTTTATGATTACTCCGGCGACGCAACGTCCAACTGGGACGTGCCGGCGACGTCCCACGTCGTCGTGATCGACAAGAAGGGGAAGGTGGTGTACACGGGAGTCGGCGGTGATCAGGATCTGGACGCGGCGATAAAGAAGGCGCTGTAGGGCGGCGCTTCCGAACGGCCGCCACCGTACCGCGTACCTTCGACCCCGTACGGCGACCCGGTCCGCTCGCAGTCCTCAAAGAGTTGGACGCCTCTCGGAGCTACTGGCTCCGAGAGGCGTTTTTCGATCGCGGTCCGACCGCGAGCGCTCAGAGGGTCGGAGTCGTCGAACCACGAGCCGACCCGCGCGATCTCGGCGGAGTCTGACCACTTGAATGCCTCGAGCGGGCGGGCGACAACTCCTCGACCGCGGCACGCAGTCCATCGCGCGCGCTCGGCCATCGCGGCGTCCAGCCAGTCACCCGCTTCAGCTTTCGGTTGCTCATGCGCTCCGAGCGGCTGAGAAGCTCCATCGTCTTGCCGCCGAATGCGCCGAGCCAGGCGGGCATCAGCCTGGGCCGAGTGAGACCGGCCGCGTCGGCGAGGGCGTCGGCCCACTCGCGGCGAGTGAGCGGCTCGTCGTCGCACACGTTGTAGGCGCCAGCGGGAACGTCGAGCGCGGCGACCACCGCGGTGGCGGCGTCATGGTGCGCGACCGACGACCAGTACGCGTGCGCCGCACCCGACAGCGGCGACCAGCCGCGTCGGACGGCGCGGAGCATCTCGCGCAGGAACGGGTCGGGTCCGTAGAAGCCGGCAAAACGCAGCACCACTCCCGTTCCTCCCGATGTGGTGAACCGCTCGGCGGACCGCTCGGCGTCGAGCACGGAACGGTTGTACGGGGCCGGGCGCTGGGGCCACGACTCATCGATCCAGCGTTCGGCGCCGTCGTCGTAGACCGGGGCGTACGATTCCTGGATGAACCGCCTGACCCCCGACGCGAGCGCCGCATCCACGAGGGTGGCGGAGCCGAGTCGGCGGATGCAGTCATTCTCGCGCCACTCCCAGGGCAGCAGCATCCGAAACGCCGACGCGGGCATGTGGGTGGCAAGGTTGATCACCACGTCGTGACTCGACATGGCGCGCCGAGCCGCGCCGATGTCGAGCAGGTCGAGCTCGATCGGAGCTGCACCCAGCTCGGCGAGACTCGCTCGGCTGGCCGGCGACCGTCCGACGGCGGTGACCGTGTGGCCACGCTCGAGCAGCAGCGGAAGAGCGAGGCGGCCGACGACGCCGGTGGCGCCAGTAAGAAGGATGCGGGACATGATCGTCTGGTGGCGAGTTTTACTTGCTCGCGAGTACAGACGGCGGGCGGGAGGCGGTGTGACAGCCGGCTGCGTACTGGCGTTGCTGGTCTCGTCGTATGCGGACTTGGACCTAGGCCGCTAGCCACCCGAATGCCTGGATGCTTCGGAACGGCGGGTACTCGGTACCGTACGCTCGTACCTTCGTACGGCTGGGGTTGCCCCGGTTTGGTGGACACGTCGCTGGTCAGGCCACGTTGCTCGATGTGAGCAGCGTGGCTTCGTACTGCGCGGGGCTTTGATAGCCGAGCGCCGAATGGAGGCGGTGAGGATTGTACCACCCTTCGATGTAGCGAAACACCGCGCGCTGGACCGCGGCGCGCGTGGCCCACGGGCGGCGATGGATGAGCTCCGTCTTGAGCGTGGCGAAGAAGCTCTCGACCACCGCATTGTCCCAACAGTCGCCGCGCCGGCTCATGCCCGGCGTGAGCCCCGCGGCCTGGAGCGCGGCCCGATAGCCCACGCTACTGTACTGCCGCCCCCGATCGGAGTGATGCACGCAGCCGTGCACGGTGCCAGGCCCGGGCCGGCGCGCGGCGCGCGCCATCGTCAGCGCCGCGAGCGGGAGGTCGTGCGCGAGCGAGGGGCCCATCGCCCAGCCGATGCCCCGCCGCGAGGCCACGTCGAGCACCACGGCGAGATAGAGCCAGCCGGCGTGCGTGGGCAAGTACGTCACGTCCGCCGCCCAGCGCCGATCGAGCGCGGCGTGCGTGGGGCCCACGGCGAAGTCGCGCGCGAGCACGTTGGGCGCGTGCGGGTGCGCGGCCTCGACCACGGTGGTCGTCACCCGGAAGCGCCGCCTCGCGAGCCCCTGCAGCCCCTCGGCCCGCAGCAGGCGGGCCGCGCGGTGCCGGCCGCACGGCAGCCCCGCCGCGGTCAGTGCTCCGGCGATGCGCGGGGCGCCATACGTGCCCGCGCTCCCCGCATGGTGCGCACGCACGTGCACGCACGTGCACGCGCAGCACCGCATCCGTCCGCGCGCGGTCGCTCGGCGCACGCCCCGCGGCCGCGTAGAACCCGGCCGGCGAGACGTGCAGGACTCGACACATGAGTCGCACAGGGTACTCGGCGCGCTGCCGAGCGATCAAGGCGTACTTCACCGCGACTCCTTCGCGAAGAACGCCGTGGCTTTTTTTAGGAACTCGCGCTCTTGCTTGAGCACCGCATTCTCACGGCGCAATCGCTTGAGCTCCTCGGCCTCACTCTCGCTCGCGCGCGGCACCTGGCCCTGCGCGACCTGCTGCCGCTCCCAGAGCCGCCGCTGGTCGGCACTCACGTCGAGCTCGCGGCTCACTGCGGCAAGCGTCGCCCCTTCGGCCTGCCGCGTGCGGAGCAACTGCACCGCCTCGGCTTTGAACTCCGGGGTGAACACCCGCCTCGCTCGCGGTGGGCCCGCGGGACGCTTCGGTCGTGGCATCGAACACCTCGCTCGCTCTGAACCTCAGAGCATGTTAGGTGTCCATCAAACCCGGGCAACCCCAGGCGTACGGCGACTGACATCCGACCAATCCTCAATGATTGGACGCACTTAGGTAGGAGCTGACCACACGGGCAGCGATCCCTCCAAACGCGGCCCGAATCAGGAGGACTGGGATGCCAATCCTCCGACTTCCGCCCGAGTTTACCCGCGTACTGCAGTGCGAGACGCGAGCAGACGAAGTGGGGACGGACTCTCTGGGACGGACTCCGGAGTCCGTCCCTCGGAGTCCGTCCCCAGGAGTCCGTCCCCAGGAGTCCGTCCCCAGGAGTCCGTCCCCAGGAGTCCGTCCCCGTGTTGCAGCTGCGCAGCGATCCGTCCACACGCGGCCCGAATCAGGAGGGCCAGTATGCCAATCCTCCTACCTCCCGCCGTGTTTACCCGTGTACTGCCGTGCGTAGTAAGTCGTATTCGCGTACTGCCGTGCGTAGTAAGCCGTATTCGCGTACTACTTGTTCACCGTCGCCATCCCCCCCTCCAGGTACCGCTCCCCCGCCGCCGCGCCCTTGGGAAACACGGCGTCGATGCGCCGCAGATCCTCCTGGGTCAACGTCACTCCGACCGCGCCGACGTTGTCCTCCAGATTCTGGACGCGCGTCGTGCCTGGGATCGGGACCACGTCGTCGCCCTGATGGAGGAGCCACGCGAGCGCGAGCTGCGACGGGGTGCACCCCTTCCGTGACGCCACGCGTTCGATGTGCGCCACGAGATCGAGGTTCTTCTGGAAGTTGTCGCCCTGGAAGCGCGGCTGGCGACGGCGGAAGTCGTCTTCCGGCAGGTCCTCGAAGCGCTTGAAGCGCCCCGTGAGAAAGCCGCGGCCGAGTGGGCTGTAGGGGACGAAGCCGATGCCGAGCTCGCGGCAGGTCGGGAGGATCTCGTCTTCGACGTCGCGCATCCAGAGCGAGTACTCCGTCTGCAGCGCGGCGATCGGGTGCACCGCGTGCGCGCGCCGGATCGTGGCAGGCGCTGCCTCGCTCAGACCGAGATGCTTCACCTTGCCCTGCGTCACCAGCTCCGCCATCGCGCCCACCGTCTCCTCGATCGGCACCTTGGTGTCGACGCGGTGCTGGTAGTAGAGGTCGATGTGCTCGACGCCGAGCCGCTGGAGGGACGCGTCGCACGCCTTGCGCACGTACTCCGGCGAGCCGTCGATGCCGAGGCTCTCTCCCTTCTCGTTGCGAACGTTGCCGAACTTCGTGGCGATCACGACCTCGTCCCGGCGATCGGCGATCGCTCGGCCGACGAGCCGCTCGTTCGTGAACGGGCCGTACATGTCGGCCGTGTCGAGAAAGTTCACGCCGAGGTCGAGGGCGCGATGGATCGTGGCGATCGACTGTGCGTCGTCGCGCCCGCTATAGAAATCGGACATCCCCATGCACCCGAGCCCGAGCGCGGAGACGGTGAGACCTTGCTGGCCCAGCTGGCGTTGCTGCACGTGGTGCTCCTGGGGTGAGAGACGTTGATCAATGCCGCTGGACCGCTGCAAGTTCGGCGCTACGTTATGCGGCGCGGGATCGATGTTCGTCGTGGCCGCGTCCGGCATGCGGTGCTTCACGAATCCAGAGGGCGGTTGCCGTCATCTGGCCCTTCCCGTCGAATTCGTCTGAGATCCGCGATCCCGCTCCTGAGTCGCCGCTCGAACCATACATAGCCGCAGCGAGCAGATCCGCTGCATCCGCGCCATCCGTCAAGATCCGCGTTCGCCTCGTTGCGACGCCACTCGAAGTATCCGGAGAGCATCGATGAACAGACGAGAGTTCGTGAATAGGACAGCGGCCGCGGCGGCAGCCACGGCGGCGCTGTCGGTCGTGCCGGATGCGATGGCGCGCGGTGTCGCACCGACGCCGACGCCGACGGCGGCGCCGGAGAAGTTCAAGCTGCGCTATGCGTTCGACGCGGGGCAGTTCTCCAACCATGCGCCCGGCGGCGTGGTGGACGAGCTGAAGTTCGCGGCCGACAACGGCTTCACGGCGATGGAAGACAATCGCATGAAGGGACGCCCGGTCGAGGAGCAGGAGAAGATCGCGCGCGAGATGCAGCGACTCGGCATGACGATGGGAATCTTCATCCTCAATGCGCAGACCGGCTTCAAGCTCGGCGGCTCGCTCACGACCGGCAAGCCGGAAGAGCGCGATGCGTTCCTGGCCGAGGTGAAGAGCTCGATCGAGGTGGCGAAGCGGGTCAACGCGAAGTGGTTGACGTCGCTCGTCGGGATGGCCGACCTGAAGCTCCCGTACGGCTATCAGCTGGCCAACGTCGTCGACTGCCTGCGTCGCGCGAGCGATCTGCTCGAGCCGCACGGGATCGTGATGGTGTTCGAGCCGCTGAACATCATCGAGAACCATCCCGGCTTCTTCATTCACAGCAACGACGGGCTGTACGCGCTGATGAAGGCGGTGCGCAGCCCGTCGTGCAAGATGCTCTACGATCTCTATCACTCGCAGATCAGCGAAGGGCATCTGATCTACAACTTCGACCGCTGCTTCGACGAGATCGGCTACGTGCAGACCGGCGACACGCCGGGCCGGAAGGAGCCGGGCACGGGCGAGGTGAACTACCGCAACGTGTTCAAGTTCATCTACGATCGCGGATATACCGGGCTGCTCGGCATGGAGCACGGAAAGTCGCTGCCCGGCAAGGAGGGCGAGCTCGCCCTGATCAAGGCGTACCGCGACGCGGACTCCTTCGTGCCGGCGGCGAAATAGCCCTTCATCGAGGGGGCAGATCTCTTGATCTGCCCCCTCGGTCTGACCCCATTGCCGGGGCGTTCATTTCGGCGGCGTGAGGGAGACGTCGCCGTCCTCGCTCACGGTCCAGAACGGATTCCACGCGACTTCCCACAGGTGTCCGTCGGGGTCGGCGAAGTACGCGTCGTGACCGCCCCAGAAGGTGTCGCGCGGCTCGACGAGCACCTTCGCGCCCGCGGCGCGTGCCTCCTCGAGCACCGCGCTCACCTCCTCCTTCGAACGGGTGTTGTACGCCAGCGTCGCGCCGCGAAATCCGCTCCCCTCCGCGCTCACGCCGGCATCCTCGGCGAGCTTCGGCCACTCGTAGAGCGCGAACACCATCCCGCCCGACTGGTACATCGCGATGTCGTCCTGACCCGCGTCGCGATGCCAGCCGAGTCCTTCCTCGTAGAACCGGCGCGCGCGGTCGATGTCGCGCACGCCGAGCGTGATCATGCTGAGTCGTTGCCGCATTGATCCTCCGTGAATTGTCTCGCGGCCGAGCGTCGACCGCGATGCGATCAGTGCACGGTAGCGCGCTTCGCAGCGGACGTATTGAAGAAATCGGCGCGTCGGCGCGACCGCGGGCGGTCCGCTACTCGGCGCCGTCCAGCCAGCGCCCGACGTCGGCGTTCACCCGCGCGAGCAGCTCCCGCGGCGTGTAGCCGGTGAGGTCGCGGAAGTCGCGCGTCATGTGTGCCTGATCGGCGTAGCCCGCGTCGAGCGCGAGCCGCGCCAGCGGAGGGGTGCGGTGATGGGAGCGGGAGCCGTCACCCGCGACACCCCACTCCGTACCACACGTCACCGCTCGTCGCACGACCCGCTGCATGCGCACGATGCGCTGCAGCGTCTTGGGCCCATACCCACATGTCGCGGTGATCTCGCGATGCACGCGCCGAGCGCTCCAGCCGAACGCGGCGCCGAGCTCTCGCACCGTGCGCGCGCGCCCGCTCACGAGCGCGTTCGCGGCGGCCAGCGCATCCGCGTCGCGATGCGGATCGCGCGCGAGTCGCGCGCGCACCCAACGCTCGAGCGCCGCGCGCATCGCGTCCGACGTCGGCGCGTGCGAGAGCTCGTCGTTCAGTGCATTGGCCGCGACGCCGCACACGGCGCGCAGCTCGGGAGCCGCGTCGAGCAGCTCGTTCGCATCACAGCCGAACGCGACGCGCGTCGCGCCCGGCCTGAAGCGGATGCCGACGACGCGGGTGCCGACGCCGACGGGCGCGAGGTGGGTGCGCGTCGCCGGTCCGGCGACGTGCGGCTCCGCGTCGCCGACGACGACGATGTCGGAGCAGGCGTCGGGGATGATCGGTCCGGGCGACGACTCACCGGAGCCGGTGCGCGCGACCCAGGTGCACGCCACCACCCCCGCGAGATCCGGCGGCGGTGCGAGCTCGAGATAGCTGGCCGCCGCGTCGTCGTGCGTACGGGTGTCGCACTCCGTGCGCGACGACGAGCGACCGGGCGTCATGCGCCGCGTTACTGCGGCGCGGGGAACAGCCCCTCGATGGACAGGTAGCGCTCGCCGGTGTCGTAGCAGAAGGTGAGGACTCGGCTGCCCGTCGGGATCTCGGGAAGCTTCTGCGCGACGGCGGCGAGCGAGGCGCCGGACGACGCGCCGATGAACAGTCCTTCCTCCTTCGCGGCGCGCGCGGCGAAGGCGAACGCGTCCTCTTCGCTGACGGAGATGGTGCCGTCGATCACGTCGCGGTTCACGTTCTTGGGAATGAACCCTGTCGCGATGCCCTGGATCTTGTGCGGCGTGTGCGTGCCGCCCGCCAGCACCGACGACTTGACCGGCTCGACCGCGAATGTCTTGAGGTTCGGCATCGTCTTCTTGAGCACCTCGCTGACTCCGCTGATGTGACCGCCCGTGCCGACACCGGTGATCAGGTAGTCGATCCCTTCGGGGAAGTCGCGGAGAATCTCCTGCGCGGTGGTGCGGCGATGGATGTCGATGTTCGCCGGGTTCTCGAACTGCTGCGGGATCCAGGCGTTCTCGATGCCGCCGGCGACTTCCTCGGCCTTGGTGATGGCGCCCTTGGTGCCGATCTCCTTCGGCGTGAGGACGAGCTCAGCGCCGTAGGCCGCCATGATGCGCCGCCGCTCGATCGACATCGATTCGGGCATGACGAGGATGCAGCGGTAGCCCTTCACCGCGGCGGCCATGGCGAGCCCGATCCCGGTGTTGCCGGACGTCGGCTCGACGATCGTCCCGCCCTTCTTCAGCACGCCGCGCCGCTCGGCGTCCTCGATCATCGCGATGCCGATGCGATCCTTGATGCTCCCGCCCGGATTGGCACGCTCGAGCTTGCACCACACTTCCGCGCCCGGGATGTTCGAGTAGAGCCGATTGAGGCGCAGGTGCGGCGTGTTGCCGATCGTCTCGAGAATGTTGTTCACGCGCATGGAAGCCGGTGGTCGAGGGTGTGATGTGTTTGGGCCGGTGGATACTGCCGTGCTTCAGATGCCGGGGCAAGTGCGGCTCTAATCCATACGCGAGCCGGAAGGTTCGATGGTCACTCGGCCGTGTGGCTCCCCAATGACGCGAGCGCGGATCTGCTCCCTGCGCCTTGGACGCTACTCGTGGCGATCCAAGAGCGGGATCACGGATCCTGGACGGATCGAACGGAAAGGGCCGGATCATGGCATCGGCTTCCGCATTCCTGGCCATTACTGCAACGCGGGTCACGCGGAGGGCGCGGAGCCACGGAGCACAGCCGCGGAGCTCTGCCAGCGCAAACTGATTTGGGGCTGCGGCGGAGAGATCTCTCCGCCGCACCCCAAAAGCTTCTTGAGGTAGTCGTGTGTGGATGGTCGCTGGGCGACAGTAGCCTCCCGACCGAGCCGTATCCGGCCCCTTCCGTCCAATCCGTTCGAGATCCGTGATCGCGCCTTTGGATCGCCACTAGAAGCTTCCCGAGCCACACGAGCAACCTAGTTCGCCGCCCGCATGAGCTCCGCCTGCTTCGCCAGCCCCGCGATGATGGCGGCCACGTCAGACTCGGTCGTGCGCGGGTTCATGATCGTGGCGCGCAGCACCCGGCGTGCGCCCAGGTCGGTCGCGGTGATCCATCCCGCGCCCGACTTGTTGTACGACTCGCGTAGCACGCGGTTGAAGGCGTCGAGCGCTTCGTCACCATGCGAGCCGTCGCCGACCCAGCGGAAGCAGAGGATGTTCGACTCCGGCTCATGCATCGGCTCGAACTCCGGGTGCTGGTCGATCAGCTCGTACATCGCGCGAGCCACCTCGCACAGGCGGTCGTACAGCGCGCCCATCGCGCGCACGCCGTAACGTTGAAAGGCGACCCACAGCTTGAGCACGTCCGCCCGCCTCGAGCACTGGAAGCTTCGTGGACCGAGATCCCATGCGCGCGCGTTCTCCTCCTCGGTGAACAGGTAGGGCGCACGCTGCGCGAACGCGGTGTCGAGATCGGCCCCGTCGCGCACGAGCAGTACGCCCGCCGAGAGCGGAAGGAGCATCATCTTGTGCGGATCCCACGCGATCGATCGCGCGAACGCCAGTCCGCGCAGCCGAGCGCGATGCGTGTCGCTGAGGAGCGCCGACGCGCCGTGCGCGCCGTCCACGTGCAGCCAGATGCCGCGCTCGTGACAGAGCGGCCCGATCGCCTCGAGCTCGTCGAACGATCCGGTCGCGGTGGAGCCGGCGGTCGCGACCACGGCCATCACGCGCCGCCCCTGACTGGCGAGATGATCGAGCGTGACGGCGAGCGCTTCGGTGTCCATGCGAAATCCGCGCGACGGCACCGCGACCGCGCTGCGCAGCCCGAGCCCCATCTCACCGACGGCGCGCGCCACGGCGTAGTGCGCGTGCTCGCCGCACACGACCACCGGCGGCTCCGCGCCGACGCCGTCGGTCCACACGTCCGGGATCGCCGCCGCGCGCGCCGCGAGCAGACCGGTGAACGTGGCTTCGGTGCCGCCGCTCGTGAGCGTGCCACCCGCCGCGGGGCCGAAACCGGCGAGATCGCACATCCATCGCACGACGCGATGCTCGAGCACCGTGCCCACGGGCGACATCTCCGCCACGGCGAGCGACTGGTTGAGCGCGGCGATCAGCGACTCGGTCCAGATCGACGCGGGCAGCGGCGCCGAGACCTGATGACCGGCGTAGCGCGGATGATAGAGGTGATTGCAATCGGGGATCACCTGCGCGCGCAGCCGCGCGACGACCGTCGCGAGCGGCATCCCGTCGAGCGGCACCGGCTCGTCGAACCGCTCGGCGAGCTCGCTCGACGACAGCGCGGTGCTGACGGGGTCATCGCCCGAGCGCGTGCCGGCGAGATACTCGGCGGCGAGCGCGGTGAAGAGCGTGGCGGATTCCAGACTGCAGTCGTGCTCGAGCTGCGCGAGGATCGGCGAGATCTCGTCCGTGGGGAGCGTCATGCCCGAAAGATAGAACCTTCGGCCGACGCCGAGCAGCGGTGGCTCGACTTCGTTCGGGAAGCAGGAGGAACGTGCAGATCCGTCGACCGTGCGCAGTCGAGGGATCTGCACCGGCACCCGAGAGCGCGAGCCGGTCCCGCTACGCACGACCCGCTACGACGTCTCGCTACCGCTACCCGCTACCACCTACAGGCAGTGGTCGTTCGACAGGGAGTGGTCGCTACAGGGAGAATTCACGCTCAGCCCACCTCGGTCAGCTCGCGCTGCGATTCGGACTCCTCACCAAGATGAAATCTCGCGACCCGAGTCTGCAGATCCTCGATCAGCGCGCTCATCTCCTGCACCGCCGACGCGATCGACTGGTTGCCAGAAGCCGCCTCGTGCGTGACGCGCGAGATCGTCTCGATGTTCTTGCCGATGTGGATCGTCGTCTCGGCCTGCTCCTCGCTCGACTTCGTCACCTGCTTCACGCTGTCCAGCACCTTGCCCGAGTTCTCGATGATCGAGTCGAGCGCGATGCCGGCGCGGTCGACGAGCTGGCGGCCGCTCTCGAGATGGCCCGAGACCTGGCCCATGCTCGCCACGGCCTCCTTCACCGCCGCCTCGTTCGCCATGATCACGCGCGTGATCGCCTGGGTGGACGACGAGGTGCGATCCGCGAGATCGCGGATCTCGTCGGCGACGACGGCGAAGGTGCGGCCGTGCTTGCCGGCGCGCGCCGCCTCGATCGCGGCGTTCAGCGCCAGCAGGTTGGTCTGGTCCGCGAGCTGATCGATCACGCGGGTGATCTTCGTGATCTCCTCGCTGCTCTTCCCGAGCGCGGCGACGGTCGTGGCCGACCTGCCGACGGTCGAGACGATCGTGTCCATGCTGGCGAAGGTGTCGCGCACCACGCGGCCCCCCTCGACGGCGTCGCGCCCCGACTGCTGCGCCATCTCCGCGACGACGCCGATGTGTCTCGCGTTGTCGGCGACCACGGACGACATCTGCTCGGCCGCGGTCGCGACGAGCGAGGCCTGCTCGATCTGCTGCTGCGCTCCCTCGGCGAGCGCCTCCGTGCTGACGCGAATCTGCCGGCTCGCGCTGACGGTCGCCGACACGATCTCGTGCACCTGCAGCACCATGGCGCGGATGTTCGTCACCGCGGTGTTGAATCCTCCGCGGAGCTGGCCGATCTCGTCGTCGGTGGCCACGTCGAGCGCGACGGAGAGATCGCCCTCGGAGAAGCGGCTCATCGCGCCGAGCATCTCGCGCACGTTGCCGGTGAGATACTGCTGCGCCGTGCGGTCTCGCTCGGCCGACTCGGCGAGCTGGCTGTTCATCCGCTCGAGGTTGCGACGTCGCTCGGTGGCGGCGCGCACGACGAACCAGATCGCGCCCGCCGTCGCCGCGGCGAGGAAGAGCCGGAACCACCACGTCTTCCAGAATGGAGGGGTGATGACCAGGTCGAGCGACGCGCCGGTCTCGTTCCACACGCCGTCGTTGTTGGTGCCCTTCACGTGGAAGGTGTACTTGCCCGGCTCGAGGTTCGTGTAGACGGCGGTGCGCTGGTTGCCGACCTCGCGCCACTCCTTGTCGAAGCCATCGAGCTTGTACGCGTACTGGTTCTTCGCCGGCGCGGTGTAGTCCAGCGCGGCGAACTCGAAGGTGAAGACGGACTGCTTGTAGCTGAGGGTGAGCGTCTTCGTCTCGCCGATCGCCGTCTCGAGGGGCGAGCCCTCGGCGCCGATCGCGACCGGCTTGCTCATGAGTTGGAAGCCGGTGAGCACCACGGGGGGAACGCGCGTGTTCTGCGCGAGCTGACTCGGCTGGATGACGCTGAGTCCCGCGTTGCCACCGAAGAGCAGCGCGCCGGTGCGCGAGCGGAAGTACGCGCGCGGATTGAAGTCCCGGCCCTGCAGACCGTCGGCCTGGGTGAACTGCGCGCCCTTCTTCATGGCGGGGTTGAACCGCGTGATGCCCTGATCGGTGCTCAGCCAGAAGTTGCCTTCCGCATCGGTGGCGATTCCGGAGACTGCCGTGCCCACGATGCCGTCGGCGTTGGTGAAGTGCGTGACCTTCTTCGTCGTGAGATCGAGCTTGTCGAGCCCTTCGGCGGTGCCGAGCCAGAGGACGCCGGGCTCGCTCTCGTAGATCGCGCGTACCTCGGCCGAGATGATCGAGTTCGGGTCCTTGGGATCGGGCATGAAGCTCGTCATCGCCTTCGACTCGGGGTCGAAGATGATCAGCCCTTGCTCGCGCGTGCAAAGCGCGAGGCGTCCGTCGCGCAGCTCTTCGATCGCCCAGATCTCCTGCGCCACCACAGGTGGCTTGGTGATCGGGAAGGTCGTGAACGACTTCGTGTCGCGATCGAACAGGAGCAGTCCTCGGTTCCACGATCCCGCCCAGAGGCGGCCTTTGCGATCGAGATGCATCGCGAAGATGTCGTCGCCCGGGATGTTGCTGTTCCTGGTCGTGAACGAGGTGAAGCTGTTGCTGCGCGGATCGTAGCGCGTGACGCCACCCCCCCACATGCCCACCCAGAGCACGCCGCTGGGTTCCGCGGCGATGCCAAGGACCGCGTCCTGATTCAGTGCGCTGTTTTTGGTCGTGACCTGCATGAACTTGCCCGTGGCGAGATCGAACCGATTGAGTCCGCCGCCGTCGGTCGCCACCCACACCGCGCCGGAGCTATCCTGCGCGAAGCCGACGACCGAGTTCGCGCTCAAGCTCGTGACGTCGCCGGGCACCGCGCGGTACGTCCGGATCGCGTCGCTGTTGCGCTTGGCGATGTTGATGCCGCCGGCGAAGGTGCCGACCCAGAGCGTTCCACTGCCGTCTTCGTAGAGCGACCAGATGGAATTGTTGGTCAACCCCGACGGGTTGTTGGGATCGTTACGGTTGTGGTGAAACGTGTTCGTCGCCGCGTCGAACTTGTCGAGTCCACCGTTCTCGAGCCCGACCCAGATCCCGCCGCGCTCCGTGAGCGCGATGGTCTGGATCGCGTCCACCGCGAGGCTCTTGGGGTCGTTCGGATCGTGCCTGTAGCGCGTGATGGCGCCGGAGACCGGATCGAGGCGAACCAGTCCGCCGCGATAGGCGCCCACCCAGAGCATGCCCGCGTCGTCCTCGACCAGCCCGCGAATGTCTGCGCCGGGAAAGCCCGTGGGAGACGAGGTGGAGCCCTTGTACGCGCGGACGCTCCCGTTGCTCAGATCGATGTCCTTGAGGCCGGCGTCTGTGGTGCCGACCCAGATGTGGCCACGCCGGTCTTCGAGGAGCGCCGAGACCGACTTGCCGATCAAGTCGGCGGCCGCGCTGCCGGCGAAGCGTGTGGACGCTCCCGTCTTCCGATCGAACTGATAGAGCCCTTCGTCAGTGCCCAGCCAGACCGTGCCGCTCCGTGCATGCAGCATGGCCATCACCGGTCTGCCTCCCTCGCCCGGGCCGACCGTGTAGTTCTTGAAGGTCTCGTGCGCCCGGTCGAGGCGGCTCACGCCTTTGCGCGTGCCCACCCAGATGACGCTGTCGCGGTCTTCTTTCAGGAACTCGACGTAGTTGTCGCCCAGTGAGTTGCTGTCACCGCGAACGTGGCGGTAGGTGTTGATCGTGTTTCCGTCGAAGCGGTCCAGCCCTCGGCGGGTGCCGAACCACATGAAGCCGCGCGAGTCCTGGATGATGCTCGGGACCCACGATCCGGAGACTCCGTCGTCGGTGGTGAGCTTGCTGAACTGCAGGCGCTGGGCGTGCGCGCTCGCCGGCATGCTGATGCTGCACGCGATCCCGGCCGTGACGAGGAGGCGCGTGATCGCGCGACTCCGTGCGGCGGGGCTTCCGGATACCCACATGATGCCTTGGGGCTGACGACGAAGCACGAGGGACCGATCCCGGCATCGGCGCCGGTGGTACCCAGGGAAGGGGCATCCTTATAACGATCGACCGACCCGGAGGTACCGAGTTGCCGCCCGGACGGCGGCCTACGGTATGATCTCGACGTACCCGTTCGTGCCGTGCACGCGGATCCGCTGCCCGTCCCTGATGAGACGCGTGGCGTGCTCCACTCCGACGACGGCCGGCAGGCCGTACTCGCGCGCGATCACCGCGCCATGGGTCATCAGTCCGCCGACTTCCGTCACCAGCCCGTGGATCGCGACGAAGAGGGGCGTCCAGCTCGGGTCCGTGTAGGTGGTGACCAGGATGTCGCCCGGTTCCAGCTCCGCGTCCGACACGTCCAGGATCACGCGCGCGCGTCCTTCGACGGTGCCGGCGGACACCGGTAAGCCGACCAGCGCGCCTTCGGGGAAATCCTCGCGGCGGTACGAACCCGCCACGGCCTCGCCATCCGACGTGAGCACCCGGGGCGGCGTGAGCGCTCGATACGACTCGAACGCATCCTTGCGGTCGCGAATGAGCTCCTCGTCCACCCGATGCGTGCGGACGACGTCGTGCAGCTCCTGCACGGTGAGATAGAAGATGTCTTCCTTCTCACGAAGCACGTGCGCCTGCACCAGACGCTCCGCTTCCGCCAGCAAGGCCTGTTTGTAGACGAAGTAGTGGCTGATCATGCGGTACTTCGGATACTCCCGGTATCCGGCGAACGTCCGGACGCGGTCGATCATCCGCTTCGTCTCTTCCGCTTTCGACGCCCCATCCGGCAACGCGCGCAAGCGCGCGAGCACCTCGTGTTCTTTGTTCGAGGCCTCCTGCAGCCCCTGCTCGAAGCGGCGCTTGCCGGCGCCCGGCTCGAAGTTCCTGATGTTGCCGAGGATCAGCGGCACGAGCGTGTCGGGGCGCTCGCTCCAGCGTGGCCGCGTGATGTCGATCTCGCCGACGCACCGCATGCCGTACCGGTCGAGCCAGGCCAGGATGGCGTCTCGCGCCTCCCGCCCGCCCGCGACTGCCGGCAGCTCGTCGAGGAAGCGCTCGCTCTCGGCGCGCTGCAGAAACGCCACCACTTCCGGGTGCGGGCGGATCACGTCGGCGACGTCCAGAAGCGCGAGCCCCATCTCCGACGTGATGTTGTTGGGCACGGACTGGGTGAGCGTGTCGGCGGCGTTCTTCTCGCCCAGCCACGCCTGCAGCCGGTCGTTGAGCCACCAGGCGGCCTCCATCCCCGCCATGATCACCTGCATGCTCCGCGGATCGAACCGGGCCGAGTGTATCTCGCGGATGTCGGACAGGATGAAGTCGAGCACCTCCGTTCCCGACCTGGCCGAGATGTCGCGCTCGAGGGCTGCGATGGACGCCTCGCTGCGCGCGATCAGCTCCGCGACGATGGCCGGATCGGTCTCGATCGCGTCGGACCCGCCACCAGGCAGCGCCCAGACGGGGCCCTCGTCCGGGAGCGACGGGACGAAGTCGCCGCGATCGAGGATGGTCTGCAGCGCGTCCCCGATCAGCGGATCGGATCTGCCCAGGGCTCCGAGCAGGTTGGCTCGGCTCGCCGGCGACGCGAGGATCTGGGTGACGTCGACGTACAGCCTCCCGGCGGCCTCGCTCATCGGCCGAGGGGTCGTCAGCTGCCACACGGAGAGTCCCAGCGGCTTCATGGCGTCGGTCATCATCTGCTGATGGCCGACGGAGACGTAGACGTGGTTCTCGCCGTCGGCGGGCGAGGGGATGGGAAACAGCGTCGTGATCGGCCGGCTCTGCACGATCTGGAGCTCGTCGTCCGCCAGGCACCATTCGATATCCTGCGGACAGCCGAAGTGCGCTTCGATCTGGCGGCCGAGCTCCGCCAGGCGCACGACCTGCGCGTCCGTCAGTGCGGGCTGCGTCTGGCGCTCCGGTTCGATCGCGCGCTCCGTCGTCCCGCCCGACGGCGCGGCGTGGATCGCGAGCCGTTTGGTGCCGATCGTCCGCGCGACGATCGCACCGTCCCGCACCTTGTAGACGTCGGCGTTCACCAGTCCGGCGACCAGCGTCTCGCCGAGCCCGAAGCTCGCTTCCACGGAGACCACTTTGCGGTTGCCCGTGACGGGATCGGCGGTGAAGAGAATGCCAGCCGCCTGCGGAAAGACCATCCGCTGCACCACCACCGCCATGCGGACCTTCCGGTGGTCGATGCCGTTCCGCAGCCGATAGGTCACCGCCCGCTCGGTGAAGAGCGAGGCCCAGCAGCGGCTGACGCGCTCGAGGATCGCTGCCGGCCCGGAAACGTTCAGATACGTGTCCTGCTGCCCCGCGAACGACGCCGTCGGCAGGTCCTCCGCCGTGGCGCTGGACCGCACGGCGTAGGCGGCCTGTTCACCGAGCCGGGTGAGCGCGCGAGTGATCTCCGCCGCGAGATCGCCGGGGATGGTGATCGTCTCGATGGCTTGCCGGATCTGTGCGCTCGTCGCGCGGATCGCCTCGCGGTCGTCCGGCGCGAGGCGCGACATCCGCCCGAGCGCTTCGGTGATCGAGGTCGTTCCGCGTGACGTCGTCTCGATCGACGGCGCGTCGGCGATGATCCGCTCGAAAGCGTCCGTCGTCACGCAGAAACCGGCGGGGACTCGGACCCCCTCGATCCGCGAGAGCTCCCCCAGATTCGCCCCTTTGCCGCCGGCGACCGCAATCGTCGTCCGGTCGATCTCCTGGAGATCCAACACGTAGCCGCGCATCCGCTCCCTCGCCTGTGCATGCCCGATGGTGCCGCGGCGAACCGCCAGCTCGGCGTTCCGCTCGAGGATGGACGAGGTCCGGCCGGCCCGGCCGATTTCGAGTCGGCGAGTCTACCACGCGCGCCACGGCTTGCCGCAAGCCTGGGGGTCGGATATACGTTGGATGTGGCGGAGAGACTGACGGCCCATTCGTTGGTTGGCTGTCCGCGGGACATCCCGCTACCGGCTACCCGCTACTGCCTACCCGCTACGACCTCCCGCTACCGCTACCCACTACCACCTACAGGCAGTGGTAGTTCAGGAGCAGGTCGGCCCCTGCGTCGCCAGATCGACCGCGCAGCGCTTCGTCACGCCGGCGACGGTGATGATCATCCCCCCTCGGCCCGTGCCGTCGAAGGTGATCTCGATCCGCGTCTGCACCGGGGGCAGACCGGACAGCGACGTGCTGTTCTCCGAGGTGATCGTCCCCGAGACCGGCCACCGGCCCGGGCTGCTCGAGTGAGGCATCACGAGCTTGGAGATCGTCGTCGTCGTGGAGCTCGTGATGGGAACCGACGTCGAGCCCTCCACGACGGTGCCGGTGACCTTGCTCGTCGCCGTTCCATCGAGCACGTGGATACCGGTGAGCAGGCCGCTCAGAGTGAGGGTCTGCTTGGCGTCGATCGTGACCCTGGTCGCGGGATCGCTCACCGTGCCCACGACGGTCACGTCGGTGCGCACGGCGGACGTGCTGGCTGGGTCGAACGCCGACTGCGGCGATCCGGCGGCGGTGAGCAGCGCGTAGCTGCCGTCGATCGTCAAGCCGCCGGCGTTCCGTGTGGGGCAGATGAAGCGCTGGCTCGAGGCGGTGTAGACGCAGGCGGACCGATCGCCGATGGAGGGCGCCACCGCGGGCACGCCGGCGATCGTCGTCGTCGCGGCGGGGATAGCCGAGCTGCCGAGCTCGACGAACGCCAGGTTCAGATCCGCGCGCGACTGCGGCGGCGCGGCGGGAATGTCGGATCCACTGCACGCCGCGGACGCGGCGAGCGCGGAGAGAGCGACGAGTCGAGCGAAGGGACGCGTGCGCATGGGGACCTCGGGCGCGGGGCAGTCCAGTATAGGTTGGGGCCCGACAGGGGGGAACGGTTTGTCGGTTGTCGGTTTGTCGGCGGACCTCCGGACGCAGGAGCTCACATGAGGCCGCGGACCGGCGAACCGTTCCCCATCGAGCGGCGCGCGAAGCGTGCCAGCGCCGCCTAGTTGAACAACGTGATGAACGGCACCGGATCGACGAACTCGAACTTCACGTTGTTGCGAATGAGCTGGCAGACTGGCTGGCCGTCGAGCTGCGCGGGACGGTACCGCATCGCGGGCACCAGCGCGCGAAGCGCGCCAAGGAAGTCCTCGTGGGTGTAGTCGATCGGTCGCCAGGAGTCGGAGCGGACCGTACCTCGCTCGCTCACGATGTACTCCGCCACGGCGCCGCCGCTCGTTCCGGTCGCGATCATGCGGGCCGGGTAGCGGATCGGCCCATCGGGCGTCATCGCGTTCGCGCTCTGGAACGCCGGACCCTCGCGCCGCCGCAGTGCCTCGATGAAGGCGCCGGGCGCCACGCCGTCGCTCCGGAGCGCGTTGGTGAACGCGAGCGGATAGTCGCGCTCGCGCAGCGCACCGGCGGCGAGGGTGTCCAGCGGTCCGACCATCGACTCCCAGCCGAAGATCTCGAATCGCACGCGGTACACGCCCGGCGCGGGCGCGACGAGGACGAACATGCCCTGCGCATCGGTCACGGTGTGTGCGACGGCGCGGTCATCGCTGTCGACGAGGGCGGCGTGCAGGCACTGGAGGGGCGACTTGAGCTTCGCGTCACGCGCGATGCCGCTTTCGGCGGGCGGCTGCGCGGCGACGAGGGCGGGTGATGCGACGAGGAGCGCGAGCGAGCGGCGAACGTGCCGGGCGAGGCCCATGAATGCGGATGGTGGAGGGGAGCCGAACGTAGCCGAGGCGCGCCGGAGCGGCAACGACGGCGGAAGAACGGGGCGCGACGGCGCTCGCGCGCGCCGCATCAGGGTGTCTGGTTGCCGCCCTGCAGCGACAGCGTCACCAGCTTCCGCGACTCCCCGGTGTCCTTCGTCAGGTGCGCCTCGAGCGTGTCGATCGTGATCGGCTCGTCGAACCGCTCCGCCAACAGGGTGAGCAACAGCTCGCGCGGCAGCTCGCGATACAGGTTCAGCGTGACGTGCGGCGTGAAGTAGAACCGCGGCCGCGCGGCGCGCAGGCCGCTCGTCTTGATGCGCTCGTGCAGCGTGCGCAGTGGGCCGTGAGGGTCCAGCGGGAGGACGACGATCTGCGTCTGCATGAATCGCGTCGGCCGGCCGAAGCGCAGGGTGAGCGGCACGGTCTCTCGCGCGATCGGGCCGAGTGCCGCCTCCAGCTCGGCGGGCGTGACGTCGGGTGCGATCGGGCCCATGCCCGACGAGCCGGCGAGCGTGACGTGCGGGGCCTGATCCAGCGCGGCGAGGCGTGGGTCGTACTGGCGCTGCAGCGCGGCGATGCGCGCGCCCGCCTCACCGCCGATCGGGGCGATGACGAAGATGCCACTCTTCGCTCGGCTCACGCGGGCGAAGCGCGCACGATGCGGTCGGTCAGCGGCGGGTGCCGGTGGAGGTGAGTCCCGGAGGGACGGGGAGGATCGACCAGCGGAGCGCGTGCCCCTCCGGCGTGGGAACGAGTGAGCCGGTGAGGAGCCATCGGTCCAGCCGGTTGCCGGGATGGGTGTGCTGGTAACGTACGACCTTGAGCCCGGCGAAGGTACCGATCCCCGCGCCGACGAGCACGTCGCTCGCCCAGTGGCGGTTGTTGTACATCCGCGAGACGCCGGCCAGCGCGGCACCGCCGTACAGCGCGGGGCCCACGATCCATGTGGAGCCCGGCCACCAGCGCGACGTCTCGCTCGTCACCGCCGCCGCCGCGGCGAACGCCGAGGTGGTGTGCCCCGACGGGAACGAGCGATACGCGTCGCTCCGCCCGAAGCCGCGGAAGAGCTGGAAGCTGTTCGGGTCGCGCGGCCGCACGTAGGGGCGCTGCCGTCCCGCGACGCCCTTGATCACGAAGCCGACGACCTCACCGACGACGAGCGCCTCGGTGCCGTGCAGCCCGAGGTCGGCCAGCTTGTCGTTCTTCGAGAGGCGGCCGGCGAGATACATCGAGCCGCCGATGAAATACGAGCCCGGGGCGGCCGTCGTGCGCACGAAGGTCGCGAGCCCTTGAAGCTTCCGGTTCGCCTGGGTGGCCGAGTCCTGGAGCCGCGCCGCGTAGTGATCGTCGAACGGACGCGCGAGCAGCGTGACGGCCGCGACGCTCGCGGCGAGCACCGCGTCGCGATAGGTGAACAGCGCGCGCGGCGCGCCGATGGTGTCGGCCTGGGCGGAGGCGGACCGAGAGATGAGGGTGAGTGCCAGGAGCAGGCGAGCGGGATGCATGAGATCGTGATCGGTTGTCGGTGATCGGTGATTGGTGATCGGTAACTGCCTCGGGACACAGAGGCATCCCGAGGGTGGCCGTGAACTGATCACTGATCACTGATCACTGATCACGGCTTTGCCCGTTGCCACGTTCCCGCCGCGCTCGTCCCTCCCGGGTAGGCCTCTTCTCCCGCCACGATGCTCTTCAACTCGTTCCAGTTCGCGCTGTTCTTCCCGCTCGTCACGCTGCTGTACTTCGCGCTGCCGCACGCGAAGCGCGGCACGATGCTGCTGCTCGCGAGCTGCCTGTTCTACATGGCATTCGTGCCGGCGTACATCGCGATCCTCTTCGTCACGATCCTCATCGACTACGTCGCGGGGATTCGCATCGAGGAGTCGACCGGCGAGCGGCGACGCCTCTGGCTCGTGGTGAGCATCGTCTCCACGTGCGCGGTGCTGTTCATCTTCAAGTACTTCGACTTCTTCAACGACAGCGTCGCGCTCGCGGCGCGTGCGATGGGGATGGAGTACGCCATCCCTGCCCTGCACCTGCTGCTCCCCGTCGGCCTCTCGTTCCACACCTTTCAGAGTCTCAGCTACGTCATCGAGGTTCACGCCGGCCGCCAGCGCGCGGAGCGCGACTTCGGTCTGTACGCACTGTACGTGATGTTCTACCCGCAGCTCGTCGCCGGCCCGATCGAGCGGCCGCAGAACCTGCTGCACCAGTTCCGTGAGAAGCACGACTTCGACTACGAGCGCGTCGTCGCCGGACTGCAGCTCATGGCGTGGGGCCTCATCAAGAAGATCGTCGTCGCCGACCGGCTCGCCGAGATCGCCAGCGTGGTCTACGACACGCCGCACGACTACACGGGGATCCCACTCTGGATCGGCACGATCGCCTTCGCCTTCCAGATCTACTGCGACTTCTCCGGCTACTCCGACATCGCCATCGGGTCGGCCCAGGTGATGGGCTTCACCCTGATGAAGAACTTCGACCGGCCGTACATCGCGCGAAGCGTCTCGGAGTTCTGGCGACGCTGGCACATCTCCCTCTCCACCTGGTTCCGCGACTACCTGTACGTGCCACTCGGCGGCAACCGCGTCGCGCGCCCGCGCTGGCTCGCCAACCTGTTCATCACCTTCCTGGTGAGCGGGCTCTGGCATGGTGCCCGCTGGACGTTCGTCGTGTGGGGAGCGTTGCATGGCGCGTACCTCGTCGCCGCGCTGCTCACGTCGGACGTGCGCTCGCGCCTCCGCGCCGCGATCGGCGCCGAGCGGCATCCCAGACTGCTCACCGCGTGGCAGATGGGCGTGACCTTCGTGCTGATCAACGTCGGGTGGGTCTTCTTCCGCGCGACGTCGATCTCCGACGCGTGGTACGTGATCTCGCACTTCGGCGTCGGGCTCCCCGAGCAGCTCCGCGCGCTCGCGTCGGGCGACCGTGCCGCCGTGCGCTCGCTTCTCTTCCTCGGCTTCGAGAGCTCGCGGCTGATCCTCGGCGTCGCCGCGGTGCTCGCGCTGCTCACCATCGAGCGCCTGCAGGGCGCGGGGCCGCTGCGCGTCCGCATCGCGCGCGAGCCGATGGTCCTCCGCTGGGCCGCGTACGCCTGCGCGGTGCTCACCATCATGACGCTCGGCGTCTTCCATAGTGCAAAGTTCATCTATTTCCAGTTCTGATCGCGCGGCCGCGCGCTACACTCCCGCAACGAGCGCGCGGATCGCGGCGCGTGCGAGCGCGCGGCGCGGTGCTGGTGCGCTGATGTTGCGCGCGGGCCTGCTGCTCGCGATCGCGGCGCTGCCGGCGGCGTTCAGCGCGTGGATCGATCCCGGCCGGCTCGTGCCCATCCGCACGCAGGAGGCGGCGATGGCGCGAGCGCTCGCGTCAGGACACAACGTCACCGACCTCGGAAACTTCAACGATCGCGCGATCGAGCGTTCGCTCGCCGCGCTCAGGACCGGACGCGCCGACGTGCTCACGCTCGGCTCGAGCCGGATGCAGCCGATGCCCGTGTCGGCGTTCCCGGGCAAGGTGTTCATCAACGGCGCGATGCAGGGCGGCATCCTCGACGACATGATCGCCGTGTACGGCCTGTACGACACCGACGCGCGGCGTCCGAAGCGCGTGGTGGTGAACGTCGATCCGTGGACCGAGAGCTTCGACGGGATGGCGAGTTGGTCCGCGCTGGCCGACGAGCGCACCGCGGTGATGCGGAAGGCGGGAATCGCCGTGTCGCCGCTTCGCGAGCGTGCCGCGATCGCGGTGAAGGCGGCGAAGCAGCTCGCGGCGCCGGAGTACTTCCGTCTCGCCGTGTTCTCGTTCCGTCACTATGGCCCGCGCGGGATCATGTGGCGCACCACGGACAGCACGCAGAACACCGAGAAGACGAAGCTCCCGAATGGAACGGTGGTGTGGCAGGTCGTCTCGGAGGACAGTGCGCTCGCGCGAGCGCAGCGGTTCTCGCGGTACGACATCCGCGTCGACCCCCGCTTCCAGAAGCTCGACGCGCGCCTACCGGGCCGCGCGGGGGCGCTGGAGAAGTTCGTGCGCTACATGCGCAGCGAAGGGGTGGAGGTGACGGTGCTGCTCGTGCCCTTCCCGACGGAGATGTACGACGCGTTCGTCGCGCTGCCTGGCTACTCGGTGCGCACGGTGGAGTCCGAGCTTGGCCGCATGGCGGCGCGCACCGGTGCCTCGGTGGCCGGCAGCTATGATCCGCGTCCGCTCGGGATCACGTCGCGCGACTTCTTCGACGAGGATCATCTGCGTCCGGATCCTCTGGCGCGACTCGTGGCGTCGCGCTGAGCGACTGCGTTCGCTCCTGGGCTTCGTCGCGCCCTGAGGTTCGTCGCGCCCTGAGGTTCGTCGCGCCCTGGGCTGCGGTCACTCCTTCCTTCGTCGCCACGCGCTTACACGCTGCGAGCCCGTCGCCTGCGGCGCCGGTCTCTCGCTACGCGCGAAGCTCCTCATCCAGGAGCGCCCGCAGCCCCTGTCTCGGTCGAAGCCGGGACAGTGTGTCCTCGTCCAGTTCTTGTTTCGGTCCACCAGCGTTGACCGTTCTCGTCTCGTGTGAGCGCAACGCTCCGTAGGAGCGTTTGCTGATTGATCGCACGACATTCAGAACGGGCGAACGCGCGCGATCGTTGACACGAGACAGACCGCGTGTCAGACCGCGATGAACGCACCGCGCGCCGGATCGCGAACCCTGCGCGGCGCAACCGCACGCACGGTCGAGATCCCGAGCGGGAGGGAGGCTGCGCGTGCCCTGGAGGACGCTTCCGGTGAGGCAAGCGAAGCGCAGCCGAACAGGTGGCGGCCGGAAGGGCATGCGCCGCCGACCGACCAGCGGCGCACACCACGAACCCAGACCACCGACGTGCGCCGCGCAGGAAGAAGGATGCGCGCCTACCGAGCGACGACGCGACTCTTCATCGTGATCTCTTTCGACCGCTCCAGATCGGCGAGAAACATCGCCTCGGCCTGCGCTCCCAACCGCGCGTCTTCGATCACCGCGTCCAGCTCGTAGTTGATCGCAACGCCGAGCGGATTGAAGTCCGTCGAGCCCACCCGCACCCAGCGGCCGTCGACGACGCTCGTCTTCGCGTGCATCATCGCGCCGCGGAACTCCCAGATGCGGACGCCGTTGGTCAGCAGTCGCCGGTAGTAGCGACGCGTGAGCAGGGTGACCCACGGATGATCGTTGCGCTGCGGCACGAGGATGCGGACGTCGACGCCGTCGCGCGCCGCCCCCATCAGTGCCTCGATCTCCGACCAGCTCGGGACGAAGTACGCATTCGCGATCCAGATCGACCGTTCGGCGGAGATCGCCTGCATCTGCAGCGCGCGCGCGATGCGGAGCCGCAGCGGCTCGCCCTCGACGATCCCGACGAGCGCCGGTTCGGCGGTGGACGGATCGAGATGCGCGCCGCGTGCGACGCGCCGCACGAGACGGTGCGAGCCTCGACGCTCGCGCTTGATCACGCGCTCCCACATCGTGTCGAACGCGGCCTGCATGTCGCGCGCGGCGGGGCCTTCGATGCGGACCGCCGTGTCGCGCCAGTGGCCGCGGTGACGATTGGTCTTGCCCATCCATTCGTCGCCGATGCCGACGCCGCCCGTGACACCCGCCTTCGCGTCCACGACGAGCAGCTTCCGGTGATCGCGTGGCACGAGCCCGAACCAGGCGCGCAGGCCGGGCCGGTTGAACACGCGCACTTCGACGCCCGACGTGCGCAGCGCGTTGACGAAGCTCGACTTGATCCCCCGCATGCCGATCCAGTCGGTGAGCAGCCGGGCGCTCACGCCGCGTGCCACCGCGCGCGTGAGCGCGCCGGCGAAGCGATGGCCGATCTCGTCGGAGCGGAGGATGTAGCTCTCGAGCACCACCGACTCGCGCGCCGAGTCGATCATCTCGAGCATCACCTCGAAGGTGCGCGGCCCGTCGTGCAGCAGCTCGACCGCGTTGCCGCTGGAGACGTCGGCCGCGGCAATGCGCCAGAGCCCGCGCGCGAACGACGGCCCGCGGCGCGTCGCCACGTCGAGCGGCGCCGCGGAGGGCGTGTCCGGAAGCGAATCCGCATCCCGGTGCGACGACGCCGCGCGGCCCGGCACGTCGGTACGATTCGAGGTTGATGACGTCAGTTCGCTCGACACCGGTACACGTTACGTGCCGGTGCCTTGCTCCGCATCCTCGGCGACGACGGCGTACGCCTCGAGCTGCTTGAAGTCGAATGGCTTGCGCACGACCGGCCGGCCGAGGGTCCTCCAGATCCGGCCCTGTTCGACATCCGAGTCGGCGAGCTCGCCGGTGACGAACACCACGCGCTCGGCGAGATGAGGTCGGGTGTCCTCGATCCAGGCGAGAAGCTCGAAGCCGCTCTCGGTACCGAGCCAGACGTCGATGAAGATGGCGTCAGGATCGTTCGACCCGAGAAGGTTGCGTGCGTCGGAGAGCGATCGCGCCTGATGCACGATGTGTCCGCGACGCTCGAACCACCGAGCCACGGCACGACCGATGGTCTCTTCGTCGTCCACATACAACAGCATCGCCATATCGGTCCTTGCGACCGAGGGGGCAGGAATGGTCCCCGGCCGGAACACGATCTAACGCATAGACCGTGCGTGACGGGCTCGTGAACAAAATCACTTGGCCGGCGAGTGGCCGGCGGGCATACTTGGGGATGCTCAACATCGATCTGACGGGCCGCCGAGCGCTGGTCGCCGGCGTGGCGGATGACGGCGGGTTCGGGTTCGCGATCGCGAAGGCGCTGGCGGAGGCCGGCGCGAGTGTCTGCGTCGGCACCTGGCCACCGGCGCTGAACATTTTTCTCAACCTGCTGGAGCGGGGAAAGATGGACGAGTCGCGACGGCTGAGCGACGGCTCGCTCCTCACCTTCGAGAAGATCTATCCACTCGACGCCGGATTCGACAGCTACGACGCGATTCCCGACGAGCTGAAGGCGAACAAGCGCTACAAGGACGTCGGCGACTGCTCGATCGACGGACTGGCATCGCGGCTCGTCGCGGACTTCGGCGAGCGCCCGCTCGACATCGTGGTGCACTCGCTCGCGAACGGACCCGAGGTGAAGAAGCCCCTGTTGGAGACCAGCCGCGACGGATATCTGGCCGCGGTGAGCGCGAGCGCATACTCGCTGGTGAGCATGATCGCGCGGCTGGGGCCGATCATGCGGCCGGGTGGAGCGTTCTCGTCGCTGACGTACATGGCGAGCGAGCGCGTGATCGCCGGCTATGGCGGCGGCATGTCGAGCGCCAAGGCCGCGCTGGAGAGCGACACCCGCACGCTCGCGTTCGAGGCGGGGCGGAAATGGGGCGTGCGCGTGAACACGGTCTCCGCGGGCCCCTACGCGTCGCGCGCCGCGAGCGCGATCGGGATCATCGGGAAGATGGTCGAGTACGTCGGCGCGAACGCCCCGCTCACCGATCACCTCACGGCCGAGGAAGTCGGCGTCGCGACGGCGTTCCTCTGCTCACCGCTGGCGAGCGGGATCACGGGGACGACGCTGTACGTCGACAAGGGCTTTCACACGATGGGGATGGCGGTCGCCGGCGGCGAGGCCGCCGATTGACGGTGGCTCGGTGAACGATTTACGGCCAGCCCCGGGAGGCTGCTGCGTCCCGAGGCCGGCCGTAAACTGTCTGGCCGTTCACCGTCTGACCGCGCGCGCTACGCGCGCGCGGCGCGCCCTATCCCGGCACGCAGACCGTCGTGCCGTCCGAGCGAGTCGCCAGCTCGTACCCTGAGCGGCAGGCTCCGTCCGGACCGGGGCTCTCGTCTGCGGAGCGACCGGTTGGCTTGAACGAGCGAGGGGCGGTCGCGGACTCGCTGCACGCGGCGAGTGTGAGCAGCGCGGCGGCGGCAAGCAGCAGACGACTACGCATGGTGCACCTTACGGTCGAATCGAACGGCACGCGGCCATGGCTCTCGGCGCCATGGAGCTCTGCGTGATCGCTCATAATGCTAGACCTGTGCCAGGCGAGGCCGGTCACACGCTGCGTCCGCGCGCAGGTCATCCGGTCATCCGAACCGCGACGCGCTAGGGCGCCGCGAGCGCGGCGAGCTGGGCGTCGATGAGCCGGAGCTCGCGCGGCAGCTCGGCACGCGTGGCGACCTTCCGCGCGTGCTCGAGGCACATGAGCGCCGCGGCTGCTTCACCGCGCCGCGCGGCGAACGTCGCGAGCTGAAGCAGGCAGCGGACGCGCTGGAGCGGAATGTCGGCGATGGTGAACTGGCCGTACGCGGTCGTGATGCGCTCTTCCCCTTCGGCGATGCGGCCGACGTCGCCGAGGGCGATGCCCAGGTTGAGCAGCGCGGCGGCGTGCAGCTCGAGATCGCCGGCCTGGCGCGAGTGTGTCACGGCCGCCTCGAGTGTGGCGCACGCGAGCACCGGGTCGCCCCGCTCCGCCTGGAGCCGTCCGATGTTGAGCAGGCTGAATGCTTCGCCGCGCGCGTCGTTCACCATGCGGTACGACGCGCGCGACGCGCCAAACAACTTCTCAGCTGTCTCGAACTCGCGGCGCTCCGCCGCGAGCGCGCCGAGGTTCTGCAGCGCCTTGGCGCGGGTGGCCGGCGCGGTCGCGATCTCGAGCATGCGTTCGAACAGTGCCTGCGCGCGCGACTCCTCGCCGCGGGTGGTCCACACCGTGGCCTCGATGTTCAGCGCGTCCGCTTCGACATCGGGGAGCCCGTGCTCGCGCGCGAGCAGCGCGGACGCGCGGGCGCTCTCGAGGGCGTCGTCCCACTGCGATTGGAGGCGCTGCAGGTTGGCGAGCCGCCACCACGCTTCGGCGGCGATGGCGGGGTTCTCGCGCCAGCGCTCCGTCACCTCCACGAAGCACGCGCGCGCGCGCGCCGAAACGCCGCTGCGATAGTAGCGGACGCCATCCTCCAGCAGGCGGGCGAGATCGTCGGTGTCGAGGTGGAGCGCGGTGTCCATCATGCGCATGAATGCGGCGGAAACTTCAGCGCGTCAAGCGCGACGCCCGAGCGTCACGCTGTCGTGACGGAATGCACGAATCGCGCGGGCGCCGCTCGGCTCACCGAGCGACGTCCGAGCGGCCGAGCGAGCGGATCAGCGCGAGCCGCGGAGCTGCAGCTCGAGATCGAGCGGATTGCCAGCGAGCTTGACGGCCATGTCGAACGCGACCTCACCAGCGAGCACGAGATCGCCGAGCGACTGGTCGAACGTCTGCGTACCGTACTGATCGCGTCCCTTCACGAGGGCGTCGTTCAGGTTGTCGGTGGTGCCGGCGTCGAGGATCGTCTCGCGAACGTACGGGGTCATGAACAGGAGCTGCGTGGCGAGCACGCGGCGTCCTCCCTTCTGGCGCGGGATCAGCTTCTGCGCGACGATCGCGTGCAGCGCCTCGGCCAGACGGAGCCGCGCCGACTGCTGGTCGTCGCTCTCCATCCGCTGGAGCAGATTGCGGATCGCCGCACCGGCGTCGGATGCGGCCATGCGTCCGATCACGAGCCGGCCGGCCTCGACCGCGCGGAGCGCGGCCTCGATCACCGCCGGCTGCTCCAACCCGCCGATCACGATCGCGTCGGCGTCCTGGAGGATCGCGGCGCGTACGCCGTCCTCGAACGAATCGGTGTCGCTGCCGACCTCGCGCTGGGTCATGCTCCACTTCTGGCTCTTGTGGAGATACTCGATCGGCTGCTCGATGAGGACGCAGTGCCGGCGCGTGGTGGCGGTGGTGTTCAGGTGGTTGATGATCGACGCGATGGTCGTGGAGCGCCCCGACTCCGGCGCGCCGCACACGAGGATGAGCCCCGCATCGATGCGCGTGGTGTTCACGATCGCGCGCGGCAGGTTGAGCTGCTCGAACGACGGAAGCACGTCGGAGATGACGCGCATGACGATCATGAAGCTCGACCGCTGGCGGAGGATGTTGACGCGGAAGCGTCCCACGCCGCGCAGGCTCCACGAGCCCTCGTACTCTTTCACGTCCTCGATGCGTCCCGCCGAGCCGTTGGCCTCCAGCACGCGCACGGCCAGTGCGCGCGTGTCCGCGGGAGAGAGCGTCGGCGTGTCCATCGGCACCAGCACGCCGTCGATGCGCGCCTGCACCACGTCGCCGGCGCGCACGTGGATGTCCGTCGCGCCCTGCCGCACCGCTCCCTCGAGGAGAGAGTTGAACAGCTGCTCGAACGCACCCGGCTCGAAGGCGGTTCGTCCGCGTGGAGCATCGGGACGGCCCGCCTGCTCGGGCGTGCGCGTGATCGAGGGCGTCAGCGGGATGGCCATCGCATCGTTGACCGTGAGCGGATTCGCCATAGGACGAGGGGAGGACGCAACCGGATCGCAGACCCATCGGCGGGCGTGCGGCGGTGTGCAGTAAGGCCTTCAATAGGTCAGGACGACCGCGTCACTGGGCGGTCACGGCAGTGCAGTCGAGGCGCGATACACCTCCAGCTCTCCAAGATCGGCTGGATGGCGGCGACGACGTGAGCGTGCGACGCGGCCCCGTTGCTTTCCGCACGGCTCGACGGTCTGCTGGGTGACGCACCCATCCGCGGGCCTTCCTATCAGTCAGCCGGACCCAATCGTGCCTCAAGCCGCGACGAGCGACGACGCTCGGATGACGACGACGGAGACGCCGGGCGAATTCCGCCCGGGGCGCGAGCTCGGCCCGCTGCCCGCGGAGACGCCGTCGTCCCCGTCGATGCTCGTGCGGCTCGGGGGCCGGCAGCACGTGCTCGCGCTGCAGCGCCGGCGCTTCTGGCGCGAGCTCGCCTTCGCCGGCGCGATGCTGTCCGCCGACGCGCTCACCGTGGCCGTGCTGTTCGTGGTGATGGCGCAGGTGCCGCTGCACGTGAGCGGCGCGCACGCGGAGTTCGTGAGCGGGCTGCTGCCCAACACGCCGCCGGCTCTGCTCCGCCGCGTCACGTCGCTCATCTTCTGCCTCGCCGCGACGCGGTCGTACTCGGCCTCCGACATGGGCAGCCAGTCGGGACGCATCATGCTCGCGATCATGCTGGGGCTGGTGCTTCCACGCTGGCCCGAGCTGTGGACGACGTTCATCCTCGGCCGCGCCCTGCTCCTCGGCGGCGTGGTGTTCGCGCTCGCGATCGCGCTCGTCGCGCAGCGGCGCGGCATGTCGGTCGCCCTGCAGAGCTACGACCCGCGGCGTCTCGATCAGGAGCGCACGCTGCTCGTCGGCGTTCATCAGCAGCTCCAGACCTTTCTGGCCGAGCACGTGGATCACACGATGAATCCACCGGCCGTGTACGAGCTCGAGCCCGCGTGGCCGGGCGATCAGCAGGAGGGGTGGCACAAGCTGTACGAGGAGGTGCACCGGTCGCACGCGGACGCGATCATCCTCGTCGGCCCACTCACCGACGAAGCGCTCCAGAACGTCCTCATCGCCGGCTCGAGCGCGGGGTGCCGAGTGTTCGGGCTGCGCCGCCGCCCGCTGCGCGAGATGAACAACCCCACGCTCATCCGCCGCGGCGAGGGGCCGATCTCGCTGCTGAGCAGCCCCGCGCTGCTCGGCTGGCAGCTCGTCGCCAAGCGCACGCTCGATCTCACGGGCGCGGTGATCGGCCTCGTGCTCTTCGCGCCGGTGCTCGCCGTGTGCGCGCTCGTGGTGAAGCTCTCGTCGCCCGGACCGGTGCTGTTCCGGCAGCGCCGCGTGGGATTGGGCGGCGAGACGTTCGAGATGCTCAAGCTGCGCACGATGGTGCGCGACGCCGACGCGCGCGCGGCCGAAGTGCAGAAGGCCAACGTCTATGGCGATTCGCGGCTGTTCAAGGCGGCGGGCGACCCGCGTATCACGCGGGCCGGCCGCTTCCTGCGGAAGAGCAGCCTGGACGAGCTGCCACAACTCTGGAACGTGCTGCGCGGCGAGATGTCGCTCGTCGGCCCGCGGCCGCCGCTTCCGCGCGAAGTCGCGCAGTACAAGACGCGCCATTACGTCCGCTTCGAAGTGGCGCCGGGCATCACGGGGCCGTGGCAGGTGAGCGGCCGCAACGACATCACCAGCTTCGAAACAGTGGTCGAGCTGGAGCAGAGCTACATCGCCGGTTGGACTGTGTGGCGCGACCTTGCGCTGTTGCTCCGCACGGTTCCAGCCGTCCTCAGCATGCGCGGGGCGCTCTGAGCGGCCTGCCCCCGTTCCGCCGCAGTTCCCTCCCGTAGTTCTCCACACCACAGGTCGTGACAACTTCAACTCGCACTCTCACCCGCGACGGCGCGGGGAAGACGTCGCGTCGACTCGCCGGCTCCGCCGGGCGACTTGGCGCGCTCGTGATGTTCGCGGCCGTCGTGGCGTGCGCACCCGCTACACCCAGCGGCGGCACGATGGCGCCGACACCGCGCGGTACCTACACCTGGACGGTCGAGCCAGGTGACATCATCCGGCTCAAGAACTGGGGCGCGCCAGAGCAGTCGGGCGATCTCCTGGTCAACGAGCGCGGCGTGGTGCTCGTGCCGACAGTCGGCCACCTCCCCGTGCAGGGGATGACCCCCGACTCCCTCGAGCGGCACATCGTGCACGCCTTCTCCGGCCGCGTCGATCCGTCGCGCGTGGAAGTGCAGGTGCTTCGTCCGATCGCCGTGACTGGCGGCGTGAAGCAGCCGAGCGTGCAGCTCGCCGACGCGTCGTCCTCGGTGCTCTCGCTGGTGACGAAAGCCGGCGGGGCCGTCCGGATCGGCGGCGACAGCCGCGTCTTCCTCGTCCGCACCGGCGCGCCGACGCGCGAAGTCTCGGTCGCCGACCGCATCGCCGATCTCGACCTTCGCTCGAGCGACCAGCTCTACGTCCAGGATCCTCCGTTCGCCATCCGCAACGACGCCTCGATTCGTGCGGCGTACTCGATCGTGCAGTTCGCCGCCACGCTCGTCACGATGTTCTACCTGATTCGCCAGAACTAAGGCGTCTCCTCAGCCCCTCGACCAATGGAAGCACTTCCTCTCCCGGTCCTCGCCGACCCGACACCCGAGATCGATCCGCGCCGAGTGTGGGCGACCATCGCCCGCAGCGCGTGGCTCATCCTCGGGTGCGTGCTGCTCTCGCTGGCGGCGGGCGCCGTCGCCGTGCGGCGCATGGAGCCGGTCTACCAGTCGACCGCCTCGGTGCGCATCGACGCGAAGTCGAGCAGCATGGGACCGGCAGCGATGTACGGACTGCCGACGGACAACGTCAATCTCGTCGCGACCGCGATGGAGGAGCTGGGCAGCCGCTCGCTCTCCAACGACGTGGCCGACTCGCTCGGCCTGCGGCTCATGGTCGGCGAGCCGCGGCGCGTGGCGCGCAGCGCGGTGATCGAGTGGGCGCACGTCGACTCGGCCGCGCCGATGACCGGCTACCAGTTCGTGCAGGCGTCGAACAATCGCGCGACGGTGCGTGACGCGGGCGGCAAGACGATCGGCACCTTCCCGCTGGCGAGCACGATCGCGCTGCCGGGCGTCTCGCTCAAGCTCGCGCCGACGGCGCTCGCGAAGGGTCCGGCGACGCTGCAGGTGGTGTCGCTGGAGACGGCGTCGGCGATCGTGCGCGCACGGCTGCAGGTGACGCAGCCCAACATCAACGCGAACATCGTCCTCGTGACGTTCGAGGGGAACGATCCGGTGCTCGTGCGCGACCTGGCCGACGTGATGGCCAGCCGGTTCGTGCGCAAGCGGCTCGAGGCGGAGAAGGCCGGCGCGCGCAGCACGCTCGTACTGCTGCGCAAGCAGCTCGACACCCTGGGCCGCGAGATGCGCTACCGCGAAGTCGCGGTGAGCGACTTCCTCCGCGCGAACAAGATCATCAGCGTCGAGAACGAAGCGACGCAGGCCTCGAACGAGATCCAGCGGCTGCAGGAGCTGCGCGTCACGGCGACGACCGACCGCCAGGCGCTGCTCGCGTCGCTCGACAACCTGCTCCAGGCGAAGGACACCTCCGACGGCCGGCTCGCCTACGAGCGGCTCCTCTCCGTGCCCGCGTTCGCGCGGCTGCTCAACAGCTCCAGCCCGAGCACGATCGCGATCGAGCGGCTGCGCGTGCAGGAAGACCAGCGCGCCGCGATGCTGCGCCGGCTCAACCCGAACGATCCCGACATCAGGTCGGTCGAGCGGCAGATCGAGACGTCCAAGCGCGACATCATCGCGACGACGCGGACCTACGCCGACGGTCTCGGCGAGCAGGTGCGCGCGCTCGATGGCCGCATCACGCTGCTCCGCGCCTCTGTCCAGCTCCTGCCGGCCCAGCAGGTGGAATACGCTCGGCTCCTCCGCAATCAGAAGGGGGTCGAGGACATCATGAACCAGGTGGAAGGCCGCATGAAGGAGGCCGAGATCACGGCGGCGGTGCAGGATTCCACCGCGATCGTGCTCGACCGCGCGGAGATGCCGGGCGGATCGCTCGGCACGTCGCGCCCGGCGATCTTCGCCGTCGCGCTGTTCGCCGGCCTGCTCATCGGCGTGCTCGTCGCCTTCCTGCGCGACTGGCTCGACACCACGGTGCACGACGAGCGCGACGTCTCGGCGATCGTGCGCGCGCCGGTCATCGGCATCATCCCGAACCTCCGCCAGGAAGCGCTCACCTCGAAGTACCGGGTGCTCGCCTCGAGCGAATCCGCCGCGAAGGCGCTCGCGTCGGCCAAGGCGCCGCGTGAGGGCGAGACCCAGACGATGGCCGCCGAGGCGTACCGCGCCCTGCGCACCAACCTGAGCTACGTGAGCCCGGCCAAGCCGCCGCGCGTGATCGTCGTGACGAGCGCCCTCTCGGGCGACGGCAAGACGACGAGCGCGTCGAACCTGGCGGTGACGCTCGCGCAGCAGAACAAGCGCGTGCTGCTGATCGACGCCGAGACGCGCCGCGGCAACATGCACACCCTGTTCGGCATCGAGGCACGGCCTGGCTTCTTCGATCTGTTGTACGGTCAAGCCACTCCGGGCGAGTGCATCCGCCGCGTCGCGCTCGAGGGCACCGGCCATCTCGACGTGCTGCCGTCCGGCGGCATGCCGAACGCCAACGCGGCCGACCTGCTCGTGGCGAGCCGTCTCGCGCCATTCTTCGAGCGGCTCCGCATGCAGTACGACTACGTGCTGATCGACACGCCGCCGCTCAACCTGTTCACCGACGCCGCGCTGATCGGCGCGCACGCCGACGCGACGCTGCTCGTGGCGCGCGCCGATCGCACGGAGCGGCAGGCGCTGCGCTTCGCGGTGCTGCAGCTCCAGCACGTGCAGGCGAACCTTGCCGGCGCGATCCTCAACGGCGTCGATCTGCGTCGCAACTCGCGGTACCGTGGGGGCTACGATTTCGGCCGCTACGGCGCGTACTACGCCTGAGACGGGAACGACCGCGATGCGGCGTTCACGGCACTCTCTGACCTGGCGGGCACGGCGCGCCATCGAGTCCGCGACGGCGAGCCGTCCGCTGATTCGGCGCACCGGGCCGGCGTGGGCGTTCGGGCTGCTCGGCCTCATCGGCGAGCTCACCTTCGCTCCGCTCGTCCTGGCCGCGACGGTGCTGATCGGGCTCGCGTCGTATCTCGTGCTCGACGCGCCGTGGACGCGAATCCGGGAGCAGCAGCGCCCGCGGTTCGTCTCGGTGCGGATCCTCTATCTCAACACGCTGATCCTCGCCGGCTTCTGGCTGGCGGTGATGTTCGCGTTCAGCGCGGCCGATCCGTCGATGAGCGCGGGCGTGGTGCAGCGGCTCCCCGAGCTGCTCGACGTCGCCACGGCGCGCGACTTCACGGCGATCGTGCACGTGAATCAGACGCCGCTCGCGCGTCCCCACGCGATGGCGATGCAGGCCGCGTCCACCTGGTTCGACGTCTTCCTGCACGGGATCATCTCGGCGCTGACGGTGAACCTGATCCTCTATGGGCTGGTGGTGGCGCGGCGTCGCATGCGCGTGCTGCACGGCTCGCACGTCCGGCGCGGGCAGCTGCGCTACGACGGTCACGTCGGCCTCTTCATCGATGGCGAAGGAAGCTCCGTCCGCTGAGATCGTCCCGCTCCGGCCTCCGGGGGCCCAGGCGGGACCGAGCGGCGCGTTCAGCGGCGCGGTCGGCCCCGTCGCGCCAGTGCGCCGACGCGGCCGGCTGCACAAGTGGCGCTCGGCCGTCAGCAACGACGACCTGGCCGCGTGGTCGGCGGTCGCCGCGTTCTCGCTGTACGTCGGCATCGCGCTCGCCGGCGGCGGCGGACGCGCGCTCACGCTCACCTTTCCGTTGGGATGCGTGGCCGTCGCGCTGTTCGCCTACATGCGGAGCCCGGCGACGTACGTCGGCTTCGTGTTGTGGAGCTGGCTGCTCACGCCGTTCCTGCGGCGCGTGTTCGACCTCCAGTTCGGATACCATCCCGCCAGCCTGCTGCTCGTCGGGCCGGTGCTGGCGACGACCGTGGCGGGATTCACGGTGCTCCGGCGCGCCCAGAGCCTGCGCAGCACGATGGCGGTGCCGTTCGTCCTCGCCATCACCGCACTGCTCTACGCGTACGTGGTCGGCCTCATCCAGCAGTCGTTCATCGCGGCGACGTACGACCTGATGAATTGGGGCTCGCCCCTGCTGTTCGGCCTGCACATCGCGCTCGAGTGGCGCCGCTTCCCGCGGCTCCGCGGCGTGCTGACCAAGGTCGCGCTGTGGGGGATCCTGGTCACGTCGGCGTATGCTCTCGTGCAGTTCGTCGATCCGCCCGCGTGGGACCGGGCCTGGGTGATCAACTCGGAGATGTACAGCGTCGGGCTGCCCGTGCCCTTCCTCATCCGCGCGTTCAGCACGCTGAATGCGCCCGGCCCCTTCGCGGTGTTCCTCGTGTTCGCGGTGCTCGTCGGGCTCCCGGCGCCGCAGCGCTGGCGGTTCCTCGCGCTCGCCCTCGGTCTCACCGCCCTGTTGCTCACCAAGACGCGCTCGGCGTGGGGCGCCTTCTTCCTCGGTGCGATGGTGCTGCAGGTCCGGCAGCCGCTCAAGAACATGCCGAGACAGTGGATCGCGCTCGCCGTCGTGCTCCTGCTCGCCGCGCCCGCCATCACCCATCCGCGCATCATGCGCGTGGTGTCGGGCCGCGCCGTCTCGCTGTCCAACATCGAAGACGACCGCAGCTATCGGGAGCGGAAAGCGATCACCAACTACATGCTGAAGCGGCTCCAGCGCGACGTCGTCGGCGACGGGCTGGGGCATCTCGGCGGCGCCGGGAAGCTCAAGGAGGCGGGCGGGCGCAAGATCTCCGTCGCCGCGCTCGACAGCGGCGTGCTCGAGGTGTTCAGCGTGATGGGCTGGATGGGCGGCGCCCTGTTCAGCTTCGCGATGTTCGGCATCCTGATCCCGATCGTTCGCGAGCGTCGCGCGAATCGCGACGCGGTCTCGAACGGCGCCGCCGCCGCGGTGGTCGCGCTCCTGGTCGCGGCGTTCTTCGGCAACGTGTTCAACGGCGTGTCGGGCGTGATGTTCTGGTCGGCGGTCGGTCTCACCACCGCCGGCCGATCGTACGCTCTCGCACTCGAGCAGGCGCGCCGACACTCGATCGTGCCGGGTCAGCCGCTCGACCCGGCGCTCGCCCGCTACTTCCCCGCCGCATGACCCTGCCGCTCACGTCGGGCGTCGCCGCTGCGGCTGCGACGCCACTCCGGCGCATTCGCTCCAGCACCCGCCGCACTCCCCTCGACTGGGGAGAGCTGTGGCGCTACCGCGACCTCTGGCTCACGCTCGCGCTGCGCGACGTGAAGCTGCGCTACCGCCAGACCGCGCTCGGCGTCGCGTGGGTGGTGCTCCTCCCGCTGCTCGCGAGCGGGATCTTCACGCTCGTGTTCCGCGTGGTCGCGAAGCTGCCGAGCGACGGGTCGCCGTACTTTCTGTTCGTGTTCGCCGGGTACCTCGGCTGGAACGCGTTCCAGAACACGCTGCAGCGCTGCGGCATCTCACTCATCGGCAACACGGCGCTGGTGACGAAGGTGTACTTCCCGCGGATCATCCTCCCCGCGGCGTCGGTGCTCGCATCGGTGCTCGACTTCGCCATCGGCGTGGTCACGCTGCTGCTCGTGCTGCTCGTGCGCGGCGAGCTGCCGTCGCCGGCGATGCTCGTGGTGGTGCCGCTGCTGATGCTGATCCTGCAGGTGCTCGCGCTCGGCCTCGGTCTCTTCTCGGCCGCGCTCTCGGTGCGCTTTCGCGACGTGATGTACGTGCTCCCCTTCCTCATCCAGCTCCTGCTGTACGCGAGCCCGGTGGCGTATGGCATCGCCGCGGTGCCCGAGGGGGCGAGGCGCATCTATCTGCTCAACCCGATCGCTCCGCTGCTCGATGGGCTGCGCGCCTCGCTGCTCGGACGCGGCGATCTCCACTGGCTGGCGATCGGGTCGTCGGCGCTGGTGAGCGTGCTGGTGTTCATCGCGGGCACGCTCTTCTTCCTGTACCAGGACCGCCAGTATGCCGACGTCATCTAAGGGCGCGAGATACGGGATGCGGGCGAGATGCGGAGGTGGGGAGTGACATCCATCCTGCCGACGCCCACGCCTGTCGACGCGCAGACGCCCCGCATCGCGCAGGGCGCGCCGCCCACGAGCGCGGCGCCACTCGCCCCCGCGCTGTCGATCCGCGGGATCGGCAAGAGCTACAACGTGGCCGCACGGCAGTCGACGACGCTGTCCGAGCAGGTGGCCGATTGGGTGGGACGCGCGCGCACGTCGTCCGACGCGAACAAGTTCTGGGCGCTGCGCGACGTCTCGTGCGAGGTGGGCCGAGGGGAGATCCTCGGGCTCGTCGGTCGCAACGGCGCGGGCAAGAGCACGCTGCTCAAGGTGATCAGTGGCGTCACCGCGCCCACCACCGGCGACGTGGACGTGTTCGGGCGCATCGGGTCGCTGCTGGAGGTGGGCACCGGCTTCCACCCCGAGCTGACGGGGCGCGAGAACGTCTTCCTCAATGGCGCCTTCATCGGGATGCGGCGCGCCGAGATCCGGCAGCGCTTCGACGAGATCGTCGAGTTCTCCGGTGTCGAGCAGTTCCTCGACATGCCGATCAAGCGCTACTCGAGCGGCATGCAGGTGCGGCTCGCGTTCGCCGTCGCGGCGCATCTGGACGCCGACATCCTACTGGTGGACGAGGTGCTGGCAGTCGGCGATCAGGCGTTCCAGGACAAGTGTCTCGGCAAGATGAAGGAGGTGCGGCAGCGCGAGGGTCGCACCGTGTTGTTCGTGAGTCACAACCTTGCCGCGGTGCAGAGCCTGTGCACTCGCGCGCTGTTGCTGAGCGGCGGCAAGGTGATCGCCGACGCGTCGGCAGCCGAGGTGACGCGGTTGTACGCGGCCGGCGTGGCGACGACGACGAGCGACGAGGTGGATCTCACCGATGTGCCGAGGATGAAGCGGTCCGCGGCGCGGTTCACGGCGGTGCGGGTGAGCGGCCGCGATGCATCGGGGCAGCCCGCGGCCGAGATCATGGCCGGCAGCTCGGTGGAGATCGTGCTCACCGTCGGCGCGGACGAGCGGGTGAAGAGCGCCGTGGTCGGCGTGGACGTGATGGACGAGCGCGGCCGGCCGGCGGCCGGGGTCTCCACCGATTCCAGCGACGTCTGGTTCGACGTGGAGGGGCACGGCACGCGTCGCGTGACGCTGCGGCTGCACGACGTGCGGCTTCGCGCCGGCGCCTACACGCTGGGTCTCACGCTGCGCACGGCGACCGAAGTGCTCGACGAGGTGGACGCGGTGGTGCGCTTCGAGGTGATCCCGGATCCCGACGCGCCGTACGAGCGGTGGCCAGGCTGGCCACAGTCGTCGTACGTGCCGCGGTTCGAGGTGACGCTCGGCTGATTTCGGAATGATCCGCTGCGGCCGCGAGGGTGACTTCACCCCTCTGCCGCGCGTCATTCCGGTGTCGATCGTCCCGCCGTGCCGTCTCTCCTCAGCCCTCCTCCTGCTCCCGTGCAGCGGCCGATTCGCGTCTTCGTCCCCTGCACCGGTCTCGGTCGTCAGCGTCGCGGATTCGAGACGTTCACGCTGGAGTGCGCCGACGCGCTGCGCGGCGATCCGCGGATCGCGCTCACCGTCTTCTCGGGCGCCGCGCTGTCCGGCGTGGAGGCGCGCGTGCGGTGGAACCTCGCGCGCGACGGTGCGCTGGGCGCGCTGATCGCTCGTTTCGTCAGACGCGACCGATACTTCGTGGAACAAGCCACCTTCTTTCTTTCGCTGCTCCCCGCCCTCGTGCTCGGTCGTCCCGACGTCGTCTACTTCGCCGATCTCAATCTCGGCAACCTGTGCTGGCACTGGCGGCGACTCTCGCGCCAGCGCTTCAAGCTGCTGTACTACAACGGCGGCCTGACGACGCAGCCGTTCACGCGCACGGACTTCGTGCAGCAGCTCACGCCGGCGGGATTCGACGATGCGGTGGCGCGCGGGGAGTCGCGCGAGCGCCAGGTGACGCTCGCGCACGGCGTTCAGGTGCCCGACGCATTGCCCGCGCGCCTCACGGGCGCGGCGCGCGCGTCACTCGGCCTTCCGACGGACCGGCCGATCGTGCTCTCGGTGGGCATGCTCGACACCGCGATCAAGCGGATGGACTACCTCATCCGCGAGCTCGCCGCGATGCCCGAGCCGCGCCCCTTCCTCTGCATCCTCGGCGCCGATGGGCCCGACGCCGCGGCGGTGCGCGCACTCGCGACCGAGCTGCTCGGCGACGGCGTGCTCGCGCGCGCGGTGCCGCACGAGGAGATCGGCGACTACTACCGCGCCGCCGACGCGTTCATGCTGTCGTCGCTGCGTGAAGGGTTCGGCCTCGCGTACGTGGAGGCGCTCGCGCACGGGCTGCCGATCGTCGCGCACGACACGCCGGTCACGCAGCATCTGCTGGGCGGCTTCGCGCACCTCGTGAATCTCTCACGCACGGGCGAGGGAACGCGCGCGCTCGCGGCCGCGCTCGCGGCGCCCCTCTCCGACTGCGAGCGCGCGGTGCGGCACGCCTCGGCGCGCGAGCGCTTCGGCTGGGACGCGCTGCGCGAGCAGTACGCGCAGCTACTCCTGCGCGTCGCGGAGGCCGCATGAGCGCGCCGCTGTTCAGCGTCGTCATCCCCACGCGCGACCGGAACGCGACGCTCGCGCTCTGTCTCGATCGGCTGGCGCCCGGCGCGCAGACGCTGCCGCACGACCAGTACGAGGTGATCGTCACCGACGACAGCGTGCACGGCGCGGCGCGTGAGCTCGTGTCCGAGCGCTATCCGTGGGCGCGGTGGACCGCCGGCCCGAGGCGTGGACCGGCCGCGAACCGCAACGCAGGCGCACGCATCGCGCGCGGCGAGTGGCTCGCGTTCACCGATGACGACTGCCTCCCTGGCCGCGAATGGCTCGACGCGTTCTCGTTCGCGCGCGGCGAGAAGGCCGACGCGCTCGAGGCGCTCGAGGGACGCACGACCTGTCGCGCCGGGCTGAACTCGCCGCGACAGACCGCGCCGGTCAACCTCGACGGCGGCGTGCTCTGGTCGTGCAACTTCGCGATCCTGCGCGCTGGCTTCGAGCAGATGGGCGGCTTCGACGAGCGCTATCCGTACGCGCACATGGAGGACGCCGACCTGCGCGTCCGCCTTCAGAAGGCGGGATACATGATCCGCTTCGTCCCGACCGCCGAGATCGATCATCCGCCGCGGCCGATGGCGTGGGGGACGAAGCTCGCGCGCATGCACGAGGCGAGCGTGCTGCACATGGTGCTGCACGGTCCCACGCGGGGCCTGCCCTGGTACGTCGTCAACCACACGCGCGCGCGGCTCTCGCGCATCGTGCGCGAGCAGAAGTCGGTCGACACGATCAGCGCGCTCGTCTCGCTGCCCGTGGAGCTCACGTCGATCGCGCTGCAGTGGCGGGGCTGGAAGCGTCGCGCGCGCGCGCTCGCACAGAAGGGTCCGTGACCGCGATCGCCGCCGAGCCGGAGCGCGCGAGCGGGGCGGTCGCGGCGCCGTCGCAGCGGTGGTGCATCGTGACGTGCGAGTATCCGCCGCTGGCCGGCGGTGTGAGCGATCACACCTGCCTGCTCGCCACCGCGCTCGCCGCCGCAGGCGATACGGTGGACGTATGGTGCCCTCCCGCGCTCGGCGAGCTCCCGAGGGTGCCGGGCGTCACGCTGCACGTGCTCCCGTCGCACTTCAAGCGCGACGCGCTGCGCGTGCTCGAGCGCGCGCTGCGCGCGCTGCCGGACGACACGCGGCTGCTCGTGCAGTACGTGCCCACCGGCTACGGCATGTGGATGATGAACGTGCCGTTCGCGCAGATGCTCTTCAGGCTGCGGCGGCGCGGGTTCGATCTCTACGTGCACGAGGTCGCGATGCCGGTGCGGCGCGGCCAGACGCTGCGGCGCAATCTCGCGGGATGCGTGCACGGCGTGATGGCGTGGCTCGCCACCCGCGGCGCGCGGCGCGTCTTCGTCACCATCCCCGCGTGGCGCCGCCGTCTCGAACGGCTGGGCGCCGGCGCCACGTGGAAGCGCGAGCTCATCGACGCGCCGATCCCGTCGAACGTGGCCGATCGTGCGGATCCCGCTCGCGTCGCGGCCATCCGCGAGCGGCTTCCGGCCGGCGGACATCGCCGCGTCGTCGGACACTTCGGCACCTTCGGCCGCTACCACGCCGCGCTGCTCGGTCCAGTCGTCGAGCGCATGCTCGACGAGGACGTGAAGCGCGTCATGCTGCTCGTCGGGCTCAACGGCTCGGCGTGGCGTCACGCCTTCACGGCGCGACGTCCCGACCTCGCATCGCGCGTCGTCGCGACGGGCGGGCTCGATCCCGCCGAGGTGGCGGCACATCTCGCCGCCTGCGACGTGCTGCTGCAGCCGTACGACGATGGCGCGAGCGCGCGTCGCGGCTCCTTGATGGCGGGCGTCGCGCTCGGGATGCCGGTCGTGTCGAACCGCGGTGAGACGACGAGCGAGCCGTGGACGAGCGAGCGCGCCGTGCTGCTCACCGAGTCGGACGACCCTGGCGCGCTCGCCGGCGCCGTCTCCGCGCTGCTCGCGGATCCGGACGAGCGCCGCGCGCTCGGCACTGCGGCCCGCGGCATGTATACGCGGCACTTCACGCTGGATCGTGGCGTGGCGCTGCTGCGCGGCACGGCGCGCGCGGCCGCCGAGCGTGACTCGGTCGCGCGCGTCGTGCCCATCCAGGGGCGTCAGCCGCGCGTGCTGATGTTCCACACCACGCTGCCGGAGCCAGGCCGCAAGCTCGGCGGGGTGGAAGTCGCGGTGCATCGGCTCTCGAACGCGCTCGTGCAGCTCGGTGTGCCGGTCACGGTGGCCAGCCTCACGGGTGCGCCGTCAGACGCACGCTACGCGCATCGCCGGCTGTTCCCGAGCTCGGACTGGCTGCGCGATTCGCGCATGGGCCGGCTCGTCGCGCTTCCGCTGCTGCTCAACGGGCTCGACGCGAGCAGCGCGGACGTCGTGCACTTTCACGGCGACGACTGGTTCACCGTGCGCCGGCCGCGCCCCACGGTGCGCACGCTGTACGGCACCGCGCTCCGCGAGGCGCAGCACGCCACTCGGCCGCAGCGGAAGCTGCTCCAGTATCTGCTCTACGGCGCGGAGCGCATCACGAAACGTCTCGCCACCACCACCATCGCGCTCGGCGGAGACGTCGCGAAGGTCCACGGGCTCGCGCGCGTGATCGGGTGCGGAGTCGATGGCGCCGTGTTCATGCCGGGCACGAAGAGCGAGCGGCCGCGCGTGCTCTATGTGGGGCTGTGGGACGGGCGCAAGCGCGGACGCTGGCTGTACGAGCTGTTCGTCGACCGCATCGCCCCCAACCGGCCCGACGTGGAGCTGCACTTCATCGCCGACCGCGAGCCGCCCGCGCATCCACAGGTGCGCTACGAGCACTTCCCCAACGATGCCGCGCTCGCGCGTGCGTATCGCGAGGCGTGGGTGTTCGCGCTGCCGAGCACCTACGAGGGATTCGGCATCCCGTATCTCGAGGCAATGGCCAGCGGCACCGCGGTGCTCGCGACGCCGAACCCCGGCGCGAACGAGCTGCTCGCGAACGGGCGCTTCGGTGTGCTCGCCGACGATGCGGCATACGGTGACGCGCTGCTCGCGCTTCTGGGCGACTCGGCCGAGCGCGCGCGGTTCGAGCGATCGGGCCTGGAGCGGGCGCAGGAGTACTCGTGGAGCGAGATCGCGCGCGCGTATCGCGACGTGTACCTGGACGCGCTCGGGATGACGGCAGATGGGGTCATCCCGAACGAGCGAAGCGAGCCGCGGGATCTGCACTCTGCGCCGGCGCGCACCACGGGAGCGCGCTAGCCCATGTGCGGCATCATCGGCTACGTCGGCGCGGACGCGCGAGCGCGCGCTGCGCGCGTGCAGTCGGCGCGCGAGGCGATGACGCATCGCGGGCCCGACGACGCCGGTCTCTGGTCCGATGATGCCGCCGTGCTCGGGTCGCGCCGGCTCGCCATCCTCGATCTCTCCCCCGCCGGCCACATGCCGATGACGAGCCCCGACGGCCGTCACGTGCTCGTGTTCAACGGCGCGATCTACAACTTCGTCGAGCTGCGCGCCGAGCTCGCGAAGGAGATCCCCTTCCGCTCGAGTGGCGACACCGAGGTGATCCTCAACGGCTTCCGCGTGTGGGGCTGGGAGACGCTGCTCGACCGGCTCGACGGAATGTTCGCCTTCGCGATCTGGGACGCGAGCGCGCGCACGCTGTACGCCGCGCGAGACCGGATGGGCGAGAAGCCGTTCTTCTACGCGCAGCATGGCGGCGGATTCTCGTTCGCCTCCACCCTCGCGGCGTTGATGGAGCTGCGCGGCGGACCGGCCAGCGTGAGCGCGCGCGCGCTCGACGCGTATCTCACCTATCAGGCCGTCCCCGCGCCGCTCGCGATGTTCGACGGCACCGCGCAGCTCGCGCCTGCGCATTCTCTGATCTTCACGCCGGGCGAGCCGCTGAAGGTCGCGCGCTACTGGGATCTCGCCTTCGCTCCGAAGCGTCGCGTCACCGAGATGGACGCCCTCGACGAGATCGACCAGCTCGCGCGACGCTCGGTCGCGCAGCGGCTGCGCAGCGACGTCCCCACCGGCACGCTCCTCTCCGGCGGCGTCGACTCGAGCCTCATCACCGCGATCGCGCGCCAGGAAGCCGGCCGCCCGATCGACGCGGTCACGATGGGCTTCGAGGATCCCGCCTTCGACGAGCGGCCATTCGCCCGCGCGGTGGCCGAGCGTTGCGGCGCGACGCTGCACGAAGAAGTGCTGACGCCCGGTCTCGTCGCCGACCTGCCGGCGATCGTGTGGCAGTACGGGCAGCCGCTCGCCGACGTCTCCATCGTCCCGAACTACTACATGGCGCGAGCCGCTCGGCGCCACATGACGGTCGCGCTCGTCGGCGATGGCGCGGACGAGTCGTTCGGCGGCTACGCACGCCCCATGATCGAGCGCGCCGCGTCCACCTATCGCCGCCTCATGCCCGCTCCGCTGCGCCGCGCACTCGGCGACGCGCTCGCCGAGCAGGCGGGTACGCGCTCGAGCGGCGCGCTCCGGCGGCGTGCCGCGCTGCTCGCGGGCGCGGGCGCGGGCTCGGCATCCGCCGCGTTCGTCTACGATCGCGCGCTCCGGCCGATTCGCTCCGACGTCTACGATCCGTCGCTCCTCAGTGCGGTGGGCGCGTGGCATCCCGACCGGCTCTACGAGGAAGCATGGTCGCGCGCCGTCGCCACCGACGACGTGGACCGCGCGCTCTACGGCGACCTCACGACGTATCTCCCCGATCAGCTCCTCGCCAAGGCCGACGTGTCGGCGATGGCGCACGGGCTCGAGGCGCGCTCGCCCTTCCTCGGACGCGAGATCGTGGAGTACGCGGCGACGCTTCCCACCGCGCTCCGCCTGCGCCGCTACACCACCAAGTACCTGCTCAAGCGCGTCGCCGAACGCTACGTGCCGCGCTCGGTCCTCTACCGGAGGAAGCGCGGCTTCGTCATGCCCGCCTCGGACTGGCTGCGCGGTGCGCTCGCGCCGTACTCGCGCGCGCTGCTCGGCGCGGGGCCGTTCATGGATCGTGGCTGGCTCGCGCCGGACGCCGTGCGTCGCCTGCTCGCCGAGCACGCGGACGGAAGCCGCGACTGGGGGCAGCAGATCTGGACGCTGATGATCCTCGAGCTGTGGGCACGCATCGCGCTCGACCGGTCGGTGGCCGCGAGCGACTCGCTCGACGTCGTGCTTCCCGCGGCACGCGCCTCATGACCGCGCTCGCGCACGAGCCGCATCGGGCCAGCCGAGCCGCGCTGCAGACGCTGCAGATCGGCATGGGCTGGTTCAGCGAGGATCCGGGCGGGCTCAATCGCGTGTACGCCAACCTCGTCGCCGAGCTCCTGCACGCGGGGGTCGAGGTCCAGGGCTTCGTCGTCGGCACCGCCGACGTGATGCACGCGTCTGGTGGAAGCGTCTCGGCATTCGCGCCAGCCGGCTCATCGCTCGTGTTCCGCATGCACGCGCTTCGCCGCGCCGCGCTGGACTGGCTGCGCACCCGACCGGACGCGGTGGTCGTCTCCCACTTCGCGCAGAACGTCTTCCCCATGCTCGACCAGCTCGGCGAGCATCCGTTCGTCGTGCACTTCCAGGGGCCGTGGGGGCAGGAGTCGCGCGTCGAAGGCGCGCCGCCGTGGGCGGTGATGGCGAAGGAGCTGGTGGAGCGCGCCGTGTACGGCCGCGCGTCGCAGGCGATCGTCCTCTCGAGCGCGTTCCGGGAGATTCTCGCGACCCAGTTCGGCGTGGACCGCGAGCGCATCCACGTCATCCCGGGTGGCGTCGAGGTGGATCGCTTCTCGTCGGCGCCGCCCCGCGCCGCGTGTCGCGCGGCACTCGGCTGGCCATCGGACCGCCCCATCGTGCTCTGCGTGCGCCGGCTCGTGCGCCGCGTCGGAGTCGACGTGCTCGTGGAGTCCGCGGTCGCGCTGCGCGAGCGAGTGCCCGACGCGCTCGTCCTCATGGCCGGCACCGGCCCGCTGCGCGCGGAGCTCGAGGAGCGCATCGCGGCGCTCGGTCTGCAGGACACGGTGAAGCTGCTCGGCTTCGTGCCCGACGACATGCTGCCGCTCGCGTACCGCGCGGCGGATCTCACCGTCGTGCCGACCACGGCGCTCGAGGGATTCGGCCTGATCACCGTCGAGTCGCTCGCCGCGGGCACGCCGTGCGTCGTCACGCCGGTCGGCGGACTGGGCGAGATCGTCGCGCCGCTCGCGCCGCAGCTCGTCACCGCGGGCGCCACGAAGGGCGACATCGGCGCGACGCTCGCCGACGCACTCCTCGGAGCGGTGCCGCTGCCCTCGACGGAACAGTGCTCGGCCTACGCACGCCGCTGCTTCGACTGGCCGGTGATCGCCGCGCGCGTGCGCGACGTCTACGAGCTCGCGCGCCAATGAGCCACCCGATCGCGACCACGGTGCTGTTCGTGGACCACACGGGCGTCATGGGCGGCGCACAGCACTCGCTGCTCGACATCGCCGAGGCGAACCGGGACCGCTGCGCCATCGCACTGCTCGAGGACGGACCGTACGCGACGGCGCTCGCGGAGCGCGGCGTGCGCGTGATCCTCGTGCGCGGCGGCGGCGCGCTGCGCGAGATCAAGAAGACGAGCGCACTTCCCGGCGTCGGTGCCGTCGCGGCCGCGATGAGCCTCGCGTGGAAGCTCGCGCAGATCGCGCGGCCGTACGGAGTGCTCTACGCCAACTCGCCCAAGTCGTTTCTCGTCGCCGCGCTCGCCGGCACCATCGCGCGGAAGCCGGTGATCTGGCATCTGCGCGACATCCTCGGCGACGGACACTTCAGCGCCGCGAACGTGCGCGCCGTCGTCACCGCGGCGAACTGGCGCGCGGTGCGCGTCGTGGCCAACTCGCACGCCACCGCCGATGCCTTCGTGCGCGCGGGCGGACGGCGCGACCTCGTGCGCGTCGTCCACAACGGGATCGACCCCGCGCCGTTCGACGCGCTCACGCCCGGCGTGCGCGCCGCGGTGCGCGCCGAGCTCGGCATCGCGGCCGACGCGTTTCTCGTCGGCTGCTTCAGCCGCCTGCATCCGTGGAAGGGACAGACCGTGCTGCTCGACGCGATCGCGCGCATGCCGAACGCGCACGCGCTCATCGTCGGCGGCGCGCTGTTCAGCGGCGAGGCGCCCTACGAGGCCGAGTTGCGGGCGCGCGCCGAGCTGCCGTCGTTCGCCGGCCGCGTGCACATGCTCGGTGCGCGCGACGACGTGCCACGCCTGCTCGCGGCGTGCGACGTCGTCGTGCACGCGTCGGTGCTGGCCGAGCCGTTCGGCCGCGTGCTCGTCGAGGCGATGCTCGCGGGGCGGCCGGTGGTCGCCACCCGCGCCGGCGGCGTGCCCGAGGTGGTGACCGACGGGGAGACCGGCATACTCGTGCCGCCCGGCGACGCGCGCGCCCTCACCGAAGCGCTCGACGCGCTGCGACGCGATCCGGCGCGTGTGGCGCAGCTCGCGCGGCGCGGCGCCACCCACGCGCGGAGCGCCTTCTCGCGCGACGCGATGCTCGCCGGCGTGACCGGAGTGTTGGCCGAGGTGACCGAGGTGAGGAGAGTCTCGTGAAAGTCGCGATCGTGCACGACTATCTGAATCAGGCCGGCGGCGCGGAACGCGTCGTCGCCGTGCTTCACAAGATGTTCCCCGACGCGCCGATCTTCACCACGCTGTTCGATCCCGTCGTCGTTGGCGCGCCGCTGGCAAAGGCCGACGTGCGGGTGTCGTGGATGCACCGGCTTCCCAGATGGCGCCGCCACTTCCGCGCCTACATGCCGCTCTATCCGCTCGCGGTCCGCTCCTTCGACCTGCGCGGCTACGACGTCGTCATCTCCAGCAGCTCCGCGTGGGCGAAGGGCGTGCGCGTGCCGGCCAGCGCGCTCCATTTCTGCTACTGCTACACGCCGATGCGCTGGGCGTGGAGCTTCGACAGCTACGTCGAGCGCTCGGCGCTCAGCCCCATGGCGCGCGCGTCGGCGCGGCTCACCGTGCCGATGCTCCGCCGATGGGACGTCGGCTCCTCGCGCCGCGTCGATCGCTTCGTCGCCATCTCGACCGAGGTGGCGCATCGCATCCGCCGCGCCTACGGCCGCGGCAGCGACATCGTCTATCCCCCCGTGGACGTCACGCGCTTCCGGCACGATCGGACGCCGGGTGACTATTTCCTCGTCGTCTCGCGGCTCAACGCGTACAAGCGCATCGACCTCGCGGTGCGCGCGTGCACCGCGCAGAACCTGCCGCTCGTCGTGGTGGGCGATGGGCCGGAGCGCGCGATGCTGCAGAAGATCGCCGGTCCCACCGTGACCTTCGCGGGCCGGCTCTCCGACCGCGACGTGACGGAGAAGTTCGAGAGCTGTCGCGCACTCGTTTTGCCTGGTGAGGAAGACTTCGGCCTCACCCCGATCGAAGCGAACGCTGCGGGGAGGCCGGTCGTCGCGTTCGCGCGCGGCGGAGTCCTCGACACGGTGCGTGATGGTGAGACGGGTGTGCTGTTCCATGAAGACACGGTCGAGTCGCTCGGACGCGCGCTCGTTGCCGTGGCAGAGCGAAGCTGGGACGCCGACGCGCTGCGCGCGCACGCCGAGACCTTCTCGGAGTCGGTGTTCGCCACGCGGTTCCGCGCCGCCCTCGCCGCGGCGATGGACAACCGCAGGCTCGGGCGCCTCGGCGCGGACGACGAATGACCCATCCACTCGCCGCCTGGCGCGGCGCTCGTGACGGTCGCGTACGAGCTCGCGCGCTGCGCCGTCTGCGGGAGCGCCGATAGCGAAGAGTTGACGTCGGTCGACGACGCGAAGACCGAGCTGGAGATGTTGTGGGAGTACCACGCCAAGCGGCTGAAGGACGGCATTCCCACGGAGCAGCTGATGGATCGCGTCGCCTTCTCGCAGCATGCGCCGCTGCGGCTCGTTCGATGTACGGAGTGCGGGTTGGTCTATCGCAATCCGATGGAGCGGGCCACCGAGCTGACGCGCGCCTATGAGGACGACAGCCCGGCGCCCGACCGGCTTCGCGTGCTGCACGACACGCAGCGCCCCGCCTACGACACCCAGGCCGCTCGGCTCATCGAGCTGTTCGGCCGACGAGGAAACGGGATCGAGGTGGGGAGCTACGTCGGCGCCTTCCTCGCCGCAGCGCGCGACGCCGGCTGGACGTTCACGGGTGTGGACGTGAACGAGGAGGCGAATCGCTTCACGCGGTCGCTCGGCTTCCAGGTGCACGACGGCACGCTCGAATCGCTCGACGCGGAGCGCCGCGCCGACGTCGTGGCAATCTGGAACTGTCTCGATCAACTGCCCGACCCCGCCGCCACGGTGCACGCGGCACGCGAGCACCTCTCGGCCGGCGGCATGCTCGCGATCCGCGTTCCGAACGGCGCGTGCTACGCCGCCTTTCGTTCCCTGCTGTCGACTCCCGCCGCACCGATCGCGCGCGAGTGGCTCGCGCAGAACAACCTGCTCGCCTTTCCGTACCGCTACGGCTTCACCCCGAGCTCCGCGACGCGACTGATGGAACGCGCCGGTCTGCGCGTGGAGCACGTCGTCGGCGACGTCCTCGTCCCGATCGCCGATCGGTGGACGCGACGGTGGGCCGCGCTGGAGGAGCGATTGGTGAAGCGCGTGATGGCGGCCGGTGCTCGGATATCACGCGGAGAGCTGCCGCTGGCGCCGTGGTTCGAGGTGTACGCGAGGGTGGGGTGAGTGAGAGCTCGCTGCTGCACGCCGTGGTACGCGACTCGGGGGTCCGGCTCTTCGAACTGCAACTGAACTACAACTGAACTACAACAGCGTGTACGCCTGGACGACTGACGTACTCTGGATACTCGGATTGGCATACGGGCCATTCCAATTCGTGGACGGCTGTCCGGGGATATCACCTCTGACCGTCGCAGCGCGGGGCCGGAGGTGCGGAGGAGCGTGACTCAGGTCCCGCTACGGCCTACCCGCTACGGCGTCCCGCTACCGCTACTCGCTACCACCTACAGGCAGTGGCAACTCCCTAGTCAGCCTGCCTGCAGCCGGCCCGAGTGGTGCCCGATCTCCCGCAGCCGCTGCGTCGTCCACTCCGCCGCATCCTCGATCGCCTGCGGCGGCGGCCAGTGCCCACCGTCGTACCACACGAGCTCCTTCGGCTCTTCGGCGAACGCGAACAGCCGCTCCGCCTGCGCGGGCCTGGTCGTCGTGTCGCGGCGGCCGTTCACGAGCAGCAGCGGACGTCCGCCGAGCTTGCGCACCGCGCGCAGCGGATCGACCGCACGCCGCAGCAGCGCCGCATACGGCGTGGTATCCGGGAGATCGCCCGCCGCGGCGAGCGCGATCACTCGCACCAGCCGCTCCTCGCTCGCCATCATCAGCGCGAGAAAGCCGCCGAGCGAATAGCCGATCACACCGATCCGCGAGTCGTCGATCTCGGGCTGGGCCGACAGCCATTCGATCGCCGCGCGCGATTCGCGCACCGCGGTGCGCCACGCCGTCACCAGCGCGAGCGGGTTGCGATACGGCAGCTCCGTGCCAGAGCCGTCCCGCTCGCCATGGAACGGCAGATCGACGGCGAGCGATGCCACGCCGCGCGCGAGCAGCGATCGCCCGACCGACTGCGCCATGCGCTCCTTGCTCGACGAGAAGCCGTGCAGCAGCAGGACCGCCGGCGCGGGCGCGGCGGCGGCAGGCACGAGAAAGGTCGCGGGAACGCGCTCCGTGCCGTGCACCAGGTCGAGCATGCGCTCCTGCCCTCTGGGAACCGCAACCGTGCGACGGGGCGTCGCGGAGAAATGGGGGCGTCTCATGCGCGCCGATCGCGCAATTTCTTCGCCGCCGTCTTCGTGGTCATCGTCGCGCCCGCCGCCCCACTCGGCGCATCGTGCGCGTCGTCGCGCCTGCCGTGGGGGCCGACTAGCTTCTCCCGATGCCGTCGTTCACCTCATGACGCCGATGCGCTGGCTGCTCACGATCGTCTCGTTCGCGGCCACGATCGGCGTCTCCATCTACATGGTTCTCGGCTGGTCGCACCAGGGCAGCTCGCTCGTGCTTCCGCCGCGCGCCCATCTGCTCGCCATCGCGGCCGTCGGCATCGAGGTGCTGGCGCGCGCGCTCAAGATCCGATGGAGCGCGCGCGCCGCCGGCATCCGCCTCTCGCTCGGCACCGCCACCCGCACCTGCCTCGGCGGCGACTTCGGCGCCGCGATCACTCCCGCACGCAGTGGCGCCGAGCCGGCGCGCTTCCTCATTCTTCGCGAGACGGGGCTTCCGGGCTCGAGCGTGCTCGTCATCCTCTACGCCGAGCTCTTTCTCGAGGTGTTCTCGCTCGCGGCGGTGGTGCTCGCCGTGGCGATCGCGTTTCGACATGCCGGCGTCGTCATCGCGACACTCGTCAGCATGGTCGGGGGCTACGCGCTCGTGATCCTTGGCATCGGCGCGCTGGCGATCTTCCTCTCCCGCCGCAACGCGAGCGGTCCACCACCTCGCTGGGCGCTGCGGCTGCGGCTGCACGGTGGACGGTGGCGCACGATTCAGACGGCGCTCACGAAGCTCCGCGCGACGATCGACTCCGTCGAGCAGGTGGACACGCGGCCGGCGGTCTACGCCTTCCTCGCGTCGGTCGTCCACGTCGGCATCCGTCTGACCGTGCTCCCCGCACTCGTGCTGACGAGCATCTCCACCGCGCCACTCGCGCCGCTCGCGCTCTGGCCGCTCGGCTTCCTGTACGGCGCGGCAGTGGTGCCGGCTCCGGGCGGCGGCGGCGCCGTGGAGATGGCCTTCCGCGCCGCACTCGGCGGCGCGATCCCGACGAGCCTCTTCGCCGCGGCGCTCATCTGGTGGAGGTTCTACACCTTCTACATCTACATCCTCCTGGGCGCCCTCGCCGCCGGCAGCACCGTGCTGCGCGCGGTGAGGAAGACGGAGGAGTACGAGACGGAGGTGGAGGAAGGGGGAGTGGTGGCGGAGGGAAGCGCGTAGGAGGAAAGGTTACTGCGGTACTCGGTACCGTACGCTCGTACCTTCGTACGCCGCATGGCGACCGCCATCCGACCAACGCCCAATGCACGGACGCCCCTCAGCCGGTAGGCCTGAGGGGCGTCCAATCTTTGAGGATTGCCAGCGGACTGGGTCGCCGTACGCCGTACGAAGATACGCGATACGGTACGACGTACGGTCGTTAGAAATGCCGCTCAGAGCAGCGCCGTCGCCTCTACCGTCACGTCCGCCGGCAGCCCGCCCGGAAAGTACGCGTTGTGCACGTACTGCCTCACCATCCGCTGCGTGTTGAAGAAGCTGGCGTTCAGCGAGATCGCCGCGCGCATCACCTCCGCGTACGCGAACGGGAGTCCGTAGAACAGCGGCAGGATCACGCGCTCGAGCTTGATGTACAGGTCCACCGCGTCGCGCGACGGATCGCCCTCCGCGTCCGGCCCACCGATCGACCAGCCGGTCACGCCCTCGACGTGGCCCTCCACCCACCAGCCGTCCAGCACCGAGAACGACGGCACCGCGTTGAGCGCCGCCTTCATCCCGCTCGTGCCCGAGGCCTCGAGCGGCTTCATCGGGTTGTTCAGCCAGAGATCCACGCCCGCGACCATCTGCAGCGCGAACGCCATCTCGTAGTTCTCGACGTACACCACCTTCACCAGGTCGCCCAGCCGCTCGCGCGCGCCGAAGATGCGGCGGATGAGATCCTTGCCGCCACCGTCGTGCGGGTGCGCCTTGCCGCCGTACACGATCTGGATCTTTCCGACGGTGCGGGCGATCTGCGTCAGCCGGTCCAGGTCGGAGAAGATCAGATCCGCCCGCTTGTACGGCGTCGCTCGGCGCGCGAAGCCGATCGTCATCACGTTCGGGTCGAGCTGCACGCCGGTCCGACGCGCGACTTCATCGAGCAGCACGCGCTTGCTCACCGCATGCGCCTCGCGGATCTCCTGGAGCGGGATGCCGACGGCATACCTCAGGTAGAGATTGTCGCGCCGCCACTCGGGAATCCGGCGGTCGAACAGCGCCGCGAACTCGGGAGCGGTCCACGTGATCGCGTGCACGCCGTTCGTGATCGAGTTGATCGGGTACTCCGGGAACATCCCGCGCGACACGTCGCGGTGGCGCATCGCCACACCGTTCACGAACCGCGTGAGGCTCAGCGCGAGATGCGTCATGTTCAGCATCCCCTCGTGAATCCCGCCGCACCCTTCCAGCAGCGCGACGCGCTTGTCGCCGAGCACGTGGCGCACCATCTCGAGCGGGAACTTGTCGTGGCCGGCTGGTACCGGGGTGTGTGTCGTGAAGACGCACCGCTGCCGCACCGCCTCGAGATCCGCGTCGTCCAGCTCGAAGTGCGCGCGGCCGTCGAGCTGCCGCTCGAGCAGCTGGAGAGTGAGCAGCGCCGAGTGCCCTTCGTTCAGATGGTAGATCGTGCCGGCTTCGTAGCCGATCGACTGCAGCAGGGCCGCGCCGCCCATGCCGAGCACGATCTCCTGACACAACCGGTAGTGCTCGTCTCCGCCGTAGAGCGTGTCGGTCAGCGTGCGATCCCAATCGGAGTTCGCCGGCAGGTTGGTGTCGAGCAGGTACACCGGCACCTCGTGCCCGCGCACGCCTTTCACCCGGTAGAGCCAGGCACGCACCTGCACCTCGCGCCCTTCGATGGTCACGGAGCTCGTGGCGTGCACCGGCTCGAGCACGCTCTCCGGCGACCACAGCACTGGCGCTTCGGTCTGCTGGCCCGATGCATCCAGATGCTGGACGAAATAGCCCTTGCGATGCAGCAAGGTCACGGCGACCAGAGGCACGCCCAGGTCGGCCGCCGAGCGGAGGGTATCTCCGGCCAGAACGCCGAGTCCTCCGCTGTACGTCGGGATCGCCTGTTCGAGGCAGATCTCCATCGAGAAGTACGCGACGGTGGATCGGGGGGACGTCGACGTCATGAAAGCCTCATTCAAGTGTCACAGCGGCACACGACGCGCCGGTCGCGGAGCCTGGCCCCGCGGTCGCGTCGGTCACGCATGGTGAATCGTGTGGTGGTGGAGATGTAGGGAATTCTACCGGCCAGCCACGTCGATTCAATGGACGGGACTGCCTGGAGCGCGGCGTCGGGTGAAACCAACGCCGACACCGCCTGAGAAGAGAGAATCGTACCGGATGCCGACGCTGCCGCGCAACCAGTCTCCCGAGCCCGGTACAACCCGAGCCGCCGTGCGCCACCCGAATCACCGCAACTCCAACAATTACAGCGAATTCGTTGGCGCGAGCACCGCCACGGGCAGCTCTGCCAACGCCGACCCCACATCGATCGCGCCACCGGCCGCCACGACGCTCGCCCCGCTCAGCAGACATCGCCATCCCTGCCCCACGCCTTCGATGCGCAGCCGGGTGTCCCCCCAGCTCGGTCCGATCGGCACGCTGGAGCCGAGCGCCGCCGTGAGACGCGACACGACGACGATCCGCGCATCCGCCCCCTCGCCTCGCCGGTACGCCAGAATTCGACCGCCATGCTCGCCCTCGGCAACGACCGGAGCGTAGATCGCGGACGTCAACCCCGCGCCGTCGTCACGCCGCAACCGCAGCAGCCGGCTGGTCAGGTAGAGCTTGAGCGTCCCGTCCTCCACGCGGTCACGCCAACGCGCGAGTGTACCGCGTGCCGGTACTCCGTCCGCACCTTCGTCGCAGGCGTGCCGCACCTCGTCCAGCCGCGCCGCACGCGCGTCCCAGTCCACTGGCCGCCGGTTGTCGGGATCGACCAACGCCTGGAACCAGAGCTCGTCGCCGCGATACACGTCGGGTACGCCGGGCGCCGTGAGGTGAACGACCAGCCTCGACAGGGCGTTCCACAGCCCGGTTGCTCCGACCTCGCCGACGAGCGGCGCCACGTCCCGCAGGTACCGCCCGGGTGACGCCGGATCGAGCAGCGCCCCGATGAAGGCGGAGATCGCCGCTTCGTACTCCTCGTCGGGATCCGTCCAGCTCGTGCTCACCTTCGCTTCGCGCACCGCCTTCTGGATGTACGCGGTGAGCCGCTCGCGCAGCTCGGCCAGCCGGCCCTCGTCCTCGTGCACCGCCGCCGCGCCAATGGGCCAGATCCCCACCAGCGCCTGATAGATGAAGTTGTCGGTCGCGCGGGTCGGAGCGAGCCGTCCGCGCACGAGCACGCGCAGCGAACGGTGCCGGCGACGCCACATCCGCAGCCGCCGCTCCCACGCCGGCGCGTGCTCGCTCAGCGCATCGAGCCGCGAGCGCACGTCCGCGCTCCGCTTGGTGTCGTGGGTGTTGGTCGCGTTCAGCGCTCTCGGGGTCCGCACCGCACGCTCGGCCAGCAGCGCGTGCACCCGGTCCACGGCGCCGTCGAGCGGAACGCCCGGATCCCCACCGACCTCGTTGCGCGAGGCGAGCGGCGCGAAGACGTAGAGCGCCGTGTCCTCGACGCCCTTCGCCGCCGCCGGCCCGGTGATCTGCTGAAGGCGGAGCACGAATCGCAGTCGCTCGCGCGCCAGTGACGCGTCCTTGTCCCGCCACGTACCCAGCAATGCTTGCTCCAGTTGCTCCACGGCGTCCGGCTCCGCCACCGCGCGCTCGCGAACACGCGCGAACGCCCGCTCCAACACCGCACGGTCGGCATCGCTCGCCTCGGGACGCTCGCCGTCGATGTACGTACGATAGACGGGGAGCGCCGCCACCAGCTCCACGATCGCCCCGGCGTACGGCGCGATCGACCGCGCCACCCAGCCGGCCCGCCGCGCCAGCGCCGCGAGCATCGGCGCGACGCGGCGCACGTCGGCATTCAGCGTGTTGCGCAGCACCTGCCGCTTCGCCTCGAACGCCACGCTCTCGAACGTGGGCTGCTCCGCCCCGGCCCGGTATCGCGACTCCAGCCGAGCGTAGCCGGAGGGATCGATGAACACGTCCTCGAGCGTCGTCATGAACTCGTAGCCGGTCGTGCCGTCCACTGGCCAGTCCGGTGGAAGCCGCTCATCCGCCGCGAGGATCTTCTCCACCACGATCGGAAAGCGCCAACTCTCGGTCGGCGGACGACGCGCATCCACCGCCGCACGCAGCCGCTCGAGATACCGCCTCGGCTCCAGCAGTCCGTCGATGTGATCGATCCGGAGCCCGTCCACCATCCCATCCGCCACGAGCTGCAGCACCGCCTTGTGCGTCGCGTCGAACACCTCGGCGTCTTCCACCTTGAGCGCGATCAGCTCGTTCACGTCGAAGAAGCGGCGGTAGTTCACGTCGCGGCTCGCGTTGCGCCAGAAGTCGAGCGCGTAGTGCTGCCGCTCGAGCAGCGCGCCGAGCCGAGCGCGTCCCGCCTCGCCCTCGCTCCACTCGCGCGCCGCGGACAGCGCGTGCGGATCGCGCTGCGCCAGCTCCAACTCGGGTGGCAGCGTGGCCGGATCGATCGGAAAATGGTGCTCGAAGTAGCGCACCCGCACCCCGCGCTCCGCCACGTCGAGCGACAGCTCGCCGCGCTCCAGCACCGCGTCGAGCGTGTCGCCGAGCACCGGGAGCAGCACCTTGTTCGCGAGCCGGCGCGTCTCCGCGCGCCACTCCACGTCGAACCAGCGGGCGTACCGGGAGGCCGGCCCGTGCGCCAGCAGATCATCCCAGTACGGGTTGTCCTCGCCGATCCCCATGTGGTTGGGCACGATGTCGAGCACCACGCCCATCCCGTGCGCGTGCGCCGTCTCCGCCAGCGCCACGAACGCCGCGTCGCCGCCGAGCTCGGGATTCACCTGCGTGGGATCGGCGACGTCGTAGCCGTGCGTGCTCCCCGCGCGCGCCGCGAGCACGGGCGAGCAGTACAGGTGCGACACGCCGAGCGCGTGCAGGTACGGAACGCGCGCGCGCGCGTCGTGCAGCGTGAACCCGGCGTTGAGCTGCAGCCGATACGTCGCCGTGAGTGGTCGCTCGCTGAGGCGAGGGCTCCCGTGAAGTGCAGATCCCTCGACTCGCTGCGCTCCCTCGGGATGACCCTCCCCCGTCATCCCGAGCGAAGGCGAGGGAGCTGCCCCGCCGCCGTTCATCATCCCTCGCCGAGCATGTGCGTCGTTCCAGGATCCGCGAGCAGCGCCTCCAACGTCTCGCGCATCCGCCGCGACCAGCTCGGATACTTGTCCTGCCAGATGCCGGGGATGTTCACCGGCTCCGACTCGCGCGCGAGATCGTCCAGCGACAGCCCGACCAGCGCCGACGGCGTGCGTCGGATGAAGGTGTGGAGCGCGGCGATCAGCGTCTCCGCATCCACCTCCTCGCGCGCGGAGTCAGGCAGCAGCCCCGCCTCGATCAGCATGTCGATCAGCGCGCGCCGGTCGCTCGCCCTGGCGTCGTGCATGTGCCGCTGCTGCTGTGGATCGGTGAGATCGCCCACCTCGCTCCGCAGCACGATGTCGCGCTGCTGCAGCCAGCCGACGAGCGGCGGCAGGTCGTGGGTGTCCACCGTCGCGAGGGCCAGCCGCGGATAGTCCTCGGCGCGGCGGAACCGTCCCGAATGAAAGTCGCGCTCGAACACCAGCACCTTCGAGCTCAACACCCCCCACCGCGCCAGCACGCCGGGCACCTCGGGCGGTACGGTGCCGAGATCCTCGCCCACGACGAGCGATCCGTGTCGCACGCTCTCGAGCGCGAGAATGCCGAAGAGATCGTTCGCGAACGACTTCACGAACGTCCCCTCGCGTGCCGACGCACCCAGCGGCACCCAGAACATCCGGAACAGCCCGAGCGCGTGATCGAGCCGGAGCGCGCCCGCATGACGGAAGCCCGCGCGCAGCAGCCGGATCCAGTAGTCGTAGCGGGTCTCGCGCAGCACGTGCGGATTGATCGCGGGCAGTCCCCAGTTCTGCCCTTCGTCCGAGTACATGTCCGGCGGCGCGCCGACGGTCGCCTGCGGCACGAACAGTCCCGGGTTCGCCCACACGTCGCTCCCCGACGGCGCGGAGCCGACGGCCAGATCCTGATAGACGCCGAGCGCCAACCCCGCTCTCGACGCATCCGCCGCGGCGCAGCCGAGCTGCCGGTCGATCTCGAACTGGATCCACCGATGGAAGTCGACGCGGTCGGCGAGCTCGCGGCGCAGCGCGGCCACCGCCTCGCCGTTCGCGTCGCGCAGCGGCTCGGGCCACTGCCGCGCATCCGGCCCTTCGCGCTCGGCGATCGCCATGAACGTCGCGAACTGGGTGAGCTGCGGATCCTCGCGCGCGACGAAGGCGGTGTACTCGCGCCCGCGCGCCGTGTTGGGCGCGCACTCGCGCTGCACGAAGGTGCGGTGCAGCGACGCGAGCAGCGGGGCGCGGATCGCCATCACGCGCCCGTAGTCCACCATCGGCGCCTCGCGGAGCTCGGCGAGCTCGCGCTGCAGCGCGGGCGACGCGATCTGCTCGCGCGCCCACGCGTCGTGGCGCAGCTCCGGCACAGCCTCCATCGCCAGATACAGCGGGTTGCGGAACAGCCGCGTGATCGGCGAGTACGGGCTCACGTCGTAGCCCTCGTTGCGCAACGCGTGCAGCGGGTTCACTCCCACGAATGCGCCGCCGGCGCGCGCGGTCCATTCCGCCAGCGTCGCCAGATCGCTGATGTCGCCCGCGCCCCAGTTTCGTGCGCTGCGTATGGTGTACAGGTTCGCCGTGATGCCGAACGCGCGGCGTCCGCGCAGCTTCGCCTCGGGCGGCGTGCACCGCGCGGGAACCACGATCAGCCGCTGCGTCGCGCAGCGGTGCGTTCCGTCGGCATCCAGATCGATCTCGAGATCGTGGTAGCCGAGCGGCGGCGCCGTCGGCAGCTCGAGCGTGACGAGCCGCGCCGCCCCACCGTGAAACGCTCCCCGCCACCGGCTCTCGATCCCATCCTCGGTGCGGAGCGTGAGCGTCCACCGCACATCGTGCACGTGCAGCTCGGGCACGCGGATTCGCACGCGACGCACGCCGCGGCTGCGCTGGCGCACCACGCGGACCGGTGCGATGAGCTGCGCCCGTGCCTCGCGCCGCAGCGTTCGGAGCGCCGCGGCCGCGCGCTCCTCCGTGCTCGCGTCGATCCCCATCGCGGCGAGCAGACGTTCGCGCGTCGCGTCGGAGGTGATGCGCTCCTCGCCCCCTGACTGGTCCAGATAGCTGGCGTGAATCCCCAGCCGGTCGGCGAGACGGCGCAGCGCGGGTCGGTCGAGACTGACGGAATGCTCGGACATGAAGCTCGTGGAACTCGTAGATGCGACTGATGGCGACGTACTACGACGCGAACAGGCCGGCGGGTGCCACCCGCTCAGGGACGAACACCATCACTGAAAGCGGCGGCAGTGGCGTCTCGATCGAGTAGCGCCGGCCATGATATGGCACATCGTCGGCCGTGATGCGCTCGGGGACCTGGTAGCCGCTCCCACCCCAGCGGGAATCGTCGGTGCCGATCGCGCGAACGTACCCCCCCGACTCGGGCACGCCAATGCGATAGCGCGCATGCGGCGTCGGCGTGAGGTTGAGCACGACGATCGCGTGCGAGTCGCCCGCGCGTCGCAGATACGACAGCACCGAGTGCGCGTCGTCGCCCGTGTCGATCCACTCGAAGCTGCGTGGATCCGGATCGCTCTGCCACAGCGCGGGCAGCATCTGGTACACGCGCGCCAGGCGCATCACGTAGTCGCGCAGCGCCGCGCGCGACGGATCGTCGAGCAGGTGCCAGTCGAGCGACTGCTCGTGGTTCCACTCGTCGGGCGGCGCGAACTCGCTGCCCATGAACAGCAGCGATTTGCCCGGGCGAGTGAACTGATACGCGTACAGGGCGCGCAGGTTGGCCATCTTCTGCCAGTGGTCGCCCGGCATCTTGTGGTAGAGCGAGCCCTTCAGATGCACCATCTCGTCGTGCGAGAGCGGCATGATGAAGTTCTCGCTGTGCTCGTACACCATCGCGAAGGTGAGCTCACCCTGATGGTAGCGGCGGTGGATCGGATCGCGCTCGAAGTACGCGAGCGTGTCGTGCATCCACCCCATGTTCCACTTGAAGGTGAAGCCCAGCCCGCCCTCGCTCGTCGGTCGCGTCACGCCGGGCCACGCGGTGGAATCCTCGGCGATCGTCACGCAGCCCGGCGCGTCCTGGCCGACCACGGAGTTCATCTCGCGAAGGAAATCGATCGCCTCGAGATTCTCGCGGCCGCCGTACCGGTTCGGCACCCACTCGTCGTGCTTGCGGCTGTAGTCCAGATAGAGCATCGAGGCCACGGCGTCCACGCGCAGTCCGTCGATGTGGAACTCGTGCAGCCAGTACAGCGCGTTGGCCACGAGGAAGTTGCGCACCTCCTTGCGGCCATAGTTGAAGATCAGCGTCCCCCAATCCGGGTGCTCGCCGAGCCGGGGATCCTCGTGCTCGTACAGCGCGCTGCCGTCGAACCGGCGAAGCGCGTAGTCGTCCTTCGGAAAGTGCGCCGGCACCCAGTCGAGCAGCACGCCGATCCCTGCCTGGTGCAGCGTGTCGACGAGAAAGCGGAAGTCGTCGGGCGTGCCGTACCGCGAAGAGGGAGCGTAGTACCCGGTGACCTGATAGCCCCACGAGCCGTAGAACGGATGCTCCATCACCGGCAGCAGCTCCACGTGGGTGAAGCCGAGCTGCTTCACGTACTCCGCGAGGCGCGGCGCGATCTCGCGATAGGTGAGCGAGCGGTTCCCTTCCTCCGGCACGCGCGCCCACGAGCCGATGTGCACCTCGTACACGAGCACCGGCTCGCGCACGAGATCGCGCGTCACGCGCGAGGTCATCCACCGCTCGTCGCTCCACCGGTAGGTGCGCTCTCTCACCACGATCGACGCATTGGCCGGCGACTGCTGCATCTTGAGCGCGACGGGATCGGTCTTCACGCGCAGCGCGCCGTCCCTGGTGCGCAGCTCGAACTTGTAGAGCGCGTTCTCTCGCACACCGGGGATGAACAGCTCCCACAGTCCGCTCTCTCCCATGCGCCGCATCGGGAACTGTCGGCCATCCCACCCGCACCAGTCGCCGACCACGCTCACCCGCTCGGCGTTCGGTGCCCAGACCGCGAACGCGGTGCCCTCGTCGCCGTCCATCTCGCGCAGGTGAGCACCGAGCATCTCCCACAGGCGACGATGCGTCCCTTCGCGGAAGAGATAGAGATCCATCTCGCCGATCACCGGCACGTGACGATACGGGTCGCCACGCTCCCACGTCGTGCCGTCCTCGGCGATGAAGCGGAGCTGATACGCGAACGGTAGCGACGCGCCCGGGATGAAGCCGGCAAAGAGCCCCTCTCCCTCCGCGCGCAGCGTCGTCACCACTCCATGCACCACGACCGCGCAGTCCGCCGCGGCCGGCTGGAGCACGCGGATCACCAGTCCGCTCGCGCCGTTCACCGTCGCCGGATGCGGGCCCAGCACGCGGTGCGGATCGCCGTGCCGGCCCTCGAGCAGCGCGCGGCGCTCGCCCTCCTCGAGCGGAGGAAGCACGTCCTTGCCCAGAACGCTGCTCGTCTGCGCGCCAGGCGTCGGACGACTGATGGAGCGAGGCTCGCTCATGATCGGCTCATGGAGTGTGTTGTTCCTTCGACGTGAGCGGCTCGCGGCGAACGTCCTCGCCCGTCGCGATGCGCCGGTCGGTGCCGTACCGCAGCAGCATCAGGGTGTGCGGATCCACCGTGATCTTGCCGCGCCGCACCACGGGAAGCTCGTGCTTCGCCGTGTCCACCATCACTACCCAGATCTTCTGCTCCGGCATCGCCGGCAGCGTGAACCGCACCGGCACTTCGCCCGCGTTGAGCAGCAGCAGCAGCGTGTCTCCCGACACGACGTGGCCGCGGTCGTCACGCTCGTCCGTCGCCATGCCGTCGATCAGCATGCCGAAGCAGTGCGCGCTCGGGTCGCCCCAGTCGGCGTCGGTGAGCTCGGTCCCGTCGGGACGCAGCCACGTCACGTCCTTCTGCTTGGAGCCTGGAATCACCGCGCCGCGGAAGAAGTGGCGCCGGCGCAGCACGGGGTGCGCCTGCCGCAGCGCGAGCAGCTTGCGCGTGAACGCCTGGAGCTGCTTCTGCGACTCGTCGAGCTCCCAGTCCATCCAGGTGAGCTCGTTGTCCTGCGCGTAGGCGTTGTTGTTGCCCCGCTGGGTGCGGCCGATCTCGTCGCCATGCGCGAGCATCGGCACCCCCTGCGAGAACGCGAGCGTCGCGAGGAAGGTGCGCATCAGGCGCTGCCGCATCTCGATGATGGCGGGATCGTCGGTCTCGCCTTCCACGCCCCAGTTGCGGCTGATGTTGTCGTTGTGCCCGTCCTGGTTGTTCTCGCCGTTCGCCTCGTTGTGCTTCTGCTCGTAGCTCACGAGGTCGCGCAGGGTGTAGCCGTCGTGCGCCGTGATGAAGTTGATGCTCGCGTACACACCGCGGTCGCTCGCCGAGAAGATGTCGCTCGAGCCGGCGATGCGGCTCGCCATCTCCGACACCTGCCCGCGCTCGCCCCTCCAGAACTTGCGAACCGCGTCGCGGTACTGGCCGTTCCACTCCGTCCACCGCACGGGAAAGTTGCCCACCTGATAGCCGCCCGGCCCAACGTCCCACGGCTCGGCGATCAGCTTCACCTCGGCCAGCGTCGGGTCCTGCTGCATGATGTCGAAGAACGCCGACAGCTTGTCCACGTCGTACAGCTCGCGCGCGAGCACGGGCGCGAGGTCGAAGCGGAAGCCGTCCACGTGCATCTCGGTCACCCAGTAGCGGAGCGAATCCATCACGAGCTGGATCGTCCGCGGGTGCCGCATGTTGAGCGAGTTGCCCGTGCCGGTGAAGTCGGTGTAGAAGCGCGGATTGTCGGCCTCGAGCCGGTAGTATGCCGAGTTGTCGATCCCGCGCAGCGACAGCGTGGGGCCCAGATGGTTTCCTTCGCCCGTGTGGTTGTACACGACGTCGAGGATCACCTCCAGCCCGGCGGCGTGCAGCGTCTTCACCATGGTCTTGAACTCGTAGACCTGGTTGCCGAGGCCGCGCGTGGCGAATCGCACGTCGGGGGCGAAGTACCCGATGGAATTGTACCCCCAGTAGTTCGTCAGCCCGCGCTCGGCGAGATGCCGGTCCACCACCGACTGATGCACGGGAAGCAGCTCGAGCGCGGTCACGCCGAGCGACTGGAAGTAATCGATCATCGGGTCGCTGCACAGCCCGAGATAGGTGCCGCGCAGCTCGGGCGGCACGTCGGGGTGACGCATCGTCATCCCCCTCACGTGACACTCGTAGATGATCGTTCGGTTGTACGGCACGCCGAGCGGCGTGTCGTCCTCCCAGGTGAACGCCGAGTCGATCACGACCGACTTGGGCACGCCTCCCGCCGAGTTGGTCAGGTCCGGCTCGAGGTCCTCGCGCGGGCCGCCCACCTTGTACGCGAACAGGTGGTTGCTCCACTTGATCGCCCCCGTGATCGCTTTGGCGTACGGGTCGATGAGCAGCTTCGCCGGGTTGAACCGGTGGCCGCGCGCCGGATCGTACGGGCCGCTCACCCGGTAGCCGTAGAACTGGCCCGGCCGGATGTCGGGCAGATAGCAGTGCCACACCTGGTCGGTGCGCTCCACGATCTTGATCCGCGCGGCTTCTTCGGAGTCGTCTTCGTCGCGGAAGAGACAGAGCTCGACCCCGGTGGCGTTCTCGGAGAACAGGGCGAAGTTCACTCCCGTGCCGTCCCAGGTCGCGCCGAGCGGGTAGGGACGGCCGGGCCAGACGCGAAGCGTCACGTGATGCTCCCGTCCTCGAAGTCGCGCACGTAGACCGCGGCGCTCCACGGCGCGAGCCGCACCATCCGCGCGCGATGCTCCACCGGCGTCGACGCGGCGATCAGCCGCTTGGGCGAGTCGGGCGCCGGTGCCTGCTCGGCCGGCGCGACGATGGCCGTCGTGGTACCGGCACCGCCATAGCCAGGCTCGTCCGTCGAGAGCCGCAGCCGCCAACCCCACGGCGCCTCGGCCGGCACGGGGATGTCCTGCGGACGGCCGCTGAGGTTGAACGCGCACCAGAGTGTGCGCTGCGCCCGCACGGCGTCGAAGATGTCGCCCTGCAGCGGCGTCGATCGAAGCTGCGTGCACCACTCGGCGGAACCCTCCACGTGCACCACGCTCGCTCCCGGCTTCAGTGTTGGCTCCTCGCGCCGCAGCGCGAGCAGGTCGGTGTAGAGCGCGAGCAGCGGCGCGCCGGCGGACGATTCGCGACGCTCCCAGTCCAGCCGCGAGCGGGCGAACGTCTCCTCCGCCTGCGGATCGATCTGCGCCGCGGCCGGCAGACCGATCGACTCGAACTCCCGCCGGCGGCCGGCCCGCACCGCCTCGACGAGGTCGGCGTCACCGTGCTCGATGAAGTAGAGGAATGGCGCCGTCTCTCCGTACTCCTCACCCATGAACAGCAGCGGAATGTACGGCGACAGCAGCACCAGCGCCGCCGACAGACGCTGCCGGTCCGGCGGCACCAGCGTCGCGAGCCGCTCGCCCAGCGGGCGATTGCCCACCTGGTCGTGATTCTGCGCGCAGACGATGAACCGCTGCCGCGGCACCCCGGCCGACGAGCGGCCATGCAGGCGGTCGCGGTGCGGCGCGTAGCGCCGCGCATAGAAGAACGGCTCGCGGTACACGTCGGCGATGCTCGCGATGCCCGCGAAGTCCTGATAGTAGCCGTGCCGCTCGCCGGTGAGCGTCGCGTGGATGGTGTGGTGCACGTCGTCCGCCCACTGCGCGTCCACGCCGTAGCCGCCGTGCTCCGGCGGCCGGATCAGTCGCGGGTCGTTCAGGTCGCTCTCGGCCATGAGCTGCACCTTGCGGCCCATCCGGCGACCCAGCTCGTGCACCTCGTCCGACAGCTCTTCCAGAAAGGCGAGCGCGCCGAAGTCGTAGATGCCGTGCACCGCGTCGAGCCTGAGCGCGTCGACGTGATACTCCGAGATCCAGTACAGGGCGTTGTCGTGCGCCCAGCGGCGAACGCCGTCGCTGCCCGGCCCGTCGTAGTTCACCGCGCGGCCCCACGGCGTGCGATAGACGTCCGTGAAGTACGGACCGAACTGGTCGAGGTAGTTCCCCTCCGGCCCCACGTGGTTGTAGACCACGTCGAGCACGACGCCGAGCCCGTGCTGGTGCGCCGCGTTCACGAGCCGGCGAAGTGCTTCCGGCCCGCCGTACGCGTGGTGCGGCGCGTAGAGGTTCACTCCGTCGTAGCCCCAATTGCGGCGCCCGGGAAACTCCGCGACCGGCATCAGCTCGATCGCCGTCACGCCGAGCGCGACGAGCTCCGGGAGTCGCGGGATGATCGCGTCGAACGTCCCTTCGGGAGTGAAGGTGCCCACGTGCACTTCATAGATCACGAAGTCGGGCAGCGCGACGCCGGGCCAGTCGCCGTCGTGCCACTCGAACGTCGTCGGATCGACGACCTCGGACAGCTTGTGGACCCCGTCAGGCTGGGAGCGGCTCACCGGATCGGGCAATGGATCGGCGCCGTCCAGGCTGAAGCCGTAGCGGTCGCCCGCGACGACGCCCGATACCGTCGCCGACCAGACGCCCCGCTCCCCGTCGACGGGCTTCAGCGGATGGTCGCCGGCGGCCGCGCCCGTGGCCACGTACACCGACACGTCGCGCGCCTTCGGCGCCCACACGCTGAACGTCACCTCCTGGCCGGTGACGAGCGCGCCGCGCCGGAGCTGCCAGCCGGCGCGGGTCTGCGGAGCGCTCTCCATGAGCTCCATCATCGGAGGCAACGTCACGCGCCCACCGGCGCGATCGCGCCGAGGCGTTCGGGACCACCCGGCGGCATCAGCCGGAACCAGAGGAAATCGCGTCCATTCATCGTCAGCAGATACGGCCGGTCAGTGATTCTCGGAAATGCATAGCCACTCCACAGCTCCATCGGCGACCAGCCGTCGAAGGCGCTGAGATCGAGCTCGGCGTACTGCGCGTGCCGAGAGAGGTTGTTGACGCAGAGGATCACCTCGTCCTGCCACCGGCGCAGGAACGCGAGCACCCGCCGGTTCTCCGGGGCGAGCGGCTCGAAGGTGCCTCGCCCGAAGGCATGATAGCGGCGCCGGAGCTTCACGATGGCGCGGATCCACTGGAGCAGCGACGTGACCGTCGTCTCCTGCGCCTCGACGTTCACGGTCTGATACCCGTATGGCGGATCAGAGATCACGGGGTGGTACAGCGCCGCGCTCGGCACCGTCGAGAAGCCGGCGTTCCGGTCGGCGCTCCACTGCATCGGCGTGCGCACGCCGTTCCGGTCGCCGAGGAAGATGTTGTCCCCCATACCGATCTCGTCGCCGTAGTACAGCACGGGCGAGCCGGGCAGCGACATCAGCAGCGCGTGCATCAGCTCGATCTCGTCTCGGCCGTTGTCCATCAACGGGGCGAGGCGGCGACGGATCCCCACGTTCACGCGCATCCGTGGATCCTTGGCGTACGCGCTGTACATGTAGTCGCGCTCCTCGTCGGTCACCATCTCGAGCGTGAGCTCGTCGTGGTTGCGCAGAAAGATCGCCCACTGGCACTGCTCGGGGATCGGCGGTGTCTGCGCCATGATGTCGATGATCGGCGCGCGGTCCTCCCGTGCGACCGCCATGTACATCCTCGGCATCACGGGAAAATGGAACGCCATGTGGCATTCATCGCCGTCGCCGAAGTAGGCGCGCACGTCGGAGGGCCACTGGTTCGCCTCGCCGAGGAAGACTCGGCCCGTGAACTCCGCGTCCATCGTCGCCCGCAGCTTCTTCAGGATGTTGTGCGTCTCGGGCAGGTTCTCGCAGTTCGTCCCTTCGCGCTCGACGAGATAGGGGATCGCGTCCAGCCGGAGCCCATCCACGCCGAGGCGGAGCCAGAAGCGCATCACGTCGAGCACCGCGGCGAGCACGGCCGGGTTGTCGAAGTTGAGGTCTGGCTGGTGGCTGAAGAAGCGGTGCCAGAAGAACTGCTGCGCGACGGGATCCCAGGTCCAGTTCGAGGTTTCGGTGTCGGTGAAGATGATGCGCGTCCCAGCGTACTTGTTCGGGTCGTCGCTCCACACGTAGAAGTCGCGCTCGGGCGACCCCCTGGGCGCCGTGCGCGCCCGCTGGAACCAGGGGTGCTGATCCGAGGTGTGGTTGATGACCAGCTCGGTGATCACCCGCAGCCCGCGCGCATGCGCCGCATCGAGGAAGGCGACCACGTCCTCCAGCGACCCGTAGTTCGGGTGCACGCCGCAGTAGTCGGCGATGTCGTATCCGTCGTCCTTGAGCGGCGACGGATAGAACGGGAGGAGCCACACCGCGGTCACGCCGAGCGCCGCGATGTAGTCGAGCTTCTCGTGGAGACCGCGAAAGTCGCCGTAGCCGTCGCGGTTGGAGTCGCGAAAGGCTTTGACGTGCAGCTGGTAGATGATGGCGTCGTGATGCCAGGAGGGATCTGGCGGCAGCTCGTGCATGAATGGAACGTCCTTTCGTGCCGCGATTGCGTCACGCTGATGCGGCTATAATGTCGTTGAATTGTGGCTCGTCTCCACGGATCGGCAGGTTGATGCCGCCCTGCTGCCGCCCTCGTTTCGCCGCGCCCGAGGGCGCAACATCCAGGCCGAACGACACACTCGCGCTCGCCCGTTTTTCATGGCTGTCGTTGCCTGGAGCGACTCGCGGTCGTGCGAGATTGGATGCTCCACGTGGCGTTAGAAAAGCGGGATCACGGATCGCGCGGATCTATACGGGAACTGCCAGATACGGCTCGGTCGGGACGCCACTACGCCGACGTAGACATCGCGGAAGGGCGGGCAGAACAATTTTGGGGATATCCGGAGAGATCTCTCCGCCACACCCCCAAACTCGGAAGGCTACCGCCCAACGATGTATGTCCGAGGGAGGAGAAGCATCCCGACGCGCCGCTCCTCCGCGCTCTCCGCGCCTCCGCGTGACACCGCCCAGCACGAGCGACCGGCGCACGAGTGCCAGGTACGCCACGCCGAGCCGAGCCGATCCGGCCGTTCCCGTCCAATCCGTTTGAGATCCGTGATCCCGCTCTTGGATCGTCACGAGATGCCAGCCTGGCCACAACACGAGATGCCCGCCCGACCACCGCCACGTGAAGCCAGCCCGATCACGACCAGAGATCCAGCCCTGATCCACCCCCGAATCGTCATCCCGGTCCGAGCAACGACCGTCAGCGCGCCGGACAGCTCACCTGCCGCAGGGTGACTCGGCTCGGCGCAGCCCCCGCGGGGCGCACGACCGCATTGGGCACCGGTGCCGCGGGAGGCGCGGGAGCAGCCGTCGATCTCGCTGGGGAGCTCGACCGAGCCGCCCCAGCGCCGGACCCGCCCGCCTTCCGGAGACTCGTCGCGGCCGCGGCATCCCGCTCCGGCGGAGAGGCCACGGCAACCGCCTCCAGTTGGGCCGCCTGAGCAGAGTATGCCAGGCCCACTCGCCCTCCCACATCCGGGCCCAGGGTGATCGCGCCCGAGTAGCCGATCCGGCGAAGCTGGAGCGTGAGACTGTCGGCGCTTCCCGGCTGGAACTGAGCGCGGATCGACGTCGGCTCACCGGCCGCGGTGAGCACCTCAGCCGACCTGAGACCCGCGCGCGCGGCAGAATCCGCCGAGACGATCAGTGGGAGAAGCTCTCCGCCCCAACGGGCTCCCGCCATCGTACTCTCGACTCGATAGCACGCTATCGCGACACCAACGAGGCTCTTCGGCGCCATGCTAGCGTCATTGCGCGAATCTACGGATACTCCCGGCACCCCCGTGAGTGCTCCGCGGATTTCCGCGCTCGCGGCGCCCGCCGGAGCCGGCGCTCTCATGACGCCACGAACCCGCGCCTTGTCCGCGACGTCCATGCGCGTCTCGCGCTGCGCCTCCAACTCCCGACGCCCGAGCGCAACCTGAGTCGGTGCCGACGTGTCCGTGGCGGCGAAGCCGACGGCGGGCGCGCTCTGAGTCGGTACAGGCACCCTCGGCTCCCGGACGGCGTCCATTGCCCGCTTCGGCTGAGCGATCGCGAGGTTGCGCGCGATCGCCGAATCCAGCAGCGGATCCGGCGTCCGCGCGGGTGCCGCCGCGGGAGCCGGTCCGACCTGGTCGCTCATCGGAGCCGGCCGAACCGCGATCTCTCCCGCCTTCGCCGCGCTCCGGACGTCGTCGGGGCCCGAGTGTGGCCGAGTGAGCGTGATCCCGAGCGCCACGAGAACCGTCGCGGCGATCGCCGCGCGGGCGGGGGTGACGTGAAGCCAGCGCCAGAGCGAGCCGTCGGCCGGAGCGCTCGCGGGAGCCGGCGTCGCGCCTTTCTCCGGAGCGCTCTGCGCCCATCCGGATCGCGTGCCCGCCGGAACCTCGTCGAGCGAGGCGACGATGCGCGCCGCGCCGGCGATCAGACCACGCGCCTCGGCCACGCGCTCCGCGCACGCCGAGCACGTGCGCACGTGCTCGGCGATCCGCGCGGCCGTCGGCGCGTCGAGCGCGTCGTCCAGCCAGGCGTGGATCATCCCTTCGTCCGGGTGGGTCGTCGAGTCCTCTTCCATCGGTCGCTCCGTCATGCGCGCTCCGCCGAGCGCTCGGCCTGCAGCGTTTCGTACGCCTCCATCAAGCGCCGCCGCGCCCGCGACAGCGTCGTACCCACCGAGGCCACCGATAGATCGAGCGCTTCGGCGATCTCTTCGTACCCCAGTCCCTCCTCGCGCATCAGGAGCGCGTCACGGTCGCGCTCGGCGAGCATCTCGATCGCCTGGCGCGCCAGCGCCTGCTCCTCGGCGCGCTCCATCGACGTCGGCTCCGGCTCCAGTGCCGCGTCGGCGTCCGCGTGCGCCTTCACGACTTCCAGCCGCTTCCGCTCGCGCGCGTCTCGACGCGCCTCGTCGCGCACCAGGTTCGACGCGACGGCGAACAGCCACGAGCGCTCGCTCGTGATCGTCTCCTGGCGGAGCGCGCGCACGAACGTCTCCTGCGCGATCTCTTCCGCCGAATCACGGTCGCCCAGGCGACGCGTCAGGAAGCGGACCAGGGGCGTGTGATAGGCCTAGAACAGCAGCGAGAGCCGGTCGGGCGAAACCATGATGCCCGCAAGATGGCACCCCGGCCGCCCCCGTCACCAGACGCGAA
>DASYMZ010000164.1:0-1609 GCA_036008805.1 Gemmatimonadaceae bacterium
GTCGTGTGATCGCGTAGCAGTCGCACGCGGCTGCTTCCAGCGCCGTGCGGTCCACGATCCGCACCTTCCCGCGCGTGTAGCTGATGATCCCCGCGCGCTGCAGCGTGCCCGCCGCCACCGTCACCGCGGGACGGTGCACGCCGAGCATCTCGGCGAGAAAGGTCTGCTTGAGTGGGAGCACGTCGTCGCGCACCCGGTCGTGCGTCATGAGCAGCCAGCGCGCGCAGCGCTCCTCCAGCGTGTGCAACCGGTTGCACGCCGCGCTCTGCGCCGCCTGGTCGAACAGCGCCAGCGCGTAGCGCGACAGCACGCGTTCCAGCGCGCGACTCTCGCGCATCGCGGCATGGAGCTGGCCAGCGGAGATCCGCACCGCCTCGCCCGCCACCTGGACGAAAGCGCGAGTCGGCATCGAGTCGGCGTGCAGCACGATCGCGATCCCCGTCATTCCCTCACAGCCGACGGTCCCCACCTCGACCGTGCCCTCGCGCATCGTGCTCACCATCGACACGATGCCCGCGCGCACGAAGTAGACGTGAGTGATCGGCGCGTTCGCCTCGTAGATCGTCATCCCGAGCGGCAGCGACACCTGCTCGAGTCGCGGTCGTAGCCGGTCGAGGTCCTCCTTCGGCAGAGCGCTCAGAAGCAGGTTCTGTTCATCGTCGAGACGCGTCCACGGACGATGCGCCGCGGTTTCGATTGGCGCAGTGCGACCGAGCGTCATCAGAGTTGAGGTTGAAGGGTTCGCTTCGGGAGATGCGCATGCACCGTACCAGAATCGCGAACCGGCAAAAAGTGTTGGTCCGTGATGCGCGTGCGCATCACCGCATTCGCGTCGCGCACTGCGCGGCGTGATCACGATGCTCTCCGAGCGCGCGAACGATGCCCACGCTCCGTTTGTTGGCGTCACACGCGCGTCTCTTCGCGACGGCGCATGCGCGCGAGAATCGATCGGTGGCGTGCCGCAACGGCGGCGCGCCACTCGACGACGATCACAGCGCTTGTTGCTGCTCGCCGAGCGAGATCACGCCGTCGGCGAGCGGGTGCTCGAGCGCAGAGTCGGTCTGACGCGTGATGGGAGGCGACACGGCCTCGCCGTCGTCGGAACCACAGTCGAGCGCACGGATGCCGGCGCGGTGCGAGTCGCTGATCGACTCAGACGAGCGTCGGGCCGGGCGTGCGGAGTTCGTTGGGCTGTGTCGCATATGACCGACTACGCGGGCTGAGGGTAGCCGCACGTCGCGCAAATTGTCGTCCACCGCGCCGGGTCGCTCGTTCACTGTTGCAGCAAAATGGGCGAGCCCGGCAGCGCAGATTGCGATGCCACAAGAAGATGGCGACGCCTGGAGATCATCGTACCGATTCGCGCTCCTCGCCTCAGGCCGGTCGGCTCTGTCGCTCGGCTCGCGGCAGTGTATCGGCGTCGATCTCGTCGAGCGCCGTCCCCTCCGCTCGCAGCACGAGCTGCGTCACCGCGACCTCGGCCGACATCGTCGAGAAGGTGGCTCCCACCACTGGGTTCCCGGCTCGGCTGGCAAGGTGGGCGATCAACCCACGCACGCGGGTGATGGAGATCCGCCGGATTCGCGCTGCACCGGCTTCGTACGCCGCG
>DASYMZ010000165.1:0-6075 GCA_036008805.1 Gemmatimonadaceae bacterium
GCGCGGATGTCGTCGTAGCGCATCCCCTGCACGTACGCCGCCGCGATCGCCGCGAGCACGTTGTGCCGTTGGAACCGCGCCGCGCCGCCGAGTGTGAGCGGAACATCGTGCTCCGCGGCGATCGGGATGCGCAGGCGTCCCCGGCGGATCACGAACGTCCCCTGCTCCACCACCACCGCGATCCCGCCCCGCGACACGTGATCGGCGACCTGCTCGTTCTCCGAGTCCTGCGCCGAACAGAGCACGATGTCCGCGCCGGTGCGCTCGCGCATCGCGTACACGAGCGGGTCGTCGGCGTTGAGCACCGCGTGCCCATCGCGCCTGGTGATCGACGGGATCACCGCCTTCACGTCGGCGAGCTGCTCGATCGTGTTGATGCCGCGCAGGCCGAGGTGATCGGCCGACACGTTCAGCACCACGCCCACGTCGGCCTCGTCGAAGCCGAGTCCGGCGCGGAGGATTCCGCCGCGCGCGGTCTCCAGCACGGCGACGTCGACCGTCGGGTTCGTGAGGATGATGTTCGCGGCGAAGGGTCCGGTCATGTCCCCCTCCATCACGAGCCTGTTCTGGAGGTAGACGCCATCCGTGGTCGTGAAACCGACGGTGCGGCCCGTGTTCCTGAACAGGTGCGCGATGAGCCGCGTCGTGGTGGTCTTGCCGTTCGTTCCCGTCACGGCGATCACGGGAATCGTCGACTCCACGCCGGGCGGATAGAGCATGTCGACGATCGGCGCGCCGACGTTGCGTGGCGCTCCCTCGGTGGGATGCGTGTGCATCCGGATTCCCGGCCCCGCGTTGACCTCGATGATCACCGCGCCATTCTCACGGAACGGCACCGAGATGTCGTCGGTCATCACGTCGATGCCGGCGATATCCAGCCCGATCGCCGCGGCCGCCATCTCGCACGCCGTCACGTTGTCCGGATGCATCTCCTCGGTGCGGTCGATCGAGGTGCCGCCCGTCGAGAGGTTCGCCGTCTGGCGCAGGAACACCTGCTCGTCGGGCGCGAGAATCGAGTCGAGCGTCTTCCCCTGCGAGTCGAGGAAGCGCTCGGTCTGATCGTCCATCGGCAGGTGCGTGAGAATCTTCGTGTGCCCGATCCCTCGCCGCGGATCCCTGTTCGCCGCCTCGATCAGGGCGCGGATGCTCCGCTGCCCGTCGCCGATCACCCGTGCCGGCACCCGCTCCGCGCACGCGACGACCTTGCCGTTCACGACGAGCACCCGGTGGTCGTTCCCGGTGGCGAAGCTCTCGATCACCACTCGGCGCCCGAACTCGCGCGCTTCCTCGAATGCGTGCCGGAGCGCGTCCACGTCGTCGAGCCGGCGCGAGATGCCACGGCCGTGACTGGCGTCGAGCGGCTTCACGATCACCGGGAAGCCGATCTCCTCCACGAGCTCGAGCGCCTCGTCGACCGCGCGAACCACACCGCCGCGCGGCACGGGAAGTCCGATGTTGCCCAGCACGCGCTTGGTCTCGTCTTTGTCCTGCGCCATCTCGACCGCGATCGAGCTGGTGCGGTCGGTCACGGTCGCCTGGATGCGGCGAAGGTGCCGGCCGAGACCGAGCTGCACGAGCGAGCGGGAGTTGAGTCGCCGCACCGGGATGCCGCGTCGCCGGGCCTCCTCCACGATCGCGCCCGTGGACGGCCCGAGCCGCACGTTCTCGTACAGCCGCTGCATGTCGTGCACGAGCTCGTCCGCGGCAATCGTCTCCCCGGCGATGCACGCGCGAAGCAGCCGAGCAGCCTCGTGCATGCTCTCGACACCCACCGCCTCTTCCTCGTACTCGACGATCACCCACCAGACCCCTTCGTCGCCCGAGGCCACGACGCGCCCGAAGGTGACGTCGCAGCCCGCGAGGGTCTGGAGCTCCAGTGAGACGTGCTCGAGCACGTGCGGGATGCGCGTGCCTTCCCGCAGCCGCTCGACGAATCCGCCCTCGGTTCCGCGGCTGCACGGGTGTTCGCGCAGCGTGGGCAGCGCCTCGAGCAGACGGTCGGTGAACCCCGGAAACTCCGCCGTCGACATCCGCTCGAGCGAGCCGAGGCGCACGTCGCATGCGATCACCGGCGCGAGGCGCCAGTAGTTGGGGCCGCGCAACGGCCGGACGCGGGTGACGCGCAGATCCTGCGCGTTCACGTCGGAGGACGGCGGCGCGGCGAGAGTCGTGGTCATCGAAGGGGCGGTGAGAGGCTGGACCACCGAGTCGAGCAAAACGCATTCCGTGCATCAACTCGGCAGCGCGCCTGATCTAACGCAACATCGCGTCGACAATCGCGGCAATGGCGGCCTCGAGATTGCTAGTAGCGTCGCGACGCGCGGCCGGAAGGATTTGGCCCGGCATCGGGCGTGCATTGGTCGTCGACCACGCCGACGAGATCGGCGCGCAAGCACTCGGCGCAGCCCAGGGTTCACGGGTCGTCGAGCACTCACTCGCCCGGTACGGCCGGGCTTCCTTCACGCATTCCCCGTGACCGAGCTGCGCCTCACGCTCTTCGTCGCTGGCGATTCGCCGCGTGCCCGTGAGGCGGCGGCGAACCTCGCTCGCGCGTGCGAGGGCTTCCAGCCCGGTGAGGTGACGGTCGAGACGGTGGACGTGCTCGTGAACCCACAGCTCGCCGATGACTTTCGCGTTCTGACGACACCGACCGTCGTGCGTGTGGCGCCCCCGCCGCGCCGGCGCGCGACCGGCGACCTGGCCGACGCCGCGCAGCTGCTCGCCGCCCTCGCGCTCTACCCCACCCGAACCGCTCCATGACCGTGGCTGCACGCACCGTCCCGAAGCATCGCACCGGCATCCCCGGGTTCGACCTGATCTCCGAGGGCGGGCTGCCTCGCGCTCGCGCCACGCTGATCGCGGGCACGGCCGGCAGTGCGAAGACGGTGTTCGCCACCCACTTCCTGGCGTCCGGCATCGCCGATGGCGAGCCCGGCGTCTTCGTCACCTTCGAGGACCGCGTCGAGGACATCCGCGCCAACATGCTCGGCTTCGGCTGGGACATCGCCGCGTGGGAGAAGGCGGGCACGTGGGCGTTCGTCGACGCCGCGCCCGATCCGGAAGAGCCCACCGCGGTGATCGGCAGCTTCGACCTCGGCGCACTGCTCGCCCGCATCCAGCGCGCGGTCGACGAGATCGGCGCGAAGCGGGTCTCGCTCGACTCGCTCAACGCGCTGTTCGTGCAGTTCCCCGACCATCCGATTCTGCGCTCGGAGCTGTTTCGCATCACCACGGCGCTCAAGCAGCTCGGCGTCACCGTCGTCTTCACCGGCGAGCGCACCGAGGAGTACGGCGAGGTCACGCGCCACGGCATCGAGGAGTTCGTCGCCGACAATGTGATCATCCTGCGCAACCTGCTCGACAACGAGCGGCGCCGCCGCACGATCGAGATCCTCAAGCTGCGCGGCGCGCCCCATCAGCGCGGCGAGTTTCCGTTCACGATCACCTCGCGCGACGGGATCATCGTCATCCCGCTGTCCGGCATCGAGTTGACGCAGACGTCGTCCACCAAGCGGGTCACGTCGGGCATCGCGAAGCTCGACGAGATGTGCGGCGGCGGCTTCTTCCGCGACTCGATCGTGCTCGTCTCCGGCGCCACCGGCACCGGCAAGACGCTGCTGGTCACCCAGTTCTGCGCGGGCGGCGTGGAGGCGGGCGAGCGGTGTCTCCTTTTCGCGTTCGAGGAGAGCAAGGACCAGCTCTTTCGCAACGCGGCCGCGTGGGGCTTCGACTTCGAGGCGATGGAGGCCAGGGGCACCCTCAAGGTGGTGAACCGCTATCCGCATGCGATGGCGATGGAGGATCACCTGGTCGAGATGCAGCAGATCATCACCGACTTCGAGCCGAACCGGGTCGCGGTGGACAGCCTCTCCGCGCTCGAGCGCGTCTCGTCGCTGCGCAGCTTTCGCGAATTCGTGATCAGCCTCACGTCGTACCTCAAGCAGAAGGAGACGACGGGCCTCTTCACCTCGACGACCCCGTCGCTCCTTGGCGGCGGCTCGGTGACGGAGAAGCACATCTCGACGCTCACCGATTCGATCATCCTGCTGCGCTACGTCGAGTCGTACGGCGAGATGCTGCGCAGCATCGTGCTGCTCAAGATGCGCGGCTCGCAACACGACTCGAAGCTGCGGCAGTACCTCATCGACGGCACGGGGATGCACATCGGCGAGCCGTTCCACAACATCGTTGGCATCCTCTCCGGCAACCCGTCGTTCGGGACCGATGGAGACCACGGAGAGCACGCGGAATAGCACCCCGCCGGTCGAGGCGGCGGTGGAGCAGACACGCCTGAGCGAGGTGGCGCCCGAGCGGCGGACCGCCGACCGTCGCGCGCCGTCGCGCCGCTCGAGCCAGTCGGTCGTGAGGCAGATCGTCGAGCGACTCGCCGACGGCATCGTCGTCGTCAGTGCGCAGGGGATGATTCGCTTCGCGAATCCGGCCGCCGAGAAGCTGTTCGGCCGCAGCGCCGCCGAGCTGGTGGGTCAGGAGTTCGGATTTCCACTCTCCGGCGCCGACGCCACCGAGATCGAGATCGTCCGCCGCGACGGCGGTCTCGTCGTCTCCGAGCTCCGCGTCGTCGACGTCGCATGGGAAGACGAGCCGGCGATGCTCGTCAGCCTGCGCGACGTCACCGATCGCAAGGTGGCCGAGGAGAAGAGCAAGCAGCTCGAGCGCGAGCGCGCCGCGCGCGCCGAGGCCGAGGCGGCCAACCGCGCCAAGTCGGACTTCCTCGCCGTGATGAGTCACGAGCTGCGCACGCCGCTCAACGCCGTGATCGGCTACGCCGAGCTGCTCGACCTCGGGGTCGCCGGCTCGCTCGGCCCCGAGCAGCGCCAGCAGGTCGGCCGCATCGTGGCGAGCGGGCGTCACCTGCTCGGGCTCGTGAACGAGATCCTCGATCTGGCGAAGGTCGAAGCGGGGCGCCTCGCCGTCGAGCGCGTGCCCACCCCGGCGGCCGAAGTCGTCGAGGGCGCGATCGTGCTCGCGCAACCGCAGGCGGAAGCGCGCGGCCTCACGCTCTCGGTCATGCCGGACATTCCGCCGATGATGCGCTTCATCGGCGATCGCGATCGCGTGCTGCAGATCCTCGCGAACCTGCTGTCGAACGCGGTGAAGTTCACCGAGCCCGGCGGGACGATCCGCATCGATGCGAGCGACGACGAGGTCCCGCCGGACGCGCGCCACCTGCAGGGTGCGACGCGCTGGGTCGCGTTCCACGTGCGCGACTCGGGGATCGGCATCGACTCGAAGCACATCGACCGGATCTTCTCGCCGTTCGTGCAGGCCGAGGAGGGTCACACGCGCCGGTCCGACGGCACGGGACTCGGCCTCACGATCAGCCGCCGCCTCGCTCGCCTGATGCGCGGCGACGTCACGGTCGAGAGCACGCTGGGCGAGGGTTCGTCGTTCACGCTCTGGCTCCCCGCTGATGTGCACGGCACCACCGTTCGGGCGGAGAGCACGTCCATCGCCGTGCCGCTTCCGTCGCGAACGCGAGGCCTCGCCTCCGTTGGCGACGCGCTCATGCACGAGATCGAGCACATCCTCGACGCGTTCGTCGCACGCCTGCGCAGCGAGCCGTCGATGCCGGCCGCGCCGACGCTCAAGTTCTCCCAGCTCGCCGATCATGTCGCTCCGATGCTCGCGGACATCGCCGCGGCACTCGTCACGCTCGAGGACTCGGAGGGCGCGCCGACGACGCTGCTCGCCGACTCGGCCGATCTGCAGCGCTTCATCTCGGACCGCCACGGCAGCCAGCGTGCGCGGTTGGGCTGGTCCCTCGACGCGCTGGCGCGCGAGAGCACGCTGCTGGAGGAGGAAGTGGAGCGCTCGATCCGGCGCTGCTTCAGCGATCCGAGCTGCGCCGCGCAGGCCGAGGAAGCGATCGGCGTCGCGCGTCGCTACCTAGAGCAGGGCGCGGAGACGAGCCGGCGCGCGCTCGAGCGCGCGAGCAATCGGACGACCAAGCGGCGCAGCGAATAGCGCGTCCGGTCCGGCGATGTGAGCGCTCGCCGACGGGACGAGCGAGCGCCTGATGAAGCGTCAGAGGCCGTGCGCGCGCTTGCGCGCCAT
>DASYMZ010000166.1:0-1625 GCA_036008805.1 Gemmatimonadaceae bacterium
ACGGGATGGACCTCGTGGACTCGCGCTGCGAGCGGCGGCAGCCGTCGCCGGCGGCGCGACGATGGTGCAGTTGCGGCTGAAGGAGGAGAGCGCGCGTTCACTCGTCGAGATCGCCCGGGTGGTGCGAGTGATGATTCCCGATGTTCCGCTCATCATCAACGACCGCGCGGATGTCGCGCTCGCGTCGGAAGCGGATGGCGTGCATGTGGGCGTGGATGACCTCTCCCCCGCGCTCCTGCGGCGAATCGTGCCGCAGGGATTCATCATCGGCGCGTCGGTCGGTTCCGACGACGAGGTGGAGCGTTCGGCGGGAGCGGACTACGTCGGGATCGGCCCGGTGTTCGCGACGGGAAGCAAGCCGGATGCGGGATCGGCCATCGGCACGGTGCGATTCTCCGAGCTGGCGCGACGGTGCAACCTGCCCGCGGTGGCGATCGGAGGCATCTCCGCCGCGACCATTCCGGCCGTGAGGCAAGCAGGTGCGAACGGGATCGCTGTGATCAGCGCGCTGTTCGGAGCGGCTGATCCGACTGAGGCTGCTCGCGCTCTGCGCTCGGGTTTGGACGCCAGCGAAAGGTGATGTCGGGGACTTTGTCTTCTTCGTCGCGCCCCGGCTTCCGCTGTTCGACCGGACGGCGCCAGCGCGTCACCCTGCGTTGAGCCGCGACGACCTTCGCGAACACCGGCGGGAAGAGGAACAGATCGATCAGGTCCGGATCGAACTGAGTACCGCGTCCCTCGAGGAGTACGTGCCGAGCGACCTCGTTGGGCTGACCGTCGCGGTAGCGACGCCGATGGGTGATTGCATCGAACGTATCGCCTACGGCGACGACGCGCGCCGAGATGGGAATGCCGCGCCCCTTGAGCCCACGCGGATAGCCCTTTCCGTCCCAGCGCTCGTGGTGTGAGAGCACGCCGTCGGGGAGGTCAGGATAGAAGCCGCGGAGTGGCTCGAGCACTTTCGCGCCGCGCGCCGGGTGCGTGGCGATCTCGCGGCGCTCGGCGGGGGTGAGCTTCTCGTCATCGTGGATGATGTCGAAGAGCGCTTCGTGGATCTTTCCGATGTCGTGAAAGAGTGCGACGCGCTCGATGCTCTTGCACTCGTGCTCGGAGAGGTCGGCGGCCTCGCCGAGGATCAATGCGTAGGTGGCGACGCGCCGGACGTGGGCGCCCGTCTCCGCATCGTTGGCGTCGATCGCGTTGAGAAGCGTTTCGAGCGCCGCGGCGGCGAATCGTTCGGTCGCCTGCCGAGTGATCTGTTCGCGCCGGAGGAGGATTGCGGCTGCTGCGGCGGCGGTGGCGGTTGCGCTGGTGGTAGCCAGGGCCGCTCTGGAGAGTGCCATGCGGGTCAGGGTCGCAAGAGTCGATCCGGCGTGAAGTGCGCGGTGCGCGAGATTCCGGTGATCGGTCGTCGGTGATCAGTTCTCGGTGATTGGCGGATTGCGGGCGGAGCTCGGCGTTTCCAGTCTGTCAGTGGGTGACGGCAAGCGGATGACGGACAAACGAAACGGCCCCGCTGCGCTGCAGCGGGGCCGTTTCTACGAGGTGCCGGCGATGGCCTACTCTCCCGCGTCCTCTCGGACGGAGTACCATCGGCGCTGTAGGGCTTAACGACCGTGTTCGGG
>DASYMZ010000167.1:0-3414 GCA_036008805.1 Gemmatimonadaceae bacterium
AAGCCGGAATGGGCTCTGCCTGAGGGAGAGGCTGCGGAGCATCTCCGCTCTGCATCCCTTCCCATGGAGTCCCCGATGCTTGGTCGGTCCCGCACGATCCTCTCGGTTCTCGCGCTCGTCGGTTCGCTCACCGCGTGCGCCGACGTCACCAATCCCTCGTCGCGAGTCGCGCCCTCGACTCCCTCCTTCTCCGGCGGTTCGTCCGGCGGCGGCGGAGGAGGCACGGACAGCTCGCTCGTCAGCGGTGGCGGCGGCGGTGGTGGTGGTGGCGGCGGTTCGACGGTCACCGCGTGCGGCACGCTGTCGGCCGATATCCAGACCTACAACATCGTGGTCTACACCACCCGCATCGGCATCGGCTTCAGCGGCGCGCTCACCAATTGCGGCAGCAAGAACGCCGCGTTCGAAGTCGACGTCGTCGACACGACGACCGATCCCGCCTGCTTCGTGGACGTGCCACACTTCATCGCCGCGCGCAACACCGCGCCTGGCGCGACGACGTACTGGAGCGCGAACTCCACGCTCGTGAACTGCATGAACACCACCCACACCTTCAAGATCACGCTCATCGATACGAAGACTGGTCAGGCCCTCGCGACCACGACGGCCAGCGCATTCCTGTAGCCTGAGCGCCGGACGCGGCCGGCCTGCCAGTGCCGGCCGCGTCCAGCGCGCACCTCATCTCGACGCGCCTGGCGCCGACGTACTGTCCCTCGGGACCCCGACGACGCCCGTGAACACGCCGAGCTCCTTCCGCCGCCACCACGCGCCGGTCCTGCGCTTCGTCGCCAGATCGGTGAACCAGTACTGCCAGAGCACCGTGCGCACGAGCGCGGGCGGCTTCCCCTCGAACGGATCGCGCCGGAACAATCGAAGCACGCTCGGGCTACCCTCCACGAGCCGCTCCTGCGCGCGCACCACCCACGGCGACTGCTCCCACGGCCCCAGCGACGCGAACCACAGGTTCCAATCGAACCTTGGCTGATACGGCGCGTAGATGCCGGGCCGCTCCATTGGATCCTGCGGCTTGTATCGGAACGGATACGCGATCCACGTGGTGCCGTCGCGACTGCCCTGAAACTCGATCTCGTAGCGCCCTTCGGTCATCACCGCGAACAGCCCGTACGCGTTCGCGATGCGGAACGGATCGAGCAGCCGGCTCGGAGCGCCGAGCAACGGCACCGCACGCAGCGGGAGAAACGCGGCGATCGTCGCGTAGAGCACCACGCCGAGCACGACCGGCTCAACCCGCTGCCGGATCGCGCTTCGCGCTCGCACATCTGATGTCGCCGGAGTGCGCAGCCCCGCGCGCGCGAGCACCCGGTCGTCGAGCAGGAGCACGCCGAGCACCAGCACCAGATAGTTGAGGAAGCCGTAGTTCGCCGTCGCGATGATGCCGATCTGCAGCGCGGTCACGATCACGAAGCACGCGATCCGGAACCGCCGCGGCAGGAACACGGCCCACACGATCACGAGCTCCACGGCGAAGGTGATCACCACCGTGGCCGCGTGATACCAGTGCGGGAAGTGCTGCACGTACCAGCCGAGCCAGGTGGGGAGCGGGCCGTTCTGGTAGTACTCGTCCATCGCGGTGAGATTGCGCCAGTGCGGATCGCCGCTCGCGAGCTTCACGATCCCCGACTCGAAGTAGATCCGGAACCACTCCCACTCGAGCATGAAGCGGCTGAAGCGCGACGGCGGATCGTGCGCGCCGAGTCCCGGCCGTACGCCACTCGGCGCGAAGAACCAGGAGAGGAATCCCGCCTCGAGCAGCATGCCGTCGGACTGATACGACGAGAAGTCCTGCAGCGCGGCGACGCACGAGAGGAAGAGCAGGGTGCACAGCGCGACGGTGAGCTTGGGCCAGACGTCAAGCGTCAGCAGCACCGAGCACACGATCCCCGCCGCGACCACGATGGTGAGCGCGCGATCTCCGGCACTGAGCCAGAGCAGCGTCGGCGCATACCAGAAGCGCTCGGCCGGGCCGAGCGCGCCGCGCACCGCGGCGAGATACTCGCCCGCCGGCAGGATGCCGCGCTCGCCGATCAGCCCATGAATCTGGAAGGCGAACGAGTAGAACGCCGAGAGGAAGATCAGCCCGAGCGCGCGGAGGAAGAGCCACCGTGGCCAGAGATGACTGGGTGGCACGCCGGCGTCGGCAGCGCTCGAGTGGAAGATCGGCACGCGCCATCGACGGGCAATCCGCGTGCGCGCATATTCGGCCCATGCGTCCGACCCGCGTCGCCGTCGCAGCCGCGCTCTTCGCGTGCGCCTGTCTGAAGCCCCCGCCTGCCGTACCGGTGAGCGTCGCGGCTCCGACGACGCACGTCGATCTGACGTGGCTCTCGATCGCCAACGTTCACTTCCAGATCGGCCCGCTCGCGATTCTCACCGACGGCTACGTCACGCGTCTGCCGCCGAGCGCGTTCGTCGACGAGCGTCTCATCCACTCGACGGGACCATTCCGCCCGGACAGCGCCGCCGTCGCACGCGTGCTCTCCGCGCTCGGCGGGCCGTCTCGTGTCCAGCTCCTTCTGAGCGGACACAGTCACTTCGACCACGCATTCGACACCGCGCTCTGGTCGCGGCTCACCGGGGCACGGATCATCGGGCCGATGACGACCTGCTTCCAGGCGACCGCGCAGGACGTTCCCGCCTCTCGCTGCACCGCGGTGCAGGGTGGCGAGACGATCCCGCTCGGCGACGGCGTGACGATGCGCGTGGTGCGGTGGAATCACAGCGGCGATCCCGCCGTGAACCCTGAGCAGCACAATCCGTCGGAGCTCGCCGGACCGCCGCATCCGGACGCGCGCACCGGCGGTCTGCGTCCGGGACTCGCGGAAGATTTTCCCAACGGCGGCGGCGGCCGTGCCTACCTCTTCACGTTGGACACGCCGGATGGCCGGCTGAGCTGGTTCTACCAGAACTCGGCGAGCCCCGTCGATCTCGAGAAGCCGATCGTCGTGGACGGCGTGAGCTACGGCGCGCCACTGGAGAATCTGCGCGCCGCGATGCGCGACGCGCGGCTCGAGTCGGTGGATCTCTGGATCGCGACGGGCGGCGCGCCGATCGCGGCGCTCGTGCTGCCCGTGGTCCGACCGCGCGCGTATCTGCCCGTGCACTGGGACGGACTGTTCGCGCCCTTCTTCGCGGGCGTGCCCGCGCCCTTCGCCGACAGCGCGCTCGAGGCGCGGCTCGCCGCCGCGAACGTTCGGCTCGTGCGGCCGATTCAATACATGGATCGCTGGCGGCTGGACCGCGACGGCGTGCACGCGATCGAGAACGACGCGGCGACACGCGCGCTGGGATTCACTTCACCACCTCGGCCATGATCGAAGACTTCCGCTCCGAGTACGAGCGCTACCGGCTCCTCGCCGAGAAGGCGCTCGCGCAGATGCCCGACGACGCGCTGAA
>DASYMZ010000168.1:0-6848 GCA_036008805.1 Gemmatimonadaceae bacterium
TGGACCGTGATGTTCGAGCACGACGCTACCAACGCATTCGGCCGCATCGTCCACGACGGCAAGGGCTACGGCTGCGAGGTGCTCGGCTAGGACGTGCGGATCAGGCGACGCTTACCTGGAACGTGCACGGTACGAGTCCGTCCGCCGTCGGAGTGAGACCGAACCCGGACTCCCGAGCACGCACGACGTCGAGCTCGAAGGCCGACTCGATGTAGTCGATGGGCGGACCTGCCGCGCGGCTGAGCCAGAGCGCGACGGAATAGGCGCCCGGGTTCAGATGCAAGGCGTCGATGCGCAGTGACACTTCGCTGCGCCCCTGTCGCAGCGTCACCGACTGCCCGAGCGCGATAGTGTCCGCGTTCACGAGCTTCGCGCCGACGCGCGACCTGATCGTCAGCGCCACCGACTCGACCGTGCGCGCGACGTCGCTCTCGATCACCGCGGTCACCGTCAACGGTCCGTCGGGCTCAACCAATCCCACGCCCTCCGCCGCGCCGGCGTAGCGTGCCTCGACGAAGCGGGCCTCGCCCGATCCGCGGCGCACCGCGGCCGAGAGGTCCACCCGGTCGCCAGGCGCGGGGCGTTCGCCGCTCGTCGCGAAGTATCGAGCGACGACCGCGGGAGTGTCCTCGTACATCGCAACGCGGCCGTGCTCCAGCAGCACGCTGCGTGTACAGAGCCGCTGCACCGCGTCCATGTTGTGGCTCACGAACAGGACCGTGCGCCCGTGGTGTGACACCTCGCTCATCTTGCCGATGCACTTCTTCTGGAACGCGGCGTCGCCGACGGCCAGCACTTCGTCGACCAGCAGGATCTCCGGCTCGAGATGCGCCGCGACGGCGAACGCCAGGCGCAGGTACATGCCGCTCGAGTAGTGCTTCACCGGCGTGTCGATGAATCGCTCCACTTCCGCGAACGCGACGATCTCGTCGAACTTTCTCAGGATCTCTGCTCTGCGCATCCCGAGGATCGCGCCGTTGAGCAGGGTGTTCTCGCGGCCGGTGAGCTCCGGATGGAATCCCGTCCCCACTTCGAGCAGCGATCCGATCCGGCCCCGGAGCCGTGCTGAACCCTCCGTTGGCTCGGTGACGCGCGCGAGAATCTTGAGCAGCGTGCTCTTGCCGGCGCCGTTGCGTCCGACGATGCCCACCACTTCGCCCCGTCCGATCTCGAGTGAGACGTCGCGCAGTGCCCAGAAGCGCTCCGGACCCTGACGACCGTGATTGCGACCCAGCGTGGCGATCGTGCGCGCGGCCTGCGCGGCGCCGCGCATCAGTGCGTCGCGGAGCGTCGGATAGCGCTCGACCGTGCGGCCAAGCTGATATTCCTTGCCCAGCCCGTCGACGCGAACGGCGGCGTCGCTCACCGCGTCCTCATACGATATCCGCGAACGATCGCTCGACACGACGGAAGTACATCGCGCCCGACCAGAGCAACGCGAGCGCGCCGATGCACGACGACGCGACGAGTCCGAGCGGTGGGCCGCCGCCGAAGAGCGCCCAGCGGTATCCCTCGACGACCCCCACCATGGGATTGAGCGCGTAGAGGCTGCGCCAGCGCTCCGGAACGAGCGTCGCCGGGTACACCACTGGCGACACGAACAGCCAGAGCTGGGTGAGGAAGGGGACGACGTACTTCACGTCGCGGTATCGCACGTTGGACGCGGCGAGCCAGAGGCCCACGCCGAGCGTCGCCGCTACCGCCAGCAGCGACAACGGAATCAGCCAGAGCGCGTCCGCGCCCGGCACTCGGCCCACCCAGAACATCGCGCCGAGCAGTACGATCAGTGCGATGACCATGTCCATCAGTCCCGCCAGGACCGTCGCGAGCGGAAGGGCGAGCCTCGGCACGTAGACCTTCGTGACGAGCTGCTGGTTGGTGAGGATGCTCGTCGACGCCTGTGCGATCCCGTTCGCGAAGAAGGTCCAGGGTACGAGCGCGGCGAGGCTGAACAGCGAATACGGAACGCCGTTCGACGGCACCCGAACCAGGCGCCCGAAGCACAGCGTGAACACGAGCATCGTCGCGACGGGCTGCAGCACCGCCCAGCCCACCCCCAGTGCGGTCTGCTTGTACCGCACCTTCACGTCGCGCCAGACGAGAAAGAAGAGGAGCTCTCGGTACTCGTGGAGCTCGCCGAGCCGGAGCGCCGCCCATCCGCGTCGCGGACGGATGTCGGTGATCCGCTCGTCGAGGTGGTCGTTCGTCGCACGGTCCGAGACTGGCTCACCTCTCGATGCGATCGCGATCGTGAGCTCCTTCGTGTCGGGATCGGGTGCGCGACGACCCGGGCATCGATGCGCGGGGGTGGGTGAAAGATCGGATCATGTCGAGTGCGGCGCCACTCTGGATCGCTCGCCAATCCGGCCAGTCGCCACCGAATGCGATGCTGATTCGAAGCCGCATCGCAGCCAGCGCGCATGGGAGGCAGATTCCCGCTATCGCCCCTGCGCCCCACCGTTATCATGGTCCCACCAAATGCGCGAAGGAACCCCGGAATCACTTTGGTGGCGACCGAGCCACCCACTCGGCGGCCAGCGATGAGACAGGCGATCGAGGCGATCGTCGTCACGATCGTGGTCGTGCTCGTGGTCGCGCTCTCGCTGCGACGTCTCGTGTTCCTCGGGGCGACGCTCGTCCGGTCGCGTCCACTCGCACCCGTCGGCTCGACGCCGACGGTGACCGTGTTGGTACCGGCGAGAAACGAGCACGCCGTCGCCGATCGGCTACTCGCCGCGCTCGGCGCGCTGAGCTATCCGGCGGAGCGACTCTCGTTCATCCTCGTCTGCGACGGCTGCACCGACGAGACGCCGGCGCGCTTCAACGCGTGGGCGGAAGGGCGTCGCGACGCGCGCGTGCTGGAGCTGCCTCTCTCGGGAGGGAAGGCCGCCGCACTGAACGCGGGGGTGGGGATGGTGGAGTCGGAGCTCGTCGTCGTACTCGATGCCGATCTCGAGCCCCTCAGCGATTTTGTCGCACAGCTGGTGCGTCCGTTCGCCGAAGTTCGTGTCGCCGCGGCGGCGGCCTTCGTTCGACCGTCGAATCCTGACGCGAACATCATCACGCGCTATGCCGCCGTGAACACGTGGGTGCACCAGCTCGTGACGTCGGCGGGTACGGATCGCCTCGGCCTCAACCCACCCACGCTCGGCGCGGCGGCGTATCGAACATCAGTGCTCGTCACGATCGGCGGTTTCGCGCCCATCCCTTCGGGCGAGGACGTCGCGACGAGCGCGACGCTCATTCGACGCGGGTGGCAGACGCGATTCGTGGATTCCGCCATCGCTGGGAACACCGTCGCTTCGGACCTCGGCGAGTACTGGAGGCAGCACGTACGCTGGACGCGAGGACTCTTTCTCGCGCGGAGGGATGCGGCGCCATCGAAGGCGAGCGTTGCGCAACGCATGGAGAGCGTCGCCGCCTCGCTCGGCTACGCCGATCGTCTCGTCTTCGCGTCCGCGCTGGCGGGAGCGATGGTCGACGTTGTCCCCGGATGGGTGTCTCTCCTCTATCTCGCGGTGCCCGGATTGGAGGTGCTGACCGCGCTGTTCAAGGCCGGCATCCGACGACGCATTCCGGCATATCTCGTCGCGACGCTGGTGTTCTTCGTCGCCGACCTCGCGGCTTCCGCGGCGGCGGTCGTCATGCACGCGATGCGTCGGCCCCATGCCTGGCACAACCCGCGAGCCGTCACGGCGGGAACTGCCGCGGAGTGACCGCACCCGATCTCTCCTGCGTCGTGATGAGCTACCGGGACGAGCCGAACCTCGTCGCCGCGGTGCGGTCGCTGCTCGAGCAGTCGGTTCCGGTGGAAGTCGTCGTCGTCAACTCGGGCGGCGGTAACCCGGCGGGCAGACTGGCGGCCGCCGGTGTGCGCGTGCCGGTGCACAGCGTGGAGCACCGCCTGTATCCCGGCGCCGCGCGCAACGCGGGACTCGACATGACCACGGCCCCGTACGTGTCCTTCCTCGCGGCGGACTGTCTTGCCACGCCGGGATGGGCTGCCGCGCGTTTGCGGGCGCATCGCAACGGTGCGAGCGCGGTGGCGAGCCCGCTCACCAACGCGAATCCCGAATCGGTGATCGCCTGGTCGTCGCTGCTGCTGCAGCACAATCGTCGCCTCGCGGTCACGCGGCCGAGCCAGCGACTCCATTACAGCTTGTCGTACGAGCGCGCATTGTTCGAGCGCTTCGGCCGCTTCCGGGAGGATCTCCGTGCGGGCGAGGACACGGAGTTCAACGATCGCTTGCGGGGATTCACGCGCATCGTATTGGCCGAGGACGCGGTCACCGCGCACCGGTATCCGACCGCGATGCGAGACATGCTGCGCGACGCATTCCGTCGCGGCAGTCTCCAGGCACGCATGCAGGGAGCGATCGACGGTGGCGCAGCGCAGAGGCTGCGCGTTGCGGCGTCGGGCCCTCGCAATGTGATTCGCTCGCTCATCGTCTCGCTGCGCAGCGACCCGCCCGATCGAGGAGCGCTCCTTCGCGCCTGTCCTCTCGTCGTGCTGGGTGCGGCCGCGTATTCCGCCGGCGCGCTCCTGGCCGTTGGCGCGGAGCACGATCGGCGGTAGCGAGAGCTCACGCGGCGGAGTGGACGCCTCCTTGGCAGCTGCTCAGTCGTCGAACGCGCGCCGTGCCGCGATGCGATGCAGCACGAGTCCGCGATCGTCCGTGAGGTACTCGTAGCCGATGCGCTGCCATTTGCGGTCGGGATCGCCGATCTCGTAGCGTTGCCGGCGCGCGATGCGATCCTCCGCCCGCAGCATTCCAAGGTGGTAGAGCGTGAGATCCGCGCTCGGGAATCGTCCGTTCCGTCGCGCCTGCATCGGCGCCTTCGTGCCGTGCAGTGGCCTCGGGTCGAACTCGTGGTCTGCGCGAGCGCGAAAGAGCCGAGCGATCAGCTTGCGTCCCCAGATTCCGTCGGCGCGATACTGGCCCGGGTCGTCCCACAGCTCGCGGAGGCGCACCGCATAGGCCGAAAGTCCGAGCAACCCTCCCCGCGCGATCACCCGCTCGGCACGCGCGCGAAAGTCCCGCTCGAGCCGCTCGTCCGCATCGATGCAGAGCAGCCACTCGGCGCCGTGCCGGAGGCCTGCCTCGACGAGAAGGCGGTGATTGCCGACCTCGTCCCAATTGGGCCGGTCGATCGGGCGCCGGATCAGCTCGATGACCGCTGGATGGCTGGCCAGCAGCTCCGCGCTTCCGTCTGTCGAGCCGTCGTCGAGCGCGACGATGCCGTCCACCTGGGGAGAAAGGTTGCGCAGGCAGCCGGGCAGGTGACGCATGCCGTCTCGGACGGCCAGAAGCGCTAGCAGACGGACCTTTCGAGACCATTTTCCCCCGAGGCCCCATGACGGGATCATCATCGGCTGGAGCGTGACGAGGATGTGCGGCGGCGAAGGGCGGGGAGGGGCAGTCGTTCGGGCGGCAGGTCCATGGGCGCAAGGTAGATGGGGCAGCAGCGTCTCGCGGGATGCGGTCGCCCGCCTTGACATACCTCCGCGACGTCCTAACTTCCGATCTGACAACTAGCTAAGTGGTCGCCATGCGGCGGCCCACCCTCTGGCCCTCGCATCGTCGCGAGGAGTGCTGCAGGAGTCCTGATTCAGCGTTTCGGGCCCGCCATCCGTCGTGGGCGCCGTGCGTCGTGCGGACTCTTCTTCCCCAGAAGGTCCGCTTTTTTGTTCTCTCTCTCCGAGGCTACGAGTATTCAGGACACTACCAAGCGCGTGCGGGTCAATCGCATGATCCGCATCAGCCCGGTCCGCGTGATCGGCGCCGATGGTTCACAGCTCGGGATTCTCGACGTGGACGCGGCGCTGCGCATGGCGGAGGAAGCCGGGTTGGACCTCGTCGAAGTCGCGGCCACGGCTCGGCCCCCGGTCGTCCGCATCATGGACTACGGGAAGTACAAGTTCGAGATGGCGAAGCAGGCGCGTCTCGCCAAGAAGAAGCAGCACGTGATCGAGCTCAAGGAAGTGAAGTACCGACCGGGCATCGACGATCACGACTTCGACACGAAGACGCGGCACGCACGCCGGTTCCTCGAAGAGAAGAACAAGGTGAAGGTGACCATGATGTTCCGTGGTCGGCAGGTCGCTCACCCCGAGCTCGGGCAGCAGGTGCTCGACCGGGTGAGCAGTCAGTTGGCGGACATCGCGAAGATCGAGAGCGCGGGTCGGCTCGAAGGCAAGTCCATGACGATGATTCTGACGCCCAAATAAGCGAGAGCGTGCAATGCCTAAGATGAAGACTCACAAGGGCGCGACGAAGCGCTTCAAGACGACCGGCACCGGCAAGGTCAAGCGGATGAAGGCGTTCAAGAGCCACATCCTCACCAAGAAGACCTCGAAGCGGAAGCGCAATCTGCGCCGCGCGGGGCTCATCGCCACGAATGGCGAGCGGAAGCGAATCAAGCGCCTCATTCAGGCCGCGTAATAGGAGCCGACCATGCCACGCGCCGTATCGAACGTCCCGCGCCTCAAGCGCAAGAAGCAGATCCTCAAGCACGCCAAGGGCGCTTTCGGCGCTCGCTCCAAGCTGTGGAAAGCCGCCAAGGAGAACGTCGAGCGCGGGTGGAAGTACGCCTACCGCGACCGCAAGAATAAGAAGCGCGATTTCCGCCGCCTCTGGATCGTGCGCATCAACGCCGCCGCACGGCAGCACGACATGAGCTACAACGTGTTCATCAACGGGCTCGGCAAGGCCGGCATCGAGATCGACCGGAAGATCCTTGCCGACATCGCCGTCCGTGATCCGGCCGCCTTCGGCCTGATCGCCGACAAGGTGCGCGCCGCCATCAACGCCGCTGAGTAAGTAGATTTCCCGCTGGGGCATCGGCGG
>DASYMZ010000169.1:0-1616 GCA_036008805.1 Gemmatimonadaceae bacterium
TCGGCCACGCTCAACACGTCCACGAGACGCGAGAGCTGCTGCAGCACCTGGTGCACATCCACGGCCTCGACGACGAGCACCATCCGGCTCGTTCCCGGCCGCTCGCTCGCGCCGACGACGAGGCTCGACACGTTGTAGTCGCGACGCCGGATCAACCCGATCGCGCGATACAGCGCGCCCGGCCGGTCGTGCAGCTGCACCACGACGGTATGCTTGCGCGGCGCGAGCTTCACCCGCGGCGGCGGCGCGGTCACCTTGAACGGAACGGTCATCGCGCGCTCCCGCTCGCGGCACCAGCAGCGGCAGGCTCGTGGTGCGCAGCCTTGGTCGTGGGATCCACGAGCATCTCGCCGATGCTCTGACCCTGCGGCACGATCGGGAAGACGTTCGCCTCGCGCTCGACTCTGAAGTCGATCACGACGACGCCCGGGTGATCCCACGCGTCGCCGATCGCCGCCTCGGCCTGCTCAGTGGTCTCGGCGGTGATGCCGCGCACGCCGTACGCTTCGGCGAGCTTCGCGAAGTCGGGGCCGGTCAGCGGCGTGCCGCTGTAGCGCTTCCCCTCGAACAGCTGCTGCCACTGCCGCACCATGCCGAGGTAGCCGTTGTTCATGATCGCGATCTTGACGTTGGTCAGCCCCTCCTGCGCCATCGTCGCGATCTCCTGGTTCGTCATCTGGAAGCCACCGTCGCCGACGATCACCCAGATCGTTTCATCGGGACATGCGACCGCCGCGCCGAGCGCCGCGGGCACCGCGAAGCCCATCGTGCCGGAGCCGCCGCTGGTGAGGTGCGTGCGCGGCTTGCTCCAGTCGAGGAGCTGCGCCGCCCACATCTGATGCTGGCCGACGTCGGTGACGATGCGCACCGGACCGCGCGTGAGACGCGCCGCGTTGAGCAGCGCGCACACGTCGTGCGGCTGCAGCGTGGCCGAGTCGGGGCGACGACGATACGCCTGCCGCGGCTCGAACTTGGCGCGCAGGTCGTGCACTTCGTCGAGCCAATTTCGGACATCGGGCGAACCACTACCGTCCGCCTCCCGCTCGCGCAGCACCTCGAGCAGCGCGTCGATCGCCGCCTTCGCGTCGCCGACGATGCCGACGGCGACCGGTACGAGCTTGCCGATCTCGCTCGGGTCAACGTCCACGTGGATGATCTTCGCGTGCGGCGCGAACGTCGCCGCCTTGCCGGTGACTCTATCGTCGAAGCGCGAGCCGACGTTGAGCAGCACGTCGCAGCGCTGAATGGCGCGGTTCACGTGCACCCAGCCGTGCATGCCGGGCATGCCGAGCGAGAGCGGATGATCCTGCGGAAACGCGCCGAGCCCGTGCAGGGTGGTGATGACGGGAATGCCGGTCCGCTCGGCCAGCGCGAGCAGCTCGGACGTCGCACCGGACTGGATGACGCCGTTGCCCACGAGGATGAGCGGACGCTCGGCTGCCGCGAGCAGTTCGGCCGCGGCGCGCACCGGCGCCAGGTCGACGTCGTTCTTGCGATGGTCCTCGTAGCCCTCGAGGTCGAGCGTCACGTCCCAGTTCGGCACGACGCTCGCCTGCTGCGCGTCCTTGGTGACATCAACGACGACCGGTCCCGGTCGTCCCGTTGATGCTATATGG
>DASYMZ010000170.1:0-23732 GCA_036008805.1 Gemmatimonadaceae bacterium
GGGACGGGGTCGCGACCCCGTCCCCAGGAGTCCGTCCCCGCCGTCCCCGCGACGCTTCTCCCAGCTCGCGGTGATCCGGAACCCGAGATGCCGTCGCACCGCTGCCTGAACGCCGGTTGCGTCGAGCACGTGACGCGACAGCTCGTCCGCCGTGAACCCCCGCAGCACCGAGACGACGCCGTCGTGACGGGTGATCGGGTGAAATCCCAACGGCCAGCTCACCAGCCAGAACCCGCACGCGGCGAGCCAGCTTCTTCGGATGTCGCTCACGATCACGCGCCGGCGCGCCACGCGATGGAGCTCGGCGAGCACGCGCGGAATCTCCGCGTCCTCGAAGTGATGCAGCATCTGCGAGCAGGTCACGACGTCGATGCTCGAGTCGGGGAAGGGAAGTGCGCGCGCGTCGGCGCAGGCGCTGCCGTCGAGCGTGCGCGTCGTGACGCGTGCGAGCGTCTCCGCTTCGTCCACGCCGAAGATCGTCAGCGCCACGCCATGGCGCGCGGCGAGCGCGCGCGCCGCGTGCGGGATGTCGGCCAGTCCAGTGCCGACGTCGAGCAGCGAGCCGCCCGCGCCGAGCGTCGGCAGCGCGCGAGCGAGCTCCACGAGCACCGCGTGCGTACCACCGAGGACGACGTTGGAGCGCCGCACGTCGCGGAGCGAGCGCTCGCGCAGCGCGGGATCAGTCGCGGGATCGTCGAGGATCTCGAACCCGCGCCGGCGCCGTGGGACGAGCACCGGCCGCCTACCGCTCGAGCTGCGCGTAGCCGCCGCGATAGTAGAGCAGAGGGCGTGCGCTGCGCGCCGAGGCGCTCTCGACTTCCCCGATGAACATCGTATGGTCGCCGGCCTCGTGGCGCGCGACGACCTTGCACTCGAGATGCGCGAGCGCATCCTCGAGCAGCACGACGCCGCTCTCGCCACGCTGGTAGCCGACGCCGTCGAAGCGGCGCGTCGAGTCGGCGGTCGCGAACCGGCGCGACAACGCCTCCTGCTCGGCCGCGAGGATGTTGACGCCGAACGTCGCGCTCTCGGCGAGCGCCGCGTACAGCGACGCCCCGCGATCGACGCACGCCTGCACCAACGGCGGATCGAGGCTCACCGAGCAGAACGCGCTGACGGTCATGCCGACGTCGCGTCCCTCGCGATCGCGCGTGGTCACGACGGTGATGCCCGAGGCGAATCGGCCGAGGACGCTGCGGAATGAGTCTGGATCGATCGTCATGCGCCGGATGCGGGTGAGCTGCCTGAGGGGCGAAAGAGATTGAGCAGATACCCCGGGCGCAACACCTCGCGTGCGGGCACGAAGTCACCCGTCACGCCGACGAGCAGATCGGCCATGTCCTTCCGCGCCTCGAGCGTGCGCGCGAAGTAGTTCATCGCGGGCGCCCACCCCACCGCGGCGCCGATGAGCCGCTCGACGATCCACTTGCCGGCGAACTCGCTCCGGCGCGCGCGGTGATACTGGGCGAGCGCGCGGTCGGCCTCCCTCGCGGAGCCGGCGCCGAGCGCCGCGAGCGCGAACGGCGCGAGGAGCTCGCCGCCGCGCAGCCCTGCGTAGATCCCCTCGCCCGTGAAGGGATCGAAGAAGTCGGCCGCGTCGCCGACGAGCGCCGCACCGGGCGCCCACGAGCGCCGCGCGTGCGACGCGAACGGACCAGTCACCTGCACGGCGGACGCGAGTCGAGCGTTCGCGACGCGTGGCGCGAGCTGCGGCCGCGCGCGAAGCCAGTCGAGAAAGAAGCGCTCGCGATCGGCGCTGATGGCGCGCGCATCCGACGGACGCACCACCATCGCCGCGTTGGTCAATCCGCCGTCCACGGAGGCGAGTCCCACGAAGCCGACGTCGCGCTCGACGTGAAGCTCGCCCCACTCTTGCATGCCGCCGAAGTTCTCGAGATGCGCCACGAGCGCGAGCCGCTTCGGCCAACGCGACACGTGCGAGAGGCCGAGGCGCCGCGCGACGAGTGAACGCAGTCCATCGGCGCCGACCACCAGCGGCGCGCGGAGCGTGTGCGCGGCGCCGTGCTCGTCGAGGATCCGCACCCCCGTGACGCGCCCGCTCGCGTCATGCTCGACATCGGTGACGCGCACGCCCTCACGCACGTCGGCGCCCACCGCGCGCGCGCGAGCGATGAGGATCGGGTCCAGCACGGTGCGCCTGAGCGCGAGCCCGCGATCGCGAAACGCGCGGAAGCCGTGGCCGGCGACGAAGTCGCCTCGCAGCATCGCCCCGTTCGGCGCGCGCACCACCATCCCGGTCAGGTGCGCGGCCGAGCGCTCGACCGCGTCGAGCGCACCCATCGCGCTCAGGATGCGCGACGCCTGCGGGCTCAGGTATTCCGCGCACGGCTTCGTGCGCGGAAAGGTCGCGCGGTCGAGCACGAGCACGCGCGCACCCGCGCGCGCCAGCGCGTACGCGGTGGACGATCCCGCGGGACCGCCCCCGACGACGATGACATCGGTCGTGCGTGCGCTGGAGGTCATGAGTGAGGGCAGACGCTAGAGCAGAACGACGAGCGCGGCGACCGCGCCGCCGGCGACCGTGGCGATCAGGTTGACGATGTCGTTGTCCATCGCCGAGAGACCGCCAGAGTGCCGCGTGGTCGTGCCGCAACTGTGCACGGCGCGTTCCGTGCTCGTCTGGCACGTGTCGCACCAGCGCCGGTCCTGCAGCGTCGCGCCGACGACCGAGTCGGCCAGCGCGCCCGCGACTCCGCCGATGACCACCGCGGCGACCGGGGCATCGATCGACAGCGCGCGCGCACCGAGCGCGACGAACGCCGCGCCGAGCCCCATCGCGCCGATGCCGAGCAGGTTCACCCCGCCCGAGGTGCCCGGCGCGACACGCCGGCCCGAGATGATGGAACGCGGCGGGCGCGTGGCGAGGCTCCCGATCTCGGTGGCCCAGGTGTCCGCCGCCGACGCGGCCAGCGCCCCCAGCGCGACTGCCGCGGCGACGACCGCCTCCGATTCGGTCAACAGTGCCGACGTGGCGATCAGCGCGGCGGCGGCGAACAGCCCCCCGTTCGCGATGACCTGCACGGCGTCGCGCGCGCCACCTTTCGCCACGACGTCGCCGGTGCGCTGCGCCTTCTCGGCCGCGCGCAGCCTGGAGAGCGCGAGCGAGGCGACGAAATAGGCGATGAGCAGCGCGCCCCACGCCCATCCGGCGGCGACGGCGAGCGTCCCGATGACGATTGCGGCGATCGTTCCTTCGCGACTCAGCGCATGCACGCGGGAAGCGGCGAGCGCGACCGTTGCGGCGACGAGCAATCCCGCGGCGCTGCGTCCGAGCACTAGCGAGCCGTCGCCGGTTGCGTGGACGCGAGGCGCGCCGCGCGAAGCTCGCGGCGGATGCGCGCGGCAAGGATCTGCATGATGTGCTGCGACATCGTCGAGTCGACCTCCGGATGGCGGCGCCCGGCGAATGTGAGCCGCTCCGCGGGCGGCGGCAAGCGCGCGTGCACTGGTGAAGCTATTGGCTGGGCCTCCGGTTCCCGTTAGCTTCGTTGGCTACGATCCTCCCTCCGCAACCGCCCACGCGCGCGGTCGCTCTCCCCCGCAGTCGCAGATGCTCGCAACAGTCGACGCTCTCCTCCCGCTCAGCCTTCTCGAAGCCGTTCGTGACGTGGATACGCCCGAGGAGCTGCTCGAGGCGGAGTTCGTCGACGAGCTGCGCAACAAGCGATTCGGGCTCAGCGACACGGTGTACACGCAGATCAAGCGGTACACCGAAGCGGTGCGACGCAATCAGCGCACGGCGCAGGACGAGGCGATCGCGCTCGCGAAGCTGATCGGACGCCGGCCAGACGCCGAGGCGGTGCTGCGCGCCGCCGGACGCTTCCTGGCGCGCGAGGCGTACATGACCGTCTCGCCGGTGACGCGCGGAATGCTCAAGGTCATGCCGTCGATCGTCGCGCGGCCGGCCGCGCTGCGGCAGGTGCGGCGCATCGCGCGGCGCTATCTGAATGGCAACGTGCGGCGGGTGGGCACCTACGTGCTGCTCGAGATCCCGCGCTCGATCACCGTCGGCGTCGCCGCGGGCGGCGCGGGATGCGCGTTCTACGAAGCGACGCTGCGCGAGCTCCTGCGGCTGCTCGTGGGCACGACGGGCGCGGTGGAGCACACGCGCTGCGAAGGGCGCGGCGAGGGCTCGTGCGAGTGGCGCGCGGACTGGCGCGGCGCCGACCACGCGCAGTCGTCCTGAGCGACGCGGTTCGCGCGTCATGCTGAGCCCCGAACGGCTGCCGGCGCTGCAGCGCGCCCTCGCCGACGCGAAGCTCGACGGCTGGCTTCTGTACGACTTCCACGGCGTCAACCCGATCGCGAACGGACTGCTCGCGCTGGAGGGGATGGTGTCGCGGCGCATCTTCGTCTTCATCCCGCGCGAGGGTGCGCCGCGCGCGCTCGGTCACGCGATCGAGAATGGGCCGTGGCGGCTCTGGCCCGCGGAGTGGCCGCGCGGATCGTACAGCTCGTGGAAGCAGCTCGAGGCGGCGGTGAGCGAGATGGTGCGCGGCAAGCGCATCGCGATGGAGTACTCGCCGGGCGACGCGGTGCCCTATCTCGACCGGGTGCCGGCCGGCGTGCTCGAGATGGTGCGCGCGGCGGGCGCGACGGACGTGGTGTCGTCGGGCGAGCTCGTGACGCGCTTCTACGCCAGCTGGAGCGCCGAGCATCTCGCGTCGCACCTGCGCTCGGCGGAGACGATCAGGACGATCGCGTACGATGCGTTCGCGCTCGCCGGCGAGCGCTCGCGCACGCGGCAGCCGGTGATGGAGCACGAGCTCGTGCAGTGGATGCAGGAGCGGTTCGCGCGCGCGGGGCTGATCACCGATCACGGGCCGAGCGTGTGCGCCGGCGCGAACTCGGCCAACCCGCACTACGAGGCGTCCGCCGACCGGCCCGTGCCGATCCGCGACGGCGACGTGCTGCTGATCGACCTGTGGGCGACGGAGCCGGGTGAGGTGTACGCGGACCAGACGTGGATGGCGACGCTCGGTCCTCCGTCGGCGCGGGCGCAGGAGATCTGGTCGATCGTGCGCGACGCGCGGGACGCGGCCATTCGGCTGGTGCAGGACTCGGCCGCGCAGGGCGAGCCGCTCCGCGGCGCCGACGTGGACGACGCGGCGCGCGCGGTGATCACGGCGCGTGGCTACGGCGACCGATTCATCCACCGCACCGGACACTCGATCGATCCGCGCTCGCTGCACGGCTCCGGTCCGCACCTCGACAACCTCGAGACGCGCGAGGAGCGGCTGCTCGTGCCGGGCATCGGCTTCTCCATCGAGCCGGGCCTGTACATCCCGGGTGAGATCGGGATGCGCAGCGAGGTGAACGCGTTTCTCGAGCCGGGACGTGCGTTGATCACGCCTTCGGAGTATCAGCGAGAGCTGATCGTGGTGTAGGCGCGGCGCGCGCGTCGCGCGCCGCGCTGTGAACGGTGATCGGTGATCGGTGATCGGCCAGCCTCGGTCGGCTTCAGCGTCCCGAGGTCGCAACCGATCACCGATCACCGATCACCCCACATCGTCCCATCCTCCAACCCCAACCGCCAATACGCGACTCGTTTCACGCCGAGCTGCGCCGCTTCGCGCTCGAGCGCACGGACGAGAGTCGCGTCGCTGACCCAGAGCTCCCAGCCGTCGGCGCCGGGTCGGGCGGCGTGGAGCGTGGCGGTCGCGGGATCGCGCGCGAGCGACGTGCCGGCTTCCGCCGCGAGGCGACGCGCGTCGTCGTACCCGATCGTCTCGGCGAAGGTGTTCGGTCGCCACAGATAGCCGTACAGCGGCAGCGCGGCGACGAGGCGACTCGCGCCGCGCTCGGCCACGCGCATGCCGAGCGTCCGGCGCGCCCAGTCCGGAGCGGCGATCGCGCCGGGCGGCGAGGTGGCCCAGTGCTGATCGTAGAGCATCACGAGCAGGAGATCCGCGCTGCCGTCGAACAGTCGCGCGGGATAGCCGACGGTGTCCGACGCCGGCACGGCGACGACGACCGGTCCGACGCCGGCTGCGTGGGCGGCTCGCGCCATCCCGGCGACGACGAGCCGAGTCGATGCGCTGTCGGCGCCCGTCATCCCCTCGAAGTCGAGGACGAGGCCGCGATAGCCCTCGCGTCGCGCCCACGCGGAGACCGCGGTGGACGAACGGCGCAGGGCTGCGCTGTCCAGGGCGAGGCGGCGAATCACGTCAGGGTGGAATCCGCTGCCGACGAACGAGGTGACGATCGCCATGCGTCGCGGCGCCGGCGAGCTCGCGCGGCCGGCGCTGTCGCGATAGAGAACGAACGGCGCGCCGCTGAGCGAGTCCAGCGGGATCCACCCGGTCACGAGCACGTCGAGCTCGCGCGCATGCGCCGCAACGCTCGCCGCACTGCGCGGATCCCACGGCGCGGTGAACCCCCAGCGCTCGACCGGCTCCGCGCGGCTCGGTGGAAGGGAGCCGCCGCATCCGAGCGAGATCGTCGCCGCGAGCGCGAAGGTGAGGCGAACAGTCGGCATGCGCACGCGGCGGAAGAGGTTCGAGAAGGGTTCCTGCAATGCAGGGCGGAGGCCAGTCGTGCGACTAGTTTGACCTGACGAAGTGAACGCACGGCCGACGCGCGGCGCGGATCTGCTCCAACCGATGCTGGCTCGCCCCTTGCCCGTTCAGGCGCAACCCCGACCACGCAATCTCGCTCTCGTGAACGTCGCACGTCATTCTCGCTGCCTCTCGCTCCAACTCGTCGCTGGGCTTCTCGTCGCTCTCGGGTGCCGTGAGAGCGCCAAGCCGTCCGCCGCCGCCGCGCAGCACGCGGCGGGCGACACCAGCACCCGTTCGATCGGCGCGCCGAGCGAGGTCGTGATCGCGCGTCCCTCGCAGCCGTACGTGGTGGAAGCCGTCGCCACGCCTGGCACGGTGACCGGAACGATCAGCACCAGCGCGCCGATCGCCGCGGGTCCGCCGCAGCCAACCGGGCGCGACAGCGCATTGTGCGGCGCGACGATCCCCGACCTCTCGGTGACGCAGCAGGGCAACGCGCTCGGAGGCGTGGTCGTGTGGCTCGACGGCGCGCGGCGCGGCAAGGCGCTCCCGCTGGAGCGCCGGTTAGAGCTGGAGAGTACGGACTGCAAGCTCTCGCCGCGCGTGCAGGCGGCGGTGACGTCGAGCGCGGTGAACGTCCTCGGCCACGATCCGTTTCGCCAGCACCTCCGCTTTCTCGCCGCGGGTGAGCGCGAGCCACGCGCGTCGATCCTGCTCGGACGCGACGAGCAGGTGATCCCGACCGAACGCCCATTCTCGACGCCGGGTCTCGTCGTGGTGAAGGACGTCGATCACCCGTGGCCCACGGCGTACATCGCGGTGTTCGACCATCCGTACTTCGCCGTGACGGCACCGAACGGAACCTTCACGATCGACGGCGTGCCGCCCGGGAAGTACGTCGTGCGGGGGTGGCACGAGCGAACGGGGAAGACGGAGCGTGCGGTCGAGGTAGGGGAGGGGGGGACGACGCGGGTGGATCTGGTGGTGTCGGCGAAGTAGGCGTCACCGCGCGGTACCTGGACCACTCGAAGCTTGGATGCATCGGAGCTGCGGGTACTCGGTACCGTAGCTTCGTATCTTCGTACCGCGCATGGCGACCGACATCCAACCAATCCTCAATGATTGGACGCACTTGGATAGGTGTCGGCCCGCCGCGCTGCGACGGTCAGAGGTGATCTCCACGGACGGCCATCCACAAATTGGAATGGCCAGTATGCCAATCCGAGTATCCAGAGTACGTCAGTCGTCCTGGTGTACACGTGGTTGCAGTTCGGTTGCAGCACAGCGAGTAGCCGCAGAGGAGCCTCCGGGACTCCGTCGGGCCAGCGGTCTGGGTCCGGGTACCTCGTACGATGACACCGGGACGCGAGCACCCAGTCACGCAGTCGTATCCTTCCCCATCGGCCCGGGCATCGCCGACGGTCTCCTGCCCCGTCGCTTCTTGACCGCACTGCCGGTCGACAGAAAACGCTCCAGCTCACTCCACCGCTCGCAGCCGTGCCCTCGCGCGTCGTCGAGCAGACGCAGAAGACAGTGCGCCGTGGCGATCGCGTCGCCGGCGGCGCGGTGACGCAGGTGCGGCTCGATCTCCACGCCGTAGTGCCGCGCGACCCAATCGAGCGATCGTGATCGGAGTTGGGGAAGGAGACGCCGAGCCAGGCGGACCGTGCACAGCCGCCGTCCCGTGATCTCGCGTCCGCTGGCACGCGCAACCTCGGCGCTCACGAAGCGCCAATCGAAGCTTGCGTTGTGCGCCACGAACACGTTGCCGTCGAGCACGCGGAGCACCTGCTCGCACACGTCGCGGAACGGAGACTTCTCACGCACCATCTCCCAGGAGATGTTGGTGAGGCGCGTGATGAACGGCGGGATCGAACGCTCCGGATTCACGAGCGTCTCGAACACATCCACGATCTTGCCGTCGCGCACCGTGACCGCGGCGATCTCGGTGATGCGGTCGCCCTGATCGGGCCGTCCACCCGTCGTCTCGACGTCGACGACGACGAAGCTCAGCGACGAGAGGAGAGGCTCCTCGTCGGCGGGAATCGCGCGCCACGCGGGCGGCGCGGGCTCGCACAGGCGCCATGCGCCATCGACGGTCCGCGCGAAGCGTGGATGTCCGCCGAGCAGCGTGACCGCCATGTGCTCCGCGACTGCGTCGGGCAGCGCGGAGAGCTGGCAGACGCTCGCGATGAGCGTGCGCGCGTTGGCCGGACCCGCCTTCAAGTAGTCCGCGGCCCGATCGGCGAGGAGCGTCTGCTCCGGACGGGTGCTCACTCCCGCGGTGACGAACGGCTCGAGACGAGTGCCGCTCAGTGCATCGACTTCGCTCACTGCTCCTCCATCAACGATACGACGCGCGGCCGCGAATCAGGTTTCGTCACGCTGCACCGGACAGGTCATGCACCTCGGCCCACCACCGCCGCGCACGAGCTCCGCTCCCTCGAAGGTGATCACGGCGCGTTCGTCGTCGGCGATCCGGATGTCTCCGGTGAGGAAGTTCACTCCGGGCACCTCGCGGAAGCCGGCGCGCACCATCTGCTCCAGCGTGCCGACGTTGCGCGCGTACGAGAGCACGAGGCCCGGACGCATCGCGACGAAGTTGCAGCCGGACGCCCACTGCTCGCGCTCCTGGAGCGCCCTCCGCTCACCGCCACAGAAGATCGGCGTCATCGGCATGCCGCATTCGGCGAGCGCCGCGAAGATGTCGGGCATCTCGCGAAGCGCGCCGTTGCCCTTGCGCCAGTGCAATACGCTGAGCCGCTCCGGTCCGATGAAATGTGGTGGGAAGCAGACGCAGAGCTCGCGGTCGACCTGCGTGAAGATCATGTCGAGGTGGATCGCCGTGTTCTCCTTCGGCATCACCACGACGATGATGTCCCTGACCCTGGTCTGGCTGAACAGGAGATCGGCCAGATGGTCGATCGCCCCGGGACTGGAACGCTCGCTGAAGCCGATGAGGACGAGGTCCTCGCGCAACGTGTGGACGTCGCCACCCTCGAGGGTGTAGTTGAGCCGCCGCTCGACGGATCCGTCGTACAGGATTCCTTCGTTGCGCAGGAGCGGGTGGTACAGAAAGAGCGCTTTCATGATGAGCTCTTCCGGCCACCGGATTCCGTAGCGCATCGAACCGACGAGCACGTGTTGCCCCACGCTCATGGCGGAGTCACGCGTGAAGAACAGATTGGGCAGCGGCGGCAGCTCGTACCCGAACTCGTTCAGCGTGCGAGCGAGCGGGCCAGGCGCCTCGACTCGACCCTCGATGAGCATGGTGACCAGGTCGGCAGGCGGCAGCGCTTCGATCTCGCGCGCCAGCGGCTCGCTCGGAACGATGTCCATGGTCTCGCGGACGAGCAGCTCACGGACTTCCCGGTTTTCGAGAACCTGCGCCAGCAGATCTCTCACCTCGTAGACCTGACAGAACCGCTCGAGGACGGCGGTGAAGCGCCGGTGCTCCTTGCGCGCCTGGTCGGCGTCTGGAAGGTCGTCGTAGAGGTACGCCTCCCGGGTCGTGGGCGTGACGCCGAGGAGCTCGTTCCCGGGCGTATGGACGACGACGGAGCGCATCCGCCCGATTTCAGAGGTCACGTTCACGGTCATGGAACCCGAAGATAACCCGTGGGTGTAGCGGATGCTGGGCGAAGGTGCACGGCGTACCTCGCATACGCCTGTGTCGGCGTGAAAACGCTGGTGTGCGGCCGAGGACGCCGCTAGTTTGTGAACGAATTCACAAGCCTTCCGACGCCGTGAAACGCATCGCCGAATCGACGGTCCGCCGACTTTCCATCTATCTCCGCTTTCTCGAGGAATTCGAGGACCGGGGGCTCTCCACCGTATCGAGCGAAGAGCTGGCGCGGCGGGGTGGGACGACGTCCGCCCAGGTGCGGAAGGACCTCTCGTTCTTCGGCTCGTTCGGGAAGCGGGGACTCGGCTACTCGGTGCCGGAGCTCTCGAGCGCGCTCAGGGAGATTCTCGGTCTGCAGAAGGAGTGGCGAGTGGTGATCATCGGCGCCGGAAAGATCGGCGCCGCGCTCGCTCAGTATCGCGGCTTCCGCCAGCGCGGCTTCAACATCGTCGCGGTCTATGACACGAATCCGGAAAAGATCGGACGGACGCTCGAGGGGATCGAGATCCGGGCGATGTCCAGGCTCGAGGCGGACGTGGAGACCGAGCACGCGGAGATCGCCGTGATCGCGATCCCCGGCGACGGCGCGCAGGAAGTGCTCGACCGCATCGTCCGTACGGGAATCAAAGCGGTGCTCAACTTCGCGCCCGTGCAGCTGCACGCTCCGGCCGACGTCACGGTGAAGGCCGTGAATATGGCGATGGAGCTCGAAGGTCTGTCCTTCGCGCTGACGAATCGGGAGTCGTAAGCGAAGCGTGCGCCGGTGGTCGCGCGAGTCATCGCATACGTCGCGCACGGTGTGGTACGCAGTTCCAGATACTCCGAACTACTCCTCCGCCGCAGGCTCCGATGCCGCCACCGGCCTCCCGCGCGCGGCGCGCATCAGCGCGGCGAACTGTTTGGGCGTGAGCACCTCGGGCCGAACCTCGGGCTCGATGCCCGCGGCGGCGAGCAGCGCCTCCGCACCCTCGGCGTCGACCGAATAGAGAGACCGCACCACGCGCCGCATCTGCTTCCGTCGCATCCCGAACGCACCCTGCACGAGCAGGCGGAAGGGACGCTCCTCTTCGGGCAGCACGAGCGACTCGGCGATCGGGGTGATCCGAACGACGGCGCTCTCCACCTTTGGCGGTGGCGAGAACGCGCCGGCGGCGACGCCGAACAGGGTCTCGGCGCGCGCCACCGCGGCGACGTTGACAGTGAGCGCACCGTACTCCTTGCTGCCCGGTGTCGCACTCAGTCGCTGCGCGACTTCCTTCTGCACCAGATAGACCGACCGGTCGGCACGCGGCGGCGCCAGCGCGTGAAAGAGAATCGGCGTCGTGATGTAATAGGGCACGTTCCCCACGAGCACGTACGGTCCCGCGGCGAGGTCACCCAGCGAGACCTCGAGCACGTCCGCTTCGGCGATGAGCACGTTCGAGCGGCGCAGATAACGCTGACGCAGCATCTCCGCGAGAGCGCGATCGTATTCGATCGCAATCAATCGTCCCGCACGTTCTGCGAGGATGTCGGTGAGCGCCCCTCTGCCCGGCCCGATCTCGAGCACCGTCTCCGTGCCGGTGAGATGCAGCGCGTCGGCGATGCGGCCGAGGATGCGGCGATCGGTGAGGAAATGCTGTCCGAGGCTCTTGCGAGTCGGGGGAAAGGATCCGCGGCGCGCGGGCGGACCACCATCGGCCGGCATACGGCTCAGCTCTTGAGGATGACGAGGGTGAGGTCGTCGCGGCGGGGCGTGTCGCCGGTGTAGTTGTCGAGCAGCGTGAAAACACGCGCGGCGATCTGCGCGGGCTCTTCGGAGCGGTAGCGCATGACGCAGTCGAGCACGGGTTCCTCGCCGAGGCGGATGCCTTCCTTGTTTCGCGCGTCGGTGATCCCGTCGGTGAAGAGGATCAGCAAGTCGCCGCCGACGTCCCATCGGCGCGCCTCCGAGAGCGGCGCCTCGTCGGCCATGCCGAGCGGCGGACCACCGGCGGCGAGGCGCGTCACGTCACCATCGCGTGACACGATGAACGCGTGCGGGTGCCCGGTGTTGCCGTACCGGATGACGCCGATCTCGCGGTCGACGACCGCATAGAGCGCCGAGACGAACATCTCTGTCGTCGTCAGCTCCTCTTTCACGGAGAAGTAGAGCCGGCGCAGCATCTCGGCCGGATCGTCGGTTCCCTGCGCATGGATGGCCGACGCGCTCATCGTGAGCGCCATGATCAGTGCGGCCTGATAGCCATGGCCCGAGACGTCCCCGATCATCACGCCGATCCGCCCTCCGGAGAGGCGGTACAGGTTGTAGAAATCACCGCCCACGTCTTCCGCGGGCACGACGCGCGCGGACACGGTCGCTTCGGGAAAGACGTGGGCCGCATCGGGGAGCAGCTTCATCTGCAGGTCGTGCGCGAGCTGCATCTCCTGCTGCAGCCGCTGCTGCTCGATCGACTGCCGGACGAGCCGCGCGTTCTGGATCGCGGCACCGATCTGCGACGCGATCGCCGTCACGAGCTTCTGGTCGCCGGCGGTGAATGCCTGATCGGAGCGACGATCGGAGAGATTCACGACGCCGAGGGGCTGGCTGCCGTCCTGGGTCGTCCAGAGGATCGGCACGGTGAGCATGGCCCCTTTCCTGAAGCCCTCCTCCGCCTCGCACAGCATCTCCTCTTCCTCGGCGATGATCGAGTGCAACGTGCGGAAGACGTGCGCGCTCACGCTGCATGGATCGTCCAGCGCGATCGGCGGCGTCGGGATGCCTTCACCGCCGAGGCGTGCGACGACGTCGAGCGTCTCCGACTGCTGATTGTGGACGAGGATCGATGCCCGTCGCGCGCCGACCGTCTCGCTCACCTCGCGGAGAATGGTCGCGGCTCCCTCTTCCAGCGAGACCGTGCGCCCGAGGATCTCGCTGATCGAGTAGAGGAGATTGATCTCCTCGTAGCGCTCGGCCAGCTCGTTGGCCGCGTGCTCCACCTCGAGCGTGTTCTGGAGATACTGCGCGACGACCGGGCGAAGGAACTTGAGGTAGCTGTCGATCTCGCGGCGCTCGATCGGACATGGGCCGAGGACGAGCCACGCTGGCCGCGGGCCGGCGATCGGCACCACGACCAGGCGTCCACGCTCGGTCGCTTCGTCGCGCACGATGCCGAGCGGCGGGAGCAGCTCCGGCGGTGGCGGATCGGCGCGGCGGGTACCGGCGATGAATCGGAGCGGGCCCTTCATGCCGCCGTCGCGACGCCACACGGATGCGTCGCATCCGGTTGCGTCGTGAAACGCGGCGAGGACCTCGCCCAGCTCGCTCATGCTCTGGCGAGCGTGAGGCGCACCACGTTGCCGCTCGGCGACCCAGAGTTGGAATCGAATCGCTCGACGCGATCCATCAGCGCGCGCATGAGGAACAGCCCGCGGCCATCCTCCCGCTCGATGTTGTCGGGATCGGTGGCGTCGCGGATGTTCTCGTCGAGATCGAACGGCTCGCCCTCGTCTTCGACGTCGACGACGAGTCGACGGGCGTCCACCTCCGCGCGCACGCGAACCCGCTTGTCCGGATCCTCGTTGTTGGCGCGGAGAATGGCGTTCGAGATCGCTTCGCTCAGCGCGACCGGCACGTTGAGCGCGAGCTGATGGGCGTTGTACGCGAGCTCCGCGCACGGGTGACGCACGAGATCCACGACTCGCTCGATGTAGGCGACGTCGCTGGGGATCTCGACTTCGATGGAGACACGAAGCCCGGCGTCGGGCGGGAGAGACGCGGCCATGGGGGCGTGGTCGGCGCGAGCGTGAGCGCCGCGTCGGGCGCGACGATGCGCGGCCCGCCAGAGGAGGCGGGCCGCGCGGGAGGGATCAGAAGCTGGACAGCGCCCGGTCGCGCGTGTCGGAGATCTGGAAGAGCGTGTCGAGCTTGGTCAGCTCGAACAGCGTCTTGAGATCGTCGTTGAGGTTGGCGAGTCGGAGCTCTCCACCCTGTTCCCGGATCTTCTTGGACAGCGAGACGAGCACACCCAGGCCCGAGCTGTCGATGTAGCCGGTCTGCGCGAAGTCGATGAGGAACTTCTTCTCGCCGCGCTCCAGCTCGTCGAGCACCTTCTGCTTGAGCTCTTGTCGGTTGCCGACGATGAGCTGCCCCTCGACGTCTACCACGACGATCTCACCCTCTTTCTTGATCGTGAAGCTCATGTGCCTGTCTCCTGGCGGGATCCGTTCAGTGCCGTGGCCACGGGATCGTCCGCCTGTAGTGCGGTGATGGCAGCCACATTGAAGATGTCGTCGGCGGTCGCCCCACGCGAGAGATCATTGCACGGGCGCCGCATCCCTTGAAGGATGGGCCCGATCGCACGCGCCTGCGCCAACCGTTGTACCAACTTATACGCGATGTTCCCGGCATCGAGCGAAGGGAAGACCAGCACATTCGCCCTCCCGCCAACGGAGCTGTCGGGGGCCTTTCGGGCCGCCACCTCCGCTACGAGCGCAGCGTCCCCTTGCAATTCTCCGTCCACGGCGAGCTCGGGTGCTTTCTGCCGGATTTCCTCGAGCGCCGCGCGCATCAGCGCGACGCTCGTCCCCGCTCCGCTGCCGCGAGTGCTGAATGATAGCAGGGCGACGCGCGGTTCGTCGCCGACGATCCGCCGCCGGTCCGCCGCCGCTGCAATGGCGATGTCCGCGAGCTGCGACGCCGAGGGGTAGCGCACGACCGCGCAGTCGGTGAAGGTGAGGACCTCGCTCTCGCCCGACCGAAACGGCGGCACGTCCATGTAAAACGAGCTGGAGATCGTCCTGACTCCGGCCGCCGGCCCAACCAGCCAGAGCGCCGCGCGGATGACGTCGCCCGTGGTGTGCACGGCGCCCGCCACGCAGCCGTCGACACGCCCCCATCGCACCAATGCATCAGCGACCAGCAGGCGCGAGCCAGCCTGGCGATGCGCCTCCTCCTCGGACATCCCTTTCGGTCCGCGAATGCGAAGCAGCTCGGCGGCCACGTCATCGGTGAGCCCATTGCGCGCCGGATCGATGACCTCGCAGCGCACGGACGCGGGCACGGGGCCGATGAGCACTGGTTCGACGACACGAGCGACGGCGAGTGCGTTCGCCGCGTCGAGCGTGCGCGGATCGTCGGACTCGGGCAGCACGATCCGGCGCGGGCGCGCGGTGGCGCGCGCCCGAATGGCGTCAAAGAAGCTCACCGCGGCGCGATCTTCGAGCGAAGGGCTTCGGCGACGCGCGGATGCACCAGATCACCGACCTCGCCTCCGTACCGGGCGACCTCGCGCACGAGGCTCGCGCTGATGTACGTGGTATCGAGCGAGGGGACCATGAAGACGGTCTCGAGCCTGGGCGACAGGTGTCGGTTCATCAGCGCCATCTGGTACTCGTACTCGAAGTCACTCACCGCGCGGAGGCCGCGGATCAGCAGGCTGGCGCCGCATTCGCGCGCGAAGTCCACCAGCAGCCCGCCGAACGACCGCACCTCGATGCGAGGCTCGTCGGCGAGCGCGGCACGAATGAGGCCGACGCGTTCCTCGATGGTGAAGAGCGGCTGCTTGGACGAGTTGGTCGCAACGGCCACGATGAGCCGATCGACGTACTCCAGGCTGCGATGCATGAGATCTTCGTGCCCGCGCGTGATCGGATCGAAGCTTCCCGCGTAGATGGCGATTCTCGAGTTCGGCACGGGGGGAAGAATCGGGACGTGCTCGCGAAAAGGCAATCGCTCGCGCGCGTCGTCCACGCGTCAGGGACGGCGATAGAAAGTGATCGCGGTCTGCCCGTAGCGGCGGCGCTCAGCATCGCCCGGAAGCTCCTCGTCGCGACGATGTTCCACGCCGAGGATCGCGGCGAACGGCACGGCGAGCCAGCGTTCGGCGATCGCCGCCGCCATGCCGAGATCGTAGGGCGGATCGGCGAACGCGACGTCGAATGCGCCCGCGTCGAGACCGGCGATGAAGTTCAGCGCGTCGGCGCGATGCACGTGGATCGCGTCTTCCGCCCCGAGCAGCGCGACGTTCGCGTGAATCGCCTTGAGGCTCTGCGGCGCGATCTCGACGAGATCGGCGCTGACCGCGCCGCGCGAGACTGCCTCGATGCCGAGCGCGCCCGATCCGGCGCAGAGATCGAGCACACGCGCATCGGGGAGCCAGGGACTCACGATGCTCATCCACGCCTCGCGCACGCGGTCGGCGGTGGGGCGAACCTGCCGGCCGACGGGCGCGGAGATCGTTCGGCCGCGCCATCGCCCCGCGACGATCCGCATGCTATGCGCGGAAGTCGGACAGCCGCGCCTGCAGCCGCGACACGCCCTGATACTCGTCGCGCTCCAGCCGGTACGCGATGTCGATCGGGCGTGCGACGTCGAGCTCCGAGATGCGCGAGCCGAGCGACCAGCCGATCGCGTCCAGCGGACCTTCGTCAGTGGCGAGACGAAGCTTGAGCCCTCCCTGCCCCACGATCCTGGGCGGCGCGGCGAGGCGCACTCCGCGCGTCAGCAGCATGGGCGACGGATTGCCGACACCGCACGGCTCGAGGTGGCGCAGCAGTGCCTCGAAGCCGGGCGTGAGATCGGAGAGCGCGACCTCCATGTCGACGCGCAGCTCCGGCACCAGATCGTCGGGCGAGAGCACGGCGCGCGCGCCCTCGTTGAAGCAGCGCGCGAACGCATCGACCTGATCGCGGTGGATGGTGAGCCCGGCGGCGCTGCGATGTCCGCCAAAGCGCTCGAGCAGCGCACGACAGTGGCCGATGCCGGCATGCAGATCGAAGCGCGAGATCGAGCGCCCCGATCCCTTGCCATGCTCTCCTTCCAGCCCGATCAGGATCGTCGGCCGTCCGAACTCCTCGACGAGGCGCGACGCGACGATGCCGATGACGCCCGGATGCCATCCCTCTTCGGCCAGCACGATGCCGAAGGTGGCGTCGAGATCGAGCGCGAGCACACGGCGCCGTGCCTGCTCGAGCGTCGCGCGATCGATCTCCTGCCGCCTGGCGTTGAGCTCTTCCAGCTCGCGCGCGATCGAGTTGGCTTCGTGCTCCGTGGTCGCCATCAGCAGCTCGACGCCGCGGAGCGCATGACCGAGCCGGCCGACCGCGTTCAGGCGCGGAGCGAGGATGTAGCCCACTCGTCCGGCGGTGAGCGGCTTGCCATCGAGACCGGCCGCACGAATCAGGGCGCGCAGGCCGAGGTTCTTCGTCTCGGCGAGCATCTTGAGCCCGTAGCGCGCGAACACGCGATTCTCTCCGCGCAGCGGCGCGATGTCGGCGATCGTCGCCAGCGCGACGAGGTCGAGCATGCCGAACACGAAGTTCTCGTTGCCGCCAGCGGCGCGCGTGACGGCCAGCGCGAGCTTGAACGCGACGCCCACCGCGGCGAGATCCTTGTCTTCCGAGCCGCAGCCAGGGCGCTTCGGATTGAGGATCGCGTAGGCGTTCGGCAGATCGCCGCCGGGGAGGTGGTGATCGCTGATGATGACGTCGATGCCCGCGCTCTGAAGCGCGGCGACCGGCGCCACCGCGCTGGTTCCGCAGTCGCAGGTCACGACGACGGTGGCACCGGCCTCACGTGCCGCCTTGACGCCCGCGTCGGTGAGGTCGTAGCCGTCGGTGATGCGCCGCGGAATGAATGGCACCACTCTGCCGCCGAGCACCCGGAACGCGCGCGTGAGCAGCGTGGTGGAGGAGATGCCGTCGACGTCGTAGTCGCCGTGGACGAGAATGGTCTCGCCGTCACGAATCGCGCGAACGAGCCGGTCCACGGCGCGTGCGAGGTCGAGGAGCTGCTCGGGCGGCAGGAGCTGGTCGAGGCGCGGCCTGAGGTAGCGCTTGGCCAGCTCCGCCGGCGCGTGGCCGCGAGCCGCCAGGAGCCGGCAGATCGGCTCGGGGAGGAGCAGCTCGTCGCACAGGCTGCGCACGACCGCGGGATCCGGCGCCTCCGGCAGGATCCAGCGGGCGGGTGGGCGCGCGGCAACGGCGGACGCGGTCATGCTCGGAAGCTAGGGCGCGCGATGGGGACGAACAACGGTCACCGCGTCGTCATTCTCCCGCGTAGACCAGCGCCCCACATCCCTCGCACATCTCGAGCGATCCGGTCGCCGCCATCGAGGCGCGACGCTGAGTCGGGATCGCGGTGTCGCACGCACTGCACGAGGTACCGCGCAGCGGAAACACCGTCTCGGCGCGCCGCTTCGTGCGCACCTTGTCGTACTTGGCGAGCATGGAGCGGGGCACGGCCTGCGCCGTCCGGTCGCGCGCGGCCTTGTCGGTCGCGATGCGCGCCTCGATCTCGGCGCGCTCCTTCTCCAATGCGGCCCGTGCGTCGGATTGGCGGTGCTCCACGTCGGCCAGCTTGGCCTCGAGATCGGCGACGTGATGACGCATCTCGTTGATTCGCCCCTGGATCTGCGACGCCTCGCGCTCGCTCTCGTCGACCATTCGCTTGGTCTGCTCGAGCTGGACCATCGCGGCGTTCGCTTCGCGCGGGGACGTCACGCTCTCATAGGCGCGCTGGCTGCGCTCGACGAGCTGGCGATTCGTGTCGGCGCGGAGCTGTGAGTCGCGATGCCGCGACTCTTCCGTCGCCACCGCCTTCGTCGCGCGCTCGAGCTCCTGGTTGGCGCGCACTCGCTCCTTCTCCAGGGCAGCGAGGCGCGGGGCGAGGGCCGCGAGCCGTTCTTCGAGCGCGTAGATCTCGAGATCCTCGCGCTGCACGGCGAGGAGCGACTGAACGTCTGGGTGCATGAACGCGGATTGTGAGATTGGAGTGCGGTGAGGATCTGCGGCGGTGAGCCAGTCAATGCCGCGCTGCTGATGATAACCTTGGACGCGCGGGTCTACCGGAACTGCTTCCAACTGCGGCTGCCGAGTCGGGCCAGCTCGTCTCGCAGCCGGACCTTTTCCAGCGTGAGCTCATCCTTCTGCGCGGAGTTCGCGAGCGGCATCTCGCGGTCGATCTCGCCCAGGCGCTCGGTGAGCTCGCGCTGGTGCAGGAGCGCGAGACTTCCAGTGACCGCCTCGTCGGCGTGATCGAGACCTCCGGGCTCCTCGAGCAGCTCCTGCATCACATCCACCGCGTCTTCGTCGAGCGTGTCAGCCAACTCCTCCGCGCCTGCGTCGGCGCCCTTCGCGACCATCGCTGCGAAGATGCGTCGCAGCTCGGGATCGCGAAAGCTCTCCGTGCCGACACGCTCGACGATCTGCTCGAAATAGGTGGGACGATGCAGAAGCACGCGGAGCAGCTCGCGCTCCGCGCCCACGGCGCGCGTGGACGGATCGCGGCGGCGCTCTCCACGGCGGACACGTCGAGCGTCCGGCGGAAGGGTGGGCGCGCCGCGCGGCTCGCGCGAATCGGCGAGCGGACCTTCCAGCGTAGAGGCGCGCGTCGGCCGCGCCGCTCCCGTCTTCGTCCGCGTCGGGACGGCGAGCTCCCGCTCGAGCATCTCGCGCGAGACACCGGCCGCCGTGCTCGCGTGGCCCAGGTACATGTCGCGCGTGAGCGGATCGCTCGTGGCGCGAAGTGTCGGCAGCAATCGGTCGAGCGCCTGTCGCTTGCGTCGCAGGTCGGAGAACCAGCCGCCGCGCTCAAGGATCTGGATCTTGCGCTCGAACACGTCGAGCGACGCGCCGAGCTGCGTCTCCAGCTCGCGTGCCCCGTGGGTGCGCACGAAGCTGTCGGGGTCCTCGCCATCGGGGAGCGTCACCACCTGCACCGCCGCGCCCTGGCGCAGCAGCTCGTCGCCCGAGCGGAAGGTGGCTTTGAGCCCCGCCTTGTCCGAGTCGTACAGCAGGTAGACCCGATCGGTGTATCGACGCACGAGCTTCGCCTGCTCCTCGGTGAGCGCGGTGCCCATCGGAGCGACGACCGATTCGATCCCCGCCCCGATCAGTCGCACGACGTCGAAGTAGCCTTCCACGACGAGCATCCGCTCGTCGCGCCGCGCGGCCTGCTTCGCCCAGTTCAGTCCGTACAGCAGCTTGCCTTTGCTGAACAGCGGCGACTCGCTCGAGTTGAGGTACTTCGGCTCGCCCGGCCCGAGGAGTCGGCCGCCGAAGCCCACGACGCGACCCGACACATCGTAGATCGGAAAGATCAGCCGGCCGCGGAAACGCGGCCGAGGCTCGTTGCCCTCCTCGGGCACGACGAGCAGGCCGGCCTGGATCATCCGTTCGTCGTCGAAGCCGAGCGTGGTGAGATAGGCGCGCAGCAAGCCGATCTCGCGCGGCGCGAAGCCGAGGCCGACCCGATCGGCAAGCTCGCGCGGAATCTCACGCTCGTCGAGATAGGCGCGCGCGTCGGCGCCGAGCGCGTCCTCCCACAGCGTTCGCTTGAAGTACTCGGCCGCCGCGCCGTTCACCTCCCAGAGCGGATCACGCTCGTCCTTCTGATCGGGCCGGCCGCGCTGCGTCTCGACGATCTCGATGCCGGACTTCTCGGCCACCATGCGAACCGCGGTTGGCCAATCCACGCCGAGCCGCTTGGTGAGGAAGTTGAAGACGTCGCCGCCTTCATGGCAGACGAAGCAGTAGTACATCGCCTTCTTCGGCGACACGGAGAAGTTGCGGTGGGTGCCCTGATGGAACGGGCACGGACCGCGGAAATCCGTCCCCTGCCGCTTGAGCTCCACGTACTCGCCGATCACACCGACGATGTCGGCGCTCTCTCGAACTCGCTCGACCGTCTCGTCGGGAATCATGCGAACACGGCGATGGTGACGCCGGCCCCACCCTCGTTCCACGAGCCCATGTGGAACTCGCGCACGCGGGTGTCCTTGCGCAGCATCTCGTCGACGACCTGCCGCAGCGCGCCGGTCCCCTTCCCGTGGATGATGCGCAGGCTCTTGAGATCGGCGCGCACCGCGCTGTCGAGCGCCTGGAGCACCGCGCTCTCGGCTTCGTCAGCGCGAAGCCCCAGGAGATTGATCTCCGTGCTCACGTGCACCTCGGGCGCGTCGCCGACGTAGCTGACGGCGGTCTCCTGTGGCGCCTCGGTCCGGCGCAGCGACGCGAGCGGCACCGTGAGCTTGAGCGAGCCGACGGCGACGACGGCATCCTTGCCGCGCAGGTCGAGCACCTTGCCCACCTTCCCGCCGAGCGTGCCGACTTCCACGGCGTCGTTCACGGATACGGTGCCTCGCTCGCTGGGTGGAACGCGTCCGCGCTTCCGATCCGCGGCACGCTCCTCTGCATCGAGGCGATCCAGCACGTTCGCCTGCTTGGCCGCGAGCTCCTCGGCGCGCCGGCGCGCATCGCGTCCCAGCTCGTCGACGGCGGCATCCGCGGCGGCCGCGCCTCTCTTCTTGAGGTCGGCGATCGTGCGCTCGATCTCCGCGCGCGCGTCGAGCACGTATTTGCGCGCCTCCTGTCGACTGGCCTTCTCGGCAGCGCGCTCACGCTCGCGGACGTTGTTCTCCCGCCGGATCACGCCTGCGATGCGTTCGCGCGCGTCGTCGACCATCGCGGCCGCTTCGCGCTCGCGCGCCGCGAGCTCCGTCTCCTGCCGCTCGAGCCGCTCGATCAACGCCGCCATGTCACGCTCGCCCTGCGGGATGCGCTCCTCGGCGCGCGCGACGACCTCCGCGGGGAGATTCAAGCGGCGCGCGATGCTGATGCCGTACGAGCGACCCGGCACGCCCTTGATCAGCCGATAGGTAGGCGCGAGCAGCGCCGCGTCGAACTGGAGCGACGCGTTCACCACGCCGGGCACCTGGGTCGCGAGCTCCTTCAACTGGCCCAGATGCGTGGACGCGAGCGTCGTCGCGCCGCGCGCGGTGAGATTCTCGAGAATCGCCCAGCCGAGCGCCGCGCCTTCCTGCGGGTCGGTGCCGGAGCCCAGCTCATCGATGAGCACGAGCGAGTCGCGCGTCGCGAGGCGGAGAATCTCCGACAGGTTCTTGAGGTGCGCGCTGAAGGTCGAGAGGCTCGCCTCGATCGACTGCTCGTCGCCGACGTCGGCGAACACGTCGTCGAACACCGGGATGCGACTCTCCGCTCCGACCGGCGCGGGGATGCCGGCCTGGCTCATCATGGAGACGAGACCGATCGCCTTGAGCAGCACCGTCTTCCCGCCGGTGTTCGGGCCGGAGACGAGCAGCGTGCGCTCGCCCGGGTCGAGCGCGAGGTCGAACGGCACGACGTCGACGCCCTTCGCGAGGAGCAGCGGATGTCGGCCGTCGCGCACGGCGAACCCGTCGCGTGCCGGCACCAGCTCGGCCGGCGTGCAGTGGAAGCGGATGGCGTAGCGCGCGCGGGCATACAGCGAGTCCAGCTCGGCCAGCGCGTCGAGCGACGCGATCATCGCATCGCGATGTGGGCGGAGCATGTCGGTGAGCTCGCGCAGGATTCGCTCGACCTCCTCCAGCTCCTCGCCCTCCAGCTCGCGGATCCGGTTGCCGAACTCGATTGCCGCGGGCGGCTCGACGAACAGGGTGCCGCCGGTGCCCGACGCGCCGTGCACGATGCCGCCCACCTGCCTGGCGCCCTCGCGCCGCACCGGGATCACGTAGCGCCCCTCCCGCACGGTGACGGACATGTCGGGTGCGCGATGATGCGATTCGAGCCCACCCATCACGCGCTCGAGGATGCGCACGAGCTCTCCGTGCGACGCACGCAGCTCGCGGCGAATGCGACGCAGCGCGGGCGACGCATCATCCTTCACGACGCCGTCCTCGCCAATCGCGCGCTCGATGACGTCCTCGTCGGCCTTCGCGACGATCATGCGCTCGGCGAAGGGAGCGAGCACGGCGCGCAGCACCGCTGGACGCTTCTCGTCGCGCAGCGTGTCGCGCGTGCGACGCGCCGACCGGAGCAGCACCGCGCCCGCGATCAGCTCGGTCCCACTCCACATGATGCCGATCACCCGCAACCGCTGCAGCGCGTCGCCGAGCTCGGGAACGGGCTCGGGGTGCCACGGCGGATCGCCGCCGATCAGCCCGCGGACGGCGGCAACGCGGCGATGCTCCGTCTCGAGCCACGGCAGATCGGCGCTCGGCGTGAGTGCGCGCACGCGTGCCGCGCCCGGCGCCGACGCGGCGTAACCGGCCACGAGATCGAGCAGCCGAGGCAGCTCGAGAATTCCGAGCGCGTGCCCGTTCATCACCGACGACTCCATGAGACGAGAAACCCGAACGAGACGCGGTGCCCGTTCGGGTTCAGACCCTGGACCAGAGCACCAACCGTCATCCCTGCTTGCTCAACTCCTCTCGCGCGATCGCATTGATCGTGCTTCCCTCGGCGCGACCCTTGAACTGCGGCAGCACCTTCCCCATCACCGCGCCGATCTGCGCAGCGCCGCCGGCGATGGCGGCGCGCACCGCGGCGCGAAGCTCCTCGTCGCTCACCGCGGCGGGCAGATACGCTTCGAGCAGGGTGACTTCGGCGCGTTCCTTCTCGGCGAGGTCGTCGCGCTTACCGGCGTACATCTCGATCGACTCGCGGCGGCGCTTGATCCCCTTGCGGAGCACGTCGATCACCTCGTCGTCCGTGAGGTCGCGGCGGAGCTCGATCTTCCGGTTCTTCGCATCGGAGAAGATCGTGCCGAGGACGAGGACGCGCGCCTTGTCCTGCGCCTTGCGGGCGGCGTTGAGATCGGACTGAAGCGTGTCGAACAGAGCCATGTGACG
>DASYMZ010000171.1:0-13794 GCA_036008805.1 Gemmatimonadaceae bacterium
CGACGAGGTTGCCAGACAGGAGCGCATGCAGGAAGTCGCCGACCGGGTGCCCTTCGTCGCGATAGGCGATGAGCGCCTCGCGGAGAGGAAGCACCGAGTACTCGTGTTGGATCGGCTCGAGGCAGCTTATCGCGAGCGCGATGCGTGAGGCGTGGCCGCTCATGCTGAGATCACCCGCACGACCAGGAGGTTCTCGGGTGCGAACGCGAGCGCGCGACCGGCGAGCGGGCCGCCGCGCCAGGCAGCACCGCCGTACAGGACGCGCGTATCGACCACATGGCAGAGCTGAGGCGTCTCTTCGCCGTAGGCCGACTCGCGGACGCGTTCGACCTCGAGCGCCCAGTAGCCAGTCACCGCTCGCGTGAGCACGACGTCGCCGGACTGGAGCTCCCGCACGCTGACCAAATCGACGCACTCGAGCGTCGCCTTGCCGGAGCTCGTGGCGGGGTGCTTCTGTGTACGCGGCGCTTCGACGACGGGGGTCACATGGCCCCCGAGTTTGGCACGGCCTCCGCTTTCGCGTGTACGCGCTGTGTACGCGCGGACGTCAGTTTTGGGAGGCTCCAGCTTTCGCGGCGAAAGACGCGTGCGGCCGGAACGGGGGAGAATCCGTCACGAACCGATGTCGACCGCTTTCGCTCTAGTGGGCCTGATAAGCGTGAGGTCGGTAGTTCAACTCTACCCAGGCCCATACAGTGAAGGCGGTCGTGTCGTCATCGACGACACGACCGCCTTTTTTTCTCTGCTCGATTGGCGACGGAGCGGCGCATGCAGGGCCGCGGCGGTGCATGCCTCGGACGCTCACGTCATGCCGGACACTCGGTCGGGCACAGCGATCGCCCTTCCAGCGTCCATGCTCAGACGCGTCGGGGCGATGCCTCTCTACGTTCCGGGCTCCGATCCGCGCGGGAGGAGCGAGGGCCGTGCTCCAGTCCGCACGGCGCGCTGCGTTGCGCTCGGGAGCGCTACTTGAAGTTGGCGAGCTTCGCGAACTTCCTGAGCAGCGCCACCGCCGTGAAGTGATGGATGATGTATGCCATCGCGACCAGCACGATCACCGAGAGGATGATCTTCACCCAGGCGGCCCGCCGGCGATACCACGGCTTCCCGTTCACGAAGAGCTGCGGGATGAGCAGCGGATCGCGATCGAACGTGTTCTTCGGAGACTGGGTGCGGGAATCGACGTTCCGAGGAACGTCAGCGAGGCCTGGCGACATCGGCGACGGCTGGATTGAGAAGGCGAACGGTGAGCCAAGATCAAAGGATCAGCCGGTTCGCGCAAGGCTCTAGTCGCTCGCGAAGCACGATGCTACGATCGCTCTGGATGCTGACGAATCCCCGGAGACCAATTCCATATATGTGCGTTCGCTCACTACTCGCCACCGCTGTCCCCTTGTGCCTTACCCTCGCCGGACCCGCCGCCGGTCAGACGCCGAAAGAGCCACTCGCCCTCTGGTACCCGGTGCCGGCGGCGCACTGGGTAGAGGCGCTGCCGGTCGGCAACGGTCGGCTCGGCGCGATGGTGTTCGGCGGCATCGCGCAGGATCGCATCCAGTTCAACGAAGCCACGATCTGGACGGGCGGTCCGCACGACTATGCGCGACCGGGCGCGCGCCGATACCTCGATACACTGCGCGCGCTGTTGTACGCCGGAAAGCGCGCCGACGCCGAAGCCCTCGCGCAGGTGCACTTCATGAGCGCGCCCGTGAGACAGCGCGCGTATCAGGCATTCGGTGACCTGCGCCTCGACGTTCCGGAGGTGATCCCGTCGCAGGTCGCGGACTACCGGCGCGCGCTCGATCTCGACAGCGCGATCGCGACCACGCGATTCCGCTCGGGAGGGGTGACCTTCACGCGGCAGGTGTTCGCGAGCCATCCCGATCAGGTCATCGTGATACGGCTCTCGGCGGACCGTCCCGGCAGCGTCACCTTCACCGCAACCCCGACGAGCGCGCACAAGTGGCACGTGCGCCGCGCGGTCGGCACCGATCAGCTCTCGATGCAAGGGATGGTGGAGGATGGTGAGATCACCTTCGAGGCGCGCCTGCTCGTACGCGCCGAGGGTGGCCGCGTGACGTTCACCGATTCGTCGACGACGGTGCGTGGTGCCGACGCCGTGACGCTCATCCTCGCGGGCGCGACGAACTTCGTGAGCTATGCGGACGTGTCGGCAGATCCAGTCTCTCGCAACGACTCGACGATCCAGCGCGTGCGCGCACGTTCGTACTCGTCGCTGCTCGCCGCCCACGTCGCGGACCACCAAGCGCTGTTCAGGCGCGTCCAGCTCGATCTCGGACCGAGCGACGGTGCGGGCCTGCCTACGGATCAGCGCGTGCTCCACTTCAAAACGTCTCCGGATCCCGGGCTCGCTGCGCTGCTGTTCCAGTATGGGCGCTATCTGCTCATCGCGTCGAGCCGGCCGGGCGGACAGCCGGCGACGCTGCAAGGGCTCTGGAACGACAGCAACACCCCGCCGTGGGACAGCAAGTGGACGGTGAACATCAATACCGAGATGAACTACTGGCTGGCGGAGCCGGGCAATCTCGCCGAGCTGACCGAGCCACTGTTCTCGATGCTGCGCGACCTGTCGGTGACGGGAGCGCGCACGGCGCGGGAACACTATGGCGCGCGGGGCTGGGTGCTCCACCACAACACGGATCTCTGGCGTGGGACGGCGCCGATCAACAACTCCAATCACGGCATCTGGCCGAGCGGCGGCGCGTGGTTGTCGCAGCATCTGGCGTGGCACTACGAGTACGACCGAAACGAGCGATTTCTGCGTGACACGGCTTATCAGGTCATGCGAGGCGCAGCGCTCTTCTTTCTCGACCAGCTCAGCGTGGATCCGCGGTCGGGGAAGCTCGTGTCGGGCCCGTCGAACTCGCCAGAGCAGGGCGGGCTCGTGATGGGACCGACGATGGATCATCAGATCATCCGCGACCTGTTCGCAAACGTCATCCGCTCGAGCGAAGTGCTCGGCGTGGATGCACCGCTGCGCGCGCAGCTCATCTCGGCGCGGGCGCGGATCGCGCCGAACCGCATCGGGCGATACGGCCAGCTTCAGGAGTGGTTGGAAGACGTGGACGACTCGACGAACGAGCATCGGCACGTCTCACATCTCTGGGGATTGCATCCGGGCGCCGAGATCACGCGATTCGGCACGCCCGATCTGTTCGCCGCGGCGAGGCGTTCGCTCATGATGCGTGGCGATGGTGGCACGGGTTGGTCGATGGCGTGGAAGATCAACTTCTGGGCGCGGCTTCAGGACGGCGACCACGCACATCGACTGCTCGCGAACCTGCTGACGCTCACGGGCAGCAGCGCCACCGAATACACGGGAGGCGGGGTGTACCCCAACCTGTTCGACGCGCATCCACCATTTCAGATCGATGGCAACTTCGGTGCGGCGGCGGGAATCATCGAGATGCTGCTTCAGAGTCACACCGGAGAGATCCACCTGCTTCCCGCGCTGCCGAGCGCGTGGCCGACGGGGCGGGTGCGCGGCCTGCGTGCGCGCGGCGGCGTCGAGGTGAGCATGGACTGGAAGGACGGCGCGCTCTCGAGCGCCACGCTGGTCTCGCGGCTCGGCGGAAAGATCAGGGTTCGCTACCGCGACACGGTGCACCAGTACGAGACCTCACCCGGTCAGCGCGTCGTCGTGACGCCGTAGCGAGAAACGGTCGCGCTCGCTACCCCACGAGAGGTAGTGATTAGCCAGCGACAAAACGCCCCGCACTGCGCGTGTGCAGTACGGGGCGTTTGCTGGGTCAGCGGCGCAGTGCCGCGAGAGCTGCGACGGCTACGATCTTGGGTGCTCCACGAACGCCATCCATGGCTCTCTGGGTCTACCGGCGAGCGTGAGCTCGCGGAGCGTCCCGTATCGCTGTACTTGCGGTCTTTCGTATTTCACTTCGACTCCTGTGCGATCGGTCCTGACGGCCTCATGGCCCAGTTCGGTGCAGGACGAGGTCCTGTCCGCATCGTGCGCTCCCCTCACAATGCCAGAGGCATGCCAGCGCTCGCCAATCCCACCTAAGACTTCTTTTGGCGTTTTGGTGACGGCGCGCGTGCATCTCGAGTTTGGAAATCGGCGACACACGTATACAATGCGAGAGCAGTTGCGATGAGTGGCCACTGACTTGCAATCGCTCTGTCTGGATCCGCGCTCTCCGACGCTGGAGACGGGAAGGCTCGTCCGAAGGAAGCCGGCTCCCGTCGAGAGTAGTGCGCTCGACGCCGTCGCTGCTCGGATATGGAACGTGGTGGAGGAATCTGAATGCTGGATCGTGCGAACCAGGATGCGGCCTCTGGAGGGTATGCGGAGTTGATGGGAATGGCTCCGCAGCTGACGACGCCCTCTCGCCATCACCGTGAGCTCGTCGACATCTGGTTCGAAGTAGAGTGGACCGAGCACGACGCGGAGTGGGACGACGCGTTCAAGCAGCTCTCCAATGGACGGCGCCCAGATCCGGATGCTCCGAGCTTCTTCGAGCTCTTCGCTCACACCTGCACCAGTGGGCTCATCGCCGCGCGCCAGGTCAGCCCGGATCGGTCGGTGTGGGCCAAGATCGAAGCGGAAGCGTCCGCGCTGATCGGGCTGGTCAACGCCGAGGTGGCGCAGCGTCGCTCTCCACCGGCGGCGCCGACGTCGAAGCCGGGTCGCTGGTCGCTTCGCATGCGTGACGCGTCGGCGTTCCTCGCGTCGATCCTCTGGCTCGGCGACGAGAAGCCGCAGCTCGAGTCCGTGGCCAAGGTGCCGATTCACGTCTCGCACGGATCGTCGACCGCGGGACGCTGAGCCATCGCTATCACGCGCGGCACCGGTAAGTCTGCGCGCGTCGATGTGGGTATTCGCTCGGGTCTATGATTTGCCATCGCTGCGGCCATCGAGCGCGCGACGCGGTCGCGTACGCCGGCCCACCTGCAGCGAGACACTCCGATGGCACTTCGAGGCTTCGAGGACCGGGAGGGGAACGAGTGGCGGGTCTGGTCGGTCGTCCCGGCCGCGAACGCCGCCGTCACGCTCGACGCGACGTTTCGCAGCGGATGGTTGTGCTTCGAGCGCATGGACGGAAGCGACCGGCGCCGTCTCTCACTCACCGAAGCCCCGACGGGGTGGGAGGAGCTCAGTGACGGGCGGCTCGACCTCCTCCGGCGTGTCGCGGCACCGGTAGCCGCATCGCCGGTCGATGTCGCCGTCAGCGAGACGCGACCCTGATCTCTCGACGATCGCCAGGGGCTAGTAGATCCGCCGGCCGTCGCGCTGTCGGCTGACGTCGAACAGCGTCCCGATCGTCATCAGGGCGAACGCGCGACGAGGAAGGACGTCGCTCCGCACCACGGGATAGCCCACGTCGAAGCGGATGCTGTTCACCCCGCCGTTCGCCGACAGCACGCGGAACCGTGCGCCGACGACACCCGCGCGCAGCTGACCGCCAGGCACGTCGTCCACCCGCCAGCGATACGATCCGGCGAGAAAGCCGCCCGCGTCGAGGATGGAGTTCCCGCCGACGTAGGCCAGATGCACGCTCCGCTCGGCCGATGCCGCGAGCGACCGCCCGCCGCGGGCCGCGTAGCCCGGCAGCGCTGGCGACGAGTAGTCACCGAGCTGCATCAACGATAGTCCGCGCAGATCAGGATCGATCTCGAGCAGACGCTCAGCGGTCGCACGCAGGCCCCACATTCCGCGCGCTGCCTCGGCGTACCACGCCATCGAGGCGCGCGCGATGTGATTCGCGTCGACGCCACGGCCGGCGTAGCCCGACACCCAACCGTCAGCCATGAGGATGCGGCCGCGGCGCGGGATCCAGACGCGCCCGATCCACGAATCGAGCTTGAGCGCGGGCGAGCCGACGACCCGTTCGCGCCCCGCGCCGAGCACCACGTCCGATTCCCAGCCGAGCGGCACGTCGAGAAAGCCGCGGTTGGGGACGACCCAGGTGGCGGTGTCGAACTGCGCGGTGCGTCGCATCACGCCGATGTCGGCGCCGATGAAGCTCCGCGCGCGGGTGGCGCCGGGTGCGCGCATTCGCGCCGCGGAGGGAACCGACGCCGCGCTGTCGAGCTCCGCACCGAGGAGAACCGTGGTGGCCGACGTGACGGCGTGCCCGACTCGCCGGCCCACGAGCGCCATCGCGTTCACCGTGTGCAGTGCGCGCTCCGTCGCGATCGTATCGCCGAATGACAAACGAACGACGTTCGCCTCCGCGCGCCATCGGTCGAAGATGCTGTACTCGTGATTCCGGACTCCCGCGCGGAACGAGTGCGCTCCGCCGAGGCTCGCGATGCGCAGATTTCCCGACACGTCGCTGCCGAGCACCCACGGATCGCTCACCGAGAACGCGGCGCCTCGGCCGCGCGTCGACATCTCGTGCGTGACGGCGACGGTGCGGCCGGTGCCGAGAATGTTCTTGTCCTCGAACCCGAGCGAGAGCAGCGATGGAGTCTTGAGCTTCACCGTCGGACGCATCGTCCACGCATCGCGGCTTCGCACGACCAGCGTCACCTCGCCGCTGGTACTGCATCGCCGTGCCCCGATCACGACGTCGGTGAAGAGGCGCTGCCGGCGCAGCCGTCGCATCGTTTCGGCAACCCTCAGCGTGTCGACGGTGTCACCGGGCGCGAAGAGGAGCTGCCGGCGAATCGTGCGGTCGCGCGAGACGACGTGCATACCGTCGAGCGCACCGGCAGGGCCGGGCAGGTGCGCCCCGTCCGCGATGATGTCGACGGCGGCGATGCGGGCACCGCTGAGCGGCGCGAGCGAGTTGCGCGACTCGACCAACGCGCAGTCGTCGGCGCGGGCAGTCGCCGTGGCGAGGCACGCACTCAACGTCGAGCACGCGAACAGACGGACGGCGAGATGCAGCGGAGACGGCGGTGGGGCCGGCGGGGCGCGGCTGGGCGGTGAAGCGGTCGGCACCCCCGCGAGCGCCGACCGTCGGGTCACCAATTGTGACGCCGATGTGCTCGCCGAACAAGTGCGATTTTCGTGCGTGGGAATCCCGACGAGCCCCTCAACGTGCCCGGAGCTGGATCACCCGGGCGTTGCTGGCCGTCTCCGCGCCGGCGCGGCCCAGCGCGACCGTCACGCGATACTGCCCTGGCTCGAGATTGGCGAGATCGAGCGAGATGGCGCGCGACGCGGCCGCCCCGGCGCGCGGGGGCCGGGCGTCGTTCCATCGGAGCCGGAGTGGGCTGTCCTTGTCGGCGAGACCGATGCGCTGTCGCACGCCGCGGAGCCAGCTCCGGTCGATCCGTTCGACGGTGACGGAGACGTCGAGCGCCTCGCCGCCCTGGGCGACGCCGTAGGTCTCCCAGTAGATGCCGACGGGCGCGGTCCGCGCGACCGTGTCGCCCGCGATGGCGACGACGAGCGCCGAGTCCAGCGACTCGGGGGGCGCGGCGCCGGGCCGGTAGAGCAGCAGGTCGGAGAGCGCGAGGCCGTTGGTGCGCACCGGCACGGCGTACAGCGCACGCGCGCGCGCGAGCGTGCGGGTCGTGCTGTCCGCCACGTCCACTCCCGCGAGCCGAGGAGAGCGGGCGAGCGTCACGCGCGCGTGACCGATGCGCTCGGCGGCCGGCGCGACGACCGTCGTGCCATCATCGAGCGTGGCGCCGATCGTCGAGACGGAGCCGGTGCCGAGCGAGTCGGCGACGGCCGCGTACGCGGCGACGAGCAGCGTGGAGTCTCCGCGACGGAAGCGCGCGAGCTGCATGGAGAGCGGACTCACTCGCTCGACGAGCCGCGGCGCGAAGCGAGATTCAGCGAACTTGGCGCGAAGATCCCATGCATCGTCGGTCGCGGTGGCCGAGGTGTCGAGCAGCGCTTCCTGTGGGGCGAACGCGAAGCTCGGCACCGCCTCGTGCTCGACGACGCTCGGCTCCACGCCGAGCCTCGGGTCCGACTGCTGGAGACGGCTCCAGCCGACCGGCCAGCCGTAGCGCAGCAGAAGCTCCGCCTTGTCGCTCCCCCAGCTTCCGGGTTGCGGAGTGACGGCGTGCTCGGCGAGGCGAGCCTGAACGCGGCGGACGTAGAACTCCGTGCGCCACTCGTTGGCCGGCTGCGAGAAGCGAGGACGGCTGAGCATCCAATAGCGTTCCTCGACAGGCGCGCGCAGACTGCACGCGAGCTTCTCGTACCAGTGACGAGTTCGGGCCGGAAGCAGGACCGACAGGTCGCGCCATTCACAGCGGTCGCGCTCGGACATTGCCGCCAGTGCGCCGACGAACGCCGACTCGGCGCCGGCCGCGCGACCGATCGCGTGGTTGGCGTAGCCGGTGAGCGCGAGACACCACCAGGCGGCGCCGTGGCAGGAGCGGGCGACGCTATCCGCCGCAGCGACGCGTCCCGCCTCGATGCGGTAGTGCACCCGCATCCCCACGACCCATTCATCACCGGGATGGAGCGCGCTCAGGGAGTCGAGCGTGCCGAGAAGAGCATCGCGCTGGCGAGAGATCATGCGCGACTCCGGCGGGAGCTTCACCGGAACCTCGTCGTACCACCAGCAGAAGCGACCCAGATTGACGTCGCATCGTCCGGGCGATCCGCCGCGCTCCGCGAGGTTGTAGCGCCTCGCCCGCTCGAACGACGCCTGAGCGGAGCGCGCGCGTTTCAGATCGCGCAACGAGTCAGCGGCGTGATTCGCCGCGACGCCCTGCATGGCGTGCGAGGGGAGCGCCGAGAAACTCAGTTGGAGCGCGAGCGGAACGAGCGCGAGGTGCATGGCCATGACCTCCGAATGTTCGACCGACCCTCGCAAGCGTCTCGCCCTCATCGGGCGACGACGCGCCGTCGCCTACCTAGAAGAAGTAGAGCAGGGCCGCGAGCTCGAGCGTCGCCGCCACGATGCCGAAGACGAGCGCGGCGCGGATGTCGCGGCGCGTCTGCCTCTGGTCTTCCTTCACTGGGGTCGGCGGCACGTCCATTCCCAATGCTAGCGATTCGGCGACGCGACGTCGAGCTTGAACGCGAGCCGCGCCGAGAATGGCGCACGTACATCGCGAGCATCGAGATGCGCCGACGAATTCTGCTCGAGATCCTCATCGCCGTCCCGCTGGTGACGACGCTCGCGGCCTGCGAGCGCCCCACCGCGCCGGTCGAGTACGTGTATGCCGACCGGCCCGTGACGGCGCCCGCGTACTCGGAGGGATGGCGCGACGTGACCGTCGGTGGCTCGCACTCGTGTGGAATCCGGGTCGATCTCACGCTGTTCTGCTGGGGAGCGAACGGGAGCGGCCAGCTCGGCGTGGCGCTGGCGCGAGGCACCTGTGGACGCAGCGCCGCGAGCTGCGAAGCCGCGCCTCGGGCGGTTCCGATCGCCGAACCGGTGGAGCAGGTGAGCGCGGGCGATCGTCACAGCTGCGCAGTCGCCAGCTCTGGCACGCTGCGCTGCTGGGGCGAGAACCTCCAGTTCCAGACGGGCGTGGAGGCGCTGACGTTCGTCGTCACTCCGGCCGTGGTGCTTTCCGGCGCTCGCTTTCTTCAGGTGTCCGCCGGGGCGACGCACAGCTGCGCGCTCCGCACGAACGGCATCGTCTACTGCTGGGGCGAAGGAAGGCTCGGCGCGCTCGGCCGCGGAGACACCGTCTCGAGCGTGATTCCGCGACCGATCGCGATCGACAAGCAGTTCTCGCAGGTGAGCGCGGGACGGTGGCGAAGCTGCGCGGTCGCCGCCGACGGCTCGCTGTGGTGCTGGGGAAGCGAGTGGGAGAGCGCGCAGGGCAACACGGACTATTTCCACGAGCGGCTGCTGCCGCACCGGATCGATGGCATTCCACCGATGCGATCGGTGAGCGTGGCCGGATCCTCGATCTGCGCGGTGACGAACGACGATCGCGCGCTCTGCTGGGAATCGAACGGCTTCGGGCAGCTTGGCCTCGGCAGCCTGGACGGAACGGCGACGCCGGCGTTCGTGCTCGCCACGGAGGCGCTGCAGTCGGTGTCGGCGGGCCTCATCCAGACCTGCGCGTTGGCGCGAGCGGGACGGGCGCTCTGCTGGGGCAACGACTCGTTCGGTCAGCTCGGCATTCCGCGCACCGGCGAGCGATGCGGCGAGCTGGAATGCCGACGCGCGCCCGCGCCGGTGTTCGGCGCGCAGCGGTTCGTCGTGGTGGCGACCGGCGCGGGCTCGCACAGCTGCGGCGTGACGAGCAGTTCGGCGCTGCTGTGCTGGGGGCTGGGCTCGGATGGGCAGCTCGGCGACGGGTGGGTGCGCGACCGCCAGAGCCTCCCGGTCGGAGTGCTCGCGCCATCGCCGTGAGTCGGTGCGCCGCCGTGCTGTTACCGATCGTGCCTGCTGCCGATCCTCATGAGGACGCGCACGCGATCGACCACTTTCCCACCTCCGGACTTCGATGGACGACGCCACTTCACAACTCCTCCCCGTCGAAGGCACGAGCCCAACCGATCCCGCGGCACTGGCCAGGCTTCGCCGGTTCGGCGGCGACAAGCTGCTGCGAGAGATGATCGACCTGTATCTGGAGGGCGCGCCCGAGCGGCTCGTGGCAGCGCGCACAGCCGTCGCGACCAACGATCTTCCGTCGGCCGAGCTTGCACTACACTCGCTCAAGTCGAGCTCGGCGCAGCTGGGTGCGGCGCGCGTGGGCAAGCTCAGCGAGCGCGGAGAGAACATCCTGCGTGCGGGGTCGATGGACGGAGTCGCCCAACTCATCGGCGAGATCGATGCCGAGCTCGCTCGCGCCACGACGTGGCTGTCGAGCGTGCGGGACGGTGGCGACGCATGAGGACGATCGCGGTGGTGGAGGACAATGCGGACAACCGTCTGCTGCTCCAGGCGATCCTCGATGGCCAGTACTCGCTCGTGGAGTACGACAACGGCATCGATGCGCTCGCCGGTCTGAACGCGTCGCTTCCCGAGCTCGTGCTGCTCGACATCTCGCTGCCGGGAATGGACGGCAACGAGATTCTCATTCGCATCCGCGCCGACGAGAATCTCCGGCACCTGCCCGTGATCGCACTCACGGCGCACGCGATGTCGGGAGACCGAGAGAAGTATCTCGCCGCGGGCTTCAACGATTACATCACCAAGCCCATCGTCGACGAGACGATCCTGCTCGGCGCGATCGAACGCTGGCTGCCCGCGGGCGGCGGTCGTCTCGGCTGATGCGTCGGTCTGGATCGTGGACCCCGCCGCGTCGCGCCGTGTAGAGCAAGGGATCGGTGACGCAAGCTGGTCCGTCGTCGTCTAATACGAGGAGGGCGCTCGATGCCGCAGCGGCTCGGCGGCGCCCATCACATCACCCGCCCGCCGCAGATTCACACATGCCCAAGCTCACTCCAGCCGTGCAGCGCCTGATCCTGGCGTTCACGACCGGCCTCTTCCTCGCCTGCGCCGCACACGTGAGCGCTCAGGGAGACACGATTCCGCTCAGCTCGATCGAGCAGTAAGTCGTCGATCGCGCGATGACGAGATGGCGGCGCTACGCCTCGCGTAGCGCCGCCATTGGTGTCTCCCGGAACACGTCGCGTCCCGTGAGCAGCCCGATGCTCACCGACACCGCGATCATCAGCGTCGCGACGAGCAGCGCCGGCAGCGCAGCCGGCTGGAAGGGCTGCTTGAACACGAAGTGCATCAGCGCCCACGCGCCTCCCACGCTCAACACGACGCCGACCAGGCTGCCGAGCGCGCCGAGCAGCAGATACTCGGCGAACATGATGCGCCCCACCTGACTCCGTGTCGCGCCGAGCACCTTGAGGAGCACGCCCTCGCGCAGCCGCTCGCGCCGCGTGGCGCTCACGGCGCTGAACAACACCGGGATCCCGAGCGCCAGGCTCAGGCCCGCCATGAACCGGATCGCTGCCGTCACCTTGTCGAGCACGCGCCCGACGGTCTGCTGAATCAGGGTGAGATCGAGACTCGACACGTTCGGGAACTTCGTGACGACGTCGCGCTGCAGCTCGGCCACCGCGTTCGGTCCTCGCACGTCGGCGAGGAAGACGTACTGCTTCGGTGCTTTTTCCAGAGCCCGGCTCTCGAAGACGACGAAGAAGTTGGGCTCGAACCGCGTCCAGTTCACTTCACGAAAGCTCGTGACGCGGGTCGGGATCTTTACGCCCTGCACGTCCCACGTGATCGTGTCGCCGATCGCGAGCTTGAGGTCGTTGGAGACGGCGACGTCGACGGAGATCTCCGGGAGCGCCGGCGGCGGCGAGCCACCCGTATGGAAACGGCCCGCGGTGACCTTCTCGGACGGCACGATCTCGTTGCGGAACGTCGAGCGGAACTCGCGCCGCATCACCCAACCCGCGCGCCGCCGCCGGCGAGTCGTGTCGCCGGTGATGCGGCTGGCCGGCACCCCATTGATCGCGGCGATCCGCATCGGCACGATCGGCGTGCGCTGCACGATCTTGTATCCCTTCGCACGGATCACCGAGTCGAGCGGCGCGTTCTGGTCGTCCTGCACGTCGAAGAAGACGACGTTGGCGCGCGATTCATCGAGCTTGAGGTTGACGCTGCGCAGCAGGTTGTGCTGAACCTGGTAGACGGTGCTCATGAGAAAGACGCCGAACCCGAGCGCGAGCACGACGGCGCGGGTCTGGTTGCCGGGCCGGTACAGGCTCGCGACGCCCTGCCGGAGCACGAACGGCCAGGTGGGCCGCACGAGATGGCGCGCGGCGGCGCTCAGCCCCGCCGCGGCGCCATAGAGCAGCAGCACCGCGAGCCCGATCGCCACGGAGAAGCCGAGGCCGCGCCGTGGATCGTCCGCGCGCGCGACGCCGAGCGCCGCGACGCTGAGCACGATCGTGAGTGCGACGAGCACCCGCGCGATGTCGAACTTCGCGCCCTTCAGCGCATCCGCGTCGCTCTCGCGTCGCAAGGTTTGGAGCGGGCTCACGTTGCGCAGCGCGATGAGCGGACGCATCGCGAAGACCAGCGCGACCCACAGCCCGACGAGCAATCCAGTCGCGACGGCCGTCGGCTCCACGGTGACGTTCACGTCGACGGGCAGAAATTCCGACAGCACGCCGGGCAGTGCGAGCTGCAGCCCCACGCCGAGCAGCGCGCCCGCCGCCGCGCCGATGAGCCCCATCACCGCCGCCTGGAGCAGGTAGATGCCGAGCACCTGCCGGCTCGTGGCGCCGAGACATCGCAGGATCGCGACGGTATCGATCTTCCGCATCACGAAGGCGTTCACGCCGCTCGCGACGCCGATGCCGCCCAGCAGAAGCGCGACGAGACCGATCACGCTGAGAAAGTCGCGGAGCTGATCGATCGCCTGGCTCAGGTTGAACTCGGTCTGCGCCGCGGTGCGCATGCGCATGCCCGCCGAGTCGAGCCGGGCCTTGAAGCGATATTCGAAGCGTGCGGCGGGCAGGGCCGGCGTGAGCTTGAGGAGTACCTCGTGCTCGGCGCGGCTGCCGAACATGAGCAGCGACGTCTCGCCGAGGTACTTCACCGGGATGTAGATGCGCGGCCCGATCGCCGCCGCGACCGAGACGTCGCCCGGCACGCTCACGAGCGTGCCGATGATCGTGAACGACGCCGAGCCGATCCCGAGCGTATCGCCGATGTGGGCGTTCAACGCCGTGAGCAGCGACGGATCGACGAGCGCGTTCCGACCGTTCTGCAGATCTGCCCAGCGTCCGGCGGGCGCGGTGATGATCTCGCCGTAGAAGGGATAGCCAGGCGCGACGGCCCGCACCTGCGCCAGACGGGTGCCTCCCGTGCGCGGCACGATGGCCATGGACGCGAAGGTGCTCACCACCGTGACCCCGACGAACTCTCGGCGCAGCGAATCGAGTGCGAGGAGGACCGGCTTGGGGATCTCCTGCCG
>DASYMZ010000172.1:0-7598 GCA_036008805.1 Gemmatimonadaceae bacterium
GTGTACACGCGCGAGTTTCTCTTCGCGCAGTCGCTCGCGCTCGACGGCAAGCTCGGTCGCATCCAGTTCCTGCGCGGCTCGCACCAGCAGAACATGAGCCTTCCCGGATGGCCGGAGTACTGGTACGGCATGCCACCGATGCACTACGCGACGCACGCGGTCGGCCCCCTGCTCCAGCTCGCGCGGGCGCGCGCCGAATCGGTGGTGTGCCTCGGCTCCGGACGCATCCGCGACGAATACGTTCAGCGGTACGGCTCGCCGTTCGCCGTGGAGAGTGCGCTGGTGAAGCTCAAGGATTCCGACCTCGCGTGCGAGGTGACGCGCTCGCTGTTCGACACGATCCGCCAGTATCGCGAGAGCTTCGACGTCTACGGCACGGACGGATCGTTCGAGTGGGAGCAGACGATCGGCGACAAGCCGGTGATCTACTCTGGGTTCGAGGACGCCGAACGCGTCGAGGTGCCCGACTTCGCGAGCCGTCTGCCGAAGGAGATCTCGTCGTTCACCCAGGCCGGCGTGTACGACGAGGAGCACGAGCACACTTCGTTCATCCAGGGTGGCGGACATGGCGGGTCGCATCCACATCTCGTGCACGAGTTCGTGAGCGCGATCCGCGACAAGCGGCAGGCCGCCGTCGATGCGGCCACCGCCGCCAACTGGACGATGACCGGCGTCTGCGCGCACGAGTCGGCGATGCGCGGCGGCGAGCGCGTGTCGATCCCGCAACCATGATGAGCGTCCCTCGCATGCAGCTCGGCGTCAGCACCTGGGTCTGGACGTCGCCCGCCACGACGGCGGTGCTCGAGACCCTCGTGCCACACATCGCCGCGCTCGGCTTCGACGTGATCGAGCTGCCGATCGAGGAGGTCGGCCAGTTCGACGTGGCACGCGCCGGCGAGCTCGCGCGCGAGCATGGCCTCGAGGTGTCGGTGTGCGCGGTGATCGGCCCGGGCCGCGACCTGCTGCTCGACGACGAAGCGGAGCGCGGCGTGAGCTATCTCCAGTCGTGCATCGACGTGGCGCGCGAGCTGGGGTCGCCGACGGTAGCGGGTCCGTTTTATAGCGCGGTCGGTCGATGCTGGCGCTCGACCGACGCCGAGCGTGAGCGCGACGTCGATCGGATCGCACGCGTGCTCCACTCGCTCGGCGAGTACGCCGCCGATCGGGGCGTGACGTTGGGTGTCGAGACGCTCAACCGGTTCGAGACCAGCTTTCTCAACACGACGAGCCAGGCGCTGGAGCTCATCCGGCGCGTCGATCATCCGTCGGTCGGGCTCACGCTCGATCTGTTCCACCTGGGCATCGAAGAGAAGCACATCGGCGACGCGCTGCGCGCGGCGGGCCGGCACCTCGTGCACGTGCAGGTCGCGGAGAACGACCGCGGCACGCCGGGCACGGGCCATCTGCCGTGGCCCGACGTGGCGGCCGCGCTTCACGAGATCGGCTATGCCGGACGAGTCGTCATCGAGACCTTCTCGGACCGTGTGGAAGCCATCGCGCGCGCGGCGGCCATCTGGCGGCCGCTCGCTCCCAATTCGGACACGCTCGCGCGCGAGGGTCTTGCGTTCCTGCGTGGATTGCTCGCACCTGTTCCACTCCTCGCCGTTCAGCATTAACCACGAGTCGCCACTGCCCCCGCGGATGAGCCGATCCGCGATTCACCGCACGATCTCACACCGAGAGGAAGCCCGATGGCCGCATCCGTCGCTTCGACTGCTCCGCCCCCGTCCCTGGAGGGCGTCCACCGCGACCGACTGTTCGTCGCCTCCTGTTGCGCGCTCGCCGTCTCGGCGGTCGCGTTCGCCGTGATTGGAGACATTCTCGGTACGCTCAAGTCGCACTTCGTGCTCAGCAATCAGGAAGTCGGATACATCGGCGGCGCGGCGATCTGGGGCTTCGCGCTCTCGATCATCGCGCTCGGCCCGCTCGTGGACGTGCTGGGCATGCGTTTCCTCGTGCGGGTCGCGATGGTGTGCCACGTGCTCGGCGCGATCATCATGATCACGGCCAGGGGATTCTGGTCGCTGTTCGCCGGCGCGCTGATCCTCTCGCTGGGCAACGGCGTGATCGAGGCGGTCTGCAACCCGTTGGTCGCGACGCTGTATCCGGAGAAGAAGGCGCACCGGCTCAACCAGTTCCACGTGTGGTGGCCGGGCGGCATCGTGCTCGGCGGGCTGGCGAGCTACGCGCTGCATGCGATGGGGAACGACTCGTGGCAGCTCCGACTCGGGCTCATCCTCGTCCCCGCCGCGGTGTACATCGCGCTGATGCTGCGCGAGCGCTTCCCCGCCACCGAGAACGTGGCGTCGGGCGTGAGCACGGGCGAGATGTTCGCCGCCACGTTCACCTCGCCGCTCTTCCTGCTCATGCTGGCGACGATGTTCATCACGGCGAGCATCGAGCTCGGACCGGGCCGTTGGATTCCCGCGGTGCTCTCGTCGGGCGGACTGCCCGGCATCCTGGTGCTCGTGTGGATCAGCGCGTTGATGGCATTTCTCCGCCGGGTGGTCTCGGGACCGATGCTTCGCGCGCTCTCGCCGACGGGGGTGCTGTTCGTCTCGACGATCCTGACGATCGTCGGGTTGTACCTCCTCAGCACGGCCGAGACGGCGGCGTCGGCGTTCATCGCGGCGACGTTCTTCGCGTTCGGCACCGCCTTCATCTGGCCGACGATGCTTGGCTTCGTCTCCGAGCGCGTGCCGCGCAGCGGTGCGCTCGGCCTCGCGTTGATGGGTGGCGCGGGAATGGGCATCGTCGGAATCGTGACGTCGCCGTGGCTGGGACAGATCGCCGACCAGAAGGCGCACGAGCGGTTCATCGCCGAGCAGCCGGCCGTCGTCGCGGTGCTCGACTCGGCGCGTACGGCGATGCGCGCGAAGCTGCCGTCGATCCCGGCGGATCAGCAGCCCGACGTGCAGAAGAGCATCGATCTCACCGATCAGGTCGTGACGGCCGGTTCGAACGGTCCGCTCCCGCCGATCCAGACGGCGAACGCGATGCGCTCGATCATCGGCAGTGGCGTGCAGGATCCGATCGTCGCCCGCGTGCAGTCGCTGCTCGGGCCGGCCGAGAACTACGGCGGCCGCGCGTCGTTCAGGAACTGCGTCCCACTCGCGGCGATCGCGGTGGTGGTCTTCGCGCTGCTCTGGGTGAACGACCGGCGCAAGGGTGGCTATCGCGCGGAGCGGATCGGCGACGAGTCGCTGTCGTCCCGACCGGAGCCGGCGGGAGTGCACTAGCGCGTCGACAGTGATCGGTGATCGGTGATCGGTGACGGCCTCGGGCGAGCTTCTGCTTCCGAGGCCGTTTCCGTTCACCCATCACTGGTCACCGTTCACGGCGGCGCTCGGAGCCGCCTACAGCTCCGCCGTCGGCAAGTACCTCGGTGCCTTTCTCACCTGGGTCGCCTGCTCGAAGGCGTAGGCGAGCTTGATCAGCACTGCCTCGCTCCACGCTCTGCCCATGAAAGTGATGCCGAGTGGGAGGCCATGGGTGTAGCCCATCGGGACGGTGATCGCGGGATAGCCCGCGACGGCGCAGGGTGAGGTGCTGCTCGAGCCGCCCGCGTCGCCGTTGACCAGATCGATCAGTCCGGGTGCGCCCTGAGTCGGCGCGACGATCGCATCCAGCTTGTGCTTCGCGAAAGTCGCGTCGAGCCCCCTGGTGCGCGCTCCCTCGCGGCATTTCGCGAGCGCCTTGTGGTAGGCAGGGCTCGTGAGCGGTCCCTTCTTCGCCGACATCTCGAAGATCTCCTGCCCGAAGTATGGCAGCTCCGCGCCGGCGTGCGCGTGGTTGAACGCGATCAGGCCGCCGAGCGTGCGTGCGCTCGCGCCGGCGGGGCGCGTCGCGAGATAGCGCGCGAGATCCGGCTTGAACTCGTAGAGGAGCACGTCGAACTCCGCGTCGTCGAAGGTGCCGGCAGTGACGATGTCGGCGGGGTCGACGATGATCGCGCCGCGATCCTTCATCGCACGCAGCGCCGACTCGAACGCCGAGTCGGCGGCGATGCTGTTGCCCGCGTACTTCTTTCGCGCGACGCCGATGCGCGCGCCGCGGAGTCCGTTCGGATCGAGCGCGCTCGTGTAGTCGTGCGATGGCGCGCCGCGCGTTGCCTCGTCGCGTGGGTCGGCGCCAGCGAGCACGGTGAGCAGCACCGCCGCGTCGGCGACGGTGCGCGTCATGGGGCCGGCGGTGTCCTGGCTGTGGGAGATCGGCACGATGCCGCTGCGGCTGACCAGTCCGACCGTCGGTTTGATTCCGACGAGCGAGCAGACCGACGCCGGCGAGGTGATCGAGCCGTCCGTCTCCGTGCCGACGGCGACACTGCAATAGTTCGCCGCGACGGCGCTGCCCGAGCCGGAGCTCGAGCCAGATGGCGTGCGGTCGAGCGCGTAGGGGTTGCGCGTCTGCCCACCGCGCGCCGACCAGCCGCTCGTCGAGTGTGTCGAGCGGAAGTTCGCCCATTCGCTGAGGTTCGTCTTGCCGAGCAGGATCGCGCCTGCCGCGCGCAGCCGCTCGACGACGAACGCATCGCGCGTGGGTCGCGTACCGGCCAGCGCGAGCGAGCCCGCCGTGGTGAGCATGCGATCGGCGGTGTCGATGTTGTCCTTCACGAGCACCGGAATGCCGTGCAGCGGCCCGCGCACCTTCCCCGCCTTTCGCTCGGCGTCGAGCGCGTCGGCGATCGCGAGCGCGTCGGGGTTCGACTCGATCACGGCGCGCAGGGTGGGCCCCGTGTGATCCATCGACGCGATGCGCTGCATGTACTGCTCGACGAGCTGATGCGAGGAGAGCTCACCGCGCGAGAACGCGGCCTGGATCGCGCCGATCGATCGCTCCTCGAGATCCGCGATGGGTGCTCCACCGTACGCGACTGGCGCCGGCGTCGCGCGGCGCGCGCCGACGAGCAGCGGACGCGTGGGAGCGAGGGCCGCCGCAGCGACCGCGGAAGCGGACGCGACGAATCCGCGGCGGGTGATCGGCGGATGCGTGGATGGCGAGAAGAAACGATCGGTCATCGGGAATGCGGTGGGAGGAGCGCCGAAGTTGGTTGCGCGCGGCTTGCCGAGCAATGCGGCGGCATTCGGCGAATCCGCACTGCGATGGCGAGCTCGACCCACGCCAAATGATCACATCCGAGTGATGCAACCCACGATCGGAATGCAACTTGCCCCACACGAACACGACGGCGCATTGCGAGGCGAGTTGGTCACGCGGCGTCGGATTCTCGAGGAAGGTTGCCGTGGGACTCATCAGCTTTACCGATTCAGCGGGCGTTCGTTGGCGGGTGTGGCAAGTGGAGACACCGGCGGCGCGCGCTCACTTGATGGACCCGAGCTATCGAAGTGGCTGGCTGGTGTTCGAGCGTGAAGACGGGGACGAGCGTCGCCGTCTGTCGGGGGTACCCGACGATTGGACCTCGCTCACGCCGCAGCGGTTGGCCGAGCTCTGTGCCGCCGCCACGCCGGTCGTCGCCGGCCGCGCGACGCCGACCGGGCCGCAGGCCGTCTGGAGCAGACCCAAGCCGGATACGCACCCGGATCGCTGAGCTCGAACGCTCGACAACACGTGGGAGCGGCCTGATGCGAGGTCGCTCCGGTTCGGCGCGTCCGCGAGACTGAACCGGCGCGCACTCCGGGGTTCGCGTGCGCATCGTGGCGGGGGTTGACCGTGGCGGGGAATGGAGCAACCTTTCATCCGGATATACGGATGATACAGGCCCGCCCCATCTTCGACCGCCTCAGCGCGCTCGCCGACCCTACTCGGAGCCGGCTGCTTCTGCTGCTCGACCGGCACGAGCTCACCGTGAGTGAGCTGTGCAGCGCGCTGCAGCTTCCGCAGAGCACCGTGAGCCGGCACCTCAAGACGCTCGCCGACGAGGGATGGGTGTCGGCGCGCGCCGAGGGCACGAGCCGCCGGTACGTGATGCCCGGCTCAGCGCTCGATCCGGCGGCGCGCAAGCTCTGGCACCTCGTGCGAGATCAGGTCGGCGCGACGCCATCGGCGCGTCAGGATCTCGTGCGCGCCGAGCGCGTGGTGCACGAGCGGCGCACCACGTCGCAGGCATTCTTCTCGTCGCGCGCGGGCCAGTGGGATCGCCTGCGCGCCGAGCTCTATGGCGCTCGCGCGGATCTCACGCCCCTCGGCGCACTGCTCGATCCGAGCTGCACCGTCGGCGACCTCGGATGTGGATCCGGCCAGACCTCGGCCGCGCTCGCGCCGTTCGTCGGGCGCGTGATCGCGATCGACGAGTCGAGCGCGATGCTCGCCGCGGCGCGGAAGCGCATCGGGCATCACGACAACGTGGAGCTGCGCGGCGGCCGGCTCGAGGATCTTCCGCTCGACGACGCTACCCTCGACGTGGCGGTGTTGTCGCTCGTGCTGCACTTCGTCGTCGATCCCGCCGCGGTGCTCGCCGAGGCGGCGCGCGCGATGCGACCCGGCGGTGTGGTGCTCGTCGTCGACATGCAGCCGCACGAACGCGAGGACTACCGCGCCGCGATGGGCCACGTGTGGCTCGGCTTCTCCGCCGAGCAGATGACGGATTGGCTCGCCGACGCCGGATTCGTGTCGGCGCGCGTCGTACCGCTCGCTCCCGACCCACAAGCGAAGGGCCCCGCGCTGTTCACCGCGCGCGCCGTTCGCGCTTCGTAAGCATCAGTCCCAACTCACCAGCTATCCACCCAACCAACTCACCGTCCCAATGGCCACCACGCAACGTCCCCCCGTCACGTCCGCGCTCGACCGTCCCGCGTTCAAGGTCGCTGACCTCTCGCTCGCCGAGTTCGGCCGCAAGGAGATTCGCCTCGCCGAGCAGGAGATGCCCGGCCTGATGGCGATTCGCACGGAGTTCGCCGGCCAGAAGCCGCTCGCCGGCGCGAAGATCATGGGCTCGCTGCACATGACCGTGCAGACCGCCGTCCTCATCGAGACCCTCGTCGAGCTCGGCGCCGACGTGCGGTGGGTGAGCTGCAACATCTTCTCGACGCAGGATCACGCCGCCGCCGCCGTCGCGGTGGGCAAGCACGGAACGGTCGACGACCCGAAGGGTGTCGCCGTGTTCGCGTGGAAGGGCGAGACGCTGGAGGAGTACTGGTGGTGCACCGAGCAGGCGTTGATGTGGCCCGATGGCACCGGTCCGAATCTCATCCTCGACGACGGCGGCGACGCGACGATGCTCGTACACAAGGGCGCCGAGTACGAAGCGGCCGGTGCGATCCCCGCGTTCGACGAGAACAGCGAGCCGGAGGAGTGGGGTGTCATCCTCGACCTGCTGCGCGCCGAGGCGAAGCGCAATCCCGGTCGATGGACGAAGGTCATCGCTGCCATTCGCGGAGTGTCCGAGGAGACGACGACCGGCGTGCATCGCCTGTACGAGATGATGAACGCGGGCACGTTGCGCTTTCCGGCGATCAACGTGAACGACGCGGTGACCAAGTCGAAGTTCGACAACCTCTACGGGTGCCGGCACTCGCTCACGGACGGCATCCTGCGTGCGAGCGACGTGATGCTGGCCGGCAAGGTGGCCGTGGTCCTGGGCTACGGCGACGTGGGCAAGGGCTCGGCGGCCAGCTTGCGCAACGGCGGCGCGCGCGTCG
>DASYMZ010000173.1:0-14358 GCA_036008805.1 Gemmatimonadaceae bacterium
ACTCCGGAGTCCGTCCCCAGGAGTCCGTCCCCGTGTTGCAGCCGCGCAGCGATCCGTCCAAAGGCGGCCCGAATCAGGAGGGCTAGTATGCCAATCCTCCTACCTCAGCCCGTGTTTACCCGCGTACTGCATTGGCTGTCCCAGTCTCGTACTTCCCCCGCCCAACCCAGTACACGACGAGCCCCAAGAGCAGCGCCCCCAGCGAGACGGCGCACACGCCGTTCCACCGGTACGCATCCCACGCCACCACCGACAGCGCCGAGCCCGTCGCGCCGCCGACGAAGTAGCAGACCATGTAGATCGTGTTGAGCCGGCTGTGCGCTGCCGCCGGCAGCGCGTACACGCGCGCCTGGTTCGACACCTGCGCCGCCTGCGTCGCCGCGTCCAGCAGCAGCACGCCGATCGCGATGCCGACCAGGGTGTGCCCGAACAGCAGGAGCACGAGCCACGCGGCGGTGTTGCCGACCAGCGCGACGCCAACCGTTCGGCGCGGGCTGCTCTTGTCGGCGATCCGTCCCGCGAGCGGGGCCGCCGCCGCCCCGACCAGTCCGATCAGGCCGAACGCACCCGCGACCGCACTTCCCGAGTGCAGCGGCGGCTCCTGCAGCCGGAAGGCCAGCGTCGTCCAGAACGCGCTGAACGACGCGAAGTTGAGCGCGCCGAGCAGCGCCGCATCGCGGATGATGGGCTCCGACTTGAACAGCGTTCCGAGCGACGTGATGAGCGCTCGGTAGGGCACCGACGCGGACGGGGGCGCCAGCGGCAGCATCGCGCGCAGCAGGAGCGCGAGCACCAGCATCGCCGCGCTCGCGCCGATGTACATCGCGCGCCATCCGGCGACGCCGGCGACGAGTCCCGCCACCACGCGCCCCGCGAGGATGCCGACGAGCAGGCCCGCCACCACCTGACCCACGATCCGCCCCCGCATCGCCGGCGGCGAGAGTCCCGCGGCGAACGGCAGGATGACCTGCGGCACGACGGTCGTGACACCGATCGCGAAGCTCGCCGCGATCACGATGCCGAGCGTCGGTCCGAGCCCGGTCACCAGCAGCGCGACCGCGACCGCGCAGAGGAGCGCGGTGATCAGGCGGCGTCGCTCGACGATGTCGCCAAGCGGAACGAAGAGGAGCATCCCCACCGCGTAGCCCGCCTGCGTCAGCGTCGCGATCGAGCCCGCCGCGCGCGGCGACGAGCCGAAGGTGCGCGCGATGTCGGAGAGCAGCGGCTGGTTGTAGTAGAGATTGGCGACGCTCACGCCGGTCGCGACGGTCAGCAGCCAGATGAGCCGGCGCGATGGCGGGCGCGTTGGCGAAGCGGCAGTCGAGGGTTCGCTCACGCGGACGAATCTAACCGCCAGTGTCGTCCGATTGCGCGTGAGGAACGTGCGGCACAGAATTGACGCGCAGTCCTCCCCGAGCCCCCGAGGCCATGAGCGAGCCCACGATGTCCGGCGCCCCCGCCGCAGAGCAGGAGACCACGCCACCGCCCGCCGCGAAGCCGGCCTCCGTGTGGGAGGACTTCATCGACATCTTCTACGCGCCGTCCGAGGTCTACGCCCGGCGCGCCAACTCGGGATTCTTTCTTCCGCTCGTGGTCGTCACCCTGCTCACGGGCATCCTCTTTCTCGTCAACAGCGGCGTCATCGCGCCGATCATGGACGCGGAGATGGCGCGTGGACTCGCCGCGGCGCAGAAGAAGGGCGCCACGATGAGCCCCGAGCAGATCGAGGCTGCGCGGAAGGTCGGCGAGACGTTCGGCAAGATCGGCGCGTTCATCTTCATGCCGATCGGAATCTTCTTCACGGGGCTCGTCCTCTGGATCGCCGGCAAGATCTTCGAGTCCAAGCAGACGCTCGGCCAGGGGCTGATGGTCGCCGCCTACGCGTTCATGCCGCGAGTCCTCGAATCGGTCGTGACCGCGGTGCAGGGGCTGCTGCTCGACACGACGAAGATGAATGGCCGCTTCCGCATCTCGCTCGGCGTCGGCCGATTCCTCGATCCGGATACCACGTCGCCCGCGCTGCTCGCGCTCGTCGGACGGCTCGACGTCTTCACGATCTGGGTGACCGTCCTGCTCGCGATCGGTCTCTCGGTGACCGGAAAGATCTCGCGGCGCCAAGCCGCGATCGCCGCGGCGATCGTGTGGGTCATCGGCGCACTTCCCTCGGTGCTTCCGGCGCTGCGCCAATAGCTCAGGGCTCGCGTCCGCTCGTGGCTGGTTAGACTAGGGGCGGCGTCAACCGCATCCTCACCCGCTCCCGGTCATGCGACTTCCTCTCCGTCTCGCCGCCGTCGCGGTGCTCGTCACGCTCGCCCATCCCGTGCGTGCGCAGCGCACCGCGACGGCGCAGTCGCTCGACACGGTCCGTGTCACCACGCGCACCGACGCGTCGCTCGTCACCTCGACTCGCTCCGTCGAGGTGATCACGCGCGACGAGCTCGCGCGCCGTGCCTCGCGCTCGCTCTCCGACCTGCTCGGCTTCGCGCTCGGCGTCGACGTGCAGCCGCGCTCTCCGGCGCAGGCGGACCTCGGCCTGCGTGGCTCGACGTTCAATCAGGTCGTGATCCTGGTGGACGGCGTCCGCGTGAGCGACGCGCAGAGCGGCCACTACGCGCTCGACCTCGCGGTGCCGACGTCGATGATCGAGCGCATCGAGATCCTGCGCGGTACGGGCTCCGCCCTGTATGGCTCCGACGCGATCGGCGGGGTGGTGAACATCGTGACGCGAACCGACTCGAGCTTCGGTGAGGTGGCCACGCGCGTCGGCAGCTTCGGCGGCGCGAGCGGCACCGTCGCCGCTGCCCGATCGGCGTTGGGGTCGCCCATGCGAATCGGCGCCGACATCGACCGCTCGAGCGGGCACCGCGACGGCACCGACTATCGCATCACCAACGTGCGCGGTTCCACGGAGCGCGCGCTCGGCGTCGCGCACCTGTCGGCGGACGTCGGTCTCGGCGTGCGCCAGTTCGGCGCCGCGGACTTCTACTCGCCGTATCCCTCGTTCGAGACGACGCGGAGCACGACCGCCGCGCTGCGCATGGTGGCGCCACTCGGCGCCTCGGTCCGGCTGTCGGCGGCGGCGCACGCGCGGCGCCACTCCGATGTCTTCACGCTCAAGCGCGAAGATCCGGCATTCTATCAGAATGCCCACCTGAGCTGGCAGAGTGGCGTCGAGAGCGCGGCGGAGCTGAGACTCTCGCCGGTGCTCGCGGCCGCGATCGGCGGCGAGCTGTTCGACGCGCGGCTGCGCAGCGCGCGACTCGGTGATCACGAGGAGCAGCGGCAAGCGGCGTTCGCCGAAGCGACGGTGGGCCGCGCAGGAGGCGCGACGCTGAACGCCGGATTGCGCGGCGACTGGTCCTCCACTACCGACCCATTCGCGTCACCGTCGGTGGCGATCGCCGTTCCGCTCGGTCGCGCGGCGCAGCTTCGCGCATCGAGTGGTCGCGGATATCGCGCGCCCAACTGGACGGAGCGCTACTATCGCGATCCGGCCAACATCGGCGACTCCACGCTGCGCGCCGAGCGGTTCACGGCGCACGAGATCGGCCTGCGCCTCGCTGCGGTGCGTTGGTTCTCCGCCGACGTCGCCATCTACGAGCGACGTGCGGAGTCGCTGATCGATTGGGCGCGCGCGTCGGGCTCGAGCGCGACGGTGCCGTGGCGAACGATGAACTTCGCGAGCGCGACGTATCGCGGCGCGGAGGGAGCGGTGATGCTGCCCGCGCTGCTCGGAATCGACTGGACGCTTCGCGGCTCGGGTCTCCGCTTCGATGCGAGCGCCGACCCCGGCACCACGGGCAAGTACGCGCTCCGGCCGATGACGCGCACGCTCGGGGTGTCCGCCGCGACCCGCATCGGTGCCGCGGGGTCGGTGACGGTGGACGCACAACGGGCACAGCGCGCGGGCGAGACGGATCACTTGCTGCTCGACGCGCGAGTCACCCAGTCGGTGGCGGGAATGCGGCTCTCGCTCGAGCTGCTCAACCTCGCGAACGCGGACTACCTGGACGGCTCGGGGAAACCGGTCGCGCCGCGATCTGTCTTTCTCGGACTCGGGTGGAGCGCGCCGTGACGCGCGTCCGGCGCGACAGTCAGTCGGCCTGACCCGGGCGCAGCACGCGCTCGATCGACGGCGGAGCAGGGCAGCGGCCACGGTGCACGACGCGCTGCACGAGCACGCGCACGTCGGCATCCTCGAAGCGAGCGACGGTCTGGCCGCACCGGTGGCACTGCGGGAACATCGCGAACACGTCGCGCGCGAGCTGCTCGAGCTTCGGGTCGTTCGCCCGGCCCGAGAGAGCCATCGCCGCTACTCCTCGCCGATCGGGCTGCCGCCGGCCTGCAGCGCGTGGCCGAGCACCGCGGCGACGAAGGCGAGCAGCGCGTAGGGAAGGCAGAAGTTTCTCGCGAACGCGGGATAGCTCTCGAGCAGCAGCAAGCCCAGGCCCGCGCTCATGGCGCCGAGCGTCGCGCCCGCGGACACGATCGGCGGCAGCGCGCCGATCCTGGTGCCGGTGATGCGCTCACGGACGGCGAACAGCGCGCCCGCCGCGAACAACATCCATCCCACGATCGCCGCGAGGCCAGCCGGGCCGAGCGAGAGGGTACCACCGAAGAGATGCAGGGTGTGCGATCCGTTGAGCAGTTCGAGCGTTGGCATGTCGTCATGACGATCGAGTGGCGCCCTCCGCCACGACGCTGTCGTCCAGACCGAGCTGAGCCGCCCACAGTCGAGAGAGGCGCGACTCGCCCGCCGCCATGAGCGCGCTCCATTCACCCGCGGCGACCACCGCGCCGTCCTCGAGCACCACCACGTGATCCGCCTGCCGAGCGGTGGTGAGCCGATGCGTGATCGTGAGGACGGTGACGGCGGGTGTGAGCGCCGCGATCGTCTGTCGAATCGCGAGCTCGCTCTCGGGGTCGAGCGCGCTCGTCGCTTCGTCGAGCACGAGCAGCCGCGGACGCACGAGCAGCGCGCGTGCGAGCGCCAATCGCTGGCGCTCGCCGCCGGAGAGGAGGGTGCCTCGGTCGCCGATCACCGTGTCGAGCCCAGTCGGGAGGCGCGCCAGCAGCTCGGATGCGCCAGCGAGTCGCAGCGCGTCGAGCACCTCGGCATCCGACGCATCCGGAGCGATCCATCGCACGTTCTCGCGAACGCTGTCGTGGAAGAGGTGCGTCTCCTGCGGGACGTAGCCGATCGCGGCGCGCCAGCGATCGCGATCGTCGTCGCTCAGCGGCGCGCCGTCGACGCACAGCGTTCCGTGTTGCGGCGTGAGGAGCAGCAGCACGATGTCGGCGAGCGTGCTCTTTCCCGCGCCCGACGGGCCCACGAGCGCGGTGACGCGCCCGGCCGGCACCTCGAGCGACACGTCGCGCAGCGTGGGCGTGGCGGCGCCAGGATAGCTGTACGTCACCGACCGCAGCTCGAGCGATCGACGCAGCGTCATGGGCGTCGCCGCGCGACCGCCGACCCCTTCCGCCGCGCTCTCGAGCTCGTCGAGAAGACTCTGCACTTCCGCGGCGGCTGGCAGCGCACGTGCCGTGAGCAGGAAACTGGATTGCACGCCCGTGATGCGGGGCACCAGTCGCGCGCAGAGGAAGAGCAGCAGCAGCAGGCTGGCCGGCGGCAGGTGCAACCGCATCACGCCGACGTACACCACCACCGCGAGCGCCGCCGCGGCCCCCGCGGTGAGCACGGCACCAGCCGAGCGGTAGCGACCATGGGCTATGATGAGCGCCTGCGCGTACGCGCTCGCTCGTTCGCTGAACCGCGTGGCCACGCGCTCCGCGAGCCCCGCGCTCTTCGCCACCTTGAGCGTCGCGACCTCCTCGGTCGCGCCAGCGAACAGCTCCGTGCCCAGCTGTCGCAGCGCGTCACCGTCGCGGCGCGCGGCGCGCTGTTGTCTCCGCGCCGGCAGCAGGAGCGCGAGCGCGGCGGCGGCGGCGACGAGCGCGAGGCTCGGCGACACCATCACCGCGGCCACCGCATACGTGATCGCCACGAACAACTCGAGCACGCCGGCGAGGAGCTGATTCGTCGTGAGGCTCACGCGCTCGAGATCACTGGTGAGCACGTGCGCCAGCCGCGCCCCGCGGAGCGGCGCAACCGCCTCCCATCGCGCCCGCACGAGCGCGCGATACATGCGGTCGCGCAGGTGGCGCGTGACCTCGACCTGCACGCGGAGGGTCGCGATCGACTCCGCGAACTCCACGGCGGCGCGCGCGCCGACGATGCCCACGTAGAGCACGAGCAGCGGGCCGAGCGAGTGCGGTAGACGCTCGGCGACGCGCATCCATGCGCCTCCCGCGAGCGGATTCCCCGCCGTGACGCCGGCCAGGGAGAGCAGCGGCACGAGCAGCAGAATGCCAGCGCCCTCGGTCAACGCGAGAAGCACGATCAGGCAGACGGACGCCACCATCGCGCGCGGCGCGGAGCGCACGAGAAGCGTGGCGAAGCGGCGCAGCGACGGCTCGCTCATGCCGCGGAGTGCGTCAGCGCCCGGCGCGCATACTCGGCGATGAGGCGCAGCGGGCGCACGACGTGATAGAGCGGGGTGAGCGCGTCCGGCAGCGCGATCGCTTCCCATTCGCGCTCGGTGGGGAGCAGCGCCGCGCGGATGACCGATCGCACGCGGTCGGCGCGCGAGTCCAATAGCGCGGCGTACCGTCGCTGCAGCGCAGAACCGCTGAGCTGCGGCGCTCCGGCCCACGTGCCGCGCAGCTCTCCACACATCGCCGACGCGAGCCGCGACGCGTCCGGATCAGACGCGATCACGCCGAGCCAGCGGGCGCCGAGCGGCGCGTCGAGAATCTCGGCGGCGACGGCGGCGGTCACGAGCAGGATGCGGCGGCCGCGAAGGTGAGCCGCATGCTCGGCGAGCGCGTCGGGGTCTCCGGCATGCGCGAGCACCAGCCGCGTCACGCCGGCCAGCCACTCGAGCCGCTCGAAGAGGTGACGGGTCGCGTGCATCGCGAGGGTGACGACGAGATCGTCCGTCGCCATCAGCACGACCTCTCGTCCCGCGAGACGTCCGCGCGTCGCGCGCGCCAGTGCCTGCTCCGGCGTGAGCGCGAAGGGGAACTGCAGCGGCGCGAAGCGCCAGTGCAGCTCGACGAACTCCTCCGTGCCTTTCCCGAAGGAGGCGTGGCCGAGCCACTGGAACAGCGTGCGCTCCTGCCGAGCGGAGTGTCCCATTCGCGGCTCGAGCCCGATCGACACGAGCGCCGCTCTCGCCGCGCCGTACGACGCGAACGGCACGACGACGTCGAGGTCGACCGAAGCGCGCAGCGTGGGATCGCCATAGAGCTGCATGGCCAGCACCGGGCCCTTGTACGGAATCGCGGAGACGCCCGCCGATTCCAGCGCGCCGAGCACGCGCGCGAGCAGTCGCTGTTGCCCGAGCGTTCTCGCGGTGCTCGCGGCGACCGCGGCGCTCGCCGTGGCGCGGACGACATCCGGTGCGCTGCCCTCGCGCAGCGCGCGCACCAGCAGTGCGTCGAGCCCCTGCCCGCGAGCGATCTCCAACGCGCCGGGCCAGTCGCTCACCTGCGCGGCGGCAGCCACGACGTCGGACGCGGGCGTGATTCCGGCGGCGTGGCGCGCGCACGCGATCGCGAGTCGCCAGCCCGGATCGTCGTGGTGGTACGACGCCGGCGTGTCTCCGGTGCCCGCTGTCGGCTCAGGCGTAGGGATCCACCGTCATCAGTGGCGCGAACTCCGCCGCCTCGGCGCCACCGACCGGGATGCCGTTCGGCGTCTCGAGCCACGCGTGCGCGCCGAACGCCTCCAAGGAGCCCAGCTTCACGCCGATCGTCATCCGCGAGCGCATGCCACGGCGTCCGGTGATGATCATCGCCGCCGTCGCCTGCGCGAGGCACTTCGCGCCCGGAACGAAGATCGCCGCGCGACGGATCGCGCGGCCGAGCTTCGCGTCGGCTTCAGGCGTGCCGTCGTCCGGATAGGGCGCGAGTCGTCGCACGAGCGCCACCGTGAGGCGCTGGATCCGCTTGAAGTTCATCAACGCCAGCGCGACGCGAACCGCCGCGAGCACGACGAGCGCCTCCGCGAAGGCGAGCCAGTCGCCCTTGGGCCACCGGCGCCTACGCAGGATCTGCATCGCTTTCGGTTGGGAGCTCGCGCACCAGGCCACGCGCCGCGAGATCGTCGAGCAGCGTCACGAGATCGCGCTCGCAGCGCTCGGGCGTCACGTCGAACTCCCCGACGATCGCGGCGACGAGCTCGGACACCAACCGCGGCTCGACGAGCAGCTCCCACACGCGCGCGCCGACGGCGTCGAGCCCGTAGTACACGCCGTCGCGAAGCCCGAGGATGACCGCCTCACCACCCAGCGTGGTGAAGACCTGCTCGTCCGAGACGACGATGCGTGATGCGGCTGTGAAAGTCATGCGTGTGACGACGTGGCGGGCAGCATGAGGGCGGAGGAGAGGGAATACCTACCTTAGACACGAGGACGGGCCACACGCAACGGCCGGAAGCCGGCCTGGCGGGTCGGTGCCCTCTCTACTGTATCGGTCGTCTCCATCCGACCCTCGATAGTAGCGTCGGCCGCCGCCGGCAAATCATCCACTGGTGTTCATGCCGCTGCCCACGTTCCTGACCGTCGCCAGCCTGTTCGTGCAGTCGGGCGCGGCGTTGCTCATCGCGTGCGTCTTCTTCGGACTGCACCGCCGATACTGGCGGCCATTCCTGCAACACTGGACGTGGAGCTGGCTGGCGCTCGCCGCCTACTCGGCGTGCAGCGGCGCCGCACGCATCGTCGGGCTGACGCGTGGCATCGACGACCCGTTCAGCATGGTGCTGGCGGCACTGTCCGGCGTGAGCGGCTATCTCCAGATCACCTGGCTGGTGCTGGGCACGTGGGAGCTCGCGACCGGTGCACCGTTCCAGCGCCGCACCAGCCGATGGCTGATCGTGTGCGCCGCCGTGGGAGGCGCGCTGCTGGTGCTCGCCTTTGCCTGGAATCCGGCGAACGGGGAGCTCGTCTACCAGCTTCGTGTCCCCACCCGGCGCGTCGCCGTCGCGCTCGCGTCGCTGTTCGCGGCGCGCGCGATCAGTCGCGCGCCGAAGATCGCCCGCGCGATCGGCCGGCGCTCCGTGATGCTCGCCTTCTTCGGGCTCGCGGCGCATCAGGCGCACTTCCTCGCCGTCTCGGGCTCGCCCGAGATGCGGATGCTCCATCCGCTGTATGTGGCCACGCTCGGTCTGGTCGACGTCGTGATCTACTTCGGCCTCGCGATGGGGCTCGTGATCTGGCTCCTCGAGGAGGAACGTCAGGCGACGATGGATGCGGCCGCGAAGATCGAGCAGATCGCCTATCACGACTCGCTCACCGGCCTGCCCAACCGTCAGCTCTTTCTCAATCAGATGGGGATGGCGGTGCATCGCGCGCGCCGAACGAACGGCGTCCTCGCCGTGCTGTTCCTCGACCTCGACCGGTTCAAGATCGTGAACGACTCGCTTGGCCACGCGGCCGGCGATCTCCTGCTGCAGACCGTGGCCGAGCGCATCCGCTCGGCCGTGCGCGGCGAGGATTCCGTCACGCGGCTCGGCGGCGACGAGTTTGCCGTTCTGTGCACCGAAATCAACTCGCCCGACGACGCGGTGTTCGTCGCCGAGCGCATCATCGCGGCGGTGAAGCGCCCGATCTTTCTGGAACGGCAGGAGGTGTTCGTCACGACGAGCCTCGGCATCAGCCTCTATCCGGCCGACGGGAGCGAGCCCGAGGCGCTGCTCAAGAACGCCGACGCGGCCATGTATCGCGCCAAGGCACAGGGACGCGATCTCGTCGAGCGCTACGTACCGGAGCTCGGCGCCGCGGCGCTCGCGCAGCTCGGTCTCGAGAGCCACCTGAAGCGTGCGCTGGAGCACGAGCAGCTCCTGCTCAACTACCAGCCCATCGTCGACTCGCGGACGGGACGGATCAACGGGCTCGAGGCACTGATCCGCTGGAACCATCCCGAGCGTGGCCTGATCATGCCCTCGGAGTTCATCGGCTTGGCCGAAGCGACTGGAGCCATCGTGCCGATGGGCGAGTGGGTGCTGCGCGAGGCGTGCCGGCAGATCCAGTGCTGGCGCGAGCGCGGACAGCCGCAGCTTCGCGCGGCGGTCAATCTGTCGGTGCGTCAGCTCCAGCACGCCGATCTCGTGTCGCGCGTGCAGCAGATCCTCGAGGAGACCGGGCTTCCGCCGGACCGGCTCGAGATCGAGATCACGGAGAGCATCGCGATGCGGTCGAGCGGGCGCGCGATCGACAATCTGCGGTTGCTGAAGGACCATGGCGTGCGCGTCTCCATCGACGACCTCGGCACGGGGTACTCGTCACTGAGCGCGCTGCGTCTCTTCCCGATGGATTCGCTCAAGATCGACCGCAGCTTCGTGAACGGCGTGCCGCACAACACCGACGACAGTGCCATCGCCGCCGCGGTCATCGCGCTCGGACAGACGCTCGGCGTGAACGTCATCGCCGAAGGGATCGAGCGGCCGGAGCAGCTCGCATTCTTCGCCGCGCACCGGTGCGCGGAATGGCAGGGCTTCCTGCTCGTGTCGCCAGTGACGGCGGAAGAGTGCGAGCAGTTGCTCTTCGCGGGCACGCCCGCGCTCGGGATGCACGCCGTGACCGCCGAGCTCACGGCGGGTTGAGTCCGGTACAAGCGAGGGTGGGGCGTCGCTCGGGTGTCGCTTTCGGGCGCGTGGAATAGAACCCCTTGCTGGAACGTCTGCGTCGCAGAGGTTTACGATGCTCCGAAGTTCGGCATCGATCGACGGTGGCCCGCGTGGTCAACGCCGATCCGACGTCGTGCTGGCAGCCCCGCCGCGATCCTCCGTTCGCACCAGTCCCTGACGCGATCCCCGATGGCTCTGCCGCACACGCGCCGTTCGACGCTCTCTCTGCTCATTTCTGTGTCCGCGCTCGCCGCCTGCGGCGGTAGCGAACAGCCGCTCGGGCCCGGGGGTGGCACCTTCGTGGTCGGACAGTCGGCCGCGGTCGTGCGCGGGCAGGAGATGCGCGTCGTCCCTGGCGCGACCGACGGGGAGTTCATCGCCGTCGTGGCCAACGTCGCGCTCGACAGCAACACCCACGCTGACTTCGCATTGCGCGGTGATGGGCTCGGAGCCCCGCCGGCGGGTTCGACGTTCGATCGCATTGGCGCGTCGCGTTCGGCGCAGGGCGCCGCGCCGCTCGCGCCGTCGAGAGACGCCGCATTCGAATCCGCGCTTCGCGAGCGCGAGCGAGTGGACCTCACTCCGCGATTCGCCGCGGCGCGCAGCTGGAATGCGTCCCGCGTTCCGTCGCTGCCCGTGTCGCTCAGCGTGGGCGATCTCGTGACGGCGAACGTCAACGCGCTCGATCCGTGCACCAACCCAGTACGGCACGCGCTGCGGGTCGTCGCGATCGGCGTCAAGGCGCTCGTGCTCGCGGACACCCTCAATCCGAAGCCGGGCTTCACCACCGCCGACTTCCAGCGCTTCGCCGCGCGATTCGACACGCTCGTCTATCCCCTCGACGTCGCCGCGTTCGGCGAGCCGACCGACATCGATCGCAACGGCCGCATCGCGATCGTCTTCACTCGCTCGGTGAACGAGCTGACGCCGCGCAACGCGACGACCTACGTCGGTGGGCTCACCTTCTCGCGCGATCTCTTCCCGCAGACCGCCACGTCGCGCACGCAGGCGTGCCAGTCGAGCAACGAAGGGGAGTTCTTCTACATGATGGCGCCCGATCCCGCCGGCATCGTCAACGGGAACCGGCGCACGAACGGCTTCGTCGACACCAACACGACCGCGGTGCTCGCGCACGAGCTCGTGCATCTGATCAACGCGTCGCGCAAGCTCTACGTCAACACGGCGGCGCCCAAGTTCGAGGAGAAGTGGCTCGACGAGGGGCTCGCGCACGTCGCGGAGGAGCTGCTCTTCTATCGTGAGTCGGGGCTCGCGCCGCGCAGCAACATCGACTTCATCGCGCTCTCCTCGTCGCCGCGCTCGAGGGCCGCGTACTTCACCGAGATGGGCGGGAACGCCGCGCGCTATCGCGACTTCATCTCCTCCACCGGGAGCACGTCGCCGTACTCCGCGGGCGACCCGAGCGTCCCGACGCGCGGAGCGACCTGGTCGCTGCTTCGCTATCTCACCGATCGCGTCGCTCCGACGGACGGCGACATCTGGAATCGGCTCGTCAACAACACCGCCATCGGCGCGGCCAATCTCCAGAGCGTCTACGGACGCGACCTGGTGTCGATGATCCGCGATTGGCAGGTCTCGCTCGCCACCGACGACTTTGCCGCGACGGGCCCGGAGCTCCAGCAGAGGAGCTGGAACTGGCGGTACGTCTTCGCTGGCTCGGAGGGGGTCTCGGTGTTCTACCCGCTGAAGGTGACCCCGATGACGACTGCCACGTCCTACACCGGTACGGTCGTCGCCGGCGGTTCGTCGTACTACAGGCTCTCCGTGCCGGCCAACAGCACGGCCACGCTCTCGCTCGGCGGCCAGTCCGGCGCGGCGGGCTCAAACCTTCAGCTCGTCATCGTGCGGACAAAGTGATGCGTTCTCGACTTCTTGCGGCTCCCGCCGTCGCGCTGCTCCTCGTCGCCGCGGCCTGCGGATCGGATACCTCCGCGCCGCAGATCGGACCGCCGGCCAAGGTGGAGGTCTCCACCTCGCCGACGGCGAGCGGCGCGGTGAAGGTCACCATCGGCACCTTCGCGGTGAAGGTCTCCGACGCGAGCAATCAGGCGGTGAAGGGCGCCGTCGTCACCTTCGCTGCGAATGGCGGTGGAGGCGTGTCGCTCACACCAACGACCGCGACGACCGACGCCACCGGCACGGCGCGCACCACCGTGATCCTCGGCACCATCGCGGGAACCTCGACCATCACCGCCACGGTGGCCGGCGTCACGACCGCTGCGACCGTCTCCGTCGTCACGACACCCGGCGCGATCTCGAAGCTCGTCGCATCGCCCGACAACATCCGCCTCAATGCGATCGGCGATACGGCGCGCATCGTCGCGCTGGCCCAGGACGACTTCGCGAACACGGTCTCCGGAAGCACGACCACCTACACGGTCGGCGATGCGACGCTCGTCAGCGTCGACGCGACCGGCCTGGTGAAGGCGCTGCGCGTCGGCGGCACGACGTCGGTGATCGCGACGTCATCCGGCCGTGCGGACACGGTGGCGGTCGCCGTGATCGCGGCCGGAGCAGCGGCATGCACCGGGGTCTCCACGCCACTGAATCTCGCCGTGGGCGGTATGGCGACGGCAACGGGCGCCAACATCTGCATCGGCGGCGCGGCCGCGAGCGAGTACACGCTGGTCGCGTACAACTCGGCGTACGACGGCGGAACGGTGCTCAACGCGAGCGTCATCGCGAACGGCGTCGCGGCGCCGCCGAGCACCTTGCGCGCGCCGTCTTTCGGCGCGCCGCTGGCCGTCCGCTCGCCTTCGGGTGGCGCGACGCCCGCGGCGCCCGTCGCGGACGCGGCCTTCCACGACCGGATCATGACGATGACGCGGGAGCTCGGCGGAAAGATCGCCTCAGTCCGCGCCAGCCGTATCGCTCGACTCTCTTCGAGCCCCCGGGCGACACGAGGAGCGTTCTCGCCCTCCGCATCCCGATCGGCGATCCCCGCCACGGTGGCGGTGGGCGATCTCGTCAACCTGAACACCAACGGTCTGTCCGCGTGCAGCGGCGCGCAGATGCGGTGGTTCCGTGTTGCCGCGGTCGGCAGCAAGTCGATCGTTCTCGCCGACACGGCCAACCCGAAGAACGGCTTCGCCGACACCGACTATCAGCGCTTCGCCGCGCGGTTCGACACGCTCGTCTATCCGCTCGACGTCGGCAACTTCGGCGCGCCGAGCGACATCGATGCCAACGGCAAGGTGGCGGTGCTGTTCACCAAGGAAGTGAACGGGTTGACGCCCGCGAACTCCAACTCGTTCGTCGGCGGCTTCTTCTTCGGGCGTGATCTCTTCCCCAAGACCGATCCGAATCCGGCGAACTTCAGCTGCCCGACGAGTAACGAGGGCGAGATGTTCTACATGCTCGTTCCCGATCCGGCCGGTGCGGTGAACGGCAACAAGCACAGTCTCGGCTTCGTCGATTCGCTGACGACGAACGTGCTGTCCCACGAGTTCCAGCACCTCATCAACGCGAGCCGCCGTCTCGACACGACCTCGAAAGCGCTGGCGTTCGAGGACAGGTGGCTGGACGAGGGTCTCGCGCACATGGCCGAGGAGCTGCTGTACTATCGTGAGAGCGGAATGCAGCCGAGGCAGAACCTCGATGACGCGGCGATCCGGGTGAACTCGCGCGCGACCTATCCGCTCTGGAAGGGCGAC
>DASYMZ010000174.1:0-4193 GCA_036008805.1 Gemmatimonadaceae bacterium
CAAGCTCGAGCTCGAGCTCGAGCTCGAGATGCACACTGCTCGCAGCTCACGCTCAAGCTCACAGGCAGTCCGCCGTCAACGCCTCAGAATACCCGGCGCTGCAGCCTCCCCACCGAGAACTTCGCCGTGTCCGCGATCGCCATCACCGTCATGACTCCCGCCTGCACGGGGTCCGTGACGACGAGATCGGCCGCGTCGGGCACCGAGCCCGCCATGTTGAGGCTCACGACGAGCAGTCCCTGCGCGCGGACCTCGCGCACCGCCTTCTCGATCTCGCCACCCATCAGCGAGCCGGCGAGCACGATCGCGAACGCGCGCGGGAGTCGCGCCACCGCGCGCACCGCGTCGGCGAGCTGCTGCTCACCGACGAGCGGGATCGTATCCACCGAGATGCGCTCGCCACGGATGTTGTGCCGATCCGCTTCGGAGATCGCGCCGATCGCGACCTGACCCACCTGCGCACCCCCGCCCATGATGATGATGCGCTTCCCGTAGATCGCCTTGAGCGTGTCGACGAGTCCAACGTCACGGACGACGGGGAGCTCCTTCAACGCCGCCACGAGCAGCTCCGGGCTGCCCGGGAGATCGATCTCGAAGTTGACGAGATCCTCCGTCGCGCCCTGGCTCGAGATCTCGACCGACGAGATGTCCCCGCGCAGCTGCGCGATCACGCCGGTGAGCTGATGCAGGATGCCTGGCCCCGCGGCCGCACGCACCTGCACTCCGATTCGGTCGTTCATCATCCGTCGTCTCTCTCCAGGGGCAGCGCCGCGTTCTCCTCGCGTGCCGCGGCGCGATGCCGAAGCTGGACCGCGACGCGATCCGAGAGGCCGCCGCAATATGTCAGCGCGCCCGACCGAGCGCACTCCGCCTCGGCGCGATCGCCGCGACGGCCGATGCTACGCCCGCTTCACCGCGCCGAACGCGGCGAACACGCTGTGCTTGTGCAGGACGTCCACCGCGTCGAACCCGACGCGCCGCAGCAGCTCGAGCTGGAACGCGAGCGGGCGCGGGGAGTCCTCGCGCGCGACGTACGCGAACACGTGGTCGCGATACGCCTCGTCCCGCAGTCCGCTGAGGTACTCACCGTAGCGCTCCCACAGCAGCGCCTGCACCGCGGGGATGGAGTGCTCGACGAGATCCGAGATCCAGAGCGAGCCGCCCGGCCTGAGCGCGCGGAAGAACGCGGTGAACACCGCCTCCCACTCCTCGGTCGTGCGCAGATGGTGCAGCACGGCCGCCGCGGTGATCAGATCGAAGCGCGCCTCGCCCAGCTCGAGCTCGCGCACGTCCGCCTGCACGCAGTGCACGCGTGTCGCGCTCGACTCGCGCAGCCGCTCGGCGGCCCGGTCGAGCATCGGGCGACTGAGATCTACGAGCGTGACGTCGAGACCGGGCAACTCCCTCAGCATCCTGAGTGTGTAGTTGCCCGCTCCCGCGCCGACGTCGAGCAGATGGGTGGCGCGCGGAGTGGTCGCGGCCGCCGCGCGCACGATGAGCTCCAACGAGAGCGGCGCGTCGATCGTGGAAGACTGGCCGGTCTCGAGGTTCGAGAAGCGCTCGACGTCGGCATCGAAGCGCTGGCGGATCTCGTCGACGGATGACTTCATGCCGCAATATGATGGATTTGACAACGCGACGCGGAGAGGCAGGTTCTCTCTCTCTCTCTCTCTCACCTCGAGCGGGCGCTGCAACTGGCCTGTCGATGGTAGCGGCTAGCGGCGTCGCCCGGGCGAGCGCAGCACGAGTAGTGCGATCTGCTGACATCCGCACGAGAATCGAACCCGAGCTTCCGTACCGCCCAGTCGCCACGACGTCCTCCGACTCGCTGTCCGCTGCCACCTACCGGAAGTGGTAGTTCAAAGCGACCACCCTCCGCACCCGCCATGTCTCCTCGCGCGCTTCTCGTTCCGCTCGCTTTCACGCTGATACTCGCCGCCTGTCGCGCGAGCACACCCGTCACGACCGGGAGCGCTCCCATCGTGGTCGCGCCGGCGGGTGCCGCGAGCACCATGGGGCCGAGCCGGATCGATCGCCTCGACCCCGCGCTCGACGCGATCATCCCCCCAGGCGCAAAGATCGAGAAGCTCGCCGAGGGGTTCGATTGGGTCGAAGGTCCGGTGTGGCGACGCGATCGCGGCTATCTGCTGTTCAGCGACATCCCGAAGAACACGATCTACAAGTGGAAGGACGGCGAGGGGATCTCCGTCTTCATGCGGCCCGCCGGATACTCCGGCTCCACGCCGCAGGGGCGAGAGATCGGCACCAACGGGCTCACGGTCGATGCACAGGGGAGGCTCGTCGTCGCAGATCACGGCAACCGGCTCATCGCGCGGCTGAACGACACGACCTTCACCAAGACCGTGCTCGCGGATCGCTACGAGGGCAAGCGCTTCAACAGCCCGAACGATCTGATCTTCCGCGCCAACGGTGATCTCTACTTCAGCGATCCACCATACGGGCTGTTCAAGCTCAACGACGATCCGAACAAGGAGCTGTCGTTCAATGGCATCTATCGGCTCACGCCCAATGGCACGCTCACGCTGCTCGATCGGCTGACGTATCCGAACGGCATCGCGATCTCGCCCGACGGCAACACGCTCTACGTCGCGCTCTCCGACGGCAAGAATCCCTACATCTACGCGTACGACCTCCAGGCCGACGGCACGGTCGCCAACAGGCGCATCTTCTTCGACGCGGGCCCGCTGGTCAGGCAGGGGCTCAAGGGGGCGCTCGACGGCATGAAGGTCGACGCGCGCGGCAATGTGTTCGCCACCGCACCGGGCGGTATCGTCGTGCTCTCACCGCAGGGCAAGCACCTCGGAACGATCGACGCCGGCGACGTCACGGCCAACTGCGCCTTCGGCGACGACGGCTCGACGCTCTACATGACGGCGAACCACGCGCTCGTGCGGATTCGAACGTCCACGAAGGGGCTGGGATTCTGAACGGCAGTGAGTTGGATGGTTCGTCGGCTCACATACTCGAGCTCACCGCTTCTCACCGATCTCTCCCACGAACCGCTCGACCGCCTGTCGCGTCGCCTCGCGGATCTCGTCGTTCGTGATCTCTCCCGACGGCCCCACATCCGCGCGCCCCACCGGAATCGTCGCACAGGCCTCGCTCACGATGCGCGCGTTCATGACGCCGAGCGTCTCGATGAGCGAGGCGTGCGCGTGCATCGCCCATGGCGATGCGTTGAGCAGCGCGACGGGCTTGAATGGAAACTCCAGGCTGCGCACCAACCAGTCGAAGGCGTTCTTGAGCGAGCCCGGCACGCCGTGCGCGTACTCGGGGCTGCACAACAACAGCCCGTCCGCCTCACCGACCTGCGCGCGAAGCGCCAGCACGCTCGGCGGCGGAGCGTCGACGTCGTCGTCGGGATTGAACTGGGGTAGGGTGGCGAGTCCGTCGTACATCGTGACGATCACGCCCTCCGGCGCGACCTCGGCGGCGACGCGCAGCAACGCGGTGTTCGACGACAGCGCGCGCAGGCTGCCGGAGATGGCGAGGATCTTCATCACGTTCACAATAATATCGTTCGGCGAGTGGGGCACGCGGCTCGCCAGATCAACTCGCAAGACGGAGTCAGCCCGAAGCTGGACCAGCCGATGCCGTCGCGGGGCTGGGGCGAGGTGAAGGGCCGTACGTGCCGAAGGAATGGGTCGCAATACCAACGGCACCCGCGCGGTGCAGTACGCGGGTAAACCCGGAAGGAGGTAGGAAGATTGGCATACTACCTCTCCTGATTCGGGCCGCGTTCGGAAAGTTGGTCGGAATTTTCCCCCGCATCGTGCCGCGAGACCAGCCGACAGTGCCCGCCGCCGCCGTCAGTGCGGATCCCTCGATTCGTCGCACTCGCACGAGATCACTGAACCCGTCATCTCGATCGCAGTCGAGGGATCTGCACATCGCGCAGCGATCCCTCCAAACGCGGCCCGAATCAGGAGGACTGGCATGCCAATCCTCCGACCTCCACCCGTGTTTACCCGCGTACTGCCGTGCGCAGATCGAGAGCGTACGAAGTGGGGACGGACTCCTCGGGACGGACTCCGGAGTCCGTCCCGAGGAGTCCGTCCCCGTGTTGCACCCGCGCAGCGATCCGTCCAAACGCGGCCCGAATCAGAAGGGGTAGTATGCCAATCCTCCTACCTCCACCCGTGTTCACCCGCGTACGGTCGTGCGTCGTTCGC
>DASYMZ010000175.1:0-21484 GCA_036008805.1 Gemmatimonadaceae bacterium
AGTTGGAGAAGAACGACGTGATCACGGGCGCGCTGGGCGATCACATCGCGCAGCACTTTCTCGCGGCGAAGCGGCAGGAGTGGCGCGACTACATCTCGCAGGTCTCGCAGTGGGAGCTGGACAACTACCTCGGGAAGTACTAACGCTGTTGCGGCCTGATCGGTCACGGACGCGAGATCATCGGCAAGCCGCTGCTTCAGGCACTGCCGGGGGATGACGAGGAGCTCCCCAGCCTGACGGGTGGGCAGCGCGCCACGCAGCATGTCGGCGGCGCAGCCCGCGTCTCGCGAATCCGGGTCACGGCTATCGCCGTGTGGGTCAGATCATTGACGGTACCGGTGGAACCCAGTGCGCTCCGCCACCCGCGCTGCCCCGCGCAGCGCGGGTAGGCGAAGCTGTGACGGAAGCGCCGCTCACGCGCCTTCTCAGTCCCGAGCATAGCCGAACAAGGTTGGCACGTTCAGGCCATCCGCAACCGCATGCCAACTTCCGACCATGACCACGATCTCGGTAATAATTCCATGCTACAACGCGGCTCCGTTTCTCGATGAGGCGATCACCTCCGTACGGATGCAGACCCGGCCGCCGGACGAGATCATCGTCGTAGACGACTGTTCAACCGACGATTCCCACGCGATTGCTCTCTCGCACGGGGTGATGGTGAAGCGAACTCCGGTGAACACGGGAGGGTGCGGCGCGCGAAATCTCGGTCTCTCCGTAGCACGCGGCGAGATGGTGGCCTGGCTCGATGCCGACGACTTTTGGGAGCCGGAGCACCTGGAGACGGTAGTATCGCTACTCGAAACGCACGAAGACGCCGTCCTCGCCTTCGGCTTGGTACGGGAGACCGGGGCAGGGGCACGCGAGTGGCATGCGCTGTTGCCCGCAGGTGTGAGCGTGCAGGCGCTGGACGCCTGCTTGCGACGCTGCGTCCTGCCACACAATGCGGTGGTAGTGCGGCGCGAGGCCGTGCGCGCAATCGGCGGCTATGACGAGACGATGCGCATTGCCGGTGACTACGACCTCTGGCTGCGGCTCTCCCGGCGGCATCGCTTCGTCTGCACCCATCGGATCACTGGCAACTGGCGCGTGCACCCAAATCAGCTAAGTGCTGGTGGTGACCTGACGCGCTACTGGACCATGGAGTACCAGTCGCGAGAACGTTTCCTCAGCGTCTGTCGGGTGGAGGAATCAGCGAGCGTCGCGGAACACGTGGAGGAGACGATGCGGCGCGTCTGGGAGGAACACCTGCTCAATGCCTGGTGGGCCCGAAACGGCAGGCAGATGCGCTTCCACCTCGCCATGCGACAATACGTGCCCGGGTCGGACGCACTTCACCGCAGGTGGCTACTTCGGACGTTGCTTCTACCTGCCATGCGTGCCTTCGACCAATTGCCGACCGGGGTACGACGCGTCGTTCGCGCGACTGCAGCCCGACGCTCGCCACGCAGCAACGACTCGATGACTGCCTAGGCTGCGTCCGTCAGCTCATGCCTACGTCCTGCGCCCATCGTCCGCTCCTACAGCGTCACCTCGCAGCGCTGGTGTGCTCCAATGCATCGCTGCGCTCATGGTGAAGGTCACTATCCCATGATGGCGCCTCATCGTACGCGACGTGCACGTGCGTCCACCTACGACACACTGATGGCGCGAAAGAGATCGACGACCACGACGTGGTGAGTCGCCAACGCCGCTCAGCGCTCGGCGCGGCGACCGGAGAGAAGCGCCGCGATCATCGCATCGCCGACGAACTGTCCGTATCGCTTGGCGGACCACCTACGCCGAAGCACAAGTAGCTCATACAGCTCTGGAGCGCTGTACGTCCACAGGACGTCCGCGGCTTGTTGCAGCGTCACTCCGTCGCGTAGATGACCGGAGTCGTACAAATGGCGCGCGTTCAGCCGCATGCGGCGCAACCGGCTGGCATCCATCTCGGCCAGGAGTGCGGCCGCGTCAGCGTCCGTCGCCGCTGCGGCGCGGAGAAGCAGCAGGATCGGAGAGACGAGAGGCGCGACCTCGGCCGTAAGTTGCCCCCACGCGGCGATGAGCGCACGTGGATCGGACTCCTGAAGCCGGGCGCGATCCGAACGCGCTTCGGCGGGAACGTGACCGGAGCCCGCCAAGCGCCACTCCCTGATGCCGCGCACGAGGCCGGCTTTCCCGCCGAATGCCTTGTAGATCGTCTCGACCGAGACACCGGCGGCGGCGGCGATCGCGACGATGGTCGTGCCGGCGTACCCCTGCTGTAGGAAGAGCCGCTCGGCGCATTCGAGCACGATCGCCCGGTTTCGCGCCGCTTGCGCGGCGCGGCCGGTCGCGTCGTAGCGTCGCGCGGTCTTGCCGGCTCGTGCTTTTCGTCCCATACTCCTATATCGGTTACAGTAGACTGTATCAAATAATCATAACGGGACGACATCGGCGATGACAGCTGCCAACACGACAGAGGGAGCGGGCACGATGCTCGCGCGGCTACTGGACGCGACCAATCGCCACGACCTCGAGGCGCTCGTAGACTGCTTCGCCGACGACTACCGCAATGAGACGCCCGCGCACCCCTCGCGCGGGTTCGTGGGCCGCGAGCAGGTGCGTAGGAACTGGGAGCAGATCTTCGCGCACGTGCCGGACATCGCCGCGCGCGTGGTCCGTCAGACGGTGGGTGACGACATCGCCTGGTCGGAGTGGGAGATGCGCGGCACGCGGCGTGACGGATCGCCGCACCTGATGCGCGGGGTGATCCTGTTCGGCGTGCGAGACGAGCGCGCGAGCTGGGCGCGGTTCTATCTCGAGCCGGTGCAGGAGGGCGATGGCGACGTGAACACCGCGGTGCGCCAAGCCGTCGTGCCAGGCGCGCCGTGATCGTCGTCGTTGGTGGAACGGGGAGGCTGGGCACGTTGCTCGTCCGTCGCCTCGTCGCGCGTGGCGCTGCGGTGCGGGTGATCACGCGCGATGCAGCGCGCGCCAGTCATCTGCCGAGCAACGTAGAGATCGTGATCGGCGACCTGCGCGACGGCGCCTCTCTACGCGCCGCGATGCGTGGCGTGCAGACTGTCGTGGCGGCGGCGCACGGCTTCGGCGACTCTAACGATGGCTCACCGGAGTCAGTCGACCGTCAGGGCAATATCAACCTCATCGACGCGGCGACGCGCGAGGGGGCAGCCGTAGTTCTGATGTCGGTCGTCGGTGCTGCGCGCGAACACCCGATGGAACTGTTTCGCGCGAAATACGCTGCCGAAGAGCATCTACGGCAGCGCAGCGGGACGTGGACGATCGTGCGAGCCACCGCGTTCGTGGAGACGTGGGCGACGATCATGGGCGAGCCGCTGCGCGCGACCGGACGCGCGCTGGTGTTCGGTCCGGGCACGAACCCGATCAACTTCGTCTCCGCCGATGACGTCGCGGCGCTGCTCGAGCTCGCGGTCGTCATTCCGGCGCTGCGCGGCGAGACGCTCTCGATCGGCGGAGAGAATCTCACCTTCGCGCAGCTCGCCGATCTGCTCGGTCGCACACTCGGCCGGCCCTCGAACGCGCGGCACATCCCACTACCGGTGCTGCGCGCGATGGGTGTTCTGCTCCGGCCGATCAAGCCGGCGTTGGCGCGGCACGCACGCGCCGCCGTCGTGATGAACCGGCACGACCTGAGCTTCGACGACGCGCCGCTCCGCCGCCGCTTCCCCGAGCTGACGACAACTGCGCTCGCCACCGCGGTGGGGCGCTGCCTTCAGCCGGCGCGCAGCGGCAGCTGATATGCAGGTAGAAGCGCATCACCCGGCGCCTGCGTCCCCGATGTGCCAGTCGGAGGCCGACCCCCTGAAGCCACGACAGTTGAACGGCAGGATCGCTTCCCTCTGAGCTGATGAGGGGAGCGCGCTCGTCCGCACGCTCATCGTCCACGGTGCCATTGTACTGCGCGTGTGGATCACCGGCCGACATGGCCCTTCTCGTGGTATCGCCACCACTCGGGCATCACGAGTGCCGTGCGCGACTCCCTTTCTTTCAGCGTCTCGAGTCCATCGCCACGACCGACGTTGTCTCGCGCTACCTGCAACGTGAGGCGCACCGTGCAGCTCGCCGGACGAAACGCGGACCAGTCCAATGCGGACAGCTCGGCCTGGCGAGCACCCGTCGCGAACGAGAGCTCCAGCGCAAGCCGAAGCGAGAACGTCGGTCTGTATCTGTACTCGTTGGCCGGACGACGATCGATCACATCCGCCGCTACTCCAATCGACTCCAACTCGTCATCTCTGAACGGTCTCGCCTCTGGCTCGCCCTGCTCCGGGAGCACGAGCTGCGTGCCGGATTGTCGTCGTCGTGACGCCCAGCCCACGCGAAGAACGCATCAATAGAGTTCGCGTAGCGCGTGATGGTGCCCGCACGGTACTGCTCGCGTGCGAGCTCATCGAACAGCTCTTCTTCCTACGCGAGCTCGATCTCTTCGATGTTCGCGCCAGACCCGAAGCGGCGAAGCAGGTGAGAGCGAAGTGCTGTCGTGTCGCCGCGCCGAGTGCAGAACGCGATACGCCGCGCCTCGCGCTCATTCAGGAAATTAGGGTATCCCGTCATCGCTCGGTCACGCGCGCCCGGGCGTCGCCGCATGTCAGCGCGTTCCGGCACCACCACCGAATCCGTAGCGCACGCCGAGGATCACGCTCCGGCCGTAGTACTCGCGCTGGTTGGCGTACTCGGTTCCGGGCACACCATTGTAGAAACCGAACACGGCGTCGTTGAGGTTGAGCGCCTGCAGCTGAACGGCGACGTCACTTCGCAGGGAGAGCGTGAGCGCTGCGTCGATCTGCGAGTGCGGGAAGAACCAGTTGTCGCCGCTCGGCGTCGCGCTCCCATCGCCGTACGAGTAGATGGATGCACCCTGGTACTGCCACGCCGCGCGCATCGAGACGGGTCCAGCGTCGTAGGTGAGGCCCGCGTTGGCAATGTTCTTGGCCTGGCGAGCGAGCGGGGCATTGCGAGTGACGGGGTGTCCCATGGTGGCCGCGGACTTCGCCGTGTCGGCCAGGAGTGCGGCGCGCGAATCCACGTGGGTCCAGTTGAGATCCACGCCCAAGCCTGACAGCGCACCGGGAAGAATGGAGAGCCGCTGGGTATAGCTCACTTCGGTGCCAAGCAGGTGTCCGTCGCCGCCGTTCTCCGGATGGGTGCCCAGGTAGCCGGTGAACTCGGTGGCCGGTCCGTTGTAGACGAACTGCCGGCGGTAGATGAAGTCGGAGATCGCCTTGTAGAAGACGCCTCCCGACAGCACGCCCGACGTGCCGATGAAGTGTTCCGCGAGCAGGTCCACGTTCCAGGCGTGCTGTGGCAGCAGGTCGGGATTGCCGGCGGAGAGATTGGAGAACTTTCGTTGGCACGACGAGCACACCTCACCGGACACGTGGGGCGCGAGATCCGCGTAGTTCGCGCGTGCGATGCCGCGCGTCACGGCGAAACGAAGATTCGTCTGCGGCGATGCGGCGAGGCGGAGCTGCACGCTCGGGAAGAGGTCCAAGTAGCTCTTCGTGCCGGGCACCGACCGTACGACGGCGGGGCCGGTCGCCTTGCCGAGCGAGTCGCCGGGAGTCGTCGCGACGTTGCCGTCGTAGGAGACCGCTGTGTGCTCGAGACGAAGTCCGAGATTGACGCGAAGCGCGCCTCGCACGAGGGTGTTCATCGCGTAGGCGGCGGTCACCCGCTCGCCGCCGGAGTAGCTGGCGAGCGCATTCTTGGTCGCGCTGGACTTGTCGATGAACCTGGCGCGGTTCGCATTTTCCCATGCGTTCGCGGCATCGTTGTTCGGCACCGGCCCCATCGCGAACCCGGCGTGCTGCGATCGATAGAAGTTCGGATCGCTGAAATCGCCGACGACCTGCGAGAGCATCATGTCGCCCATTGGCACGTAGGTGCCATTGCCGTTGACGTACGACTTCGATTCGTCGCGATACTTCACGCCGAGCTTGAGCGTCGAGCCGCTGTCGGCGGCGTCGCTGCTTCGGACCCCCGGAAGACGAAGCAGCAGATCGACCGCGCCTCCGACGTCGCGACCTGTCGCGAGCCCGTTGGTGGCGGTGTAGTTCCTGAGGCCGAAGTTCGCGGGATTCGTCGCGAGCGACGCGTCGCTCGGCGAAAGGTACTGGTAGGTGGGCGCGTTCCGGCTCGAGCCGTCATAGCGGATCGGCAGGCCATCCCCATTCGGGCCGTCGTACTCGAAGGAGCTCGTGCGGTAGTCGGTCACCGACTGGCGCGTGCCGGCATAGTTGGCCGAGTAGCTCAGCGCATGCGCGCCGATCGGCGTACTGCCGCCGGCGGTGAGTCCCCACAGCTGCTCAACCGGCGTGCGATACTGGCTCTCGCGGACGAACTGCGCGCCCGTGCCGATACCGGTCGCGCCGGTCGCAGCCTGTGACGAGTCGCCGCCGAGCGCGACGTCGTACCGGTAGCGCGTGCCGAAGTTGTTGAACTTGCTCCAGAGACTCTTGATGAACACCGTCGAGCCACCGTTGAAGCGATAGTCCAGGTCGCCTCCGAGACCGTAGCGAGTGCGATCGTAGAGATAGTCACGCTGGTCCCATTCGCCTGGCGTGACTCGGCCATCATCCGCGGTGTTCCACCCCAGCTCGAGATCGTTGATCGCGCGGTTGTTGCGGTCGTACGTTCCACCGAGCAGCGCACCGAGGCGCCCATTTGTGCCATAGCGGCCGCCGTACATCAGGCTGCCCTGCGACTGCGAGCGTGAGAGAAGCGACGCCTGGCCGTACTGCGTCGCGACGTAGCCGCGCGGCGCGCCTTCGGGCGTCTTCGTGACGAGATTGACCGAGCCCCCGATGGCGTCGGCGTCCATGTCGGCCGTCAGCGTCTTGGAGACCTCGATGGCGCCGATGATGTCGGTCGGGATCGCGTCCAACTTCGCGATGCGGCTTCCCGACTCGCTGCCCGGGACATGCGCGCCGTTGATCGTCACGTTCGAGAGCCGCGGCTCGGTGCCGCGGATCTGCACGAACTTCCCCTCACCCTCGTCGCGCTCGGTCGAGATGCCAGGCATGCGCGCGATCGCTTCGGCGACGTTGGCGTTCGGCAGTGCGCGGATGTCGTCGCCCGACAGGACGCTGACGATGTTGCTCGCCGAGCGTTGGCGCGCGAGCGCCTGCTCTCGCGTTTCGTTGAGGCGCGGCGACGCGCTGACGACGACAGCGGCGAGCTGCTGGACGCGTGCGCGGCGAAGGACGACGTCGTGCGTGAGGATCTCGCCTGCGCGAAGCTGTGCCACGAAGGAGTCTGGCGCAAAGCCGACGCGGCGGACGACCACGACGTAGGCGCCCGCACTGAGCATCTCAACGACGTACGCGCCGCGTTCGTTCGTCATCGCACCTTCGCGGCTACCGGCCACGTGGACGCTCGCCGCCGCGAGCGGGGCATTGGCCGAGTCGGTGATCGTGCCGCGAATGGCGGCGGTCGGTTGCTGCGCCAGCGTGGTGGACGGCGCAACGCCGGACACCATCACGAGCGCGAAGAGAAGCAGCGCAGCGGGGAGGCCACGAAACGAAAACGTGTGGCGAGGCGCGGCGCCCTCACACAGTGGAGGGGATGTGGGGATGCGCATTGTCTGCATGATCGAATTCCTCGAGGGGGAGCGGGGCTCGGTGCTCGAGGAGATTCATCACGGCGCGTACATCTCGCGTGACGAGCCTGTAACGGCTCTGCGATTGTCGCGAGCCGATCGTGCGACGGACGTGCAAGAGCGTGCGCCGCCAGCTCGCGCAGCAGTCATCTGCACAGGCGTCTCGCTCCACGGAACTCGCGCTCCGGCTCGAGCACCGCCACGTCGCGGTGCAATCGCGTGAGCTCCTCGGCCTCGCTCTCGGTCGCGCGGGGCACCTGGCCCCCTCGCCACCCGCTGCTGCTTCCAGGCACGCGGCTGCTCCGGCTCACGTCGAGCTCGCGACTCACCGCGGCGAGCGTCGCCCACCTCAGAGCATGTTCGGTGTCCATCAAACCCAGGCAACTCCACAGGTACAGGTGCGGCCTGGTCATCCGGCGCCCACTTGTCCGCACGGAACATCCCCGCGGCGCGGCCCTTTGCGCGACGCTGCGCAACACTCACCGATGCTTGTATCGAGCAGGTGGGAGAACTGCTGGCGGGTGGCGGGCAGGCCGGGGATGCTGCAGAGCGTGAATCTGATCGGCACAGGGAGAGCAAAGGCCCCGGAAGATGCGGCGACGAGACCCCGATCGCCACGGTCCGACCCCAGTGCCAAGGTGCAATCGCCCGGGCGTGCTGCGGCCTCGCTCTTCACCCATCCGATGGCATCGGCGAACGCGAGGCGACGTCGCCCTCACCCACAGGCGCCACCGATACCATCGTCCAATGGATCCCCATACGCTCGCTGCTTCATCTGATGTGGCGCAACCGACGATGCGTCATCGACCCGAGGATGTCCTATCAATGGCCCACGTGAATCGCGACTCATGACGACCGACATCGATCTCGATCGCCGTGACTTCCTCGGCGCAGCGGCCATGACGATCGCAGCCGCTCGATTTGGTGTGCACTCGCGTCCAGACGCTCGGTCATCCACCCGATCGGCGGCGAGTGCGTCATTCGGCACGATCAAGCAGATCGACGCCGGCGTGCTGAGCGTGGGCTATGCCGAGGCGGGTCCACCGGACGGTCCCGCGATCATCCTGCTGCACGGGTGGCCGTACGACATCCACAGCTTCCTCGACGTGACGCCGATGCTCACGGCGGCTGGAAAGCGCGTCATCGTACCCTATCTGCGCGGTCATGGCACCACGCGCTTTCTCTCGGCCGACACGGCGCGGAACGGCCAGCAGGCCGCGCTCGCCGCCGACGTGATCTCGCTCGTGGATGCGCTCCGCATCGAGCGCGCGGTGCTCGCTGGTTTCGATTGGGGAGCGCGGACCGCCGCCATCGTCGCGGCCCTCTGGCCAGAGCGATGCAAGGCGCTCGTTGCCGTGAGTGGATATCTGATCGGCAGCCCAGACGCCAACAAGATTCCGCTACCGCCGTCGGCGGAGCTCCAGTGGTGGTACCAGTACTACTTCGCCACCGAGCGCGGCAGGGCAGGCTACGAGAAGTATCGCCGCGATTTCGCGCGGCTCATCTGGCAGATCGCGTCACCGCAATGGCATTTCGACGATGCCACCTTCGATCGGAGCGCCGCCGCGTTCGACAATCCGGATCACGTGAGCGTAGTCATCCACAACTACCGCTGGCGGCTCGGCCTGGCTCAGGGAGAGACGAGGTTCGACGACTTGGAAGCGCGGCTCGCGGCCTTTCCCGTCATCGGCGTGCCGACGATCACGCTCGAGGGCGACGCGAACGGTGCGCCCCATCCGGAGCCCGCGAACTACCGGAAGAGATTCTCTGGCAGATATGCGCACCGGCTCATCGCTGGTGCAGGCCACAATCTGCCGCAGGAAGCGCCGCGCGCCTTCGCCGACGCCATCATTGACGTGTCCGACTACTGAAGACACCCGGCGATGCCATCGTTCGCGCGGCGGGCTGGCGCTTATCTGCGCGACATCGAATCGGGCGCCAGAGTGGCTACCAATACGATCGTCCGATGGCGGCGGCTCGTGGACTCTCGCATTCATGCACCACGGCCGCGACGCAACGCTGCAAGCGCCGAGCGCGCGGCGGTCGCCGTCGCAGTTGCTGCGTGAGAGAAGGATGTCGAACGATCGCAGAACGCAACGGCCGAGTCACGAGTCGAACTCTTCAGACTGGGAGTCGGAACGATGCGTATTCGAGCCATCGGAGCTGCCATGCTACTGCTGACGATCGCCGGCGCGCTCCAATCCGCAGCGCAGGCCGCCAGGATACCAGTGACATCCGCCGCACGCGGCGCGGCCAAGCCCACGATCGTGCTCGTGCACGGCGGCTTCGCGGATGCGTCCGGGTGGGCACCAGTCATTCGGACGTCGAGCGTGAAGGACGCGGCCGGCTATCTCACGATTGACGCCGCGAAGTTCCGCGGCGTCTTCGCGGCCGATCTGCCGAAGCGGGAGACGGACGTGATGGCGGTGGCGCAGAAGCCGATCCAGGGCGCCATCGTCGGGCAGTCCGTGCAGGCGGTGGCTTGGAAGACGATCCCGAGCTGGTACATCGTCACGCAGGAGGACCACGCGATCAATCCGCAGCTCGAGCGTCTCTACGCGAAGGTGATCACCGAAGCGGCGGAGTCGTCAGGAGGGTTGGCTGCGCGGTGAGTGATCGGATCTCGGCGCGCGCGTGTCTTCGCATGGCATCTCCGCCGGCGCATCCGCTGGCGACGCTTCCTCGCACGGAATCGTAAAGCTGAACGTCGCGCCCGGTCCGTTGTTGGGTGCCGCCGAGATGCGGCCGTGGTGGCGCTCGATGATCGACCGACTGACCGAGAGTCCGATGCCCATGCCTTCGCGCTTCGTCGTGTAGAAGGGATCGAAGAGCTTGTCCATCGCTTGGTGGTCGAGGCCCACCCCTGCATCGCGCACCGTCACTCTCGCCCACGGGCCTTCGTGCTCGGTCCTGAGCACCAGCTGGCGCGCGCGATCGTGTACGTCGGCCATCGCATCCGACGCATTGCGAACCAGATTGAGGATCACCTGCTGCAGCTGGATGCGGTCGCCGGTCACTGGCGGCAGGTCATCGGCCAGCTCCGATCGGAGCACCACGCAATTGCGCTGCAGGTCGCTCGACGACAGCGCGAGCACTTCCCGTGTCGCTTCATTGAGATCCAGCGACTCCAGCGTGAGTGCCTTCTTACTGAAGAGCGCCCGCAACCGCGTGATGACGTCGACGGCGCGGTTGCCGTCGCGTGCGATCCGCCGGACGACTTCGCGCACGCCGTTCAGGTTCGGTGGACTGCCGTCCAACATCCGGGTGCCCGTGCTGGCGTTCGTGAGAATCGCCGACAGTGGCTGATTCACCTCGTGGGCGATGGATGCCGCAAGCTCGCCCACCGCCGTGACCTGCGCTGCACGTGCCATGTCTGTCTGCAGCTCGCGTAGCGCTTCAGAGGCACGCTGCAGCTCGGTCGTCGCAAGCCAGTGCTCCGTCATGTCCATCGACGCGCCGATGAACGCGACGAGGTTGCCCGCGGTGTCGACGATCGGATGGCCCGTCGCGTACTGATACTTGATGCCGCCGTCCGGAAGGAGAATGCGGTAGCCCGATTGGTAGTCCGTCTTGTCGCGCATGCACTGCTCGAACAGCGCTCGGATGCGATCACGTTCTTCCGGATGGATCCGATCGAACCAGAATGCCGGCCTCGTGATGTCCTCGTCCGGCTGAATGCCGTACACCCGTTGGATCTCGGGAGAGCTTTCGACGAGGTCGGTCGCGACGTCGTACCGCCATCCGCCGGTGTGGCTCACTTCCTGGATCTGGAGGAGGAAGCTCTCGCTTCGGCGCAGGGCATCCGTTGCGCGCTTTCGGTCCTCGATATCGGTGTTGACGCCGTACCATTTAAGGATGGTTCCACTCTCGTCGCGAAGCGGGTTGGCGCGAAAGAGGAACCACCGAAACGTCCCGTCGCGCCCGCGGAGGCGCGCCTCGGCCTCGCCGGGGGCGTCCGACGCCAAGATGTGTTGCCAGGTGGCCACCAGAACGCCCATGTCATCCGGATGAACGATCACCACCCAGCCCCAGCCCTTTGCCTGGTCGGCGGTGAGGCCCGTGTAGTCCAGAAAATGCTGATTGAAGAACTCGGCGCTGCCGTCCACGTTCGCGGACCACGCCAGCGCGGGAATCGTGTTGATGATCAGTGCCAGATTCCGCTCGTTTCCGCGGATAGCGTCTTCGGCGTGCTTCGCCTCATCGATGTCGACGAGCACGACGTACCAACCGGCGATCCGGTCGAACTGATCTCGGACGGACAATGCCCGAACCTGGAACCAACGATATACGCCATCTGCCCTCCGACACCGGTGTTCGATGCTGTATGGCTTGCCTGTCGTAACGGACTCGGTGAACGCGGCGACCACGCCAGGGAGGTCGTCTGGATGCACCGCGTCGGTCATGGACCAGGTTCGTAGCTCTTCTCGCGTCTTTCCGAAGTAGTCGAGGACTTCGCGGCTGAAGAGCTCCACCTGGCCCGATACGTTCAGGGTGACCATGAGGCCAGGAAAGCTTTCGACCCACCCGCTGAAGGTGGACTCCACCGTATGGAGATGAGCCTCGGCTCGACGGCGGTCGTCGATATCGGTGTCGATGCCGCACCACCGTACGACCTGCTCGGAAGCGCCTATCTGCGGGCAGACACGGCTGAGGAACCAGCGGAACGCGCCGTCGGCACGCCGAAGGCGCAGCTCCAACTCCCACGGTTCGCGAGAGCTAGCGATCGTCCGCCAGCGTTCGAGCCAGCCGGGCAGATCGTCGGGATGGATCGTCCCTCGAAACTCGTCTTCGGACGGGCGGACAACGTCGAGCCCGGTGTACTCACGCCATCCCCGGTTCACGAGCTCGACGTGCCCGCTCGGTAGCGCGCACCATACGAGACCGTCCAGCAGATCGACGACGCCACCGAGCTCGTCCACGAGAGGGCTTCCTCGAGGTCCGCCTGGAGGCCGGCGACAGCACCAATTGATGCCGTCGACCCAGCGCGTCCGGCGCCAACACTCCACATTCGATACGCTCGAATGCTGTCACGCCCTGGGCGTCGTGGCTAGGGTTGGCTAGGCTCGTTGAAGATCGGAGCCGACGGTACAGCGATCGCGCGAGGGCAGTCAGGCCGCGCGGAGCGCGGTGGACACCGCCTCGAGCAGCGCGGACTCGGTGAACGGCTTGAACAGAAGGCCCACCGCGCCGGCCGCGAGCACCTGAGGGCGGATGCTATCGTCGGCGTTCGCCGTGATGAAGACAATGGGAATCGGCCGACGCTGACGGGCGAGCTCCCGTTGCAGCTCGGGTCCGGTCATCCCGGGCATCGAGATATCGAGCAGAAGACACTGCGTCTGATCTTGGAAGGCGGATGCGAGGAATTCCTCCGCCGACGCAAACGTCTGTACGTCGAAACCGAACTCCCGCAGCAGGTCCGGAAGCGACTCCCTCACGGATTCGTCGTCGTCGACGACCGACACCAGGGATCGAGTGACCATCGAGGGCATCCTCACGAGGAGCTTCGGGGCTGGGTTTCCAACGCGTGGCGGCCACTGACGCCGTCGGTCAGACGAGGATATGCCAGTCGAGCCGCTCACCTCCATCATACCTAGGTATAGTTGCCCCGACGCACCGCTACCGGAGCCTCGGTGACATCCTGACCAGATCAGCGAGAGAGCCGGCTCTCATCTTCCGCATCACCTGACCGCGATGCGCCTTCACGGTGATCTCGCTGATGTGAAGCTCGCCGCCGATCTGCTTGTTCAGCAAGCCTGACACGACGAGCGCCATGACCTCGCGCTCACGCGGGCTGAGTGAGTCGTGTCGCGCACGCAGCTCGCGTATCTCGGCCTCCTGCTCCAGCGCACCGCGGCTCCGCTCGAGCGCGGCGCCGATGGCGGCAAGGAGCACCTCCTCCCTGAAGGGCTTCGTCAAGAACTCCACGGCACCAGCCTTCATGGCGCGGACCGTCATCGGGACGTCGCTGAAGCCCGTGATGAAGATGATCGGCATGTCGACTCGATCCCCGGCGATGCGCTGTTGCAACTCCAGTCCGTTGAGATCGGGAAGCGACACATCGAGGAGAAGACAATTGGGGACGTGCGCTGGCGGCCGCGCGAGGAACTCTTCCGCAGACGCGAACGTCTCCGAGTGCCAGCCCGCGCATTGAATCAGCAGCTCGAGCGACTCACGTACCGATACGTCGTCGTCGACGACGAACACCATCGGCGTGCGTGAGGTGTCTGCTCGCTTCACGACGTTGACGCTAGGCATGATCATGCGCCGATGCTCGTTCTCCGTGACGTGTCATTCTGGGCATCGTCGCCGAGGCGATCATGCGTCCGGGTGGGATCAGCGTCGATGATACCTTGGTGTCGGTTTTTCTGGCGAGCACGGTCGTACCGCAGAGTCGTGTCACTCCCCGACAGCGGACGGGATCGGCGTGCAACGGCGTCGCCCACTGGAGCGTCGCGATGCGCACGGTGGACTCGGAGAGACGTCTCACCGATCGATACCATCGTGCAATAGGCCGCCACTGGCGAGGACGGCAGATTCTGTCGCGTCGGGCCGCCTGCGCGCGGCGCCACATCGTGATCGACCTCGATTCCATCCGTTCGTGAGCCGGCAGACCACGCCCATGTCAGAAGCCCCCGATCTCACTCGCCGTCGCTTTGTCGTCGCCGCGGTCGCCACCGCCACCGCGAGCCAGCTCGGTCTTCTCGGATTCCCCAGGAGGATGAACGCCATGACTGCTGTGATGACTGAACTCGAGAAGAGCGGTGTCCCCACGGTCCCGCCGGACATTCGTCCGTTTCACTTCACGGTCTCGGACGCGGATGTCGCCGATCTCCGTCGCCGCATCAAGGCGACCAAGTGGCCCGAGCGTGAAACCGTCTCGGATACGACGCAGGGCGTGCAGCTCGCGACGATGCAGAAGCTGGCCCAGTACTGGGCGGACGACCACGATTGGCGCAAGGTCGAAGCGAGGATCAACGCGCTTCCGAACTTCGTCACGGAGATCGACGGGCTCGATGTGCATTTCATCCACGTGCGCTCGAAGCACGAGAACGCGCTCCCGATCATCATCACGCATGGATGGCCGGGCTCGATCATCGAACAGCTGAAGGTCATCGAGCCGCTCACCAATCCGACGGCGCACGGCGGCAGCGAGTCGGATGCGTTCCACGTCGTGATCCCGTCTCTGCCGGGCCACGGCTTCTCCGGAAAGCCAACGGCGCCTGGGTGGCACCCCGTTCGGATCGCTCACGCCTGGACGACGCTCATGCAGCGGCTCGGCTATACGCGCTTCGTGGCGCAGGGCGGTGACTGGGGCAACGCCGTCTCCGAGATACTGGCGCTGCAGGCACCGCCCGGACTGCTCGGCATTCACACCAACATGGCGGCGACGGTTCCCGCCGACATCCAGCTCGCGCTCGTCACCAACAAGGCGGCGCCCGCCGATCTCTCGGCTGACGAGCGGAAGGCGTGGGACCAGCTGGATTACTTCTACAAGAAGGGATTGGGGTACGCGCAGGAGATGGGGCTGCGCCCACAGACGCTCTATGCGCTCGCGGACTCGCCGGTCGGTCTCGCGGCGTGGATGCTCGATCACGACATCGCGAGCTATCGACTCATCACCCGGGTCTTCAACGGCGAATCCGAGGGCCTGACCCGAGACGACATTCTCGACAACGTCTCGCTGTACTGGTTCACGAACACGGCGATCTCGTCGGCGCGGCTCTACTGGGACACGCAACAAGTGTCCACCGGAGGCTTCTTCGACCCCCGGGGTGTGAAGATCCCTGTCGCCGTCAGCGCCTTCCCCGATGAGATCTATGCCGCGCCGCGGAGCTGGGCGGAGCGGGCGTATCCGAAGCTCATCCACTACAACAAGCTCCCGAAGGGCGGGCACTTCGCGGCGTGGGAGCAGCCGGATGCGTTCGCGTCCGAGATGCGCGCGTCGTTCAAGTCGCTGCGACCCACCGGCGTCGTTCGCACGAGCTGATACGACCAACCATCTTCGATCGGAGCTCCGCCATGACGAGCGCACATACCGCTGCCGCGACTTCGGCGCCCAGCACGTACACCACTCGCGAGTTCTGGGAGCGCTTGTGGCGCACCGCGGGTATTCAGTTCGTCGCGTTCTTCATCGTCACGACACTCATCTACGGTGTTCAGCCTCACGCCGGGGCATCGGCCGACGAACTGCTCGCGTTCTACGGCGGCGGCCGCACGCGAATCCTCATCGCCACGTCGCTCTCGGGCCTCAACATCCTCAATCTCATGTGGTTCGTGGCGGCACTCAGGACCGCTCTCGCGGACGCAGGGCAGGATGGCTGGGGCACCGCGGCGATCACCTCCGGCGCGATGTTCGGAGGGCTGACGCTCCTGGCACTCACGATCAACGCGGCCCTCGCGTACTCGATCGCGAGCTCGGGAAATGGCGCACTCACCTCCGCGTTGAACGATCTCTCGTGGGCCCTCGTCGTGTTGACCTCGTTTCCGCGCGCGATGCTGATCATGTCCGGGGCGTTCGGCCTCTGGCGCGCCGGGTTGATCTCGAACGCGTTGTTCGGAGTGGGAGTCGCGGCCGTGGTGCTCGGCGTGCTCGGTGGCACGACATGGCTGGGAGGAGGGGTCTGGGCGCCGGACGGTGCATTCACACGCTTTGTGTCGCCGCTTCTCCTCCTGGTGTGGATCGTGGTCGTGAGCCGAGTCCTCCTGCGCCGAGGTCCCGCGACGCGCGGAGCGTGGTGACGGTCGTTCCGTCGTGTTGAAGGCGTTCCGCCATCATGACCAGTTCGGCGAGCGACCCGGCCTGCATCCTTCGCATCACCCGGCCGCGGTGCGCCTTCACCGTGATCTCGGAGATCCCGAGCGCGACCGCGGCCTGCTTGTTCATCCGGCCGGCCGCGATCAGCGTCATCACTTCGCGCTCCCGCCGAGTGAGCAGCGCATGACGCGCCTCGAGCGACCGAAGCTCCGCGGCCTCGGTCAGTAGCTCGCGGCTGCGTTCGAGCGCGCGTCCGACGGCGTCCAAAATCGCCGTGGAGCGAAAGGGCTTCATGAAGAACTCGAGTGCGCCGGACTTCATGGCCTCGACCGCCATTGGCACGTCGCCGTAGCCCGTGACGATGATGATCGGCAGGTCTGCCCGGTCGATCATCAGTCGCTTCTGCAGCTCGAGACCGTTGATGTCGGGAAGGGCGACGTCGAGCACGAGACAGCTCGGCGCGACCACGCGCGGCTGCCTGAGGAAGTCATGCGCCGACCCGAATGTCGCGACCTGCCAGCCGGCGCTGAGGAAGAGCAACTCCAACGACTCGCGCATGGAGATGTCGTCGTCGACGACGAAGACGATTGGCGCACTGTGGGACGTTAGGCGAACGCGCATGGCGATACCTCTCCCGAGCTTCGGTGCCGGTGCGGTATTGGAGAACCGATTCGCCTCAATGGTGAGATGCGCGGGCGGCGCCAACCATACCCTGACGTTGACTGAATCATGACCAGCCGGTGAGTCGCGGTTCCGACACGCGCCTTCGCTCCAGCCGCGCCGGTAGCGCGAGCGTACGGTTCTGCTCGTCACGGCCAGATCAGCCTATCCTCACATCCGATCGCCGCGCACTATTCACGGGCTGACCCGTCCCACCATCAGGCGATGAGATCCAGGTGCGGCACCTCTACTTTGGGGAGTTCTCGGCGGAGCTCGACGAATCACGTTGTCGCGGGCTCTTTCACGGATACGAGCCCGTCGTATTGAGTGATCTGCCGCGAAAGGTGTTGTTCTCCCTGCTCGCGCATCGTCCCAGCCCGATCGCCGCGAAGAGGCTGTTGAGCGAGCTCTGGCACGCCGGCGCAAACCCCAGCAACGTCGCCAAACAGGTGAAGGCGTTGCGCGTCGTGTTGCGCGACGAACGCGCGCCTTGTTCCTACATCCGGACGATCGGGAAGGAAGGCTATGCCTTCGTCATGCCCGTGGCGGAGTCGCGGGCAGATGCGAACGTCGCGGCATCACGCGCCACCCCCGCTGTGGCGATCGGCCGACTGATTGCGAGTGCCACTGCGGGCACTCATGGCGTTCACACGCCAACCCGGCGGGAATGGCGCCTCGCGCGACAGAAGCTCGCCAACGATTTTCGCGGCTCGTGCCTGCACGACATCGAGCTGCTGCACGAGGCGATCGAGGAATGTGAGGACAGGATCGAACTCCTTGCCTCGCGCGCGCGTCTGCGACTCCATGGCCGATTTCCCCAGGAGCCCACTCTCGTTCCACTCCCGAGTGCGGGCCACATGCGGTTGGCAGCGGCGAGGGAGCCAGATGCGACGATGGTATCGAGCGCTGCCGATCTGCTCCGGTACGCGAGACATACACCGATCGTCGTCAACGTCGGCTCCTATGCTCCGGCGTGCATAGCAGTGCTGCAGAGTCTCGGGCGTCGCTATGGGCTCGCGATTCGCGCCGACCACGAGGGCCTCAGCGGCCGACAGCAGATCCTTCGCCTGGATCGCGACGACGAGGTCGATTTCCTATTCGCGCCGCACGCGCCCCTCCTGCTGTTGGGAGATCACTACGCGCTGGACTACCGCTGGATGACGCCCGTTCATTCCTACGAGCAATGCGTACTTCGCGTCGCGGGACGAACGCGAGGACGAAAGCGAAAGCTGCTCGTCTACAAGGGTGGCTCTCCCGAGGAACAGTTGATGGCGCACACGGGCATCCCGTCATCGGCCGAGCCCGAGATGGTCGGGAGTCTCGAGAAGTTGCTCACGGCGGTGCAGGGGCTCGCTGCGGGCGACATGGTGATCGCTTGGGAGCCGCTCGCGACCGGGCTCGAGTCGAAGTACGAGCTCAATCGTCTCGCGGCGTTCAAGTGCTGGCTCTCGCTCTATTGTCACAAGCGCTGGAGGCGAGGAGCCATGCAGTCGCTGAGGAACCAGTTCGGGCAGTTGTTCAGCAGCGAATGGACGTACTGTCGCAACAATCACGACTGGGCACTCGAATGCCTTGCCGTCGAGCTCAGGGCGCTCGAGTTCTTCGTTGCAAGCAGCGGATTGGCGACGAGACGGTGACGTGACGATTCGTGATCGATCCTAAACGAGCTGCCTGAACCAACTGTCGACGGTTCGCACATCGCCCGGTGTCGCCAGAGCTCGCGATCCTGAGCGCTCTGGCGGCGCTCCACTCGGCGGCCTTCGCTGCACCTTCCCTTCGTCCCAGCGGTCGCGGCCCTCATCATTCAGCAGACGCTGCTCCTCGGAATCGGCCTGGTCGTCGGGACGACTCACGCGCGGCGCGGACGGCTCCTCTACTTCACGGGCTTCGTCTTCTGATTTCAGGACGATCCGCGCGCCGGCAATCTCGTCGGGCTGACATCGCGATCGTGCTCTTCGTGAGTGCGGTCGTCAGTCTCGGACTGTTCGTCGCCACGTACTTTCGCACGCGCGAGCGGGCGTTGCAGCTGATCGCACTGTTGTCGTTGCCGAAGTTTTTCCTCGCCGGCTACGCTTCCTCCTCCTGTCCGATCCGAACCGCCATCACGTTGCTGAACAAGACCAATGCATCGTCGCGCGCAGTCCAGCTTGGGAGCTCACGGCTGAGTTGCGATGGCGGCTTCCTCGATCACCCGCATGACGTCCGCCGGGTGCGAGATGTACATCACGTGGCTCGACTTGACCTCCGTCGTGTGCGCGTTCATGCGCTTCGCGTAAAAGCGCTCGAGGGCCGGATTGATCGCGTGATCCTCGGTTGCCACCATGTACCACGCCGGAATCGATCTCCACGCGACCTGTGGAGTGGACGCGCCGAATACGCTCGCGATGATCGGCTTTTGGGTAGCGGCCACGATTCGCGTCAGGCGCGGCGCGACGTCCTGCGCGAAGACCTCGCGAAACTTCGTCGTGTCTACGTACAGGAATCCCGCGGCGTCGGGGACCAGGGCACTGGCGAGCAGCGTAGGAGGGTAGTTGCCTTGCAACCCTCCCACCGGCTCGTTGGCGTCCGGCGCAAACGCGGCGACGTATACGAGCGCCTTCACGTTCGGGTTCCCCGCCGCGGCGCCGGTGATGACCGCGCCACCGTACGAGTGGCCAAGAACGATGACCGGCCCAGTCTGGGCGTCGATGAGCCGCTTCGTCGTCACGATGTCCGCGTCGAGCGATGTCAGCGTGTTCTGAACGGCGACGGTCGGGTAATGCCGCTCCTGAAGCAGTGATATCAGCTCCTGGAACGTTGTCGCATCGGCGAAGGCGCCGTGCACGAGCACGACGATCGGCTTCGTCCCTCGCGGCGACGCATTTCTCGCGAAGGCGTCCGTCACCCTCGTGATGCTGAACGGCGCGTCCGACACGTCACGATCACACCCCAATGCGGCGCCGAGCGCAACGAGGGTCAACAGAGCTGCTCGCTTCAATGACATGGTGCGCTCCTCGAAAGGTCACGCCCACGATACGGGCGGCGTCGGCAACGCTCCATTACACCTTGGTAGCGGTCCATGAGCGCACCCCTCTACGCGCGACAGTCGCGTTCGGCATCGCGCGCCTCGCATCGAGAGGGGACATCGGCTCCTCATCTTCGCATTCGAGGTGCGCCTCGAGATCAGCGTACGTGACGACGCCATACGCGTACGCCAGCACCCAGCCGCGCGCGGGATCCATGCCGATCGCAATCCTCGACATCCATGGGGAGATTCGGCACCGGCAGTTTGGCGAAGGCGGATACCGAGAATTGGAGAGCGGTATCCAGCGGCTGCTCACCGATGCAGGATCGCGAGCAGTTCCCGGTGACGTCGTACGGCCGAACGGCCATGGAGCGGAGGCCCAGGCGGATTGGCACAAGGCGAAATCACCCGAGAACTACCTCGGCTATCAGCGAACGGAGCACTTCTCGTCGCCCGGTGGCTCCGTGGCCGGCTGCGGGACGAGTGCCTGAACCAGCACTGGTTCCTGTCGCTTGCCGATGCGAGCGCACGCTCGAGCGATGGCGCCTCAGCTACAACAGTGCTCGGCCCCACCGGGGCCTTGCCGGCCGAACCCCCACCCAAGTAGCCGAGTCATTCACCCTGCTGAAGAACCCAAGCCGACTGTCAGCCTGAGATCGGACCTAAACAGGGGCTACTCGCCGACGAAGCGACGCACTTGATGCCCGAGCCTCCGCGGAGCCCCGAGACATTAGGACGGATCAGATCACTGCAGATCACTTCAGCTGCGTGGGCGCGTCTCTCGTCACCGGGGCGAGCGTGTGTCCGACACCGATCGGCGACGCGAGGGCGCGTGCGGGAACGTGCAAAACGATTTTCGTTCCCACGCCCGGCGTACTGCGAACCGTGAGCTTCCCCCGCACGTGGCTCGCACGCTCGCGCATGCCGAGCAGCCCCCAGTGTCCAGCATAGGTGGCAAGGTCTGGTTGAACGACGAATCCACTGCCGTCATCGGCAATGCTGAGTCGAACTCTGCGGTGCCCGTAGGCGAGCACGACGTGGAGCGTCCGCGCCGTCGCGTGCTTCAGTACGTTCGCAACGGCTTCCTGCGCCACACGGAACAGCACCGTCTCCACTGTTGGATCGAGAGGTCGTGGCACGCCGCGCACTCCGTACTTCAGCGTGCATGATGTTCCCGTGGTCGCGCGCTCCAAGGATAGCTGGAACGCCGAGGTGAACTCATCGTCCTCCAGCGCTGGCGGACGCATGTCCCAGACGGCCTGCCGCGCGTCGGCGAGCGTTTTCTGCGCGAGCGCGAGCACCTCGTCGAGTGCCGTGCGGAACTCGGGTGGGCCGCCCACCCGTCCCATGGCCGCCATCAACTGAAACGAGACGCCGGTGAAGCCCTGCAGCAGCGTGTCGTGAATCTCCCGCGCGAGCCTCGTCCGTTCTTCGAGCATGGCGGAGAACTGCGCCTCGAGGA
>DASYMZ010000176.1:0-34589 GCA_036008805.1 Gemmatimonadaceae bacterium
GGGTCAGGCCCATCCGCTCGAGCCCTTCGCGGTGACCGGTCGGCACCGCTCCAGGTTCATCGGGTGCGCACGACTCGCTCCTCCCGACCGGACTCCCATGCGACTCAGAGCTCTTCTCCGCCCCGCGATCGCCGGCCTCGCGCTCGCCGTCGCGGCTGCCTGCGACAGCGCCACAGACCCACTCGCTGCGAGTAACGCGGCCGGCACCTACGTCCTCGAGAGCGTGACCGGTCGCGGTCCAACATCCGGGACATTCGTCTTGAGACCGGACGGCACCGCGGAGCGGCGAGCCAGGTATGCCGGCGCTCCGAACGAGGAGCTCTTTCTCGGTTCGTTCGAGATCGACGCTCCAAACATCGTCTTCAACCTTCATCCGCAACCGCCTGCCTCCTACGTCTGGACGTTGCATGGCGAGTTGACGGGCAACCGCTTCTCGATTCACTATCCCGATCCCGCCGACGGACCCGACATCGTCGAGACTTTTCGCCGATAGCCTGCACCACGCAGTTCGCGAGCAGTTTCGTCCAAGCGGCGATGCGTGCGCGTGACGATGGTTTCGCCTTTCCTCCCCTTCCCCGAGGAGCTCCACGATGCGAAGCCCGCTCGACGTGTCCGTCCGCCTCACCGCGAGATCCGCGCTGCTCGCACTCGCACTCGCCGCGATCTCGTCCGTCGGCGAGGCGCGTGCACAGGGCGCCGCGGCGACGGAGTCCGCCGTCGCGCTACGCACCACGTTCGTCACGGACCTCGATTCGCTGCAGGCGAAGTTCGTGTCGCTCGCCGAAGCGATTCCCGCCGACAAGTACTCGTGGCGGCCGTCGCCCGGCGTGCGCTCGATCGGCGAGGTGTTCATGCACGTCGCGAGCGAGTACTACGTCTTCAACCCGCTCGCCTACGGAGCGACGCCGTCTCCGGTCGTCGGCCGCGGCCAGGCGGCGTTCGCGAAATTCGAGGCGTCTTCCACGAAGGAGGACGTGCTCAAGCACCTGAAGGAAGGCTTCGCCTACACCAAGCAGTCGATCGGCGGCGTGGAGCCGGCGAATCTCGTCGGCTCGCGCAAGCTGTTCGGCGGCGAGTACACGATCGCGCAGACGTCGTTCGCCATGGCGGGCGACCTGCACGAGCACCTCGGCCAACTCATCGCGTATGCGCGGTCGATCGGCGTGAAGCCGCCGTGGACGAAGTAGCTCGTGTGGTGCGCCGGCGCGCGGTGGCCTGGCGGCAGAGGCCTGCGGCGTTAGCATCTCTGGGTCGCGACCAACCCGGAGCACGGCCATCGCATTCGAGTCGAACCCGATCGGGATGTTTCACACCATGAACACCGAAGCGCTGCGCACCGCGGGGCTCACGGGCGGACACGTGTGGACCACCTTCATCGACGATGCGCTCGAACTGCGCGGAGACACCGGCGGCTCGCTGCGCATCGGTCCGGCGGAGCTCGACCGCGCGCGGATCGGCTTCGAAGAGGGAAAGGGAGGACGCTATCGGGTGCAGATCTGGCGAGTGGGCTCGCCGGAGCCGCTCACCCTGGAGCCGTCGGCTAGCACCTGGCCCGCCTACACGCGCGCGATGCTCGCCTTCGCCGAGCGATGCGCGAGGGCGCAGCGGATCGACCGCTTCCAGAGCGGCAGCACGAAGTTCGACGCGCTCTTTCCGGCGGTCCTCGCGGCGCCGCTTGCGACGGGGGCGCTCGTGGTGGCGATGTTCGTCCTGGCCGACGATCCGTGGTGGGGACGAATATTGATGGCTCTCCTGCCGGTGTCCCTGTTTGGCTTTCTCCTGTGGACCGGCCTCACCCGCCACTGGCCACGACCGGTCACGGCTCCCGAACAGCTCCGGATCGTGCTTCCACCCATCTCGAACACGCATCCGAAACCGGTGACGCCGCCCTGGGCGAGAGAGGAGAGGTGAGCCCCTGGCACGGACCGCCCGACGAAGTATCTTAGTTCTCAGATAACTGAGCTGTCGGGGACGAGACTCGAACCAGGACGAGGCTTACCATGGCACGAACCGAGGTGGTGTTGGTCAGCGGAGCGACGGGGCAGCAGGGTGGCGCGATCGCGTCGGAGCTGCTGGACGCGGGGTGGCGAGTGCGGGCGATGACGCGCAAACCGCAGAGCGACGCGGCTCGCGCGCTCGCGGCCCGGGGGGCCGAGATCGTCGTCGCCGACCTGAACGACGAGCGCTCGCTGCTCGAGGCGCTCGACGGCGCATGGGGCGCAGTCGGCGTGCAGAACACCTGGGAGGCGGGCGTCGAGCAGGAGGAGGAACAGGGCAAGCGGTTCGCGCGCGCCGTGAAGCAGGCGGGCACGCAGCACTTGCTGTATCAGTCGGTCGGTTCCGCGCATCGCAACACGGGGATCCCGCACTTCGACAACAAGTGGCGGGTCGAGCGGACGATCGAGGAGCTCGGCATTCCGTCGTGGACGATCGTGCGCCCGGCGTTCTTCATGGAGAATCTCATCTCGCCCTCGTTCAAGCCGTACATCGATCAGGGCACGTTCGCCATCGGCATGAAGCCGGAGACGAAGCTGCAGATGGTTGCCGTGCGGGACATCGGGAAGTACGGGCTGATCGCGATCGAGCAGCACGAGCAACTGAATGGCCGCGCGATCGACATCGCCGGTGACGAGCTCACGGGGCCGGAGACGGCGGCGATCCTGAGTGAGGTGACGGGGCGCCCGATCGGGTTCTACTCCGTGCCGATCGATCAGGTGCGCGCCGGGAGCGCGGAGTTCGCGATCATGCTCGAGTGGTTCGACGCCGTCGGCTACGAGGCGGATATCGAAGGGAACGCGCGCGAGTTCGGGGTGGCGCCAACCCGGTTCCGCGAGTGGGCGCGAGCGCAACGCTGGAGCTAGCCGCGCCCGCGCACCGACGCGCGAGTCAGTAGTGCGCTCGAGGAACGCGCCGAGGCTGTCGAGGCGTGCATCGAGCATGGCGTGGTAGTTGGCGATCCAGGCGGCTTCGTCCGCCAGGCGCCGGGTTCCGGGCCTGCAGGTGCGGACGCGTCCGACCTTCTCGGTCTGCACGAGCCCGGCATCCTCGAGCACCCGCACATGCTTCTTCATCCCAGTCAGGGTCATCTCGAAGGCCTCAGCGAGCTCCGAGATCGTTGCCTCGCGGCGGCCGAGGCGCTCGAGGATGCCGCGCCGAGTCGGATCGGCGACGGTGACGCCGCATCCGGCCATCATCGTTCGTCTTGCCCGTTCACAGGTCGTCCACCTCAGCGTTCGGGGTGAGTATGCCAGTCGTGATACGAGGTCCGCAGTGCCCGGGACTGGGAGTGGGAGTCGGAGCGGCGTCTGGCCACCCTCTGCGGTCGACCGTACTATCGGGCATGCGGATCATTCCGTGACGGACGCCCCGTCCCGCCTCGCCGACGCTCTTCGCGACCGGTACGCCATCGAGCGCGAGCTGGGCCACGGCGGCATGGCGACGGTGCACCTCGCGCGAGATCTCCGATACGGACGCGCGGTGGCGATCAAGCTTCTGCGTCCGGATCTCTCGCACGCGATCGCCGGCGAGCGGTTCCTGCGTGAGGTATCCATCGCCGCGCAGCTCCAGTCGCCGCACATTCTGCCGCTCCTCGACTCGGGCGAGGCCGACGGGCTGCTCTACTACGTGATGCCGTACGTCGACGGCGGGTCGCTCCGCGGACGGATCGCCAGCGCGGGCGCCCTCGCTCCGTCGGAGGCGCTGCGGCTACTTCGCGACGTGGTGGACGCACTCGCCCACGCACACCGGCACGGCGTGGTGCACCGCGACATCAAGCCGGACAATGTGATGATCGTCGATCGGCACGCACTCGTGCTGGACTTCGGCGTAGCCAAGGCGATGAGCGATGCCACCGAGCATCACGGTCTCACGAGCATCGGTGTCTCGCTCGGCACGCCGGCTTACATGGCGCCCGAGCAGGCGGCGGCCGATCCCGCCATCGACCACCGCGCCGACATCTATTCCGTTGGAATCCTGGCGTACGAGATGCTCACCGGAGCACCCCCCTTCTCCGGCACGCCGCAGGCGATCCTCGCGGCGCAGATCTCCACGATGCCGGAGCCACTTCGGGAGCGCTGCCCGGATCTCTCACCTGCCGTCGCACAGATCGTCGAGCGATGTCTGGAGAAGGATCCGTCGCGCCGGCCGCAGTCTGCCGACGATCTGCTGCGCAGCATCGAGTCGCTGCTCACACCCGCCGGTGGCATCGCGCCGCCGCTGGCGCGCCCTTCGCGCAGACGCGGAGTCGCGATCGGGGCCGCGGCGGTCGTCGCGCTCGCCACGCTGGGCGGAGTGGCCTTCGTCGGATCGGCGCACCTGCGCCGCGAACGGTGGGCGAGAGGGACGGCGATGCCGGAGCTGCGGCGGCTGATCGACGAGACGAAGGCGGACAGCGCACTCGAGCTCGCGATGCGGATCGAGGAAATCCTCCCGCGAGACTCCACGCTCATCGGACTCTGGCCCAGCTTCTCGAGCAAGGTCGTGGTCGGGTCCGATCCGGCGGGAGCAACGGTCTCACGCGCCTCTCTCTCGGATACCTCGCGATGGCGCGCGCTCGGCGTCACGCCGACCGACTCGATTCGTCTGCCCATCGAGACCGGCCTTTTCCGGTATGAAAAGCCGGGCTTTCGAACACTGTACCGCCTTGGTAGCAGTAGCTACGCCGTTGCCATCAGCGAGTCCAAGCTCGTGCAGGCGAAGAGTCCGGACGCTTCGATGGTGCGAATCGGGGGAGGGGCGCGTCGCGCCTTTCTCGTGGGGTCCGACGCGGCGGAAAGCATCCAGTTGCGCGAGTTCCGGCTCGACCGGTTCGAGACGACGAACCGCGATTTCAAGCGCTTCGTCGACGCGGGTGGCTATCGCAACCCGGCGTACTGGGACCAGCCGATCGTCGACGACGGACGAACGGTGCCGCTCACCGCGGCACTCGCGCGGTTCGTCGACCGCACCGGACGGCCTGGACCCGCGACCTGGGAGGGGGGCGGATATCCAACCGGACAGGGCGACTATCCCGTTGGCGGCGTGAGTTGGTACGAGGCCGCGGCCTACGCGAAGTTCGCCGGCAAGTCGCTACCGACGATCTATCACTGGGCAACCGCCGCGTCGGTGGGTCGCTCCAGGTACGTCGTACCGTTGAGCAATCTCGAAGGCAGTGGACCGCTGCCCGTGGGCGCTGAGCGCGGAGTTTCCGCGGGAGGCGCGTCCGACATGGCGGGCAACGTTCGCGAATGGTGCCTGAACGAGAGCGGCGGAGGAGAGCGCTTCATTCTGGGGGGCGGGTGGACCGACCCGACCTACGCTTTCGTCGACGCGTACGCGCAGAAGCCGATGGACCGTTCGCCGATCAACGGCATCCGGCTCGCGCGGTACGATGCGGCGGACGCGAACGTCGCACTCGCGTCGCGGCCGATCCAGCGCGCCGTCGTCGACTACAAGCGCGAGGCGTCCGTGTCGGATGCCGTGTTCGCCGGCTTCCGTCCCCAATTCGACTACGATCCAGTGCCGCTGCAGGCGAAGGTGGAGCTGCGCGATTCGACCGCCGAGGAGTGGATCACCGAGCGCGTGAGCTTCACGACCGCGTACGGCGAGCGAATGTCGGCATGGGTGCATCTGCCCAGGCGAGGAACTCCGCCGTATCAGACCGTCGTGTTCTTCCCCGGCTCGGGCGCGATCAGCGCGGGACCGAGCACCGCCGCGATCGAGCCGCGATTGAGCTTCATCGTGCGCAGCGGCCGCATCGCCGTGCACCCCATCCTCAAGAGCACCTTCGAGCGCGCCGACAGTCTCGTCAGCGATACCCCCACCAGATCGATCTTCTGGCGAGATCACGTGGTGATCTGGACCAAGGACTATCGCCGCACGCTGGACTACCTGAGCACGCGCACCGATGTGGACACATCGCGCTTCGCCTACTTCGGATACAGCTGGGGCGGCTACATGGGTGGGATCATCCCGGCAATCGAGCCGCGCATCAAGACGTCCGTGCTGTACGTCGCAGGGCTCACGATGGAGCGCGGACGCCCCGAGGTGGACCCGTTGAACTTCCTGCCCCGCATCCGCACGCCGGTGCTGATGTTGAACGGGAAGTACGACTTTTTCTTTCCCACCGAGACGGCACAGCGGCCATTCTACGAGCGCATCGGAACGGCGGCGGCGGACAAGCGCTACGTGGTGTACGAGGGTGGTCACGATGTGCCGCGCACCCAGTTGATATCCGAGACCCTTGGGTGGCTGGACCGGTATCTCGGCAAGGTGCGCTGAACTACGCCGCGGTGCCCTACGGGATCGGCACTACCTTGCGACCATGCCCGATCCAATCCTGACCCCCGCGCAGCGGCGTGCCCTGACCTGGGGCCTCATCGCCATCGCGCTCGCGACCCTCGCGGTAGGTGGCATCACCGCGGTGCGGCGGATCGCTGGCGGCTTTGGCCTGAGTCGTCCAGCGGAGCCGCGGGTCGACCAGCAGATCGTCGTCGAGCGGCTTCGCTCGGTGGCCAAGCTGGTCGCGACGGAGATGACGCTGCGCGACGTCGTGACGTACGAGCAGACGGCGTTCCGCTCGACGAAGCGCAGCCTGCTCGTCGTCACGGCGCGCGTCGCGGCCGGGATCGACCTGTCGCACGACGCCGACGTGCGGATCGATTCGGCCGAGAAGCGCATCACCGTCACGCTGCCTCCGGCGCAGATCATGAGCGTCGACGTCGTCAACGTGACGACCTACGACGAGCGCGCGGGGCTCTGGAACCCGTTCCGCCCAGAGGACCGCGACGCGATCCAGGCGCGCATCCGAACGCAGATGTCCACCGCCGCGCGGCAGTCGGGCATCCTCGAGCACGCGGACCAGAGCGCGATCAAGGTGCTCACCGAGCTGCTGGCCCGCGACGGGTACACGGTCGAGGTGCGACGTCCGCCGGTGGTCGCTCGACCCATGGGGTAGCGCGGCGCCACCCGCGCCCGTTGTTCGGCCAACGGTGCGCTATCGCTTTCTCTACGACCGGATAGAGCTCGAGGGCTGGGCCTCTCGCCTCCCGGACATCGCGCAGCGCACGCGGGGCATGCAACAACTGCGACGCGAACCACGGCACGACGAACGTCGACGAGATCACGGAGATGTTGGCCGAAGCGTACGAGATGCGGCGACGGATCGGGCCGGAGGCGCGCCTGCGCGGACGGGTGCTGGAGGAGGCGTGGGAGTCTCGCGAGCGAGGGGTGGACCAAGTTACAAATCGTGCTTTCGAGGTCGGTTGGGTACCGTACGCTCGTACCTTCGTACGCCGTACGGCGACCGACGTCCAACCAACGCCCAATGCTTGGATGCCACGTGGTTGGGCTGGCACCCAACTGCAGATCCCGCGACTCGCTCCGCTCGCTCGGGATGACCGGAGTGACGCAGCGATCCATCCCAATGAGGCCCGAATCAGGAGGGGTAGTATGCCAATCCTCCTACCTCCACCCGGGTTTACCCGCGTACTGCCCTGGCAGTTCAACCCGGGTCACCCGCGTACGGTCGTGCGCAGTTCAACCCGCGTCCGCACTGGCCAGCTCCATGCGCTGTCGGCGCGCATGAAACGACGCGGGAAAGCGACGACGTTCATCGGCATCAGCGGCTACGACTACAAACCGTGGCGCGGACGGTTCTATCCGGACGAGCTTCCCGCCCGCCGCTGGCTCGAATATGCGAGCCGGCGCTTCGGCAGCATCGAGCTCAATGGCACCTTCTACAGCCTCAAGTCGCCGCCGGTGTTCCAACGGTGGGTGAGCGAGGTGCCGGACGGATTCGTCTTCGCCGTGAAGGGCGGACGCTTCATCACGCACAACCTCAAGCTGAGAAACGCAGAACGCTCGCTCGGCAACTTCTTCGCGAGCGGCGTGCTCGCCCTCGGGGAGAAGACGGGTCCCTTCCTCTGGCAACTGCCCGCCACCTACCGCTTCGATGCCGAGCGCATGGACACCTTCATGCGGATGCTGCCGCGCGACTCGCGCGAGGGCGAGGAGGTCGCGCTGCGCCACGACGACCGCCTGCGCCGTGGGGCGCTCGTCGACTCGGCCGCGCGGGTGACGTACCGGCACGCGTTCGAGGTGCGCCACCCGAGCTACTTCCACGAGGAATTCTACGCCATCCTCCGCGAACGGCAGTGCGGCTTCGTCGTCGCCGACACGGCGGGCAAGTTCCCGTACGCCGAAGAGGTGACCGCCGACTTCGTGTACGTGCGGCTGCACGGCTCGCAGGAGCTGTACGCGAGCGGCTACACCGACGCCGAGCTGGACGAGTGGGCGCGGAAGGTCGTGCAGTGGCGCGACGATCCATCGGGCGGGCGCGACGTCTACGTCTACTTCGACAACGACGCCAAGGTGCACGCGCCATTCGACGCGATGCGGCTGGCCGAGCGGGTCGCCGAATAGGCCGCTCGAGGACGGCGGCGCATATTGACAGTATGCTGTCGAAACGCTAGGCTGCGGTGAGCACGGCCGCCCACGCCTCGAGAGCATCGTCATGGCCACACCGAAGTCGGTCGCGAAGTCCACGCCGTCGCCGAAGCCGGCTTCCGACTCGAAGGCGAATTCCGGATCGAAGCGGGCGCCCGTTCGCACGCCGGCGCCCGTGCTGAAGACGCGCGCGCTCAACCGCGCCACCCTCGCGCGGCAGCTTCTGCTGCGCCGCGTTGAGATGCCGGTGCTGGAGGCGATCGAGCAGGTCATCGGACTCCAGGCGCAGCTCCCCAACCCGCCGTACGTCGGGCTGTGGACGCGCCTCGCCGGCTTCGACAAGAAGGCACTCACGCGGTTGATCGAGAAGCGCCGCGTCGTGCGCTCCACGATGATGCGCGCCACGCAGCATCTCGTGACCGCGCGCGACTATCTCCAGCTCCGTCCGGTGCTGCAGCCGGTGATCACCCGCTCGTGGCGGAGCAACTGGGCGAAGAAGACGGCGGGCCTCGACGCGGAGGAACTGCTGGAGGCGGCGCGCGCGCTGCTCACCACCAACGCGCACACCCTGACCGAGCTCCAATCCATGCTCGGCGCACGATGGCCGAAGCACGATCCGCACGCGCTCGCGTACACGGTGCAGCTCCTGTTGCCGCTCGTGCACGTGCCGCCGCGCGGAACGTGGGGACGCGGCGGCGCGGTGCCGGCGACGCTCGCCGAGTCGTGGCTGCGACGTCCGATGTCGACCGATGCATCGCCCGAAGAGCTGATCGTGCGCTACCTCGGCGCGTTCGGTCCGGCGTCCGTTGCCGACGTGCAGATGTGGTCCGGGCTCACCGGGCTGCGCACGCCGATCGAGGCATTGCGGTCGCAGCTCCGCATCTTCCGCGACGAGACGGGGAAGGAGCTGTTCGATGTTCCCGACGGTCCGCTGCCCGACGCGGATACGCCCGTGCGGCCCCTCTTCCTGCCGGAGTACGACAACACGCTGCTCGCGCACGCCGATCGCACGCGGGTCGTCTCGGATGCCAATCGGAAGCGCATCTGGACGACGAACGGCGCGTTGGCATCGCTGCTTGTGGACGGAGTCGTGGCGGGACGGTGGAAGATCGTGCGCGAGCGGACGTCCGCCATCCTCGAGATCGAGGCGTTCGGTCGCCTCGCGAAGATCGACCGCGCCGCGGTGGCCGAGGAGGGGATGCGGCTTCTCGCCTTCACCGATGGCGACGACGTCTCGCACGACGTCCGCTGGATCACCTCGGCCTGACCGCATCGATGGCGCGGAGCGACGCGAGAGCGAGGGCGCGCCGAACGAGCGCGCCCGTCGAGCGAACTCCGGCCGGCGACGCGCTGAGCCTGTTCGCGGTCCAAGTGCTGCGTCTGGCCGGATTGCTGATCGAGACCGGCGACGCGCTGGCCGCACCCGCGGGACAGACCAGTGCGCGATGGCGCGTGCTCGCGATGGTGGAGCACGGCTCCGCCACCGTGGCGACGATCGCGCGCACCCTGGGGCAGGCGCGACAGAGCGTGCAGCGGGTGGCGGACCTGCTCGCCGCCCACGGGTTGGCGGAGTTCGATGACGATCCCGACGACAAGCGTGCGATGCGGCTGCGGCTGACCGCGCGCGGCCGCGCCACGCTGCGGAAGATCCAGGCGGCTCAGCGCGTCTGGGCCGACGCGGTCGGCGCCGAGATCGGCGAGCGCCAGCTTCGCGCGGCGAGCACGACGTTGGCGCGCGTGACGGACTCGGTGGCGCGGGGGGAAGACGAGAATCAGTCGGCTCACGCGCCCCGGTCACGCGGGAGCTGAAGCGGGTGAGCGGCCACTGACGCTGAGCCTGCCGAGCATTCCTGTCTGCTCGCGCGTAGCTTGGAAGAGCACCCGAACACTCAGCGCCGAGGACTTCATGCGACCCATCGTCACCGCAGTCGTGTTGTCCGTCGCCGTCGGCTCGCTCACGCACGCCCAGGGAACGCGCGCCACCACGAGCGCGCCCGAGCTGAAGTCGTGGAGCATCCCGTGGGACGGCACCCGTCCGCGCGATCCCTACGCCGACCAGAAGGGACGCGTCTGGTTCGTCGGCCAGGTCGGCAACTACGTCGCGCGACTCGATCCAGCGAGCGGTGAGTTCAAGCGCTACGAGATCGAGGCTGGGACGCACCCGCACAACCTCGTCGTCGATTCGAAGGGGATGGTGTGGTTCACCGGCAACGCGAATGGGCGCATCGTGCGGCTCGACCCGGCGACGGGGAAGACGACGAGCTTCCCGATGCCCGATCCGAAGGTGCGCGATCCGCATACGATGACGTTCGACCGCAACGGCGACGCATGGTTCACCGCGCAGGGCGCGGGCGTCGTCGGCAAGCTCACGACGTCGACCGGCAAGATCCAACTCTGGAAGACGGGGGAGAGCTCGCGACCGTACGGCATCCTGATGGATTCCAAGAGCCGCCCCTGGTTCGACCTGTTCGGCACGAACAGGATCGGCACCATCGATCCGCTATCGGGCCAGCTCAGGACGTTCGACCTGCCGAACGAGCGCTCGCGTCCGCGCCGCATCGCGATCACCTCCGACGACGTGATCTGGTACGGCGACTACACGCGCGGCTATCTCGGCCGGCTCGATCCCACGACGGGCAAGGTCGTCGAGTACTTGCTGCCGTCCGGACCGGGCTCGCTGCCGTACGGGATGACGAGCGACGATCGCGGCCGCATCTGGCTCGCCGAGACTGGTCCGCAGCCGAACAAGCTCGTGGCGTTCGATCCGGCGAAGAAGAGCTTCACCGAATCGATCACGATCGCGGCGAACGAGGCGAACACGATCCGCCACATGACGTTCGACAAGGCGACGCGACAGATCTGGTTCGGCGGCGACGCGAACATGATCGGGCGGGTGAAGGTGGCGCCGGAGCCGCTCGTCCCGTAACGGTGGCTGACGAAGCATCGCCGAGCTGGCGCCACCGGCTCGGCCAGATCGCCGGTGAGCTGCGTGGAGAGCTCGAGCGCGCGGGCCACTTCATGGGGCTCGACCGGCGCGACGAGCGGCGATTCGAGATCGCCGGCTACCGCGGCTTCGGCACGCACGTGCGGGTGCTCGTGCACGGGCGCGTGATCGAGTCGCGCAACATCCCCGCGGCCAGCGCGACCGATTCGCTGTGGCGCAACCTGCTCAGCACCTACAAGCGGATCGACAGCGACCCACTCGGCGGCGCACGGGTGATCGCGCGCGTCGGCGGCGTGGAACGCGAGCTCGTCGCGGACGACGAAGGATTCTTCCGCCAGTGGATCGACCTCGCGCTCCCGCTGCGAGAGGACGAGCCCTGGCACGAGGTCGAGCTGAGGTTGGCGACGCGGATCCGCGCCGATCATCCCGAGGTGACCGGCACCGCGACGGTGCGTGTGCCATCCGGAGGTCCGACGTTCGGCGTGATCAGCGATCTGGACGACACGGTGATCCAGTCGCGCATCACGAGCTTTCTGCAGGCGGTGCGCACGGTGATGCTCGGCAACTCGCGCACGCGTCTGCCCTTTCCGGGGGTGGCCGCATTCTATCAGGCCCTCGAGCGCGGCGGCGACGGCGCGCGGAAGAACCCGATCTTCTACGTGTCGAGCAGTCCGTGGAACATCTACGACATCATCGCCGACTTCATGGACGTGCAGCGGATCCCCACGGGGCCGATCCATCTGCGCGACTGGGACATCGGGCTGAGCGCACTGTCGTCGCATCGGCTGAGGAACCACAAGGAGCCGGTCATCCGCGAGATCCTCGATCTCTACCCGACGATGCCGTTCATCCTGATCGGCGACGACAGCCAGAAGGATCCGGAGATCTATCGCGCGATCCTCGACGCGTATCCGGGGCGCATCCTCGCGATCTACATCCGGAACGTGCGCGCGACGCCGGAGCGCTCGGCCAGCGTGCAGGCGTTGGCGAAGGACGTCCTCGCGGCGGGATCGACGCTCGTGCTGGCCGACGACACCTTCGCCGCGGCCAAGCACGCGGCAGAGCAGGGATGGATCGAAGCGTCGGCGCTGCCGTCGATCCTCGAGGAGAAGCGCGCGGACGAAGGGGTGAGCGGGGAGAAGGCCGACGTGCCCGGAGTGCCGGAGGATCCGAAGGCGCCGACTGTGGTGGTTGAGGGGGATCCTCTTCTGACCGAAGAGCAACGGCGTGTACGCCGGGACGACTGACGTACTCTGGATACTCGGATTGGCATACTGGCCATTCCAATTCGTGGATGGCGCTCTACCGGATCGGCCCTGACCGTCGCAGCGCCAGGGCCATACGTCCAGAGCCCTCGACTTCGCTCGGGATGACGCTCCAATGCAACAGGGGGACGGACTCCTTGGGACGGACTCCCGGGGACGGACTCCGGAGTCCGTCCCCGGGAGTCCGTCCCCACTTCGTCTGCTCGCGTCTCGCACGGCTGTACGCGGGTAAACACGGCGGGAGGTAGGAGGATTGGCATACCCGCCCTCCTGATTCGGGCCGCGTTTGGAGGGATCGCTGCGCTACTCTGACATCCCGAGCGAGCGCAGCGAGTCGAGGGATGTGCACCTACACGGCTCGTGGCGCTGCGACGGTCAGAGGTGATATCCCCGGACAGTCGTCCACGAATTGGAATGGCCCGTATGCCAATCCGAGTGTCCAGAGTACGTCAGTCATCCTGGCGTACACGCCGTTGCCGTTCGGTTTGAAGTGGTAGTTGAAAGTTGTAGTTGACCGAGGACCCCCCGTATCTTCCGCGCTTCTCAGCGTCAATTCACCCGCTCAGCCCACGATGACGTTTCACCCCCACCCCGTCTTCCCCCGCGGCTTCCGCTGCGCCAGCCGGAACGTCGGCCTCAAGCCGACCGCGAAGGACCTCGCGCTGTTCGTCAGCGAGGTGGACGCGGCGGCCGCCGCAGTGTTCACGCGCAACCAGTTTCCCGGTGCGCCGGTGATCCTCGGGCGCGAGACGATCAAAGGCGGCCGGCTGCGCGCGATCTTCGCCAACAGCAAGGTGAGCAACGTCGCCACCGGTGAGCGCGGGCTGGAGAACGCGCGGCGCATGGCGGCGGCGGCCGCCGCCGAGATCGGCTCGACGCCAGACAAGGTGCTGGTCAGCTCCACCGGTGTGATCGGCGTCCCGCTTCCGATCGACGCGATCGAGCAGGGCGTGCGCGGGATGAGCGCCGAGCTCGTGGCCGATCCGATCACCGGCGCCGAGGGGATCATGACCACCGACACCTACGCGAAGGCGATCTCGCTGTCGGTCGGCGACGCGACGATCACCTGGGTGGCCAAGGGCTCGGGGATGATCGAGCCGAACATGGCGACGATGCTCGCGTACATCTTCACCGACGCCGCGCTCGACGCGGCGACGCTCGACCAGATGCTGCGCAAGGCGGTGGACCCGACCTTCAACATGCTCTCCGTCGACAGCGACACGAGCACGTCCGACACCTGCGCCATCCTCGCGAACGGGCTCGCCGGCCCGGTGGACGCCGCGGAGTTCCAGACGGCGCTCGACGCGGGCTGCCTGCGCATGACCGAGATGCTCGCGCGCGACGGCGAGGGAGCGACGCACCTGCTGCGCACCACGGCACGTGGCGCGCGCGACGTGCGCGAGGCGCGGCACATCGCCAAGACTCTCGTGAACTCGCCGCTGATCAAGACGATGGTCTACGGCGCGGATCCGAACGTCGGCCGCATCCTGATGGCGGTCGGCAAGTGCTTCGACTGCACGATCGTTCCGTCGTCCACGAGCGCGTGGATCAATGGGCACGAGGTCCTGCGCGACGGCTATCGTCTCGACTTCGACGACGCGGTGGTTCGCACGGCGCTCGGCTCCGACGTGGTCGACATCGTCGTGTCGCTCGGGGTCGGCGACGCGGAGGCGACGGCGTACGGATGCGACCTGACGCAGGGCTACATCGACGAGAACGCGGCGTACTACTCGAGCTGAGACATCACTCCATGCCCTCGTCGACCGTGCGCATCGCGCTCGCCACGCTACACCTGCTCGCCCTCGCGCTCGGACTCGGCGCCGTGTTCACGCGGAGCGCGTCGCTCAACTCGCGGCCGCTCACGCCTCGCGACGTGCGCCGCGCGTTCACGGCCGATGGCTACTGGGGCGCGGCCGCGGTGCTCTGGCTCGCGACCGGCGTGTGGCGGCTCCTCGGGCACACCGAGAAGGCGACCGACTACTACTACCACAACATCGCGTTCACCTCGAAGATGGCGTGCTTCCTCGCCATCCTGCTGCTCGAGCTGTGGCCGGCGATCACGCTCGTGCGCTGGCGCGCCGCGAAGCGTCGTGGCGGCGAGAGCTGGCGTCCGGACGATGGCGCGGCGCGGCGCATCGCGGCGATCGGGCATCTCGAGGGGCTGATCGTGATCGCGATGGTCGTGTTGGCAACCTCGATGGCGCGGGGATACGGAACGCGCTGACGCGCCCTCGCGCTACTCGGGTACGACGAACCGCGCGTCGATCTCTCCGCCCGGCACCGATCGCGCGAGCGCGTCGAACGTCCCGCGCTGAACGATCTCGCTCGCCGCGTCCAGAAATCCGGTCCACGCCGCGCGCGCGAGCCCGCCCCCCACGCTGATGCGCCGGACGCCGATCGCGGCCAGCCGTTCGACGCTGGCGAAGTTGGCGGACGCGCCGACGTTCACCGCCTTCGGCGCCACCGCGCGCACGACGGCTTCGATCTGGCCGAGGTCGCGCAGCCCCGGAGCGAAGAGGCAATCGGCGCCCGCCTCGGCAAATGCGACGAGCCGGCGAATCGTCTCCGGCAGATCCGGTCGTCCAACGATGAAGCCCTCGGTCCGCGCCGTCAGCACGGCTCCGGTTCCCGATTGATCGATCGCCTGACGCGCCGCGCGCACGCGGTCCAGCGCGAGGTCGAACTCGAACAGTGGATGGTCGGCCTCGTGCGTCGAATCCTCGACCGAGAGGCCGGCGACGCCGGTCGTGAGCGCGCGGCCCACGTTTCTCGCGACCTCGTTCGGCTCGATCGCAAACGCGCGCTCGAAGTCGGCGCTCACCGGGATGCGCACCGCGGCGCAGATCGCGTCCAGATGCGTCAGCGCCTCATCGAGCGTGACGCCATTGTCGGGGCGGCCGAGCGTCCAGGCGAATCCGGCGCTCGTCGTCGCCAACGCCTGGAAGCCGAGCTGCTCGAGCGCGCGCGCGGTGCCGGGGTCGAATGGGTTCGGCGCGACGAAGCAGCCGGATTCGTGCAGCGATCGGAGGCGCTGGACGCGCTGGTCGAAGTCCGCCATGTCGCGCTCGCAGTTGAGGTGGGGGGTGGGCTGTCGAATGTATAGTCCGTGGGCGGGGGACGGCTTCTCTCTGTTGAGCTGCCCAACTGCGGTACGCGGGTAAACACGGATAGAGGTAGGAGGATTGGCATACTACCCCTCCTGATTCGGGCCGCGTGTGGACGGATCGCTGCGCCGCTGCAACACGGGGACGGACTCCTGGGGACGGACTCCGGAGTCCGTCCCAAGGAGTCCGTCCCAAGGAGTCCGTCCCAAGGAGTCCGTCCCACGTCGTACGCTCATGTCTCGCACTGCAGTACGCGGGTAAACACGGTAGGAGGGGGGAGGATTGGCATACCAGCCCTCCTGATTCGGGCCGCGTTTGGAGAGATCGCTGCGCCTCAGGCCCCAGCGCTGCGACGGTCAGAGGCCATCTCCACGGACAGCTCGACACGAATTGGAATGGCCGGTATGCCAATCCGAGTGTCCAGAGTACGTCAGTCCTTCCGGCGTACACGCAGTTGTAGTTCGGTTGTAGTTCGGTTGTAGTTCGGTAGTAGTTCGATCGTAGAACGCTTACCGAGCCCGAACCCCCAACCCAGGCTCCGACGGCAGCACGACCTTCCCCCCAGCGATCGTCGCGCCGCGATACGGATCGTTGGCCACCAGCGCCGCGCCATCGAGATCCGCGCAGTCGAGCAGCGGCGCCAGGTGCGCCGCGGCCGTGATGCCGAGCGAGCTCTCCACCATGCATCCGCACATCACGAGCATCCCGTGCGCGCGCGCGGTCGCGATCATCCGCAGTGCTTCACGCAGACCGCCGCACTTCGCGAGCTTGATGTTGATCCCATCCACCGCGCCCTCGAGCGCCGGGATGTCGGTGGACACGAGACAGCTCTCGTCGGCGACGATCGGCAATGCCGAGCGGTCGCGGACGAACCGGAGTCCAACGATGTCGTGCGCTGGCAGCGGCTGCTCCACGAACTCGACGCCGAGCTCCTTGAGCAGCGGGATCATCTCGAGCGCGTGCTTCGGCGTCCACGCCGCGTTCGCGTCCACGCGCAGCACCTTCGCCGGCTCCATCTCGCGCACGATGCGCATGATCCGCGCGTCCCAGCTCGAGCCGAGCTTGATCTTGAGCACGGGATAGCTCGCCGCTTCCTGCACGCGCGTGCGCAGCGTCGCCTCGTCGGGCGCGATGCCGATCGTGAAGCTCGTCGGCGGCGACGCGGCGGGATCGAGTCCCCACAGCTTGTACAACGGGACACCGAGCCGCTTCGCCGCGAGATCGTGCAGCGCCGCGCTCACTGCCGCGCGCGCCGACGCGTTGAACCGGAGCGCCTTCGCCATCCCATGCTCCAGCGCCTCGAGCGACCACGCATCGGCATCCTCGAGCACCGGCGCGAGCACGGGAAGCGCCGCGACGACGGTGTCCGCCGTCTCGCCGTAATGCTTGCTCGGCGCCGCCTCGCCCCATCCGGTCGCGCCGTCGCGGTCGGTGATCGTCACCCGGACGACGCGATACTCGCTCGATCCGCCCCGTGCGATGACGAACGGGTGCGTCGTGCGAAGCGCGATGATCTCGTGCTCGAGCTTCATGCGCGCCCCATCGGCGTGCGCGTCCGCGCCAGGTTCGCCGCGCGCTGGGCCACCGCGCCATCTTCGGCGTCAGCGAGATAGCCGAGCAGTGCGTCGGCGAGCGCGGTGCCGCGCGCGTAGCGCGCGTCGGGCGACTTCTCCAGACAGCGCATCACGATCGCGGCGAGCGCCTCGGGAACGCGCGAGTCGATCTCGTTGATCGGCACCGGCTTCTCGTGCACGTGCTTGTAGCCCACCGAGAAGGCATCCGCGCCGTCGAACGGCGGGAAGCCGCACAGCGCCTCGTACATCACGACGCCGAGCGCGTAGAGATCACTGCGTCCGTCGACGAGCTTTCCCATCGCCTGCTCCGGGCTCATGTAGTGCGGCGTCCCCATCGCGCGTCCGCTCGCCGTCAGGCGCGCGTGAAAGCGCGCCGTCGCGATGCCGAAGTCGGTGATGTACGCGTTGCCGTCCTCGTCGAACAGGATGTTGTCGGGCTTCACGTCGCGATGCACGACGCCGCGATGATGCGCGTGATCGAGCGCGACGGCCACCTGCGCCGCCGCGGCCGCGCACGGCGCGGCCGGCACCGAGCGGTCGCGCTGCACGCGATCGGCGAGCGACCCGCCGCTGAGATACGGCATCACGATGTACACGGTCTCACCCGCCTGACCGAAGTCGAGCACGGGGCAGATGAAGGGATGCACCAGCCGCGCGGCCGCCTCCGCCTCGCGCCGGAAGCGCTCGGTCATCTCTCCGTCACGCGCGAGATGCGCGTGCAGCACCTTGAGCACCACCTCGCGATCGAGCGGCATCTGCTCGGCGCGGAACACGGTGGCCATGCCGCCGCCGCCGAGCCGGCGAAGCACGCGGTAGCGCGTTCCCGTCGCCTTGCGCAGCGCGGTGATCTCCTCGTCGGGCTTCTCCGTCGGCGTGCCGGCGACGTCGGGCAGCGGCGCCGTGCAGCGGCTGCACGCCGCGGCGGTCGCGCGGTTCCAGGTGCCACATTGGGGACAGAACACGTCAGCCCCCGAACTGCATGTGAACGAAGTCGTACGGCGGCCACGGACCGGTGAGCTCGAACTCGAGGTTCGGCGACGCGGCGCGCTGGTCCTCGACCTTGGCCGAGAACTCCTTCCACAGCTCCTGCTCGACGAGGAACGCCGCGCTCAGCACGATGCCGGTGATCTTCTCCAAGCGGAGCGGCACCGTCGCGACCGCGGAGCGGCGCAGCACCCGAAGGCTCTCGGCCGCCGCCGCCGCGAGGTCCGAGCCCGCGTCCCGGTCCTCCGGCGCGCCCGGGCGCCACACGTGCACGCGTCCCACCACGCGGTCGTCGACGAAGCTCAGCGCGTCGCTCAGCGCGACGTAGTGCAGCTCGAGCCAGCGCAGCACCGACTCGCGCGCGCGGAACACCACGCCGATCGGCGCGGGCAGCACCGCGGAGCGCGCCTGGTAGGCGCCGATCACCTCGGCCACGCGCATCACGCGCTCGTCGTCCGGCTCGACCGTCGCGTACGGACTCTCGGCGACGATCGCCGCGAGATCGCGCACGGCGATCAGCTCGGTGCCGGCGACGGGTGCCACCCCATGATCACTGAAGACCACCCCGAACAGATTCAATGCCACGCCAGGTCTCTCCGCACGCTGTGCCGTCTCACGTCTGTTTCGTCTGAGCCCATTTCACGCCGCTGATCAGATGGAATCCGATCGCGCGCGAGTGCGCGAGCTCCTGCAGCAGCTCCGCTTCGCGTTGCACCGACATTCGCGCCGCCCGCAGCCCGCGCCGTCGAAGCGCGCGCGCCGCGATGTGCGCCTTCTGCCGCCAGGTGAGCTGCGGCACCGTCGGCTGATTGCCACTCGCCCGCGCCGCCGGCCCACCATCGCTCCAGTCTTGTACGACGACTTCCACCGCCCCGGCGTCCCGCAGCATCTGCTTCCATTCCACGAGGAGGTAGGGCCGGAGCCCGAGCCGCTCGACGAACGCTTCCCGGTCCCCACCGGGGACGTCGGAGCTCCAGGTCGGAAGGAGGATGACCACGTGCCCCATGGGTCTCGTGACGCGCACCAGCTCGGCCACGGCTCGCGCCGGGCTCCCCGCCGAGGCGATCGACGGCTCGCCGATCGCGGCGTCGAAGACGGCGTTCTCGTGCGGCAGGTCGTCCAGCGGGCCGACTTCGTAGCTCGGTGCCACGCCGGCCGTGGCGCGGGCACGCGTCTCCGCGCGTGCGATCCTCGCCGCGTCCGGATCGAGCCCAGTCACCGCGGCGCCCGTCCGCGCGGCGAGCCAGACCGCGGTGACACCGTCCCGGCATCCGCTCACGAGGATCTCGACTCCCACGCGCGCACGCGCGAGCGACGCGACCTCGCGATAGAGGTCTTCTCCCATCGCGCGCCAGCGCCCGTGCATCACCGTCTGAGCCAGGCGGAGGACGGCGGGCACTGGCGGAGAGGACGGCGTCGGCCGATCGAACCCGGACGTCGGCATAGGGCGGGAAACATACGGGCCCTCGCGGGCCGCGGACAGCGTGCTCAGACCAGCGCCCGCATGTGGCGCACGCACGCCTCGCCGAGCCGGTCGGGTGCGTAGCCACCCTCGAGGGCGCTCACCAGCCGACCGCCACACCAGTGCTCCGCGCGCGACACCATCTCCGCCGTCAGCCGCTCCACGTCGTCCATCTCGAGGGTGAACCCACCAAGCGGGTCACCGGCGAGCGAGTCGAAGCCGGCCGAGACGAGGACGACGTCGGGCACGAAGCCGACGGTGGCAGCATCCACGGCGGAGAGGAACGCGGCGACGTAGACCTCGCGCGCGAGGCCGGCTTCCATCGGCACGTTCCACACATTGTCGTGCGGGCCGCGATCCGCCGCCGCGCCGGTGCCGGGATACCAGGGCCACTGGTGCATCGAGACGAAGCGGATGTCGCCGGTCTGCTGCACGAGGGCCTGGGTGCCGTTGCCGTGATGGACGTCCCAGTCCACGATCAGCACGCGCTCCGCTCCGTGCCGCACACGCGCGTAGTGCGCGCCCACCGCGACGTTGCCGAACAGGCAGAAGCCCATGCCGCCATCGCGCAGCGCGTGGTGTCCGGGCGGCCGCACCGCGCAGAAGCTGCGTCGCGGCCCGTCGCCGAACGCGAGGTCGAGCCCGTCGAGCACCGCGCCCGTGCCGGCCGTCGCCGCGGCCCACGAGCCCTCGCTCACCACGGTGTCGGCGTCGAGCCGCGCGCCTCCCTGCTCGGCGAGCTTCTCCACCATGGCGACGTAGGCCGGGTCGTGCACCAGCGCGAGCTCGTCGTGCGTCGCATGCCGCGCCTCGCGATGGTCGAGCAGGTGGAACAGCTCGGGATCGTACCGCAGTGCCCGTGGAATGGCGCGCAGCCGCCCGACGTGCTCGGGATGAGCCCAGCCGGTATCGTGACGGCCGACGTCGGGATGGCTGATGTACGCTACGGTGGGCACGTCGGGAAGCTAACCTCTCAACTACCACTGCCTGTAGGTGGTAGTGGGTCGCGGTAGCGAGACGTGGTAGCGAGCACGGAGTAGAAGGATTGGCGTGCGAGCCACGCGCTCCGCTCGCGCTCCATCGACCTGAAAAGCGAACGGCCGCACCGGCCACCGGAGGGTGGCTCTCGAGCGCGGCCGTTCACGAGTGTAGGTCCCGCTACCATCGACCCGCTACGTCATCTCACTACCGCTACCCGCTACCACCTACAGGCAGTGGTAGTTGGACTACAGGCAGTGGTAGGTAGTTGGACTACGGGCAGTGGTAGTTGGAGCTCAGCGAACCGCTCTCCGTCTCCGATGCGTGAGGAGGAATATCGACCCATCCCCCGCACCAGTCGACGCCACCGTCGCATGCTCGTCCAGCACCTCCCAGCCGTACAGCTTGAGCACGTACTCCTCGTGCGGCTCGCTGCCGGGGTTGAGCGCCTCGAGCGCGCGGAGCTTCATCAGCAGGATGCGCTCGTCCGGTGAGACGCGGACGCGCACGACGTCCCACACCTCGGGCATCTCGACCCGCACCGTGATCGCCGGCCCGCCAGGGGAAGCGAGGTCGATCACGCCGCCGCGGGTGCGGAGCTGGTTCACGAACGGCTCGCTCATGCGCGTGATCCGTCGGCGACCGGGCCGGCCGGCAGCAGCTTCTCTTCGAGCTGGAAGGGGGGCAGCGTCGTGAAGAAGCGCGCGATCTGCATGTCGAACAGATAGGTCGAGCCGGTCACCCGCGTCGCGCCCTCGTGCGGCGCGGCGGCGATGATCAGCTCCTCCGTCCCCTGACCACGAAAGCTCACGAACGTCGGCCCTTCGCGATCGAGAAAGGCCGCGTACAGACTGCTCCGCCTCGTGAAGAACTGCTTCGCCTCGCTCAGCACCTCGTCGGGCGTGAGCGTGGTGCGATACTCCTGCAGGGTGCGCTGGGACTGGATCATGACGGCGCTGTGCTGGTGAGGCTGGTGACGCGTCGCCCATTCGATCGGCCGCCGCGAGAGTGCGGCGGCAACGGCTCCGCGTGACTGAAGCTTAACCGAGCGCGAAGGGGAGCGGGGAGTGCGACAGCCGCTCCGGCTCGCGGTACGTCACGGGCAGCTCGACGCGAAAGGTGGACCCCTGACCTGGCATCGAGTCCACGTAGATTTCCCCGCCGAGCACGCGCGCCAGCCGCCGCGCCAGCGAGAGCCCCAACCCCGAGCCGCCATAGCGCCGCGTGGTCGAGCCGTCCACCTGACGAAACTCCTCGAACACCTGCTGCTGCAGCTCTTCCGGAATGCCGATGCCGGTGTCCTCCACCCGGTAGACCACCTGGTCGTCGTGCACCGACACCGACAGCCTGATCTCGCCCGTGGACGTGAACTTGTACGCGTTGCTCAGCAGCGCGACGAGCATCTTCGCGATCTTCCGCCGGTCGCTCACCATCATGAGCCGCTGCTCGGGCTCGCGCACCCGCAACGCCACCGAGTCGGAGCGTCCGCGCGTCGTCGCCAGCGCATCGTGCATGGGATCACGCACGTCGAACGGGGCCGCCTTGATCTCCAGCCCGCCGCGCTTGAGCGTGGTCAGCTCGAGCAGGTCGCCGATCAGATCGAGCAGATGCTGGCTCGCCGTCTTCACCTGCGCGAGCGTCCTGCTCTGCTCGCTCGTCACGGGGCCGGCCAACCCTTCGTCCATCAGAGCGAGGTACCCCATCACCGCAGTGAGCGGGGTGCGCAGCTCGTGCGAGATGTTCGCGAGGAACTCGTCCTTCACGCGCCGTGCGTCGAGGAGCGCGACGTACTGCCGCTCCAGCTCGGCGTTCGTGTCGATCAGCGCGGCGTTCGCACGGCGCAGATCCTCGATCAGCCGCGCCTTCTGCGCGGTCGCCGCCATCTGGTCGGCGACCATGCGCAGCAGCGAGCGCGTCTCGGGGCTGATCACTCCAGCCGTCTCGAAGTAGAACGCGACGGCGCCCAGCACTCCGTCTCCGGTCTGCAAGGGCAGCGCGACGATCGCACGGAAGCCGAGCTCGTGAGCCACCTCGGCCCAATCCTCGAGCGACGGATCGGCCATCACGTCCGGCACCTCGATCACCCGGCGCTCGGCCGCTGCTTCCCCGCTCGGCCCGAAGCCGAGCCTCACGCGCATCTCGCCGAGAAAAGGGGCGAACCGCTCCGGCCAGTTGTGCACGGCGGCGAGACGCATCAGCTCGGAGGCGCCGTCGACGACGTACACGCAGGCGAAGCTCGCGCCGACCAGCGGGCTCACGCGGTCGAGCGCGAACTGGAACACCTCCTCCGGCCGGTCGGCCGTGAGAAAGGCGTGAACGATCTCGCGAATCGCGATCAGCTCGCGCAGCCCAGCGTCCCCGCCCTCCTGAGAGGCGGGGATCCGGTCGCTCGTCACCAACGTTGGCCTGGTCACGCGGCCAATATGGTGACGGAACAGCAATAATACCAGACGTTTAGGGGGCGGCGGAGCCACCGACCGTGACCGGTGATCGGTGATCAGTGATCGGCGGGCCTCACGAAGTATCTGCGTCCCGAGGCCGCTACCGATCACTGATCACGGAAAACCGTTCACGGCGTAGCGCGCCCCGCGCCTACGCCTTGGGTACCGGCGTCTCCGGCAGAAGGATGAACCGCGCGTAGTTCCCAGTGTCGAAGTACTTCTTCGCCGCCTCCTGGATCTGCGCGGGGGTGAGCTTTCGCACCATGTCGTCGTACGCCGAGAGGAGACCGACCAGCTCCTCACCCGCCCGGTCGCGCGCGACGATGTTGCCCATCCAGTAGCCGTTCTGCTTGACCTCTACCTCGCGGCTCCGGATGAGCTGCGCCTTCACCTTGTCCACGTCGGCCTGAGTGGGCGGCACGCGCTTCAACGTGTCGACCAGCCGGAGCACGGTCTTGGTGAGCGTGTCGACCTTGTTCGGGTCCGACGTGTAGCCCACGGCGATCGTGTACTCCTGCCGAGGAGCTCGGCTCCCACTGCCGGAGATGTTCGGGCTGTACGTGCCCCCCATCTGCTCGCGCAGCGTCTCGACGAGCTTGATCTGCATGTAGTCCGTGAGCGCACGCAGCGCGAACCGGTTCTGCGGTGCGTACTCGAACGGGCCGGTGAACAGGATCTGCGTCGTGGCCTGCGGCTCGACGCCTTTATGGACCACGCGCTCGATCACTCCCGTGGGCGGACGGATGCCGACGTCCTTCCACTGCTCCTTCGTCCCCTTCCCCGGCAGCGAGGCGATGTACTGCTCGACGAGCGGCTTGAGCGTGGCCGGCTCCACGTTGCCGACGAACACGAAGGTGAACCGCCCCGCGTCGGCGAACCGTGCCCTGTAGAACGCGAGCGCGCTGTCGGGATCGATCTCGTTGAACAGCGCCGTCGTCCACGGACGCTGTCGCGCGTGGTGCTGCGCCATCGTCACCTGGATCGTGTCGCCGAACACCGAGCGCGGATCCGACGACCGGTTCGCGAGGAAGGGTCCAACCTGATTGCGGAACGCCTGCCACGCGGTGGTGTCGAGCCGCGGTGCGGTGAAGTGCAGATACGCGAGCTGCAGCAGCGTCTCCAGATCCTTCGGCGACGCCGAGCCGCTGAGCTGCGACACCGTCCCCTCGATGCCGGGGCCGAGGCGCACCGCCTTTCCGCTCAGCTTCTTGCCGAGATCGACGCGATTGAACGCGCCGATGCCGCTGAGCGACACGATCTGCGACGCGAGCGAAGCCGACATGTAGTTCGCGTCGCTGGCGAGCGAGGTACCGCCCTCGGCGTACGCGGTGAGCTGGATCTCGTCGGCCTTGAAGTCGGTCGGCTTCACGAGCACGCGCGCCCCGTTGGAGAGCGTCCACTCGGTGATGCCCACGCCGGGAATCGTGCGTTCCGCGGTGATCTTGCCCGCGGTGGGCCTGGTCGCGAGCAGTGGACTGTCCGACACGGTCTCGGTGTACGCCGTCACCTGCTCCCGATTGACGCGCGCGAACACGGCGCGGAGCTGCTCCGCCGTCGGAATCGGCACGCCGTCCTTCTGCGGCGCGGCGGCGAGCACGATCCGGTTCTCGTCGGTGATCCACGCGCGCGCCGATGCGTTCACGTCGGCCAGCGTGATCGTCGGCAGGAGCTGCTTCACCAGCGCGTACTCCTTCTCGATGCCGGGGATCGGCTCGGTCTCCAGGTAGTTGCTCACGTACTCGCGCACGAGCGACGCGGAGAGCGTCTTCTCACGCTCGGCGTACGCACGCTCGTAGCCGCGCAGCAGATCCTGCTTCTCGCGCTCGAGCTCGGAGGGGAGATAGCCGAACTGGTCCACGCGCCGCGTCTCGGTGAGCACCGCTTCCAGCCCGCGCTCGATTCCGCCGTCCTTCACCGTCGCGGCGAGCGTGAAGCCGCCCATGCTGCGCGCGATGAAGCCGGACTTCGACGCACCGGCGCTGAGGAAGGGTGCGTCGGGCTTCTGTGCGATCTCGCTGAAGCGCGAGTTCAGCATGCTCACGTACAGCTCGGCGATCAGGTCGCGCCGATAGTCGGCGACGGTGCGCGTCAGCTCGCGCGGCCGCTTGTACACGACTTCCACCTGCGTCGACGTCAGCTCCTTGTCCGTCGCGATCGCGATGAGCGGATCCTTGTTGTCCGGCACCTGCAGCACGGGGCGCGCGCGCGGATGCGGCGCAGGGCGGATCGCGCCGAACTCCCGCTTGATCCGCGCCTCGATCGTCGCGGGATCGAAATCGCCGACGGCGACGACAGCCATCAGGTCGGGGCGGTACCAGTCGTCGTAGAAGCGGCGCAGGATGCTCGGCTGCGCCGCCATGATGCTCTGCTCGGTGCCGATCGGGAGACGCTCGGCGTAGATCGAGCCCTTGAGCGCGGTCGGCAGCCATTGCTGGAGGATCCGGTCGCCCGCGCCGCGACGTCCGCGCCACTCCTCGTGCACCACGCCGCGCTCGTTCACCACCTCGGTCGAATCGAAGCGCTGGCCCCGGGCCCAGTCGCCGAGGATCTGGAAACCGCGATCGACGAGCCTCGCCGTGTCGGTGGGAACCGGAAGGATGTAGACCGTCTCGTCGAAGCTCGTGTACGCGTTGAGATCCGCTCCGAAGCGTACGCCGATGGACTGGAGATACTGCACGAGCTCGTTCTTGGCGAAGTGCGTGGTGCCGTTGAACGCGGTGTGCTCCACGAAGTGCGCGTAGCCGCGCTGATCGTTGCTCTCGAGCACCGAGCCCGCGTTGACGACGAGCCGCAGCTCGGCACGCTTCGCGGGCAGTGTGTTCTTGCGGATGTAGTAGCGGATGCCGTTCGGCAGCGTGCCGATGCGCACCTTGGGATCGACGGAGAGGCGCGCCGAGAGCGCTGGCGCGGACGCCGCGGCGGCTGGCACGTTCGCGACGGCGGGCTGCTGCGCGGCAAGCGGCGCAGCGAAGAGAAGGCCGAGGGTGAGGGCCGACAGACGGCTGAGCATGGATGAGGCTGGGGAGAGGGCAGACGTTCCGGACGCACGCAACCTTCCGCGACGGAAGGGCGTGCGATAGGAGGATACTGCCTTAGACCCGCCGGGTAAGCCCCGGGATCCCTATGACTCGGGCCGGCGTCCGCAGCGTGTCAGCGCGGTGACTTCTTGGGCGGTGACGAGAGCGTGCGCACCTCGGCGCGATGCACGAGCACGTTTGGCGGCGTGCCCACGACGTACGCCACGGTGTCGGCAACGTCCTCCGGCGAGAGCTTCCAGGCGTCCTCGGGCTGCGGATCGCGGCCGCTGAAGCTCGTCGCCACCGAGCCGGGCATCACGACCGACACCTTCACGCCGTGCTCGCGCACCTCGAGCAGCAGCGACTCCGCCCACGTGGTCACGAACGCCTTGGTGGCCGCATAGCAGCTGCCGCCGGGAAAGGCGCTGCGTCCAGAGATCGATCCGATCGTGCACACGTGCCCGCTCCCATTCGCGATCATCTCCGGCAGCACGGCGCGCGTGACGTGATACAGCGCATTGACGTTCACGTCGATCATCGCGCGCCATTCGTCGGGAGTGGTGTCCATGAACGGCTTGAGCTTTCCGATGCCGGCGTTGTTCACCAGCACGTCGACGCGTACGCCGGCGAGCGCGCTCGCGACGGCGGCTGGATCCGCGACGTCGAGCACCAGCGGGCGAGCGCGTCCACCCGCCGACCGAATCTCGGCGCACAGGGCGTCCAGCTCCGCGAAGTTCCGCGCGGCCGCGACGATCTCGTGCCCCTCGCGCGCAAGGCGGAGCGAGATGGCGCGGCCGATCCCGCGCGACGCACCCGTGACGAGCGTGACCGGCATCGTCAGCGCGCCACGCGCAGGACCGCGCCGTAGACCAGCTTCGTGCCGAACTCGAGGCTCGCGAGCGGGATGCGCTCGTCGTTGCCGTGCATGCGGTCCTCGTCGTCCTGATTCATCGGAAAGGGGAGCAGCCCGAACGCCTGCATTCCCCACGCCCGGAGGCGTGCGCTGTCGGTCGCACCCGTGCTCAGATACGGCACCGTCGTCAGCTCGCCGTCGAGGGCGCTCGCGCTCTCGCGGATCGCGGCGAACATCGGCGACCCGAAGTCGGACGCCGGCGCGTCGGCACCGCGCGAGGTGATCGCGAACTGCACCAACGAGTCGCCGACGACGCGCTGCAGTCGGGCCACCACCGAGTCGATCGACTGGCCAGGCAGGGTGCGGATGTTGAGCGTCGCCGTCGCCTCGGTGGGGATGACGTTGCCGCGGATGCCGCCCTGCACGATCGTCGCGGAGATGCCGTTGCGCAGCACCGCGTCGAACACCGGGATGCGCGCGAGCACGCGCGCGCCGCGCTGCACTCTGCGCGTGTCCGAGGTGGCCACGTCCGCCATCGCCGATCGCTCCTCGCGGTTGGGCCAGATGCGCCCGAGCCGAGTGAAGAACTCGCGCGTGGTGGGATTCACCTGCACCGGCTCGCGGTACTCGCCGATCTTCGCGAGCGCGCGCCCGAGCCGGAAGATCGCGTTGCCGGCGAGCGGGATCGACGCGTGGCCGCCGGGTCCGTGCGCGGTGACCGTCACGGTGTGTGGCACCTTCTCCGTGTTTTGCACGGCGACGTACAGTCGCTTCCCGCCGACGATGCGAACGCGTCCACCTTCGTTGAGCGCGAACTCCGCCTTGATCAGCTCGGGATGGTTGGCGATGAGCCAGCCCATCCCCCACTCGCCGCTCTGCTCCTCGTCCGAGTTGGCGACGAAGATCACGTCGCGCGACAGCGTGCCCCCCTTGTCGATCACGTTCCGCTTGAGGAGGAGCATCGTCTCGAGGTTCGCGGCCAGCATCCCCTTGTCGTCGATCGCGCCGCGACCGTAGAGGTAGCCATCCTTGATTTCGGCGGCGAACGGGTCCACCGACCAGTGTCCGCGCTCGACGCCGACGACATCCATGTGGCCCATGATGAGCACGGGCTGCTTGCTGCCGTTGCCCTTGATTCGCGCGACGAGCGCGCCGCGGCCCGGCGTCGGCTCGAACAGATGCGTCTCGATCCCTTCGGCTTTGAGCGCGCTCTCGAGATGCCGCGCCACCTGGAGCTCGTTGCCCGGAGGATTGACGGTGTTCATCCGGATCATCGTCTGGAGGTGACCGAGCGTCTCCTGGCGCGCGGCGTTCCAGTCGGGCTCCTGGGCGACGAGCGGATCCGTGGCGAGAGTCATGAGGACGGCGAGAGCGAGCGAGTGAGATGAGCGCATCGGCTGAGTGACGGGACGACGTCGAGGGCTCCGAGCGGCGGGCGGCACCACGGCACCGCCCGCATCGGGGAAACATAGCCGGAGCGATCCGAAACCCGCGCCCTGTCGCTGCTCGTAGGCGATGACGAGATTCGCACCGCGCCACGCCGCACGAACTCCCACTCGACCAATCGATGCTCCGCTCCCTCAGGCTCCTGCTGGCCGCACCGCTTCTCCTCGCCTCCAGTCGCGCGATTGCCGCTCAACAGCAGGCGGGCGCCACTGCAGGCAGTCCACCCGCTCGCGCCGCCCTGGTGTCACGCCTGGATTCGCTCGCCGACGACTACGTCGCACAGACCCCAGCGTCCGGCATGACGATCGCCGTCGTGAGCCGAGGTGACACCCTGCTGCTCAGAGGCTACGGGGAGCGTGATCGCGAGAAGCATCTTCCGGCCGACGTCGCGACGATCTACCGCGTGGGCTCCATCACGAAGCAGTTCACCGCCGCGGCGGTGATGCGGCTGGTGGAGCGTGGCTCGGTGAAGCTCGAGGACCCGATCACCAGGTATCTGCCGCAGTACCCGCAGTGGAAGAGCGTGACCGTGCGCGAGCTGCTCAACCACACGTCGGGCATTCACTCCTACACGTCGAGCGAGGAGTGGCGGAAGCACTGGGCGGAAGACCTGACGCCGGCGGCGCTGATCGCCTTCGTCGCGAAGGATACGATGGACTTCGCGCCGGGCACCAGGTGGAGCTACAACAACACCGGCTACATGCTGCTCGGGCTGTTGCTCGAGAAGGTGACCAGGCAGCCGTACGCCGCGTTGCTGCAGCGCGACGTCTTCGGCCCACTGGGCATGAAGAGCGCCGCGTACTGTCCCACGAAGCCGGCCGACGCGCGCTACGCCGTGGGCTACACGCGCGATGCAGGCGAGTTCACGCTCGCCACGCCACTGAGCATGACGCATCCATACGCGGCGGGCGCGCTGTGCATGTCGGTGCCGGATTATCTCGTGTGGCAGCGCGCGCTCATGAGCGGCCGCATCGTGAAGCCGGCGACGCTCGCGCTCATGGTCGGACCCGAGACGCTCGCGAACGGCGAGACGACGAGCTACGGCATGGGCCTCGCAACCGGCGGCATCGGCACCCACTTGGACATCCAGCACGGCGGCTCGATCAACGGCTTCAGCACCCAGCAGTTCTGGTTCCCCGCCGACTCGCTGTCGATCGTCGTCTTCGTCAATACCGACGGTGCGGACCCGGACTGGCTCGTGCGCAATGTGGCCTCGGCGGTGTTCGGCTTGCCGATCACGCCGAAAAAGCTGCAGCAGCCGGCATCGCCGATCGTCGTCGCGCCGCGCGTGCCGCTGTCCGCCGCCAGCGCGGCGAAGTTCGTCGGCGAGTACGACATCACGCGTCCGGACGGCAGCCTGCTTCCCATCAAGCTCTTCGTCGACGGCGAGGAGCTGATGGCGCAGGCGGATGGTCAGGACAAGGCACCGCTGCGCTACCTCGGCGACGATACCTTCGGCGCGGACTTCGATCCCAAGGTGCGGCTGATCTTCAAGGTCGAGGGTGGGAAGGCGATCAGCGCGAAGCTGCTGCAGAATGGCGCGACGATGAACGTGACGCGGCGTCCATGACCATCGACGGCGCATTCCGCGCGCGGCTCCTCGCCGGCGAGTACCTCACCGGCTTCTGGCTCAACCTCGGCTCGCCGCTCACGGCGGAGATGGCGGGGCTCGCCGGCTTCGATTGGGTGCTGCTCGACCACGAGCACGGCGCGGGGAGCGAGGAGACGATGCTGCACCAGCTCCAGGCGGTGGCCGCGACGCCGGCGACCTGTCTGGTGCGCATCGCGGCGAACGAAGCGCCGCGCTTCAAGCGCGCGCTCGACGCCGGCGCAGCCGGAGTGATGGTGCCGTACGTGAGCACGCCCGACGAGGCGCGCGCCGCGGTGAACGCGATGCGCTATCCGCCACGCGGGATGCGCGGCGTGGCGAAGCTCACCCGCGCGTCGGCCTTCGGCGCGAACTTCGACGCGTACTTCGCCAACGCACACGAGTGGCTCGTGACGCTCACCCAGATCGAGACGGTGGAGGCGGTGGCGAACGCGCCCGCGATCGCAGCGGTGGATGGCGTGGACGTCCTGTTCGTCGGCCCGATGGATCTCACGACCAGCATGGGCATTCCCGGCCAGTACGGCGACCAGCGGTTCCACGACGCGCTCGATCGCGTGGCGAAGGCGGCGAAAGGCGCGGGGAAAGCGGTGGGGATCCTACTGCTCGATCCGGCGAACCTGGGACTGTGCCAGGAGCTCGGCTATACGGTCGTCGCGCTGGGCTCGGACGGGGGAGCGGTGGCGGAGGGGTTGAAGCGAAGTCTGACGACTTTAGAGACGCGCTAGTACGTCACTCTATCATCCAGCCGGAATCCAGGTTGTGAGTTGCCGGTAGCGGGTTGGTGGTGACGGGTTTTGCGGCGGACGCAGTCGAACCCGAAACCACCAACCCCAAACCGGTCACCCAGAACCTGGATCCCGGTTAAGTGCTAGAGGGCTGTCCAATTCAGGCGAGCATCCGCTCGATGCTCCGGATGAGCGGCGCGAAGCTCAACCCCTTCCCCGCCACCCGCTCCGCCTGCTCCTGCGCCAGCTCACGCTGCGCCTCGGAGAACAGCGACTGCACGATCCACGGGCCGGCGCGCGGGTTCCGCCACCAGTCCGCATCGTACCGTTCGACGAGCGTCTCGGTGATCCGCGCCTGGAGCTGCCACGCGCGCAGATAGCGCGCAGCGTAGAAGCGCGGGTCCACGTCGACGAACGCGTCGGCGCGCGCGTACTGGAACGTCGTCGCCGCCGTGAGCTGCTCGACGTACAGATCGGGCAGCGCATCCCACGACACGTCGCCACCCCAGAGGTGCGTCTCGTAGATCAGCTTCGCGCAGTACCGCCGCAGGAAGTGCAGCTCCTCGAAGCCGCCGCTGCGCAGGAACACCGGCGTCGTCTTCTTGTCGAGCCCCGTGTAGCGCTGCAGCCAGCCGCCGTCCTGCATCAGATGGTCGAACAGCATCGCGTACGCCTCGGTCACCGAGTTGTCCCCCATCCAGCGGAACTCCATCGGATGGTCGGGGCGCATGTACGCGAAGTGCAGCGCATGCCCGAGCTCGTGCAGGAAGGTGTTCCAGTCGGTCTGCCCGCCATGCGGACGCAGCACGAGATACACCTCATCGGGGATCCTCACCGGGGCGCAGAACGCGCGCGAGCGCTTCCCTTCCCGCTCGCCCGTGTCGAACCGCACGCGTCCACCCGCGTCCGGATCCACTCCCATCTCGCGCACCTGCTTGCGGATCGAGCCCTCCATCTCGCTCGCCGGGAAGTACTGGTCGAACTCGCGCGCACGGAACAGCGCGAGCGCATCGGCGCGCGTGACCTCGCGCGGGCTCATCCCCAGCGTGCGCTTCACGAACTCGGGGAACACCTCGTCCCACATCGCCTGGGTGTCGCGAAGGAACTGCGCGCATTCGTCGCGCAGGCCGGCGAGCGAGACGCCGTTCAGGAGCTCCCAGGTGGGGATGTATCCGTCCGCCAGCTCGAGCGACTCGGTGATCTCGCGCTCGCGCTGGAACCGCTCGCGCTTCATCGGCGCCAGCTCCTTCTCCACCACGCTGCGCCGTGCCGTCTCGATCATCGCGCGCTCGGCGCGATCGGTGCTGTTCGCGAGCTCGATCGCCGTGCGCTGATACGAGATCACCCGTCCGTCGGCGAGGCGCACCACGGCGTCCGCCTCCCAGGCGATCTCGCGCTCGTCCAGCGGAGCGAGCTGCCGCGCGCTCTGCGCCTCGGCTTGCCAGTCCAGCAGCAGCCGCGCCGAGCGGCGCTCCTCGCTCCCCTCCGCGCTGGCGAAGAACGCCTCGCGCGTGAGCTCGAACGAATCTCTGCCGAGGATCTCGGCGTGCTTCTCGTACACCGGCTGGAGCTCCGCGCTCGCCTTCAGCCCCGCATGCGCCTCGTAGTACTCGCGCGAGAGCTCCTCCATGAACGTCTCGCCTTCGCGGCGAAGACGCTCGATCGACAGGCGGCTCATCCCGGCAGACGCTCTGCGAGATAGCCGCGGATCGCGTCGGCGGAGATGCGATCCTGCGCCAGCGTGTCGCGGTCGCGCACCGTGACCGTGCCGTCCTTCACCGACTCGCCGTCCACCGTGATGCAGAACGGCGTGCCCACCTCGTCCTGGCGGCGATAGCGCTTCCCGATGCTCCCCGTCTCGTCGTAGTCCACCGGGAAGTGCTGCCGCAGCTCGCCCGCGATGCGGTGCGCCATGTCCGGCATGCCGTCCTTCTTGGTGAGCGCGAACACGGCCGCCTTGATCGGGGCGAGCGACGGATGCAGCCCGAGCACCACCCGTCCCTCCGACTCGCCAGGCACCTCTTCCTCTCGATAGGCATTCACGAGCGCGGCGAGCGTGACGCGATCCGCACCCACCGACGTCTCGATGACGTACGGGATGTAGCGCTTGTTCGCTGGCTGGTCGAAGTACTCGAGCTTCTTCCCCGAGTATTCCTGGTGGCGCGAGAGATCGAAGTCGGTGCGGTTGTGAATTCCCTCGATCTCCTGGAAGCCGAGCGTGCCGCCGAAGTCGAACTCGATGTCGAACGCCGCGCGCGCGTAGTGCGCGAGCTGCTCGTGCGCCTTGTAGCGCAGACGCTCCGGTGAAAGGCCGAGCCCATGATGCCATTTCATGCGCGCGTCCTTCCAGTACTCGAAGTGCTCCTCGTCCGTCCCCGGCTCGACGAAGAACTGCATCTCCATCTGCTCGAACTCGCGCGTGCGGAAGGTGAAGTTGCCCGGCGTGATCTCGTTGCGGAACGCCTTGCCGATCTGCGCGATGCCGAACGGCACCTTCTGCCGCGTGCTCTGCTGCACGTTGAGGAAGTTCACGAAGATTCCCTGCGCCGTCTCGGGGCGCAGGTAGACCACGGAAGCCGTCTCCTCGAGAGGCCCCATGAACGTCTTGAACATCAGGTTGAACTGCCGCGCCTCGGTGAGCTGACACGCCGTGTGCTCGCCCGGATGCTTGGACGGCTTCTGCGGGCACTGCGCGTCCTCGAGCTTGTCGGCGCGGAAGCGTCCCCGGCACGTCTTGCAGTCGACGAGCGGATCGACGAACCCGGCAACGTGCCCCGAGGCCTCCCACACGCGCGGATGCATGAGGATCGCGGCGTCGATCCCCTCGATGTCGTCGCGCATGCGGACCATGGCCTTCCACCACGAGTCCTTGAGATTCTTCTTCAGCTCGACGCCGAGTGGCCCGTAGTCCCACACGGAGCCCGTGCCCCCGTAAATCTCGGAGCTCTGGAAGATGAAGCCGCGCCGCTTGGAGAGCGACACGAGCTTGTCCATGACATCGGGTTGGGGCATACGGAGATCGCGGGCTGGGAGGGGACAGTCAAGCTAAGGCGAGCAACTAGTTCATCCAACCGGAATCCAGGTCGTGGGTTTCCGGTTGACGGTTGGTGGTTACGGGTTCAACGGCGAACGCAGTAAAACCCGTCACTACCAACCCGAAACCGGTAACTCAAAACCTGGATTCCGGCTAAGCGATAGAGGGACTCAAGTATCGAGCTCTCCACTCAACCGGGGAGCCGGTGGCGCCGCCTGGCCGAGCAGCCTCGCCACGATCTGGTCGCCGTGAAAGCGTCCATTCTCGATGAAGATCTTGTTCGCGTCGTAGCCCGCGACCACGACCCCCGCGATGAACAGCCCGGGCAGCGTCGTCTCCAACGTCGTTGGATCGTGCGCCGGAATTCCCGTCGCCGGGTCGATCGGCACGCCGGCTTCGGCGAGCAGAGCCGTGTTCGGCGCGAAGCCGGTCATCACGAACACGAACCGCGCGCGCAGCCGCTCCTCGCCCGCCACCCCGTTGATCGTCACGAAGCCCGGCTCGATCGAGGTGACTCGGCTCTCCCACCGCGCGCCGATCGCCCCCTCTCGCATCCGGTTCTCGACGTCCGGCAGCACCCACGGCTTGATCTTCTTGTCGAACGACGGCCCGAAATGCACGAGCGTGACACGGGCGCCGGCGCGCCAGAGATCGAGCGCCGCCTCCGCCGCCGAGTTGCCGCCGCCCACAACGACGACGTCCTGGTCGAACGCGCCGTGTCCTTCGCGA
>DASYMZ010000177.1:0-1541 GCA_036008805.1 Gemmatimonadaceae bacterium
CGAGCTCGCCGTCGCGCACTTCGTTGACGCGGATCTTCTCCTCGCCCTCGAGACGGCGCACCTCGCCGATCCGCTCGCCGCGATCCTTCTCGACGACCTGATCCTCGATGCGCGAGAAGATCTTGACGTCGATCACGACGCCTTCCATGCCCGGCGGCACCTTGAGGGACGAATCCTTCACGTCCTTGGCCTTCTCACCGAAGATGGCGGTCAGGAGCTTCTCTTCCGGCGAGAGCTCCGTCTCCCCCTTCGGCGTGATCTTGCCGACGAGGATGTCGCCCGGCTTCACGTGCGCGCCGATGCGGACGATGCCGCGCTCGTCGAGGTCCAGCAGCGCCTCTTCCGAGACGTTCGGGATCTCGCGCGTGATCTCTTCCTGGCCGCGCTTCGTGTCGCGGACGTGCAGCTCGAGCTCCTGGATGTGGATCGACGAATAGACGTCGTCCTTGACCAGGCGCTCGGAGAGCACGATGGCGTCTTCGAAGTTATGGCCGTACCAGGGCATGAAGGCGACGACGACGTTGGAGCCCAGGGCGAGCTGCCCCATCTCCGTCGCCGCACCGTCGGCCAGCACGTCACCGGCCTTCACCGTCTGGCCCATCTTGACGAGCGGGCGCTGGTTGATGGCGGTGTCCTGATTGGTGCGCCAGTACTTCCGCAGCTTGTAGCGGTCGTGCTGGGTGAGGCGGACCAGCACGCGGCCCTCCTCCTTCGCCTCGCGCAGCTCGTTCGGGCCGGCGTCGACGATGATCTCGTCGGCCGTCACGCGGCTGATCACGCCATCGCGGCGCGCGATCACGACCGCGCCCGAATCGATGGCCACCGTCTTCTCCAGCCCGGTGCCGACGAACGGCGTCCGCGGGTTGAGCAGGGGCACGGCCTGGCGCTGCATGTTCGAGCCCATCAGGGCGCGGTTGGCGTCGTCGTGCTCCAGGAACGGAATGAGCGCCGCGGCGATCGAGACGAGCTGCTCGGGCGCCACGTCCATGTAGTCGATCCGCTCGGGCGCCGTGAGCGGCACGTCCCCCTGGGCGCGCGCGAGCACCAGCTCCTCGAGGAAGCTGCCGTCGGGGTTGAGGGCCGCGTTGGCCTGCGCGATGATCGCGTCCTCTTCCTTGTTCGCGTCCAGCCAGGCGATCTCCTTCGTCACCTTGCCGTTCTTCACGACGCGATAGGGCGTCTCCACGAAGCCGAGATCGTTGACGCGCGCGTAGGTCGCGAGCGAGGTGATCAGGCCGATGTTCGGGCCTTCCGGCGTCTCGATCGGGCACATGCGCCCGTACTGCGAGTAGTGCACGTCGCGGACTTCGAAGCCGGCGCGCTCGCGCGTCAGACCACCCGGTCCGAGGGCCGAGAGGCGACGCTTGTGCGTCAGCTCGGCCAGCGGATTCGTCTGATCCATGAACTGTGAGAGCTGCGACGAGCCGAAGAAGGCCTGGATGACCGCGCTGACCGTGCGGGCGTTGACCAGGTCGTCGAGCGAGATCTTCTCCGGATCGGTGTTGATCGACATGCGCTCCTTCACCAGGCGCGCCATGCGG
>DASYMZ010000178.1:0-11048 GCA_036008805.1 Gemmatimonadaceae bacterium
CGACAATGCGAGCCCTGGCCCGGATCATGTCGCTCGTATGAAGGAGCTGGCACGTGCGGGACGCGGACTTGCCACGTACATCAACCAGTACGTGCGCGCGTCCTACTCGCGGAAAGAGCAGTAGCGAGCCAGCATCACATATCCAGCTCGGCGCTGAGCTTCGGTTCCGGCGGTGCGGTTGCCCCGAGCAGCCGGGCGACGATCTTGTCGCCGTGGTACCGGCCGTTCTCGATGAAGACCTTGTTCGCGTCGTAACCCGCCACGACAACGCCTGCGATGAAGATCCCCGGCACCGATGTCTCGAGCGTCTCGGGATCATGCTCCGGAATGCCTGTCTTCGGATCGATGGGGACGTTCGCTTCCCGCAGCAGGTCAACGTTGGGGGCGAAGCCTGTCATCACGTACACGAAAGTGGCGGGAAGCCGCTCATCTCCTGAAGGTCCGGTGACGACGACGCTGTCGTTCTCGATTGCCGTGACTCGACTGTCCCACCGGACGGCGATGGCCCCCTCCTTCACCCTGTTCACAAAGTCGGGCAGCACCCACGGCTTGATCTTCTTGTCGAACGTCGGGCCGAAGTGCACGAGTGTCACTCGCGCCCCCGCGCGCCACAGATCGAGCGTCGCCTCGGCCGCCGAGTTGCCGCCGCCCACCACGACGACGTCCTGATCGTACGCGCCGTGTCCCTCGCGATAGACGTGAGACACATGAGGCAGCGACTCGCCCGGCACCCGCAGATAGTTCGGTGAGCCGAAGTAGCCAGTCGCGACGCACACCGCGCGCGCGGAGGTGATCCGCTTCTCTCCCTCGAGCGACTCCGAATGCACCAGCCAGCCGGTGTCGCTCCGCTCGAGCCGCTCGACTCGCTCGTACTGCCGCACGTCGAGCCCGAAGTGCCGAACGACCGCTCGATAATAGGCCAGCCCCTCGCGCCGCGTCGGCTTGTCGTCGCCGACGAGAAAGGGCATCCCGCCGAGCGCGAGCTTCTCCGCCGTGGAGAAGAACTTCACGTAGTACGGGTACTGGGTGATCGTGCTCGCGACCGCGCCCGCGTCGAGCACCCGCGCGCCGAGGCCGGCGCGCTGCGCCGAGATCGCCGCGGCCAGCCCGCACGGGCCCGCGCCGACGACGAGGAGATCGACGTCGTGCATGCCGGAGTCGGCCGCGCCCATGATCATCGACTACAGCCCGATGATCTGGTCGCGGCGCGTGCCCACGCTCACGTAGGTGATCGGCGCCTCCACCAGCGCCTCGATGCGGTCGAGATAGCGGCGCGCCTCGCTCGGCAGGTCGCCGAGCGTCCGCGCCGATGCCGTGGAGCGCTTCCATCCGTCGTACCACTCGTACTTCGGCGTCGCGCGCTCCAGCATCGTCAGGTCACCCGGAAACTCCTCGTGCAGCTCGCCGTCCACCTCGTAGCCCACGCACACGCCGAGCCGATCGAGCGTGTCGAGCACGTCGAGCTTCGTCACGGCGAGATCCGAGAGCCCGTTCACGCGCGTCGCGTACTTCACGACGATGCCGTCGAACCAGCCGCAGCGGCGCGGACGGCCGGTCGTCGCGCCGTACTCGTTGCCGAGCTTGCGCACTTCGCTCTGCAGCGGCTCCTCGAGCTCCGTCGGGAGCGGGCCGCTGCCGACGCGCGTGGTGTACGCCTTCACCACGCCGAGCACCCGGTCGATCGCGTTCGGCCCGATGCCGACGCCGACCGCCGCTCCGCCCGCCGTCGTGTTGCTCGACGTCACGAACGGGTACGTGCCGTGATCGATGTCGAGGAGCGAACCCTGCGCGCCCTCGAGCAGGACCGCCGCACCTGATCTCACCGCGCGATGCACCGTGAGCCCGACGTCTTCCGCCAGCGGCAGCAGCCGCTCGCTCAGGCGGCCGAGCAGCTCGAGCACGGCATCGCAGTCGATGGTCTGCTCGCTGCCGTTCTTCGCGAGCCGGCGGCGCGCGTGCTCGGCCCCCTTCTCCACGAGCTCGCGCAGCTTCTCCGGGTGCCGCAGGTCGAGGACGCGCACGCCGCGGCGCGCGATCTTGTCCTCGTATGCGGGGCCGATGCCGCGGCCCGTGGTGCCGATCGCCTTGCTCGACGCGCTCGCGCCGTCGACCGCCTTGTGATACGGCATGACGAGATGCGCACGCTCGCTCACGTAGAGGCGCCCCTCGACGTCGACGCCCGATTTGACGAGCCCGTCGATCTCGGTGAAGAGGGTGTCCGGGTCGAGCACGACGCCGTTGCCGATCGCGCAGCGCACGCCGGGGTGCAGGATGCCGCTCGGAATCTGATGGAGCACGAAGGAACGGTCGCCGAGGTCTACCGTATGTCCCGCGTTGGCGCCGCCCTGATAGCGAACCACCCAGTCGGCACGCTCGGCGAGCACGTCCACCAGCTTGCCCTTCCCTTCGTCGCCCCACTGCGCGCCGACCACGACGACGACGCGCGATTCCGGACCAAACATGACGCTCCCGAGCGGTATTTCCAGAGGAGTAAACGCACAACGCCCCGCAAGGGTGCGGGGCGTTGTTTGAATCTAGGATGGGGGGGCGGAGAGTCAATCGCGGGGCCACGCTCCGATTCCCCGCCCGCCGCTACGGCATCCGCTCGAGACGCAGCGTCAGGACGTAGTCGCCGCCGAGCGTCGTTGCTTTGGCTGGAGCCACGTTGTTCAGCGCCCAGTGCTCCCAGAATCGCACGTCGACCGTGTTCGTCCCGGCCGCGAGCGCCGCCTCGATCTTCTCGCGACTCAACACGACGAGAAGGTCGCGCAGCATCCCTTCCACGCCCATGTTCGGATCGGCATTCGAGCCGATCTCGAGACCGATCGGTCGGTCGCGGTTCTGCCTCTCGATGTGCACCAGATACCCGCTCGACGTCATCCAGATCTGGTCTCCCGCCGCAATGGAGATGTTGGGAGACGCGAATGCCGCCTTGACCGCCGGAACGCTCATGGAGCGAAGCCCGAGGTTGGTCAGGAATTTACCCCACTGGCAGATGGCGGTGATGCACGGCGCGCCGGTGTTCCGTCCACCGTACGACTCGAGCTCGTCCACCTCCCAGAGTGTCGGGCGAAGGACGAGGTCGTCTTGCCCTTCCATGAGAACGCCGTCCCACAGCACGAAGTCTCCGGCTCCCGGCATCCCGGCGCTTCCATTCGCGACCACCGGGCTCACGACATCGCCGAACTGCAGGCCGCCCCAGCCCGATCGCGTGCCGGACTTCACGCGGTCCGGCCACGAGCTCACGTCGCCGTGCACGGAGCTGATGACGATCGGCGTCGTCTGCTTGAGCTGATGGCTCGTGCGGTCGATCACCTGCCCGAACGCGGCGACGTACACCTCGTCGCCCTTGCCATCCTCCGAAAGCTGCGAGTCGACAGTCTCCCCATTCACGCGAATGGACTGCGCGACGATCCGATAGTGCCGGCTCGAGACAGTCAGGCTCGTGCTCACGAACGCGCTGCCCGCGCGGGGACCTCCAGGGGTGGCGGTCTCGTAGATCGTGGAGAGCTGCCACGACTGGTTGCCCACGGGCACTCCCGCAATCCGCGTGTGCGTGCTGTCGACTCGGAACGAGGTGTTCGCGGGCGGACCGGCGACCGCGTAGTACGACGCGTTCTTCACCGGCTGCCACGACAGCATGACCGTGTCTCCACGGAGCTGCTTCGCCGAGAATCCGATGGGCGCTTCAGGATCGGGATAGATGTACGGCACGTCGACGTACCCCACGCGACCATCGACGTAGACGGTGCTGATGCGGTAGATCCAGGTGCCGCTCGACTGAATGGGATCGTGCCACGTGATGGGACCACCCTGGGAGGCGATCGACGCCGACATCGCACGGCAACAGCCGGGATTTGCCTGGCTCCATCGCTCCACCACGTATTTGTAGGCGACTCCGTTGACGCCGCTCGGGGGGTACCAGGTGACGACCGCTTCGGCGGGCGTTCCCTTGACTCCGGCATTCGTCGGCGCGGGTCCAGCTGGAGACGAGATCGATTTCGGCGCACCTGTTCGCGCGACGGGGGGCGCTGCCGTCATCGGACCGCCGGCAGCCACGACGCTCGGCGGCATCGGCACTGATCCAGTACCCGCCGGCACTGTCGGCGGTGGCGCACCCACGGTGCCGACCGGCGTCACGCCTCTCGTCGTTGCTGCGATCGGCGATCCGACCGCGACGCTGGTCTGCTGCGCTGGGCATCCCTGCGGCTCTCCGCCGCCGATCGCCTTCCCCGCGGTGATGGGGATGCTTACCGAGTACGCGACCCCCGCTACGCGAGACTTCACCGCGAGCGCGCGCGACGGATATGTCGCCGTGATCGTCGCGCTCGCTCCCACCGTCGCCGCCTGACACGCGCATACCGAGTAGCTCGCCGCGCCGTTGTACTTCCCGGTCAGCGCGCGCGGATCCACCGACTGCACCGTCATGTCGAAGTCGGCCATCGACACCCGCCATCCCTGCGGATTGCGCGGCGCATCTCGGCCGGTCGAATCCTCGATCGCCACCGACACCACGCCGCATCCGCCGATCGGCACAGGGGCGAGCGTCGCGGTGAGCCGCGTGTTCCAAGGATCCTGCGCGTGAAGGCTCGCCGCGCTCACCACCATCCCGATCGCCGCGCCGACGAGGAGCCCCGCGCCCGCGCGGGCGACGGAGAGCAGGCGCGCTCGGCGCGCGCTCACGGCTTCACGGCGCGCAGCACCTTCGCCTTCGTCGTGCCCGTGCTCGCCCACTCCTTCATCATCGTGTACTGCATCATCTGCAGCTTCTGCATCGCCGCCATGTCGCCCCCCTGCGCCGAGAGGGCCAGCTTCTCGATCTCCGCTTCGTGCTTCACCGAGAGCGCCTGCCATGCATCGAGCCGCGCCTTTGCCGCGACGTCGCCGGTGCTCGCGGCGGTGGCCACCTGCATCATCTCCTGCTGGAAGGCGAGGAGCGCCTGCGCATCGGCTTCGGTGAAATTCGGCACCCCGGTCATTCCCATCGCGGCCGCGGTGGGCGCCTTTCCCGTCACCCCGGCGGCCGACTTCCCGGCTCCGCGCGCCATTCCGGCCTGCATCATCTTCGACTGCATCCCCTGCAGCGCCGCCATGTTCGGCATCCCCGGGATCGCACCCGCCGCGTTCACGCCGGTCGCCGCGTTCATCGCTCTCTGCTTGGCGTTGAGCTTGGCGTTGTTCATCATGTTCGCGCCCATGCTCATCGGGTCCACCCCCATCTTCTTCGCGATCAGGCCGGTCGCGCCGATGCCCGTCGCCGCGAGCGCCGCATCCTTGGCGGAGATGCCGGTGGTCTTCTCGAGCTTGTCGGAGGCGGCGCCGGCGGCCGACATGCCGCGCGCCAGCAGTCCCTTCCCGATCTTCACCGAGTCCGGGCTCACCCCGGCGGCCACCTGCGCCAGGCTGTCCGTCGCCCTCGCCGTGGAATCGGGCGCGCTCACCTTGTTCTTGAGCTTCTTGAGCATCCCGAACTGAGCCTGGGCCGGCCACGGAGCGATCGCTACGAGCAGCGCGCCCGCAGCCAGATGTCGCACCACGGCTCGGAGGGGGAAGCGCCCGCGAATGTCTCCGTCTGTCGTTGGCCGTCCAATCCGTGTGCGCGACATCTGATCCCCCGTGTTGGCCGGACGCATCTCGGCCTGAGCGCACGCATCCGCGCACGATCGGCTGGCAATTCCGGCGAAGGCGCGTACCTTAGCCGTCAGGGCGCACTCGGTCGTCAACGCATGCGTCAACCGCCTGTCGCACCATGACATGCGCCCGCACCACGCGGTTCCTTCCTGCAGGCGGCGACGATGCTGCACCTGTTCGCGCTGGGTGAGCTTCGGCTCGAGTCGGACGCGGGGGTCGTACTGTCGCGGCGACGGAAGCCGCTCGTGCTGCTGGTCTTCCTCGCGCGGCGCGCGCCCCTCCGTCCGGCGTCGCGCGTCGAGCTGGCCTCGCTTCTCTGGGGAGAGCGGCCCGAAGCCAAGGCGCGCCAGTCGCTTCGCCAGGCGCTCGTCGAGCTGCACCACCTGGTCGGCGACCGTCTTCAGGTCACCAATGAGTCGGTACGCCTCGTCACCGATGACATCGCCCTCGACGTCGCGCGCTTCGAGGAAGACGTGGAGGCGGGACGCGACCGCGAAGCCATCGCGCGGTGGACCGGCGACTTCTGCGCCGGTGCCGAAGAGAGCGGCGAGACGGCATTCCGCGCGTGGGCCGACCCTGAAGCGGCCGGCCTGCGGCGCCGGCTCGCGGTGGCGTTCGAACGGCTGCTCGACGCGGCCGCGCGCCGCGGTGACGACCGGGACTCCATCGCCGTCGCTCGGCTCTGGACCTCCCTCGCGCCGCTCGACGAGCAGGCCTGCCTGAGCCTCGTCACCGCGCTCCGGCGCGCGGGCCGTCCGGTCGATGCGCTCGCCGTCCACACGAGCTTCGTCACGAGACTGCGCGAGACGCTCGACGTCGCGCCTTCGCGCGCCTTCCTCCGTCTCGCCAGCACCCTCGACGAATCGACACGCACTCCGCCTCCACGTCCGGCCAGCCAGCGGCCAGCGGCAGATCCCGCTCCGGCGCCCGTCCACCGATTCGTCGGGCGCGCGACGGCGTTCGCGGCGATCTCGTCCGCCTGGAGCGAGACGCGCACTGGCATGGCCACGACCATGCTCGTTCGCGCCGAGCGCGGCATGGGCGCCACGCGACTGTTCCATGAGCTGGTACGCTGGGCGCGAGACGCGGACGCGTCGACGCTCACGCTTCACGCGTCGGACGCCCCCACCCGAGACAAATCCTACTCATATGCGGGTGACGTGCTGCACGCGCTGCACGAGTCACCCGCGCTCGGCGGTGTCGCGCCCGAGTCGCTCGCGGCGCTCGCCGTCATCGTGCCCGCGGTGCGCGCCCGTTTCGCGCAGCTGCCCTCGATCACCGACAGCTCCCCCGCGCGCCTCGCGCGAGCCGTCCGCGACGCGCTCGAAACAGTCGCGGAGGAGTCTCCCGTCATCGTCGTCATCGACCGCGCCGAGAATCGTGAAGATGCGGATAGCCGCGCGCTGCTTCTCGATGCCGCACGCGGGCTCACCGGCGCGGTGCTCGTGCTGGTGGTCACCGATCCCGCCGACCCCGAGCGCCACACCATCGAGCTCGTGCTCGAAGGCGCACGGTCGGTTCTCTCGATCGCGCTCGAGCCGCTATCGGCGAACGACGTAAGCGAGCTGCTCGAGACGGACGGCGGGTTGGAGGCCAACGATGCGCGCATGCTTGGCGCCGCGCTGCACCGCGAGACGGGGGGCGTGCCCTTCCACGTCTGCGCCTTCCTCGACTCGATGCTCGAGGAAGATGCGCTCGCGACGGTGCACGCGCGCACGCGGTCGCTCGCGCTGCCCGACGTCGCCACGCTTCCCGTGCCTCCGTCGATCCGTGCGACGGTGCTGGCCCGACGCGCCGCGGCGAGCAGCGCCGCGCGGCGTGTTCTCGATGGCGTCGCTGTGTTCGGTCGCCCATTGTCGACGAGCGACGCCGTGCAGCTCGTGGGGCTCACGCCGGTGGAAGTCGCCGAAGCGGTCGCGGAGCTCGTGAGGGTGCGGCTGCTCGTGCGGCACGACGACGACCGATACGCGATCTCCCCCAGAGTGGTGGAGCGCGCCGTGTACGAGCTGGTGCCCGCGCTCAGGCGTGAGGCGCTGCATGCGATCGCCGCCACGCTGGTGCCTCGTGACAAGCTCTGGCGACCGCGCACCGGCGCGCAGGAGCTCATCGCTCATCACGAGGATCGCTCGACGAGCGTGCGCCGCCGCCGGATCGGAACGCGCTGGCGCGTCGCGACGGGGATCGCCGTGCTCGCGGTGGTCGGGGGCGGGATCGCGAGGAGCTGGCGCCCCACCGCCGCTCCGTCGCCCACGGCAACCGTCGCGATCTTTCCCTTCGCCGTGAGTGGCGACCAGAGGCTCGCCTATCTCCAGACGGGGATGGTCGACGTGCTCAGCACGAGTCTCGACGGCGCGGGCGGACTCCGCACGATCGATCCGCGCGCGGTGCTCGCCATCGCGCAGCGCGTGCCCGGTGCACCGCCGATCGCGCTCGACGAGGCGCGCGAAGCGGCGCGCAAGCTCGGCGCGCGCTACTTCGTGCTCGGCACGGTTCTCGGTGCCGGCACCCGTCTCGAGATGAGCGCGTCACTCTATCCCACGAACGATTCCGCCGCTCCGGTCACGCGCGCGAGCGCATCGGGACTATCCGATGGCCTGTTCGACATCGTGGATCGCGTCACCGCGCAGCTCGCGGTGGCGCACGGCGCGACCTCGGGCGAGCGACTCGCGCAGCTCGCGGCGGTGACCACACCGTCTCTCGACGCGCTCAAGGCATATCTCGAGGCGCAGAGCGCCTATCGCGCGAACGATCTGTACGCCGCCATTCCCGCCTATCAGCGCGCGGTCGCCGCCGACAGCAGCTTCGCCCTCGCCTGGTACGGCTTGGCGAGCGCCGCATCCTGGATGCTGCAACCACGACTCGAGCAGGAGGCCGCCGCGGCGGCGGTGCGCCACAGCGGGCGGCTCTCCGGTCGCGACCGGGTACTGCTCGCGGGATTCGCCGAGTTCTCGCGCGGCTCGGCCGACAGCGCCGAGCGGATGGCGACCGGGATCGCGGAGGCGTACGACGACATCGAGGCGTGGGCGCTGCTCGGCGAGGTGCTGTATCACCACAACTGGAAGCGCGGCCGCTCGGCCACCGAGTCACGCCGCGCGTGGGAGCGCGTGCTCGCCCTCGACCCACGGTACTGGCCGGCACTGGAGCATCTCGCGGAAGTCGCGGCGCTCGAGGGGAACGCGCGCGAGGCGGACTCGCTGCTCGCGCGCTACGAGCGCAGTGTCGGCGCGGATCACATGATGCTCGCGTCGCGCGCGCTTCGCGCCTACGCGTATCACGACGAGCCGTCGCGCATCGCCATCGGCCCGCAGCTCGCCACGGACCGCGGCTTCTGGCTCATCCTCTCCGTGTGGTACGTGTCGGTGTTCGGGCGCGACATCGAGGACGCGCAGCGACTCGCACGTCTGCTGGTGGTACCGCTGCGACCGCCCGAGCAGCAGGGCTTCGGACGCGTGCTGCTCGCGCATCTCGCGCTCGCGCGCGGGCACTGGCGCGAGGCGCGCGCCGAGCTCGCGATCGCGCGCGCGCACACGCCTGCCGACGCCATCGAGCAACAGCTGATGCTCGCGCTGTCACCGGTGCTCGCCTCGCCCGCCGCGGAGTTGAACGCGCAGCGCGCCGAACTCGATGCGTTGCCGGCCGCACCGACCATCGCCTCGGCGAGCTCGGTGCCCTGGCCTCGCCCGCCGCAGAGCCTGCAGCCGATGCTTCGTGCGTACCTCGCCGGCATGACGAGCGCGCGCATCGGCGACCAGACAGGCCGCGAGCGCGCGCTCGCACAGCTCGCCGCGGCGCCCGACCCCACCTCGTCGAGCGCGCTGAAGGTGGGGCTGGCGCTCAGCATCCGCGCCGAGCACGAGCGCGCGGCTGGACATCCCGCCGCCGCACTCGCCGCGCTCGAGCAGGGAGCGCGAGCCACGCCGTTCGTGGCGGCGTGGACGTCGAGCATGGTCGCGCAGAGCTACGAACGCTACGTGCGCGCGGAGCTGCTCCACCGGCTCGGCCGCGACGACGAGGCGCTGCGCTGGTACGGCACGTTCGGCGAGAACTCGCCGTACGATCTCGTCTATCTCGCGCCCTCGCTGCTGCGCCAGGCACAGATCAACGACGCGCGCGGCGAGCGCGCGCTCGCCGTGCAGCGCTACTCGCGTTTCCTCGAGCTCTGGCGCGACTGCGATCCGGAGCTGCGGCCGATGACCGACAGCGCGAGGATGCGGCTGGCGGTGCTTCAGCAGCGGTGAGTTGCTGAGCTGGATTGTTGGATGGTTGGTCGGTTGATTGGTGCGTCGAAGTGCAGCTCCCTCGACTCGCTGCGCTCGCTCGGGATGACAGTGCGAGCACGAGCACGAGCTTCCAGCTCTGAGCAGCACCAGCTCGAGCTCGGGCTGGAAGCTCGAGCTGGAGATGCTCAATGCTCGTAGCTCACGCTCAGGCTCACAGCTGGCGCCGCGCGCAGTCGAGGGATCTGCGCTCGCTGTCATCCCGAGCGCAGTCGAGGGATCTGCACTTCGCCCGCATGGGATGACCCCTCGACGCACGACCGACGTGGAAGCCTCTCCGAGCGAGGTCTCCACGCCGGTTGTCGTCAGTGCCGTTCAGCTCACCAGCAAACCGACCAACTACCCAACCATCCGACTCACGAACTCACCCGCAGTTCCTCACACGAGCGCCGCGAACAGGATCATCGCCGCCATCCCGACGCCGATCGCAACCTTCATCGCCGCCGCGACCGCGCGGCCGATCAGCGCACCTGTCGCCACTCGGGTCGCATCGCCAACGCTCGCCTGGGTGAGCTGCGCGAGAAAGGCGCCGACGAACGCGCCGGCGAACGCGCCGATCACGGATCCGATCACTGGAACCGGCACGCCCATGATCGCGCCAACCATCCCGCCGATGATCGCGCCCCAGCTCGCGCGCCGCGAGCCGCCGTACTTCCGCGTGTACTTCCCGGTGAGCGTGAACTCGAGCACTTCACCCACGAGCGCCGCGACCGCGACCAGCACGACGGTGAAGATCGAGATGGAGCCCGGCACGAGGAGCTGATAGCCGAGCGCGGCGCCAGCGATGATCCACGTGCCGGGCAGCCCGAACGGGATCATGATGAGCCCGAGTCCGACGATCAGCCCGAGCAGGAGCACGTTCATGAGGCAAGCGCCTCCGCGGCGCGCGCGAGAATGGCGGCAACCCGATCGATCCGAGTGCCGTGCAGATGTGCGAGCGAATCGCTCGGAGTATGAATTCGACGGAGGGTCCGGAGCGAGCCATGGCTCACGGTGATTGCGTCCCGACCTGCATCGCTCAATGCGGTGGAATCGGTGAGCAGCCCGAGCGGCATGCGACGCACGCGAATCACGTCATTGGTCGCGGCGCTGAGCGCGCGAACGAGTGCTGCCGGCTGGCGCCGGTTGTACATGATCACG
>DASYMZ010000179.1:0-1936 GCA_036008805.1 Gemmatimonadaceae bacterium
GGCGATCGACGTGGACAAGGAGTTCCCCGTCGTCCGCGCGCTGTACGTCAACCGCTGGGCGTCGCAGAGCGCGAACAAGATGCGGCACCTGATCCAGATCGCCGACGAGACGGAGATCAACGCGCTCGTCATCGACATGAAGGACGAGTTCGGGCTGAACTACAAGCCGTCGAACCCGGAGTGGGCGAAGAACGCCGGCAAGTCGGGCGTGGCGCGCAACCTGCCCGCGCTGCTCGACACGCTGCGGGCGCACAAGATCCTGCCGATCGCGCGCCTGGTGGTGTTCAAGGACTCGGTGACGGCGTCGCTGAACCCGGCGCACACGATCCGCCAGCAGGATGGCTCGGTGTGGCGCGACAAGAAGGGACTGGCCTGGGTCAACCCGTACGACCGGAAGATCTGGGCGTACAACATCGGCGTGGCCGAGGAGCTCGCGAAGATGGGCTTCGGCGAGATCCAGTTCGACTACATCCGCTTCCCCGAGCCGTACAAGTCGCTGCCGCAGCAGGTGTTCCCGGGCACCAACGGGAGCAAGCCGGATGCGCTCGCGGCGTTCCTCAAGGAAGCGAACGAGCGTCTCGACAAGGTGGGTGCCCGCTCGACCGCCGACATCTTCGGGCTCGTGACGACGGTGGGCGGGCCGCTCGAGATCGGCCAGTGGTGGGAGAAGCTCGCGCCGCACACCGACGCGCTCCTGCCGATGGTGTACCCGTCGCACTACCCGCGCGGCTCGTTCGGCATCGCGTCGCCGAACGCCGAGCCGTACAAGGTGCTGAAGATCGCCCTCACCCGCGCGCGCGAGCGCAACGAGAAGATCGGCCTGAAGACGCCCGAGCATGTGCGCCCGTACCTCCAGGCCTTCACGCTCGGCTCGCCGCACTACGGCCCCGAGCAGATCAACGCCCAGAAGCAGGCGACCTACGATTCGGGATTCGACGGCTGGGTGCTCTGGTCCCCGGGGTCGAAGTACGACGAGTTCCGGCCGGCACTGGAGAAGACGCTGGTGAGCCGGAAGAAATAGTCGATGTGAGGTTGAGCTGCGTCCATCGCGGATTCACGCGGATCGACGCGCGGATCTCACGAAGGAGGGGCTGGCGTCCGCAGCGCGGAGCCAGCCCCTTCGTCATTCGAGAGATCGAGGGATGCAGTCGACCTTCACCTCCCACCTCTCGCCAGCTCTCTCACCCCCGTGACGAGCCGGTCCACCTCATCCGCCGTGGTGTAGCACGCCGCACCGGCGCGCACGAAGCCGTCGGTGCCGCGGCCGAGACGCTCGGCGACGGTCTGCGCGTAGAAGTCGCCGTTGGAGGCGTAGAGGCCCTGCGTCACGAGGTGGCGCGCGACCGCGTCGGTGCTGTGGCCCCGTAGAGTGAACGAGACGGTCGGCGTGCGCGGCGTGCCGGGCGGCGGACCATACAAGGTCACGCCGTCGATGGCGCCCAGTCCCTCCCACAGGCGCGCGACGAGGGCGTCGCCGCGCTGGTGGAGGACGGCGTACGCGCGGGTGAGGCGCTCACGACGCGTGCCTCCCACATCGGCGAGTGAGGCGAGCCAGCTCACCGCCGCCGCGGCGCCGACGATGCCCTCGTGATTCTGCGTGCCCGTCTCGAGGCGCTCGGGCGCCTCTTCCGGCGCGGGTGCGAGCTTGGGGACGTCGAGCGATTGCACGAGATCGGCGCGGCCGAAGAGGATGCCGGCGTGCGGACCGTAGAACTTGTACGACGAGCAGGCGAGGAAGTCGCAGCCGATGGCGTGCACGTCCACCAGCTCGTGCGGCGCGTAGTGCACCGCGTCGACGTAGGAGAGGGCGCCGGCCTCGCGCGCCATCGCGCAGATGCGCGCCACGTCAGTGACTGTGCCGAGCGCGTTCGACGCGGCGCCGACGGCGACGAGGCGCGTGCGCGGCCCGATGAGGCGCGCCAGCTCGTCGAGATCG
>DASYMZ010000180.1:0-15088 GCA_036008805.1 Gemmatimonadaceae bacterium
GCGTGTATCCGACTCCGATTCCGCACGCGGACGTCGTCACCACCACGACGCACAAGACGCTGCGCGGCCCGCGCGGCGGGATGATCCTCTGCAAGGCCGAGCACGCGGCCGCGGTGAACAAGGCGATGTTCCCCGGCACCCAGGGCGGTCCGCTCGAGCACGTGATCGCCGCCAAGGCGGTGGCGTTCAAGGAGGCGCTCGAGCCGTCGTTCACCACCTACTGCAAGCAGATCGTGGCCAATGCGAAAGCGCTGGCCGCGGCGTTCGTGAAGCGCGACTACCAGCTCGTGTCCGGCGGCACCGACAACCACCTCATGTTGATCGACCTGCGCAACAAGGGGCTCACGGGAAAGGCGGCCGAGAAGGCGCTCGACCTGGCGGGGATCACGGTGAACAAGAACACCGTGCCGAAGGAGACGCAGTCGCCGTTCGTGACGAGCGGCGTGCGCATCGGCACCCCCGCCGTCACCACCCGCGGCATGCGCGAGCCGGAGATGGAGCGGATCGCCGAACTGATCGACCAGGTCTTGATGTCGGCCGAGGACGCGTCGCTGGCGGCCCGGGTGCGTGACGAGGTCCGCGCGCTCGCTGGAAGCTTCCCCCTGTATCCGGCGCCTCAGCACGCTCACCGCTAGAAACGTTCGGAGTTGTGTCCGGCTCGTCCGAGCGCCATACTGCACCAGCCGCCGCTGGCGACCTCGCGGCCACCGTTTTCCCGCTTTCCCGACCGCCTCGCGCGTCGTCCCCGACGCGCGCCGGCGGCCAGTTATTCCACCCGAGGAGTAGTAGCGACCGTGCCCGAGCTCGCCTTCCGCGACGGCATCATGGACAGGATCCGCCTGCGCGAGCAGCGATTCGACGAGCGCGCGTATCTCTTCGTGCTCGGCGCGCTCGAGTTCTGCCAGCAGCGCCTGCCCGAGCGTCGCCACATCACGGGGCGGGAGCTCGCGCTGTCGTGCCGCGACCTGGCGCTGGAGCGGTTCGGCGTGATGGCGCGCCTGGTCCTCGAGAGCTGGGGCATCCGCAGCTCCTCCGACATCGGCGACGTGGTGTTCACGCTCGTCGACCTCGAGCTCCTCATGAGCCAGCCGACCGACTCGCGCGACGAGTTCGCCGAAGTGTTCGACTTCGACCAGGCGTTCGAGCGCGATTATCCCTGGTGCGCGCAGTTCGTCTGACTGCGGTCTGACCCCGCGACGCCGTGAGCCTCCCATCCGAGCTGCCGGAGTGCCGCAAATGCGGCGAGGGCACGCTCCTCCCGCTCAGCGACTATGGCCGCGACGGCGCCCCGATCACGTACAAGGCCTGGGTGTGCAGCAACCCGGAGTGCGGCTTCAACGTGCGGATCGACAACGGGGAGCTCGGATATGGGCGGGCGGTTGGGGCGTCGTCGAAGTGAGCTGCCACTCCCTGTAGTGGGTAGCGAGTCCAGGGTAGCGAGACGTGGTAGCGAGTAGTGCGACCGGCGCGCCACCTCCGAGGACCAACCATCCTGACGAGAAGCGTGCTCGAAGTCTCACCACCATCTACCCGCTACCACCTCTCGATACACGCTACCCACTACGTCCTACGGGCGAGTGGTAGTGAGTAAGAGCATGCCCCCGCACTCCATCCCACTTGCAGTCGTCGACGCGCGCAACGCCGGCGCGTGCGACGCGGCGGCCATCGCGAGCGGAATTCCGTCGCGCGCGCTGATGCAGCGCGCGGGCGCCGCGGCGGCGGCGGAGATCGCGCGACGCTACGTGGATGCGCTGCGACAGGGCGTCGTCGTGGCCACGGGACCGGGGAACAACGGCGGCGACGGATGGGTCGTCGCGCACGCGCTGCGTGCCGCGGGCGTGTCCGTGCGCGTGGTCGAGTGCGTCGACGCGCGCACGGCCGACGCGATCGCCGAGCGCGGCGTTGCCATCGCTGCGGGAGTGCCATGGAGCGGGGACATCAGCGAGCTCCTCACCGGCGGCGAATCGGTCGTCGTGGACGCCCTGCTCGGCACGGGCCTCACCGCGGCCCGGCCGCTGCGCGGCGACATCGCCCTGGCCGTGGAGCAGCTGCACCGATTGCGCGAGCGCGGTGCATCGATCGTCGCGCTCGACGTGCCGACGGGCATCGACGCGACGACGGGGCGCGACGCGGGCGCCGCACCGTGCGACCTCACGATCACCTTCGGCACGCTGAAGCACGGGCAGCTCGTCGCGCGCGGAACGTGCGGAGCCATCACCGTCGTCGACATCGGGCTCGGCGCGCACGCGCACGGATGCGCCGAGCGAATGCAGCTCGCGACGTCGTCGTGGTTCGCGTCGACGCTGCCCCGCATCAGCGCCGACGCCCACAAGGGAACGCGCAAGAAAGTCGCGATCGTCGGGGGCGGCGCTGGAATGGCCGGCGCCGCGATCCTCGCCGCGCGCGCCGCGCTGCGCAGCGGAGCCGGGCTGGTGAAGTGCGTGGTCGCGCCCGAGTCGATCGGCGCGGTGCAGGAGGGCGAGCCTGCCGCCCTCGCCGCCGCGTGGCCCACCGACGACGCCTCGCTCGCCTCGACGATCCTCGACTGGGCCGACGTCGTGCTCATCGGCCCGGGGCTCGGCGGCACTCACGCGCGGATGCTCACGACGCAACTGCTCGGTGCGTGGCGCGGTCCGGTGGTGCTCGACGCGGACGCGCTCAACGCGTTCGCCGGCGACGTCGGCGTGCTCGCGTCGCTGATCGGCGCTCGGCACGCACTGCTCACCCCACATCCGGCGGAGTTCGGGCGTCTGAGCGGATTACCGGTGAGCGCGGTGCTCGACGGGCGGTTCGAGCTGCCCGCCAAGCTCGCGCGCGAGAGCGGCGCGACGGTGCTGCTCAAGGGCGTGCCGACGGTGATCACGTCGCCCGATGGGATGACGCGCGTCGTCGCCGAGGGTACACCGACGCTCGCGACGGGCGGGTCGGGAGACGTGCTCGGCGGCATCGCGGCGACGCTGCTCGCGCAGACACGCGACGCGCCGGTTGCTGGCGCGCTCGCCGCGTTCGCGCATGGCCGCGCCGCATTCCTCGCGGGCGAGCGGCAAGTGCGTGGCTTCACGCTCGACGACGTGCTCCCCGCGCTCGCGAACGTGTGGTCGCTCGAGCCGTCGGCCGCGCGCCCGCCGGTGCTGCTGGAGCTCCCAGCGGTCGGCGAGCGGTTCGCATGAGCCAACCACCATACGGAAGCATCCCGCTCGGCGATGGCGCCGAGTTCGACGCCATCCGCGCGATGCTGAAGGTCTGGGGTCCCGAGCTCGCTGGCGGCATCGGCGACGACGCGGCGCTGATCCCATTCGCGCCGCACGACGGATGGCTCGTCGCGAGCACCGATGCGTCCGTCGAGAGTGTGCACTTTCGCCGGGAGTGGCTGTCGTCGCGGGAGATCGGCGGACGCGCGACGGCGGCGGCGTTGAGCGATCTCGCAGCGATGGCAGCCGAGCCGCTCGGACTCCTGCTCGCGCTCGGCGTACCGGACGATTGGCGCTCCGAGCTCGACGAGATCGCGTGCGGCGTGGGCGATCTCGCGCGGAGCATGGCGTGTCCGATCGTGGGCGGCAACATCACGCGCGCGAGCGAGCTTTCCCTCACCATCACGGTGCTCGGCAGCACGCCGCGTCCGACGGCGCGCGATCGGGTCCGCGCTGGCGACACGCTGTACGTCACCGGTCGTCTCGGCGGGCCCGGCGCGGCACTCGAGGCGCTACTGCGCGGCGAGACGCCGGATCCCGCGCACCGCGCGCGATTCGCGTCGCCCGTGCCGCGAATCGCGGAAGCACGCTGGCTCGCGGATCACGGCGCGCTGGCGGCGATCGACATCTCCGACGGGCTCGTGGCGGATGCGGGTCATCTGGCGAGCGCGAGCCGGGTCGCGATCGAGCTCGATCTCCACACAATCCCGTGCGTCGACGGCGTCGCGCCCGAGGCCGCGCTGCGGAGCGGCGAGGAATACGAGCTCGTCGTCGCCTTCAGCGAGGACTCGCTGCCCGACGTCGCCGCGTTCGAGGCCGAGCTCGGATTACCGCTCACGCGGGTTGGTCGAGCGGTCGCGGGAGCAGGAGTGACACTGCTCGGTCCGCACGGTCGCGTTGACCCGCCTCGCGGTCACGACCACCTTACGTGATGCGCTCCGTCCTCACCGTCCTGACGGTTGCCGTCGCGACCCTCATTCTCGCCCCGCTCGTGATCATCGCGCGGCTGCTCGGGCTGGGAGAAGGGGTGTCGCAGTGGGCGATGCGCAGTTGGGCCCGCTCCATCTGCGCGGCGGGCGGCGCGAAGCTCGTGGTGCACAACCCCGAGAACATGCTGCGTGGGCGCGGTTGCGTATACGCGCTCAACCACGTGAGCTGGTTCGACGTGTTCGCCATCGCTTCGGTGCTTCCGAGATACACCTTCATCGCCAAGTCGGAGCTGCGGAAGATCTGGCTGTTCGGCTGGGGCGCGGAGGCGGCGGGCGTGGTGTTCCTGGCGCGCGAGAACCGGAAGGCGGCGTTCGAGAGCTATCACGGCGCCGCGGCCGAGGTGGCGAGGGGACGGAGCGTCGTCGTCTGCCCGGAGGGCACCCGCGGCAAGGAGTACGCGCTGCGCCCGTTCAAGAAGGGACCGTTCGTGCTCGCCATCGCCGCGAAGGCTCCGGTGGTGCCGGTGGTGGTCTACGGAGCGCGGGAAGTGATGCCGAAGGGGACCTTCCGCGTGCGCTCGGGCACGGTGCACATCCACTTTCTCGAGGCGGTGGAGACGGCGGGCCTTGAGTACAACCGCCGCCACGAGGTGATGAGCCAGGTGTGGGACCGCATGGCCACCGTGATGCGCGAGGAGTACGGGATCGACTCGAGCGCGAAGCCGATCGCCGAGCCGGAGCCCGACGGCGCGATCGCGCCGAGCGCCGAGCGCACTGCCTGACGGGCCTTCGATCGTACATCTTTCAGGCTCACTCAAAAACTACCCCGAACCAATCGTCATGCCCGCCATCATCGCCGACATCGTCGCCCGCGAGATCCTCGACTCCCGCGGCAACCCCACCGTCGAAGCCGACGTCATCCTCTCCAGCGGCGTCGTCGGCCGCGCCGCCGTGCCGAGCGGCGCGAGCACGGGCGAGCACGAAGCGAACGAGCTGCGCGACAACGACAAGGAACGCTACGGCGGCAAGGGCGTGCAGAACGCCGTGCAGAACATCCAGGAGACGATCGCGCCCGCGCTCGCTGGCGCCGATGCGACCGATCAGATGGGAATCGACGCGGCGCTGATCGAGCTCGATGGCACGCCGAACAAGAGCAACCTGGGCGCGAACGCGATCCTCGCCGTGAGCATGGCGTCGGCGCGCGCCGCGGCGCAGGAGCTCGGCCTTCCGCTGTGGCGTTATCTGGGCGGACCGCTCGCGCGGGTGATGCCGGTGCCGATGATGAACATCCTCAACGGCGGCGCACACGCGACGAACACGGTGGACCTGCAGGAATACATGATCATCCCCGTCGGCGCCGAGTCCTTCTCGGAAGGGCTGCGCATGGGGACGGAAGTGTTCCACGCGCTGAAGAAGGTGCTCGTGAAGCGGAAGCTCAGCACGGGCGTGGGCGACGAGGGCGGGTTCGCGCCGGATCTCAAGAGCGATGAGGAGGCGATCACTGTCGTGCTCGAGGCGATCGAGGCGGCGGGCTACACGCCTGGCCAGCAGATCGCGCTCGCGCTGGACTGCGCGGCGAGTGAGCTGTTCAAGGACGGCAAGTACACGTTCAAGAAGAGCGGCGCGGGGACGAAGGACGCGGCCGGCATGGTCGAGCTCTACACGAGCTGGATCGACAAGTATCCGATCGTGTCGATCGAGGATGGACTGGCCGAGGACGATTGGGACGGCTGGAAGCTGCTGACGGAAGCGATCGGCGACCGCTGCCAGCTCGTCGGCGACGATCTCTTCGTGACGAACACCGAACGCCTGGCGCGCGGCATCGAGGAGGGCGTGGCCAACTCGATCCTGATCAAGGTGAACCAGATCGGCACGCTCACCGAGACGCTCGAGGCGATCGAGATGGCGCGCGGCGCGGGCTACCTCTCGGTGATCTCGCACCGCTCGGGCGAGACGGAGGACACCTTCATCGCCGATCTCGCGGTGGGCACCAACGCCGGCCAGATCAAGACCGGCTCGGCGTCGCGCACGGATCGCGTGGCGAAGTACAATCAGTTGCTGCGCATCGAGCAGCAGCTCGGCGGCGCGGCGGAGTACCCGGGTGGTGCGATTTATGGGATGTAGGGTGCCGTAGTGGGGGCACGCAAGAAATCCGGCGGCGGTGCGGGATTCAAACGAATCCTCATCGCCGCCGGCGTGCTCGCGGCGTTGGTGTTCGCGGTGCAGGGCGGCGAGTACGGCACGCGCGACCTGCTGCGCCAGCGCGAGCGCAAGACGCGGCTCGTCAGGTCGATCGACTCGGTGGGACGCATCGTGGACTCGCTGAAGCGGTACAAGCGCCGGCTCGAGACGGACCCCGTGCTGCAGGAGCGGCTCGCGCGCGAGGAGTTCGGGATGGTGCGCGGGACGAAGGAGCTGCTGTATCGGATCGCGGAGCCCGCGGCGGGCGACTCGGTGGCGGGGCGGAAGTAGACGGGAAACCTCCGCGCGGCTGACCTCGTCATAGAGTGAGCGCAGCAGCCTCACTCACTCCTCGAGGACCCGTGCAACTCTCCGTCATCTCGCTGAACGTGATCTACGCGGTCATCGGCGTCGTCCTGATGTACGCGTCGTATCGCGCCTTCGACCGCCTGACGCCGGAAGTGGATTTTCCCGCCGAGCTGCAGCGCGGCAACATCGCCGTGGCGATCTTCATCGCGGCGATCTTCATCTCCATCGCGCTGATCATCGGAAAGGCGCTCGGCTGATGCGCGCCCAGGCGATCGGTGCCGCGATCACCTTCGTGCTCGCGGCGCGCTCGATGACGGGCGGCGTCGCGCTCGCGCAGACGCCTGGGCGCGACAGCGTCGCGAAGCCGACGGCGGTTCACGCCGCGCTCCGCGCGCTCGACGCCGCGGCGCAGGAGCGTCAGTCGCGCAAAGCGGTGCAGCGCTACGATCCCATCTTCCGGAAGTACACCAAGCGCTACTTCGGCATCGGCACCGACTGGCGTTGGTTCAAGGCGCAGGGGATGGCCGAGAGCGACCTCACGCCCACGGCGCGCAGCCGCGTCGGCGCTCGCGGGATCATGCAGCTCATGCCGTCGACGTATGGGCAGATCCGCTCGGTGGTCCCGCGGTTCGGCGCGATCGATGATCCCGAGTGGAACATCGCCGCGGGGATCCTGCACGATCACGATCTCTGGACCCTGTGGGGACGGGACGTCCCGGAAGCGCACCGCTGGGCGTTCATGTTCGCGAGCTACAACGCGGGCGAGGGGACGATCATGCGCGCGCGAAAGACGGCGGCGGCGGCGAAGCTGGATCAGTCCCAGTGGCCGGCGATCGAGCGCGTGGCTCCGACCGTGGAGCGGTGGCGCTACACCGAGACGCTCGGCTACGTGCGGACGATCACGGCGAACAAGGCGGCGATGCTGGATACGTATTGACGGTCCAGGCTCCGGCCGCGGAAAGCAGAGCTGAAACTGCTTACGGCTTACTGCAGTACGCGGGTACACACGGGTGGAGGTAGGAGGATTGGCATACGAGCCCTCCTGAAGCATGGAGAGCGGTCCGCGCGGCGCCAGCCGTGAGCCTGGGCGTGAGCTACGAGCATTGAGCTTCTCCAGCTCGAGCTTCAGCCCGAGCTCGAGCTGGTGTTGCTCCGAGCTCGAGGCTCGTGCTCCGCTGTCATCCCGAGCGAGCGCAGCGAGTCGCGGGATCTGCACCTTCAACGGCTCGTGGCGCTGCGACGGTCAGCGCCGATATCCACGGACAGCTCGACACGAATCGGAATGGCCAGTATGCCAATCCGAGTATCCAGAGTACGTCAGTCCTCCCGGCGTACACGCAGTTCGTAGTTCAGAGCGAGCTATGCCGCCGTCCGTCGCCCCGCGCGGCGGCGCCGCTTGCGCGCTCTCCGCGCGGTCAGTGCGGGATGCACCAGCGCCGATGCCGCGGCGCCGCTGCGCAGCGTCACGAGCGTGACCTCGGGCGAGGCGCCGAGGCGGAAGGGGATCCCCCAGTAGCCCGTGCCGGGGCTGATGTAGAGCAGAGAATCCCTCTCCACGTGCGCGCCCATCGCGTGGTCGAGAAAGGGCGACGCCAGACTCCACCCGAGCTTGGGCAGCGCGAACTGACCCCAGTGGGTGTGACCGCTGAGGGTGAGCGCGACGCCGCGCGCGGCGAGCGCCGGCCAGAGCTTCGGGTTGTGCGCGAACGCGATGACGGTCGCGCTGTCCGGCACGCTCGCGAGCGCGCGCTCCACGTCTGGCGCCGCGCGCGACGAGCCGCGTGAGCCGCCGGCGGGATCGCCCGTCCCGACGAGCGCGATCGTCGCGGCGCCGCGGTGCAGCAGGTGCACGTCGTTCACGAGCACGGTGCCGAGGTTCGCCGCGCGCAGCGACAGCTCCACATCCTCCCATCCGGCGTAGACGTCGTGGTTGCCGGGGATCATGTAGGTGCCGAGCGGTGCATCGAGGGAGCCGAGCGCGCGCGCGTACGCGGCGACGTCCTCCGCGCGGTCGTCGATGAGATCGCCCGTGACGGCGATGAGATCCGGCTCGAGCGCACGCGCTTCATCCACGACACGCTGCAGAAAGCGGCGATTGGTGTGCGGGCCGATGTGCAGGTCGGAGAGCTGCACGATGCGCAGGCCATCGAACTCCTTCGCGAGGCTCGGCACCTCGACGTCGACGCGCCGCACGACGAGCCGTCTCGCACCGATGTAGCCGAGCACCAGCACCACGACGGCGATGCCGAGCATCGCGGTGGCCAGCGTGCGTCCCAGGAACAGCGCGCGACCGAAGGGCGCGCCGAGCAAGACGCCGAGCATCCCCGCGCCCGAGACGAGTGGAAGCAGCAGCTGCGTGTACCAGAACGGTCGCACGACGAGCAGGCGAAACGCCGCGCCCGGATAGAACGGCCACCCGCGCCAGAGCGCGAAGGCGAGGATCGGGACCGTCGTGTAGAGCGCGAGGCCGAGCGTCGCGGCTTCAGCGCCGGGATACGCGCCGGCGGCGAGGAGCGCGAGCGTTCCCCACGCGACGATGAAGTAGGAGGTCGCCCGGAAGGCGATCTTCTGTCCGCTGATCTTGCGGCCTGGCCGGCGATTGGACGTCATTCCCTACATATCCGCTCTGTGGACGATGCGATCCCCCAGTCTCACGTGCGACAACCAGGCCAGACGTACCGGGCGTGCCAGCCGCGCCTAGAAATTTGCGGCGGCCACCGATCGCTACGCTAGGGAAGGCCCCGCCGCAGCCAGCGGCGCTAGGCAACCTCGACAGGTCGCCACGCGAGCGCTTCTCTCGTCTTTCGCACGATCGCCTCGATGGTGAACGGCTTGGCGAGAAACGCCGTGTCGGGGGTGATGAGCCCGCGTCCGACGACGGACTCGTTGGTATACCCCGAAGTGTACAGAACGCGCGCATCCGGGCGCGTGGCGAGCAACCGGCGCGCCAGCTCGCCCCCATCCATCGACGGCATCATCACGTCGGTCAACAGCAGATGAATGGGTCCTTCGTAGCTCGTCCAGACCGCCTCCGCCTCGGCGGGTGACGCGGCAGAGAGCACGTCGTAGCCTGCTCTCGTGAGGATCCGCGACGTGGTGATCCGGACGCCATCATCATCGTCCACGACGAGCACCGTCTCGGTGACCTGGCTGATCTCCGAGTCCTGAGGCGCCGCGAGCGCCGCGACGATCTCGCCGTGGGCACACGGGAGAAAGAGCTTGAAGACGGTGCCGTGTCCGAGCTCACTGTAGACGTGCACATGACCGCCTGATTGACGGACGATGCCGTACACGGTGGACAGCCCGAGCCCGGTGCCCTTGCCGGGTTCCTTGGTGGTGAAGAAGGGTTCGAAGATGCTGGACAGCGTCGAGCGACTCATCCCGATTCCCGTATCGCTGACCGACAACATGACGTAGCGGCCAGGCTGAATCGTCTCGACGAGGCTGAGGTGCGCGGCCGCGGCGGCGTCGAGCGTCACGTTGGCCGTCTCGATCGTGAGCGTGCCGCCGTTCGGCATCGCGTCGCGCGCGTTCACGGCGAGGTTCATGAGCACCTGCTCGAGCTGACCCCGATCCGCTCGCACCAGGCCGACATCGGGCGACAGGCGCGCCTCGCATTGCACCTCCGCACCGATCAGTCGTGCGAGCAGCTTGGAGATGCCATCGACGACGGTGTTCGGCGAGAGGAGCACGGGCACGAGCAGCTGCCGCCTGCTGAAGGCGAGCAGCTGCTGGGTGAGCGCGGCGGCGCGATCGGCGGCCACGCAGATCTCGCGGATGTCGCCACGCACGGGGTGCTCGTCCTCGAGCTGCTCGATCGCGAGCTCGCCGAACCCCTTGATCGCGGTGAGCACGTTGTTGAAGTCGTGCGCCACTCCGCCGGCGAGCTGGCCCACCGCTTCCATCTTCTGCGACTGCAGGAGCTGCTCCTCGAGGTGCTTTCGCGTGGTGATGTCGGTGGACACGCCGAGCAGCTGATCGATGCGGCCGTCCTCTCCACGCATGGGACGCTTGACGGTGTGAAGCCACCGGACCTTCCCGGTCGAATCGGTGATGCGTTCCTCGGACACCACCTTGGTCATCCCGTACTCGAACACCTCGATGTCGGCGAGACGATACCCGTCGACCTCATCGGTGTTGGAGTTGAAGTCGGCGTCCGTCTTTCCGAGGAGCTCGTCGGTGGTGCAGCCGTATGCGTCGGCCGTCGCCTGATTGACGAGCGTGAAGCGGCCCTCACGGTCCTTGGCGAACAGAAAGTTCGGGTTGATGTCGATGACCTGCCGCAGGAACTTGCGCTCCGTCGCCAGCTGCTCCTGCATCGTGTTCGCTTCGGTGACGTCGGCGAACATGACGAGGAGGCCGATCGGCGCACCACTCGAATCGTGCAGCGCCGCGCCCGACAGGCTCACGGCGATCGACGTCCCGTTCTTCCGGAGTCGTTTCACGGAGAGTCCGCTGACGTGCTCGCCGCTGAGGAGCCGCACGCGAGTCTCCTCGAGCAGCAGGGGGTGTGCGCCCATGACCGACGGCCCCGATCGTCCCACCACCTCGGTCGCCGTCCAGCCGAACATCCGCTCCGCGGCGGAATTCCAGCTCTGGATGATGCCGTCGGGATCGAGCGTGCAGATGCCGAGCGGGGAGTCCTCCACGATCGTTCGCAGCTTCGCGGTGGAGGTCTCGATCTGCGCGGTCATCGTGTTGAATGCGACGGCGAGCCGGCCCACTTCGCTCTGCCCGCCGACCGAGACACGCCGCGAGTAGTCGCCGGATGCGATGTCTCCGACCGCGTCGGTCAACTCGCTGAGCGGCCGCGCGAGATGTCGTCCGATCAACCACGCGATGAAGGCTCCGCCGGACAGGATGATGACCGCGACGATCGCGAGCGTGCGCAGCATCGCATGCGCGGGAGCGAGAACGGTATCGCGAGGCAAACCGACCCAGACGAGCCATGGAATGCGCGACACCGCGGCGGTGGCGCCGAGCCAGCGCCGACCGTCCGCCGATGTCGCCTCGACCGCCGCGCCGACGCGCGGCGTGCCCGGAGGTGGAGGCCGACGCCGCGAAAGATCGGACCAGACGTCGCCGGTCGCGTTGCCAATCAGCAGCAGTGCGTCCGACCCGATCAGATTGCGGACGAGCCCCCCCGAACCGGTGTCCTCCACGCGCTGGAGTTGTCGCACGATGGCGATCGTGTCGTCGCCCGCGAGCACCGGGGCTCGAGTCTCGGTGTAGATCGTGTCGCCGGCAGTGAGGAAGGGCCCCACCATGCCGTTCGACGCGAATACCGACGTCGCTGGCCCTTCGCCGATTCGGCCAGCCACGAATCCGCGCCGCGCCGAGACCAGCAGCCGCGAGCCGCGACGGTCCCACAGCTCGACCGCCACGATGCCGTCGTTCGTGGCCCGGTAGCGGTCGAGCGCCTCGCCCGCGAGCTGCTCCGTGCGTGCATCGCGTCGAGCGAGGAACGCACGGAACGACGAGTCCGCGTGCGGGCGGCGCTTGTCGGTTTTGACGCGGGTCTCCGACTCGGCGAGGGCGGCCGCGAGTCGAGTGGACACGCTCGTCACGCGTTCGCCGGCCGCGACGATCAGCGCCCCGGCCAGTTGTCGGTACGCGAGCGTGCAGCACGCTCCGATGGCGACGGCGAGCAGTGCGGTGACGAGGAGCGGCAACCGGCGACGCATCGGCTGCCAGAACGCGACGAGTGTCATGCAGGGTCCAGGGCGATGGGTGCGCCAAGCCTACATGGAGAGCATCGGCACCAGGCACCCAGTTCAAGAGGTGCCTGGCCGAGGCATCCCGTCAGGGGAGGACGACCGCTCCCCGGGTAGCGTTCTCCACCGCGTCGACGTCGGCGCCGATGTCGCCCTTGTCGAAGGCGTTGCCCTTGAGGGCGCCATTCTTGACCCGATAGTTCCCACTGATCGGGTTCGTGAAGCCGAGCCCGAGCACGTTGTTCTCCGGGCAGATCGTACCGGGCGGATACTCGCGGCAGTCCGCGCCGACGATCGCATTGCGGCGGAACACCGCGTTGGGCGCGTAGCGCTGGAGCGTGCTGCTTCCCGTGCCCGTACCGCCACCGTGCACGCCGTACACGCCGTTGAAGAAGACGTTGCTGTGCATGACGAGCCGCTTGATCGGAAAGCCGTCGAACACGACCGTCGACTGCACCGAGCGCTGGTTGAGCATCGTGTTGTGCGTGATGATCGCGTCGCTCAACCCGTTCAGCAACTGATAGGCGATGCCCTCGCCCTGGAACGGACCGACGTTCATGCCTTCGATGATGTTGTTGGTGATGGTGAAGCGCGTGGCCGGGATGACGCGCGCAGGGCTGCTCCCCGTGCCCGACAGGTTGAAGGCGCTCCCCGTGTTGCGGAGGCGGTTGTTGCGGAAGGTGATGTCGCTCGACGTCGACCAGGGCGCGGAGCCGTCCTGGTTCTCCGACTTGAGCACGATCGCGAAGCCATCCTGCCCGTCGGCCCAGTTGTTCTCGATGACGTTGCCCTCGATGAGAAGGCGGCGGACGTTCTTCGTCTCGATGAGGTTCTTCACCTGCCACACCTTCTTCCACTCGACCGGGCGCGTGATGTGGTTGCCGCGCACCTCGACGTCGGATGGCGAGAGGCCGGGGATGTGCGGGTCGCTGCCGCCGAAGGCGACGATCTCGTGTCCCGCTTCGAGATGGTTGTTCTGGATCTTGAGTGGGCCCGTGCTGTTGTAGCTGAGCACCGCCTGGGAGTCGCCGTTGTTGCTATGGCAGTCGGCGAACCACGAGTCGACGACGGCGGACGCGTTGCTGTTGAGCGTGAGGCAGCGCTTGACCTGCAGTCTGGGCGTTCCGTGAACGAAGCTCCGATCGACGATGAGGTCGTGTGGAAAGTCCGGCACGCTGCGCTGCGTCTCGCCGGATTCCCCGAAGCGGATGATCATGTTCATCTCCTTCGCGCTCGGCGCGGCGGAGATGTCGAGGGCAGTGAGGCGGTAGTGGTGCGCGCCGGGCTGCGAGCCGAAGGCCGGGCTGTAGTCCGGCGATTGAACGCGCGCGAGCCGCAGCGAGGCACTGCGCGTCGGCGTCATGCGAGTGCCCTCTCGGCCCAGCGCGGCGTCGGGCACGTCGGTGCGGATGACGATCCATCCGCCCGCGGGCGCGTTCGCCGGCGACGGTCCCTTGTTGCGCAGCGAGAAGTTGCCGACGTAGATCGCGCCAGGCGCGAGGAGGAGGACGTCGCCGGGACGCGCGGCGTCGATTGCGGCCTGGAGATTTCCGTTGGCCGGCACGCGCACCGGCCGGCCTCCCGATGGATAGTCCGTGGCGACCGTGGCACGAGGCAGCTCGGCCGGCGCGGCTGCGGGAGCGTTGTTGTTGGCGATCAGATCGGAGATCTGCTGCGCGCGAATCGGCTGTGCGAGCGAGCCGAGCGCGACGACGACGATCAGGCGGCTGCGCATGGCAGGGGCGACGGGGGACGAGGGGCGAGCTGCCAGATGGTACGCCAGGCAGTCTGGGGCGTTCCGTGCCGGACGGCGTGCGTGACGATCGCGTCGCGACGGCAGAGAGGGAGTATACAGATTTCGGGCGTGATGGAGAGAGGGAAACGAGGCTCGATCGGGTTGACTCTCGGGTGCGAGAGGTTATTCTACAAACACTGACGCGGGGTGGAGCAGCCTGGTAGCTCGTCGGGCTCATAACCCGAAGGTCGCGGGTTCAAATCCCGCCCCCGCTATGGATTCGGCCGGCCTGAGAGGGCCGGCCGAATCGTTTGCCAGATGGGGTCAGTGTGCTGGAGATTCCTGGCGGACGGGGCTGTGCAGCACGAGTCGCCGCCGCGGGAATCGCAGTGGGGCAGGGTAGCTCAGGTGGTTAGAGCACGGCACTCATAATGCCGGGGTCGCGGGTTCGAGTCCCGCCCCTGCTACTTGAATGAATGGTCGTCTGGCATTTGGTCGAAGTAGACGTAAGGCCCGCTAAGTCATTGACTTAGCGGGCCTTCTTCGCACCGTGACGGCACCGCTGCAGCCAAAAAATATGGAGGCATGGAAAGTCGCGAGGGCGACGGAAATAGGGGAAATTGTGGGGTATTCGAGCACCCATTCCCATAAAAGACGCATAAAGCCGACACGTCAGCTCGTGTCGCGTCATGGCCCAGCTCAGGCTGAAGGCGCGGCGATGACAAGAGCGGAGAGCACCTCATCGGCACCGCAGTGGAGGCGAAGAATCGCGGAGCAGAGTCATGTCCGCTTGTACGGAGCGGCATCGCTCTCATAGGCTGTCCGTAGGGGCGCGCCGCCCCGATTGGTCTGCCATCACGTTCCCAACTTCGAATGCGCCTAAACATCGACAACGAGCAACTCAATCCACCTTGCTCTCCAAGCGATCCGGTGAGCTGGTACATGGAAACCACGGGCACTGGCGTGCGTCCCCGTCGCGTGGCGATAGTCGGTGACCAGCTCTATGTACTGCCGCGCTATCGGTGGACG
>DASYMZ010000181.1:0-35692 GCA_036008805.1 Gemmatimonadaceae bacterium
ATGGCGGAGTGATGCACGAAGCAATCCTTCTCGCCGTTCGCGGGGGTGATGAAGCCAAAGCCCTTCGTGTCGTTGAACCACTTCACGGTGCCGGTCGTACGCATAGCTGAACTCCTCAATGATGTTTGTGGTCGGAGTACCGTGCTACCGTACATACCGACTACATGTTTTCGCGTGAATGGCGCCCTCACGCGGGGGCTCGCCCTACCATCTCGGCACTGTGCCGCGATGACAGCGACGCGGGGCGAAAAAAAGGGACCCGCGAAGTGCAGGCCCCTGATCCGTCGGAACTCGACCCCGAGCAGATGCACGGGGTGCGTCGCTGAACGAACATAACCTGACAGGGGAGTTGGCGATAGCCCCCCGTGAGGGTCACCCGACGGCCGGCTACGCGCCGACCGCCGCGGCCTCCTCCGCCTCCTCCATGATCGTGGGCTCCGCGACCGGCGGCGTTCCGTTCGACGCCGGCATCAGTGCGATCGCGAACGCCTCGTCCAGGGTGGACACGCAGTGGAAGGTGAGCTGGTTCCGCACCTCCTCCGGAATGTCCTCCATGTCCGCCTCGTTGTCCTTCGGCAGGATGATCACCGTGATCCCCGCCCGATGGGCACCGAGCACCTTCTCCTTCAACCCGCCGATCGGCAGCACCCGGCCACGCAGCGTGATCTCGCCGGTCATCGCGACCTCGCGGCGGACGGGCCGCCCCGACATCGCGCTCACCAGCGCGGTGGAGATCGCCACGCCGGCACTCGGCCCGTCCTTGGGGATCGCTCCCGCCGGCACGTGCACGTGCACCTCGATCGACCCCAGCCGATCCTCGGGGATCTTCAGCGCCGACGCGTGCGTCGCGGCGTACGTCAGCGCAGCGCGTGCGCTCTCCTTCATCACGTCGCCGAGCTGACCGGTGAGGATGAGGGACACGTTGCCCCATCCGCTCACCTGCACCTTCTCGTCCGGGCTGTCCGTCACGCGCTGGGCGCCGTGGAGACGACGGATCGCCGCCTCGACGAACATGATGTCGCCGCCCATCGGCGTGTAGTACATCCCCGCCGCCACGCCGATCTCGTTCTCCTCGTTCGCGTGCTCGGGATGAACTCGCGGACGACCGAGCAGCTCGCGCACGTCCTCAGGGGTGATCGTGAGATCGTCCGTCCCACCCGACGCGAGCTTGCGCGCGACTTTCCGAGCCACCGCGCCGACCTGGCGCTCGAGCTGACGTACGCCGCTCTCGCGCGTGTACTTCGACACGATGGTCATCACGGCGTCGTCGGTGAAGACGACGTGCTTGCTCTTGAGCCCCGACTCCTCGATCTGGCGCGGGATCAGATACTTCTTCGCGATCTCGGCCTTCTCGCGCTCGGTGTAGCCGGCGAACTCCACGACCTCCATGCGGTCGATGAGCGGGCCGGGGATGTTCTGGATGAAGTTCGCCGTCGCGATGAACAGCACTTCGCTCAGGTCGAACGGGATGCCGAGGTAGTGATCGGTGAAGGTGTCGTTCTGCGCTGGGTCGAGCACCTCCAGCAGCGCGCTCGCCGGGTCGCCCTGGAACGACTGGCCGAGCTTGTCGACCTCGTCGAGCAGGAAGACGGGGTTGCGCGACTTCGCCTGCTTGAGCCCCTGGATGATGCGGCCAGGCATCGCGCCGACGTAGGTGCGCCGGTGGCCACGAATGTCCGCCTCGTCGCGCACGCCGCCCAGCGAGATGCGCACGTACTCGCGCCCGAGCGAGCGGGCGATCGACTTGGCGATCGACGTCTTGCCCACACCCGGCGGTCCGGAGAAGAGCAGGATCGGACCCTTCGCCATCGCGCGGGCCTTCGCCTCCTTCTTGTCCGTCACCGGACGGTCGTCGTCGGTCGGCGCGAGCGAGGGCGTCGCGTCGTCGCGATGCTCCTTGAGCCGGCCGACGGGCACCTCACCCGTCGTCTCGACCTCGTTCGCCATCTCCTGCGCACGCAGCTGACGCACGGCGAGGAACTCGAGCACCCGGTCCTTCACGTCCGGAAGCCCGTAGTGATCCTCGTCGAGCACGGTCTGCGCACGCGCGAGATCGAGATTGTCGTCCGAGCGCTCGTTCCACGGCAGCTCGGCGATCCACTCCAGATAGGTGCGGATGACCTGCGCTTCCATGGACTCGCGGCCGGCGCGCTCGAGCCGCCCGAGCTCGCGCTCGACCTCGGTGCGAGCGGTGGGCGGAAGCTCGAGCTTGTCCAGCTTCTCGCGCAGCTCGGTGATCTCCTTGCTCTGATCGTCGTCGCCGAGCTCCTTCTGGATCGCCTTCATCTGCTCGCGCAGATACATCTCTCGCTGGCGCTCGCCGAGCTCCTCCTGCACCTGCGACTTGATCTCCTCCTGCATCTCGATCATGCCGATCTGACGCTGGACATGGACGAGGACGCGGCGAAGCCGATCCTCGACCGAGAGGTTCTCGAGCAGCCCCTGCCGCTCGGCGACTGGCAGCTCGATGTAGCCGGCGACCAGGTCGGCGAACCTTCCGGCATCGGTCACCGCGTCGAGCACCTGATGCACGACCTCCTCCGGCAGGCCGCGCCGCTCGCCAAGCTCGGCGGCGCGCTCGCGGATCTCCTTGTAGAGCGCCACGAAGCTGGGATCGGTCTCGCTGAGCGGCGCCATCTCGTCCACCGGAGTGACGACGGCGCTCAGATAATTGTCGGTCATGACGTATTGGATCGCCGTCGCGCGCTGCTCACCCTGCAGCAGCAGCTGGACGCCGCCGAGGCCGCGCTGGATCTGGCCGATCCGCGCGATCACGCCCATCGAGTAGAGAATGTCCGGTGTGGGCTCGTCCGTGTTGTCGCGCTGCGCGACGGCGAACACGAGCCGGTCGCCTTTGAGGGCGGCCTCGATGGCCCTCAGCGTCCCCGGCCGACCGGCGGCGATGGGGGCGGTGAGTCCCGGGAAGATGACGGTGCCACGCAGTGGAAGCACCGGTAATGTCTGGCGTTGTGCCATGTTCTAACCTGCTGGTAGAAGTACGGGCCTGCGTCCGACAGCCAAAAAAGCGGCTGCCGGACGCGCCGAGGACAGAGGGAAGTCGCACACTCCATTCCAACCTCGATGCGACACCACGGCAGCTTCTGACACTTCTTGCGGCCATCGTGACGTAGTGTGCCTGCCGCCGTGGCGGTTGTCCTTTCCAGTGTCGTTGTGCGGTGCTACTATGTCCGCTTCGTGCCTCACCCTGTCTACTCGCCGAGTGCCTGACCCGCTCGCCTCTGCCGCGGACGATGAACTGCGCGCCCATGTCCAACGCGCGCTAGCGGCCCACTACGAGCTCGACTGCGAGATCGGACGGGGCGGAATGGGTATCGTCTATCGTGCCCGCGACCGTCGTCTGAAGCGCCAGGTCGCGATCAAGCTGCTCCCACCAGAGCTGGCGTTCCGGAGCGAGATCAAGTCGCGCTTCCTCCGCGAGGCGGAGACGGCCGCGCAGCTCTCGCATCCCAACATCGTTCCGATCTACACGGTCGACGAGCAGGAGCAGCTCGTCTTCTTCGTGATGGCGTACATCAGCGGCGACAACCTCGCCAAGCGCCTCCACGAGCGCGGTGTCCTCACCGTCGACGAGACGCGAAAGGTGCTGCGCGAGGTGGCCGACGCGCTGTCCTACGCGCACGAGCGGAACGTGGTGCACCGGGACATCAAGCCGGACAACATCCTGCTCGACGCGGTCACGGGGCGCCCGATGGTCACCGACTTCGGCATCGCCCGCGCGATGGACAGCGAGGGAGACAGCCGCCTCACGGCGACGGGGATGGCGATCGGCACACCCGCCTACATGTCGCCCGAGCAGGCCGCCGGCGAGCGCGAGATCGACGGACGGAGCGATCTCTATTCGCTCGGCATTCTCGGCTATCAGATGCTCACCGGCGAGCCACCCTTCGTCGCGTCCAGCACGCCCGCGATGCTCGTGAAGCACATCTCCGAGCGCCCGATCCCCGTCGAGCAGCGTCGAAGCGACGTGCCGCCGGATCTCGCGCGGTCGGTGATGATGCTGCTCGAGAAGGATCCAGCGAATCGCTTTGCTACGGCGTCGGCGCTCGTCGCGGCGCTCGACGCACGCGAAGCACCGGCGCCTCGCGCCTCGTCCAGCACGGCCCAGCAGGGAAACGCGGGGCGCACGAGCGGCGGGCCGTCGAGAGGTGCCGCCGATCCGGCGGGCGACTACGCCAGGCAGCTCGAACAGGACATCGTCGGGCGCTCGGCGCAGTACGGCGTCCCGTACGAGGGGCCGGGACGACAGTCCTACCCGCTGCCCTATGGCGGCGGCGCCCAGGGACTGATGGCGCAGGGCGGAACGACGGCGGACGAGATGCGCCGCTGGGAGAATCCGCACGTCGTGGAGTTCCGCAAGAAGATCGCGCGGTATCTGTTCGTGAACAGCGTGATCGTCCTCTTCTCGATCATCGGCAAGGGCGGCTTCTTCTTCATCACCGTCGTCTGGAGCATCGTGATCGCGTTCCAGTACGCGAAGCTCTGGAGCGAAGGCTACGACTGGCGTGACGTGTTCCGTCAACCGCGCGACCGCGAGCTGATGGAGGTCATCGAGGAGGCGCTCGAGCACATCCGCGGGATCTTCGATCCGCAGGTGCGCGCGAAGCTCCACGCACAGCGTGCCGAGCGAAAGGCGATCGCGCGGATGGGCGCGCCAGCGCTGCCGTCCGGGATGGACGCGTCTCCACAACTGGCCTTCGGCGCGGCGCGGCTGAGCGGTCCGCAGGGCGATCGCGTTCGCCAGGCGATCGCCGATCGCGACGAGATCATTCGCCGGCTCGCGACCCTGCCCAAAGGTGAGCGCGAGCGGCTGGGCGAGGTGTCGCGCTCGGCGAGCGCGCTGGCCGATCGCGTGGGTGCGCTCGCGCTCTCGCTGGACGAGCTCTCGCGCCAGGACACCACGGGCGCGCGCGACGTGCTCGAGCGCGAGATCCTCGCCCTCGAGAATGCCGCCAACCCGCTCGAGCGCGGCAGCGAGGACCGGGTGCGGAGGCTCGCGTACCTCAAGCGGCAGCGCCGCGCGCTCGTCGACGCCGAGAAGAAGAAGGAGGCCGTCGCGTCCAAGCTGGAGACGTGTGCGCTCGCACTGCAGAGCATGCGGTTCGATCTGATGCGGCTCGGCGCGAGCCCGCAGATGCACCAGCACATCACGTCGCTCGCCAATCAGGCGTTGAGTCTCGCCGAGAACGTGGACGAAGCCGTGTACGTCGCCGACGAGATGGGACGCGTGAGCGGGAAGCGCGGATCAGGCGCCAGGCGCGCCTCGGAACACGGGTGACCGACCACCTGCTCGACCGGCTGGTCGCCGCGGTCGGGACGCAGTATCTGGTGGACGCCGAGATCGGCCGAGGCGGGATGGCCGTCGTCTACCGCGCCACCGACCTGCGGCTGCACCGGCGAGTGGCGATCAAGCTTCTGCCGCCGGAGCTCGCATTCAACGCGGACGTGCGCGAGCGCTTCCTGCGTGAGGCGCAGATGTCCGCGCAGCTCGCGCATCCCAACATCGTCCCCATCTACACGGTGGACGAGCGCGAGGGGATGGTCTACTTCGTGATGGCGCTCGTCGACGGAGAGAGCCTGGCGGAGCGACTGAAGCGCGAGATGCGCGTTCCGATCCCGGACGCGCGCCGTATCCTAGCAGACGTGGCGGACGCGCTGGCGTACGCGCACGAGCGCGGCGTGGTGCATCGCGACGTGAAGCCGGACAACGTGATGCTCGACCGCGCGACGGGACGCGCCGTGGTGACCGACTTCGGCATCGCGCGCGCGGCCGCGGGCGATTCTCGACTCACCGTGACGGGTGTCGCGGTCGGCACGCCGGCGTACATGTCGCCCGAGCAGGCGCTCGGCGAGCGGGAGCTCGACGGACGGAGCGACATCTACTCGCTCGGCGTCGTCGCGTATCAGATGCTGGCGGGGGAAACGCCGTTCAAGGCATCGAACACGCCGGCGATGCTCGTGAAGCATCTGTCCGAGACGCCGCGCCCACTCGACGTGATCCGCCCCGACGCACCGACGCCGCTCGTGCATGCGATCATGCGAGCGCTCGCGAAGAAGCCGGAGAACCGGTGGAGCGACGCAGCCGCGTTCCGCGCCGCGATTCTCGAGCAGCGGGACGTCTCCGCGCATGCGGAGCCCGCGCCTCGTCCAAGCCGGGCGCCCGAGCCGCAGCCGGCAGCACAGCTTCCTGCCGCACCGGCGCACTATGAGTCGCCATTCGCCGATCGTGACCGGCCCTCCACGCCGGCGAATGAGATGCCGCATGATCTGGGGATCCCGGCCATGCCGCCGCTCCCTCCGCTGCCGACGTTCGGCTCGCGTCAGGAGTGGAAGCAATGGCGACAGATGCAGCGCAACTGGGACGAGGAACGGAGGCGGCGCGAGAAGCTCGCGCTCAAGCTGCGGCACGGGAGTCCGCAGCACGACGCGACGCGACCGATCGAAGAGCGCATCGCGTCATGGCGCAACAAGGCGATGGGCGGCATGTCGACGGTGGCGGTACTCGGCGTGATCAACGCGCTCACGTCGTTCGGCCACTGGTGGTTCGTCTTTCCGGGCGCGTTCATCACGCTCGGAGTCGTCTCGAAGGGAGGCCGGCTCTGGGCCGACGGCGTACCAGTGAGCCGGTTGCTCAGTCGCGGTACGCTTCCGGCCGAGGACGCGCCGGCGGCGCAGGGTCGCGACGTTCACGTCGAGGCGAACCGGTTGGCGCTCCGTCTCGCGCCGTCGCACGTGCTCGCGGGACCGCACGGCGAGGCGGTTCGCCGCGCGGCGAGCGACCGCTCCGTGGTCGAGGACACCATCACGCGATTGTCGAAGTCCGAGCGCGAGATGATCCCGGACGTCGTGCCGACGGTGGTGGCACTCTCGGAGCGAGTCGGCTCGCTCGCGGTCACGCTGCACGGGCTCGACGTGGACGTGAGCGTGACGTCGGTGAGCTCGCTCGATCAGCGCGTGGCTGCGCTGCGCACCGAAGCGGGCGTCGATCCGACACCAGAACAGGAACGCCGCATCGCGCTGCTCGAGCGCCAGCGCACGACGATCACCGAGTTGGTCGAGCGACGTCGCGTGCTCGCGGGTCAACTCGAGAGCGCGCTGCTCGCGCTGCAGAACCTGCGGCTCGACCTGCTGAAGCTGCGCTCCTCGGGATTGGAGAGCGCGATGTCGGATGTCACGAGCGCGACGCAGGAGGCGAGGGCGATCTCGCGTGACATCGGGCACGCGGTGGATGCCGTGGGAGAGGTTCGGCGGCTGTAGTCGGGATGGCGTGGCGCGCGGGGTGAGGCGGGGCGCTGGCTCTTGGTACTGCAACCGAACTACAACTGCGAACGGTGGGACGACTGGCGTACTCTGGATACTCGGATTGGCATACTGGCCATTCCAATTCGTGTCGAGCTGTCCGTGCATATCGGCTCTGACCGTCGCAGTGCCACGGGCCGACACCTGTCTAAGTGCGTCCAATCATTGAGGATTGGTTGGATGTCGGTCGCCGTACGCCGTACGAAGGTACGAAGCTACGGTACCGGGTACTCCCAGCGCGGTCGTAATGCTCATGCCGCCACCCTGCTCCTCAACCGCGCGGCCAGGCTCTTCACCGGCTCCGAGCTCATCGTCACCTCTTCCGCTCCGAGCTCGATCAACCAGGCGTGCAGCTCCTGATCGGTCTGGCGGGTATGGATCATGACGCGTGGGGTGAGCTGCTCCGCCGATAGCGCCTGCAGCAATCCGACCGCGTCGAGGCGCGGCAGCGCGATCTCGGTCAGGATCACCTGCGGTCTGAGACGGCGCGCGTAGGCGAGCGCCTGCTCGCCGTCCGCCGCTTCGATGACGGCGAGTCCCTCCGCCGCCAGTGCGTCCGCGATGCGGCGGCGGTCGGCGTGCACCTCGTGTACGACCAGCACGCGCAGCGCACCCGCGTCCGCTGTCGCGCGGGAAATGGAGCGTGGTGCGCGCGACGTGGGCGCGCGCAGCGTCGCCGCGCCGTCGCCCGCGTCGATCGAGCGGAGGTACGCGGAGTCGGTCACGTCCGGGAGGTCCGGCAGCTGCTCGCGCGCGGGGGCGGGGTGGCTCACCGGCTGCGCGAGCAGCTTCGCGAGCAGCGCATCCACGTCGGCCTGCGCGTTCGTCTCGGGCGTGTCGACGATCGGCGCGGCCACGTTGTCCAACAGCTCGAACAACGACGTCGCGCCGGAGAGCACGCGGTCGAGCCCGGACTCCCACATCGTGATCGCGCCACACTCGCGCGCCAGCTCGCTCAGCTCACCGAGGTCGGCGCGCCGGGAGATTGCACGCTGAATCGCCGGGGTGACGAGAAAGATCTCGGCGACGAGCGTACGTCCGCGATAGCCCGTGCCGCGGCACGCTGGGCATCCGACTGGCTTGCGGAGGCGCTCGGTCTTCCGGCCACTCAACAGCGACTGCTGCTGTGCCGGCAGCTCGTCGAGCGTCGCCGGGGCCGCGCAGTCGTTGCACAGGGTGCGGACGAGTCGCTGCCCGATGATTCCCTTGAGCGCACCGGAGAGCGCTCCCGTGTCGATCTCCATCCCGTACAGGCGATCGAGCGTCGAGAGCGCGTCGGAGGCGTGGAGCGTGGAGAGCACGAGGTGACCCGTCATGCTCGCCTTCACCGCAATCGACGCGGTCTCCGCGTCGCGGATCTCGCCGATGAGCACGACGTCGGGATCCTGACGCAGGATCGAGCGGAGCGACGCCGCGAACGTCATGCGCGCCTTCTCGTTCACCTGCACCTGATTGATCCCGTCGATGCGATACTCGATGGGATCCTCGACGGTCACGATGTTGAGATCCGGACGATGCACGTGACGCACGGCGGCGTAGAGCGTGCTGGTCTTTCCGGAGCCGGTTGGACCGGTGACGAGGATCAGCCCCTCGGGAAGCTCCAGCAGCCGCTTCACCTTCGCGAGCTCCTTCGGGCTGTAGCCGATCACGTCCAGATCGCGCGCCGCAACGCGCGAGTCGAGCACGCGCATCACGACTTTCTCGGAGAGTCCGCCGAGCGGCAGCGTGGAGATGCGCAGATCGATGTTGCGGCCTTCGTGCTGCACGGACATGCGGCCGTCCTGCGGACGCAGCGTATCGGCGATGTCCATGCCCGCGAGCACTTTCAGGCGGCGCACGAGCTGCGAGCTCTGCTCCGCTCCCACCCGCCGCGACTCGAACAGCGCGCCATCGACACGGAAGCGAACGAGCAGCCCGTCTTCGTTCGGCTCGAAGTGCAGGTCGCTCGCACCGTCGCGCATCGCGTCGGCGACGATCTCGTTCACGAGCTCGCCGATCGCCGAGCGCGCCGACCCGAGCTCGTCGCTCGACTCGCGGGGCGGAACGACCGGGATGGAGCTGGACGGTCGCCGGGGCGCAGGCGCGCGGAGCTCCGGCGCGGAGCTCGACTCCCTCATCGGGCGCGCCGCGCCGTAGCAGCGCCGCCGCGCCGCCGAGATGTCACCCGGTGTCGCCGTCAGCACGTGAATGCGCCTGCGCGCGAGGACGGCGAGATCGCGCTCGAGCGTCGGCGCGAGGGGATTCGACGTCGCGATGTAGAGCGTCTGGTTGTCGCCACGCACCGGAACCACGTCGAAGCGCTCGGCCAGCTCCTGAGTCAGGAGCGCGGCCTCGGCGGCACCGACCGAGCCCAACGCGGCCCGCTTGGTGGCGGAGACGGCGCATGCGAGGTCGAGCACCTCCGGTTCGGTCGCGCCGGACGCGAGCAGCGCCTCCCACGCGTTCGCGGCCTGTGCGTGCTGGGCGAGCACATCGGCGCCGCGCAGCCCGCGACGCACCGCGGCTTCCGCGAGCCAGCGATCGGGCCAGGTGGCCGGCGCGGTGTAGAGGGTCTTCAGGGCAGGGGTGTCGCTCATCATTCGTGAGGAGGGCGTGGCAATTCGCGATGCCTGTGCGAGTATCGGCAGGTCGAGCCGCCGGAATCACCTGGCTGTGGCCAGGACTACCTTTCCTCCATGCGTGCCTTCCAGCCCCGGTACTTCGTCACCACGCTTGCCATCTCGACGGCCTGCGTCACCTCGGACAGCGCCCGCGGGGAGCCCGACCAGGAGGGCGGCACGCGCGCCGTTGCGCCGGCGCGGCCGCGCGGCGACTCGGCGCGCGTGCCGACGGCGAGCGTGCGTCCCGACGACGCCAGCAGGCCCGTCGCTCCGATGCCGCGACCAGCCGTCGTCCGTGGCCTGTACGTCAACCGCTGGGCGGCGCTCGGGCAGAAGATCTGGGAGCTGATCGACGTCGCGAAGAAGACGGAGGTCAACGCGCTCGTGATCGACGTGAAGGATGACCGAGGCTTCCTGCTCTATCGTTCGTCGGTGGCGCTCGCGAAGTCGATCGGCGCGGACACCAACCAACCGATGTCGCCGAAGAAGGTCCGCGCCGTGCTCGATACGATGCGCGAGCACGGGATCTTCCCGATCGCGCGCATCGTCGTGGCCAAGGATCCTCTCCTTGCCGATCAGAAGCGCGAGTGGGCGATCTCGCGCAGGAGCGACGGCACGGCCTGGCTCGACAAGAACGGCAAGCCATGGCTGGATCCGCATCATCGCGAGGTATGGGCGTACGCGGGAGACATCGCGGACGAGGCGATCTCGCTCGGCTTCAGCGAGGTGCAGTTCGACTACGTGCGCTTTCCCGACGAGCCGCGGCTCGTGCGCGAGACGGTATTCCCGCTCGCGCAGGGACGCCTCCGCGCGCAGGTCATCCGGGAACAGCTCGGCTACCTGCATGACCGGTTGTCGGCGCGCGGAGTGCCGATGGCGATCGACGTGTTCGGCCTGACCGTCACGGACTCGACCGACATGGGGATCGGCCAGAAGTGGGAGAAGTTCGTCGACCAGACGGACGTCGTGCTGCCGATGACCTATCCGTCGCACTACGCGCCGGGCACGTACAAGCTCGGCAACCCGAACGCGCATCCCTACGCGGTGATCGACCACGCGATGCAGGACGCGCATCGGCGATCCGCGGGCATCGCGAAGGCGGCGCAGGTGGTTCCCTGGTATCAGGACTTCACACTCGGTCCGCCGCACTACAACGCCGAGCACGTGCGCGCGCAGATGCAGGCGGGCTACGACAACGGCGTGCGCGGCTGGATGCTGTGGAATCCGGGCAGCCGCTACACGGTGTCCGCGCTGAAGCCCGCGATCCTCAGCGAGACGGAAGAGCGCAAGCGCGCGCGGCCGGCTCGCACCGACTCGACGTCCGCGCGGCCACGCACCGACGGCGCGCGCTGAGCTAGCGCGCGAGCAAGGCGGCGATGACGTCGGCGACGGGCCGCGGCGCGTCTTCAGGAGTGAAGTGGCGCGCGCCCGGTACGATCTCGAACGTCGCGCCGGGAATGGCCGCGGCGAGGCGCCGTCCGAGCGTGAGCGGGAGAAAGGGGTCGTGCGCGCCCCACATCACCGCGGTGGGAGCCGCGATCTCCCCGAGTCGCAGTGCGAGCGCGCGTGTCTCCCGAGAGTCGAGCGCGCGGAGATGCTCCATGAACGCAGCGCGTCCATCCGCACCGGCGAACGGTCGCACGAACCGCTCGATGGAGTGTGCGGCGCGCGCGGAATCTTCGTAGCCGCGCTCGAGATCGGCTCGAAGCATCGCGAGCAGCCACTGTGGCGCGATGCTTCCCGCGAGCCGGAGCAGCACTCGCGCGAGGCGCACGTCGCGCGTCGGCCATCCGGCGAACGCGACGCTGTCCACCAGCGCGAGTCGTGAGACGCGCGACGGCGCGTGGATGGCGATCGACTGCGCGATGCCGCCGCCGAGGTCGTGCCCGACGATGCACGCGCGATCGATGCCAAGGGCGTCGAGCAGGGCGACGACACGGTCGCCGTGCGCGCGAAGCGTCAGCGGTCGTCCGTTCGGCGGGTCACTGCGCCCGTAGCCCAGCAGATCCACCACGACGAGCCGGTGTCCCGCGGGCATGAGCGGGATGACGTCGGTCCAGAGGTGGCCGGACGCGGGGAAGCCGTGCAGGAAGACGACCGGCTCGCCGACGCCGCGAGTGCCTGCGGCGTAATAGTAGAGTCGCGCGCCGTCGAGATCGACGAACTCACCGCGCACGGCTGCGGTGTCGGATGCGGCTGCGGCATGTGGGTGCGGCGGGGCTCGGCATGCGGCAAGATGACGAGCCCGCGCATTCGCGACAAGCGCCGACAAACGAGGAGCGGGCCGGCGACAACGATGTCGCTGGCCCGCCCTCGTGCGTGCTGCGGTGCTGCAGTGGTGCGAGCGCCGTTAGCGGCCCGCGCCGCCGCCCTGCTGCATCTGCTGCATCCGAGCCTTACGCTCTTCGATGTTCTTGTCGAAGATCGCCTGCTGCTCGGGCGTGAGCACCGCGCGCAGCTCGGGGTACATCTTCTCGTTGATCGTGCTCATCGCCTTGAACATCGCCGCGCGGTCGCCCGCCGCGGACTCGCGCGCGGCGGTGAGCTGCGGCTGATACTTGGCCTGGATCTCGGTGAACTTCGCCTGCTGCGCTTCGGTGAGCGTGATGCCGGTGATCAGGCGCCCGATGCCGCCGCGGCCGCCGCCCGGACCACCACCGCCAGGACCGCCCTGCTGCTGGGTGCCAGGCGCGCCGGCCTGAGCACCGGCGATAGCCGAGCTACCGGCGAGGAGAGCGACGCCGAGCGCCGCGATACGAAATGCCTTCATGGACCAGTCCCTCGTTTGATGGTTGGACGTGCCGAATCGTAACGCCATAGTTGGACGCCACTTACGTACTCCCCTCTAGCGAACCAGGGTGAATTCGCCATACTTACCCGCCTTTCGCCGGGGCGTTCCGTCCGGCGTCGCCATGCGTCGTCTGGTCTGACCGCTAGCACTGCGAGCCACTGTGACACTGCCGTCGATTCCCACGCCCCCCACGCCCCCCACGTCCGGCGCTCCAGCGCAGACTCCGGCGGCCCCAGCCGCAGCGCCGGTTCCCTTCGCGCCGACGACCCCGGTGAAGTTTCCGCTCGATTGGTTGCTGCGCCACGCGGCGCCGCCGATCCAGTTCCGGGCTCTCACGGAAGTCGCACGCCTGACCGCGACCGAAGCACAACAGGTCTCCAATCTTCCCTTTACGCATCGTGCCGCATTGCTGTTGGCTATGCAGCAGGGCGCGGATGGGACCTGGGACGGAGGGATGTTCACGATCCCTCCCGCCGACGCCAAGCATCTGCAGGGCGTCGGAACGATCCCGGCGGTGCGGCATCTGCTCGAGCTGGGTTGGAACAAGGACACGCCGCCGCTCGTGCACGCGAGGCGTGCGTTGTTCCGGTTGCTCGCCGAGGATGATGATCCGTCGTATCTGTACGAGCTCGGTGATCGGAAGCTGACGGACGAGGACGAGATCAAGCGTGGACGCATGGCGCTGCGCGAGGCGGCTGCGGCCGTGCTCGCGCAGGCCGGCTACGAGGGCGATCCGCGTTTGCGCGGCGCCGCGCGACGCATTCTCAACCGCATGGCGGACTATCTTCGGTCGCCGCTCGCGCAGAAGCCGTTCATCCGGCAGGGCAACCAGCACATGCTCGCCGCCGAAGCGGCACCGCCGTCGTTTCATGCCGTGATGATGCTCGCGTACATGCCACTCTTCCGTGCGGAGCATCACCGGGAGATGGACGCGCTCTACACGCATCTCGCGCAGCCTCATCCGCGCCAGGAGGCCGTCCAGCTCGTCGCCGGCAAGCCGGTCCCGGTGCCACATCTCGTGCTCGGCGATCTTCTGCCGCACCGCAACGCCGCCGACGCCGACGTGGCGTTCGCGCTGTTCTGGCTCGAGCTGATGGCGCGCCTTGGCTTCCTGCGCCGCAACGAGAACTGGTGCAAGCTGTTCGAGCGCTTCCTGGAGGACCGCGACCGCGAAGGCGTGTGGCATCCGCACAAGGGGATGGAAGCGGTGCCGCGCAGCAGCAGCCAGTACGCGTGGCCGATCTATCCCCTGGAGCCGGTGCTCGAGGGCGAGGCGCGGTGGAGTGACTTCACCTTCCGTCTCGGGCTGATCGCGCGAATCGCCGGGCGCCCCATCGAGATCGTCTGAGCAGGCGGGAGCGCGGCAATCGGCCGCGGACGCGCGGACGGATCGGCGTCGACGAGATCTTCCCGGCCGACATGCCGGACATTCGCGTGCGACGAGTCCAGCTCGCCGACGGCACTGGGATTCGGGTGGCCGAATCGGGAGAGCCGAGCGCACCGGCGATCCTGCTGGTGCACGGGTGGGCCGCGTCGCTGTACATGTGGCGAGCGTGGTTCGCGCCGCTCGCCGCCTCCGGCTTTCGGACGATCGCACTGGATCTTCCTGGCCACGGACTCTCCGACAAGCCGACGGACACCGGGCGGTACACGGTGGAGCGCATGGTCGCCGCGGTGCGCGAAGTCGCCGAGATCGAACGGCTCGATGCGCCACACATCGTGGGTCAATCCATGGGCGGAGCGATCACGCTGGAGCTGGCGCTGCGAAAGGAGATCTCGCTGGGCCGGCTGATCCTCGTGAACCCGGCGAGCTTCGGGAACGTGCACATCGTCCCGCTCGCCCGCCGGGCGAGCCCGCTGGTGATGGAGCCAGTCCTCGAGCGAATCGTGCCGCGATGGATCGTCGCGCGCGCGCACCGGCGCGTGTATGGAGATCCGTCGCTGATCAGCGACGCCGACGTCGATCAGTACTGGGCGCCGACGCAGTTTCCCGGCTACGCGAGCGCGATGCGCCGACTCGTGCACGAGTTCACCTGGCGACGTGCGCCGGCGCGTGACCTGGCCGCACGTCTGATGACGCTCAGGCCTCCGACGGTGCCAGTGCTCGTCGTGCTCGGGACGCGGGATCGGCTCGTGCGCGACGCGCGGCCCTACGTGGCGGAGCTGCGCTCCGCAGGCGCTCCGCTCGAGGTGTATACGAGTGTGGGCGGTGGGCATTCGGTGAACGAGGAGCGGCCGGACGAGATCATCCCCGCGGTGCTCGAGTTCATTCGGCGGTGATCGGCGATCGGTGGGTGATCGGTGGTGGGTGAGCGACAGGTGGACGGTGCTTCATGGCGCGAGTACCTTTCCACGGATCGAAGATTCGAAGACCAGGTCGGAGCTGCTCGGCGCCAGTTCGTGCGCCAGGTGTCGCCGGCCGGCGGTGAGGGGCACGCGCAGATGGCGCGTGCGGCCGCGGAACCCCTCACGACCGTTCGGCGATGGGCCGAACGACACACTCTGTGCGCGGCGCGCACGCTCGTCGCCGCATCCTTCGTCAACCCGCACCGGTCGGAATCGCGGCACGCGCCGCGCGAGTCCGGTGCATGCGTCGGTCCCGGGGAAGACCCGGGAACGCTGCCCCGACGCGAGCATCAGGACGCATGACCAAGATCAAGCAACCGAAGGCGCCGTCCACGATCGAGGAGACATCCGCCCCCGTACCGGGCTTCGACGACCTCGATCTTCATCCGAGCATCCTCGAGGCGATTCGAGAAGCGGGCTACACGACGCCGACGCCGATCCAGCGCGACGCGATTCCGCTCGCGCGCGTGGGCCGAGATCTGATGGGGCTCGCCCAGACCGGCACCGGAAAGACGGCGGCCTTCACGCTGCCGATCATCGACCGGTTGATCGGAGGGCCGCGCCGCACGCGCGCACTGATCCTGACGCCGACCCGCGAGCTGTGCGTGCAGGTCGAGGAGAGCTTTCGCAAATACGCCAAGCATGCCGACATCGCGGTCGTCGCGGTGTACGGCGGAGTGCCGCTCGACCCGCAGGAGAAGAAGCTGCGCTCGGGGGTCGACGTGGTCGTGGCGACGCCGGGCCGATTGATCGACCATCTGGAGCGCCAGAACGTGGTGTTCGACGATCTCGAGGTGCTCGTGTTGGACGAGGCCGACCGGATGCTCGACATGGGCTTCGCGCCGCAGATCAACCGGATCGTGGACGAGATCCCGAAATACCGGCAAACACTGCTGTTCAGCGCGACGATGCCGCCCGAAGTGGAAGCGCTCGCCCGCAAGTACCTGCGCAAGCCGGTGGTGGTGCAGGTCGGTGTCCGCTCCGCCGCGGCGAGCACGGTGACGCACGCGGTGTATCCCGTGCCTCGCGAGAAGAAGAACGCGCTGCTCGTACAGCTGCTCACGGGCAAGATTCACGAGTCGGTGCTGATCTTCTCGCGCACGAAGCATGGTGCGGATCGGATCGTGCGCGACCTGGAGAAGGCGGGCGTGAGTGCGACGGCGATGCACGCCGACAAGACGCAGGCCCAGCGCACGCGTGCGCTGCAGGACTTCAAGGACGGCAAGATCAGCGTGCTGGTGGCGACCGACATCGCGCAGCGCGGGTTGGACATCACGGGCATCACGCACGTGATCAACTACGACGTGCCGCAGCAGGCGGAAGACTACGTGCACCGCATCGGCCGAACGGGCCGCGCCGCGAAGGAAGGCGATGCGTACACGTTCATGGCACCGGACGAGATCGCGATGGTGCGCACCATCGAGCGCGTGATCGGGCAGCCGATCCCGCGCATCTCGGTGCCGGGATACGACTTCGGCACCGTCGCGGCGGACTGAGTCTCCGGCACCGCGGGCGCGCGTCACCATCGCACGCGCCCAAGCCGCGACACGACGAGCGTCTCCGCGGCGCTGCCTCGGCGCGCGACCATGGTGAGATTGGCCGCGCCGTATCCGAGCCCGCGCACGTCGAAGGCGAGCGAATCGCGGTTGGCCGAGAGGGTGACGCCATGTGCGTGGCCGAGGGCGGCTCGTGAGATCGGGGTGCCGCGCGTGCGCAGCTCGAGCGCCGCGGTGACGGTGTCGAACCAAACGCTCACCATGGCATGCTGCGCCACCGCTTCGTCTCGTGCGCGCACGACGACGGTGGCCGCTTCGGCGACGGCGGCGCGGGCGGCGGACCGGTCGAGGTAGAGCACGAGCTGCCGTGTCGCGATCAGCGTGGAGAGGCCGATGATCGTGATGACGAGACAGAGCTCTACGAGTGTCAGTCCGGTGCGTTGACGGCGCATGGGCGCACGTTACGCGAGCGTGACGCGGGCCAGGCATCGATCGCGCGCGCGACGGGTGAATTCTGCGCGATGGCTGACCGGGCTCGCGGGCGTAGTGGGAGTACGACGCCGAGCTGACGAGACGCTAGCGCGCGGAAGGCTCGATGTGATAGAGCCGCATCGACGGTCCGATCCGCGCCACTGGAGTCTGCCGCGCGAGCCATCGCAGTGACGTGTCGGACCACACGCCCGCGAGGAAGGTCTCGCTCGCGGCGACCCAGCCGGTGGTGCGCTCGTCGCGATCGAGACGGCGCGCGTTCGTCAGTCCGACTGCCGACAGATTCGCCGATCCGAAGTAGTGCACGCGAATCGAGTCGATCCCTCGCGCGCGCACCGTGTCGGCGAGCCGATAGAGATCCTGCCCCCAATCGAGGTTGCTGTCGACGAGGATGCGTTCGGGGTGCGCGCCGGCGACCGGATTGAAGTATGCGAGATAGTCGGGCCAGGTGCGCAGCGGGATCGCCACGCTCGCGAGGAGCAGCGCCGTGACGGCGGTGCGCCTCACCGCGACTCGCCCCGCAGAGCTGGCGGCGTTCCACGCCGCGACGGCGCCGCGTGCGCCCAACAGGGCGAGGAAGGGATACACCGCGAGGACGATCCGCACGCCGAGATCGACGTGCGACAGGAGCGACGGCACGAGCACGCCGATCACTCCGACCAAGGGAACGAGCGCGGTCCAGCCTTCGGTGCTCCGAGCGCGCACGGCGTGCACCGCGCCCACGACCGCGAGCGCGAGCAGCGGGAGCGGCGTCTTCACCGCGAGGACGACGAAGTAGTAGTACCACCAACCCGTCAGCCGCACTTCGCCGAGCAGGAAGGCCGGATGTCCGCCGTTGCCGTGCGTCGCGAACGCGGCGATGCCGCGAAACAGCTCGGGCGCGGGGACGGGCGGGCCGCCAGGCGCGAGGGGCGCAACGTGAAAGCGATACGTCGCCCACACCGCGAGCGCCGCCGCGAGCGCGCCGAGCGCCACGTCGCTCCACGAGGGCAGCAGCTCGCGCGGCGTGGCCGACTCGCGCCGCAGCATGATGAATCTCGCGAGCTCGCCGAGCGCGATGGCGAGGCCGAGGAAGGCGATCGCGGAGAACTTCGTCACCGCGGCGAGACCGACCGCGAGCCCGAAGAGCAGCACGCGTGCGCGTGACGGCGATTCTCTCCAGCGCATCCACGCGTACAGGCCGGCGGCGACGAACGCCGCCGGCGCGAGGTCGGTGCCGGCGACCGCGGCGTGCGCGAGCACGTTCGGGTTCGCGGCGACGAGCAGCGCCGCCGCCGCGCCGCCCGCGGGTCCAGCGATGCGAGCGCCCCAGACCGCGCTCACGGCGAGCAGCAGCCAGAAGAACGGGAGCATGCCCAGCCGCGCGAGGAACAGCGTGCGGCGATAGTGCGCGCCCTCGCCGAGGAGAGTGCGTCCCTCGTCGTACATCGAGCGGTTGCCGGTGCTGCGCGCGCCCCGCAGATACGGCCCGATCGCCGACGCGACCCGCGCGAGCGGTGGATGATGCGCCTCGTAGTGATATGCGCCCGTGCTCAGCCACTCCATTCCCGCGGCGAGCGTCGCTGGCTCGTCCCACGTCTGGCTGAACACCGGATAGGTCGCGATGATCGCGAGGGTCGCCAGGCATGCGACGAGGGCGACGGCAGTTCGCCATCGCCCTCGGGTCATCACGAAGGAGCGCGCGGAAGCGCCCACTGCGCGCGGAGTGCTCAGCGCGCCTTCGTGACCGCGGACGCGAGCGCCGTATAGGCCTCCTCGTTCAGCGCGTTGAACTTCATCTCACGGTACGCGACCTTGCCGTCCTTGCCGATGACGAACACGGTGCGGTTCGCGGACGGCCGGCCAGCCCCGCGCGAGCCGTACGCCTCGGCAACCGTCAGTGACGGATCCGAGACGAGCGCGAAGGGGAACTTCATCTCCGACGCCCAGGAGACGTGGCTCGGGATGCTGTCGGCCGACACCGGGAGGACGACGACGTCCTTGCCGAACAGCCTGTCGTACTCGTCGCGGAACTTCGAGAGCTCCGCCGTGCAGCCGCTCGTGCGGTCCTTCGGGTAGAACGCGACGACGACCACCTTGCCGCGCAGCGCGCTCAACGCGACGGGGGTGGCGCGGGGACCCGTTCCATCGGCCCACGCCGCCGTGAACTCGGGGGCCACCTGGCCGACCTCGGGGCCCACGGGCGCGGTAGCGGGGGCCGGCGCAGCGATCTGCGCGTCGGCAGTCGCGGGGATCGCGAACGCGGCGAGCGCCGCGATGAGAGGAGCGGTGAACCGGCGCATCGGAGTTTCCTCGGTCGGGTACGGTCCAGCGGCCACCGTTTGGCGGACGATGGTGCATTGGCAACCCGAACGATGGCGACTGCGCGCGTGGAAGGCCAGTGAACCCCCCGGTCGGCGCGGGGCGAGGCAGCGGCTGGCTCGCGAGCCTGCAGGCCCCGAGTCGCCGCTCGTAGAGGTCCAAGCTGGTCGAGGTCCAATTGGCCACGCGGGCTGACAATCGGGAGCCGGTCGCCGGTTGTCGCGCACCGGGTCGCCGTTCGCGCTATATTGAAACCGCACCAACGGACCAGACTTTCAGCCGGCGAATGAAGATCACGATCGAGTACTGCACCGTTTGAAGCTACGAGCCCCGGGCCACCAGGTTGGCGGCCGAGATCGCAGAGCACTTCCCCAATGCCGACGTGCAACTCCTCCCAAGCTCGGGCGGACGATTCGAAGTCGCACTGGACGGCACTCCCCTCTTCCAGAAGTCGAAGCTCGGCAGACACGCGGAGCAGGGCGAGGTCGTTCGCTTGTTGCGCGACGCCCGCTGAACGCAGGTCTCACAGTCCCTGATCCGGGCCGATGCGTCGTCTGGACGCGTTGGCCCGTGGCACGTCGAACCTCACGTACCCCAGCATCATCACCCCACAGATGCGCATAGCGATCTCCACCGGCGGCGGCGACGCCCCCGGCCTCAACGCGGTCATCCGGGCCGCCGCACTCTCCGCGATCAACCGAGGGTGGGACGTCCTCGGCATCAAGCGCGGGTTCGCCGGCCTCATGGGCGAGGACGAGGTCATCCCGCTCACCAAGAACGAGGTGCGCGGCATCGGGCATCTGGGCGGAACCATCCTCCGGTCCACGAATCGGGGGCATCCCTTTCACTACCCGCGCAGGCAGCCCGACGGCAGCTACATCGAGGAGGATCGCTCGGACGAGCTGATCGAGAACGCGCGCAAGCTCGGCATCGACGCGCTGATCTCCATCGGTGGCGACGGCTCGCTCGACATCGCGCGCCAGCTCTGCAACAAGGGGATGAAGGTCGTGTGCGTGCCCAAGACCATCGACAACGACGTCAGCGGCACCGTGACGACGTTCGGCTTCGACACCGCGGTGAACACGGCGCTCGAGGCGATCGATCGGTTGCACACCACGGCGGAGAGTCACGATCGCGTGATGGTGATGGAGGTGATGGGGCGCGACGCGGGCTTCATCGCGCTGCACTCCGGCCTGGCCGGCAGTGCCGACGTCATCCTCATTCCGGAGATCCCGTACGACATCGGCAAGGTCTGCGAGAAGATCCGGTATCGCGATTCGGTCGGCCGTCTCTTCTCGATCGTGGTCGTGGCCGAGGGCGCCTTCCCGCGGGGCGGGCACTCGCACACGCTCGGTGAATCGATGCCGGGCCAGGCGCGCCGGATCGGCGGCGTCGCCGACGCCATCGCGCGTGAGATCCAGATGATCACGGGCAAGGAGACGCGCTCGCTGGTGCTCGGACACTTGCAGCGAGGCGGCGTGCCGACCGGCTACGACCGGCTGCTCGCCACCCGTTTCGGCGGGGCGGCGGTCCGGGCGATCGCGGACGAGAAGTGGGGGCAGATGGTCGCGCTGCAGTCCCCGCACATCGTCACGATCCCGATCGAGGAAGTGCTCGGCGAGACGAAGCGGGTGAATCCGCAGCACGACGTCGTCATGACGGCACGCGCGACAGGGATCAGCTTCGGCGACTGAGGGTACTGAGTGGCGAAAGGTCGGGACCGACTTACCAGAATGTGGACGCTGCTGTCCGCATCGCGGGACGGCTGGCTCGCACAGCGGCTCACCGCCGAGCCGGCCTCGACCTGGTAACCGTTACTCCTGCCTGCGTTTGACAGTCGCTGGTCGACTGCACGAAAGCTGGCCCCTCTTCTGCCTTTCCGTACGGTGCCGCCCGATGCTCGCGCGGTACTGGAGACTCCGATGAAGCTGCGAAACGTCTTTCCCATCCTCACGCTCGTCTGCTCGGCCGCCCTGGCCGGGACAGCGCACGCCCAGCAGGGCGGGAAGGGGGAGGACGAGGTGCCCAAGGCGTATCGTCCACCGCCGGGCATGTGCCGCATCTGGCTCGACAAGGTGCCGCCCAAGCAGCAGCCCGCGTCGACGGACTGTCCGACCGCCGTGCGCAACCGTCCGCCAAACGGAAAGGTGATCTTCGGTGACGACTACAAGGACGGGGCGGACAAGGGAGAGAAGAAAGATCTCCCATTCCTCAAGAAGTTCGGCGACGATCGGAAGAAGCCGTAGCACCTCCGCCGGCCGCGCACGTTTCTCGCCGAGCGAGGGCGCATGCGCGACGTAAGAGACCAGTATCTCCCGCCCGACCACGAAGCATTCGTCGGAGCCGAGCCGCCCACGGGGCGCGTGATCGTGATCGCTCCGACGCGCGCCGCCTGCGAGACGATCGAGCTCGCGGTGGGGCTGCACATCGAGACGTATCTCGAGAAGCACTTTGGTGGCCGGGTGCGCGAGCTCGCGCGCGCGCGCCGCGGATTCGGCATCGTCGCGGGCACCGGATCGGGGAAGACGCTCGCGATCCGGCCGATCGCGGAGGAGCTGCTGGGCACGACGGATCTCCGCGTCGGCGTGATCAACCGCGAGCGAGAGGCGACGCCGGAGACGCCGAGCTGGAACATCGTCATCGTCACGACCGGCATCGCGCGGCGCTGGTTCCAGGATGGCGACATCCTGCCGCAGGACACGCTCATCATCGACGAGATCCACCAGACGTCGGCCGAGCTCGAGCTCTGCCTCGCGCTCGGCAAGCGGGTCGGCTGCCGCTTCATCTGGCTGTCCGCGACCGTGGATCCGTCGTTCTACCGCGACTACCTGAACAGCGCCGACGTGCTGCAGGTGTACGCCTTCGATCCGGACAAGGCGGCAAAGGTCGAGGTGATCGACAAGGAGCCGGGCGAGTTCCTCGACGACAAGTTCCTGCAGCGCGTCTACAAGGAGAAGCGCGGCGTCGCGCTGTTCGTGCCGACGCGCAAGGGTGTGGAGCAGGCGGCGGAGCACGTGCGCGAGCGCGCGCCGCGGGTGAACACGGCGTTCTATCACGGCGGCGAGCCGATTCGCGTGCTGCGTCCCTTCCTCGAGGGGGGCGAGCAGAAGCCGTACTTCCTCGCGATGACTGCCGCGGGCCAGAGCGCGCTCAACGTGCACGGGCTCGACACCGTCGTGATCGACGACGTGCGCTTCACGTCGATCGTCGAGCGCGGCAAGAACGTGCTCACCAAGCTGCATCTGGGCGCGAACGAGATCCTGCAGATGGCGGGGCGCGTGCATGGCCGCGTCGCAGGGGGGCGCGTGTTCATCCTCAGCGATCGCGACATCGACTTCTTCACGCTCAAGCCGACCGCGCCCGAGTTCCAGCTCGCCGGCGACTCCGAGCGCGTCGCGATCACCTGTGCGGACCTCGGTGTCGCCGCCGACGAGCTCGAGCTCCCCGTGCCGCTCGACAAGGTGTCGTACCGGCGCGCGATCGCGTTCCTCGAAGGGCGCGGGATCATCGAGAAGGGAAAGCTCACGCGCTACGGCAGGGCCGTCGAGGCGATGCCGGTGGAGCGCGAGTGGGCCGAGCTGCTCGTCAACGCCGACGACGCGATGGTGCCGTATCTCGCCGTGATGAGCGGCGTGGAGTCGCTGCACCGGATGACGCGCGAGGAGCGCGATCTCGACGGGCTGATCGTGCCGGGCAGCGATCACCTCACCGCGTACAACGTCTACGCGGAAGCGTTCAAGGTGGCCGGCTACATCGGCGAAGTGTATGGCCTGGAGCGGCATCTCTTCCACGAAGACGAGATCACCGAATGGGCCGAGCGGCGCGGCGTGCTGGTGAAGTCGATCGAGGACGCGGCGCTGGGGATGGCGAGCGTGTATCGCGGTCTGAACATGCGGCTGCCGGCGCAGCTCTCCATGGCGCACGAGGGGACGCGCCGCCAGTTCGCGCTGCTGCTCGCCGAGTACATGCCGTTCGATCTCGTGATCGACGAACAGACCGCGTGGGGCGAGGAAGCGCGCGTGTCGAAGACGAGCGTGTGCGGAAGCTGGGGCGCGATCGCCGGCGAGCTGCGCTACTTCGCCGACAAGTTCGGCCGGCCGCGCGCGTCGATCGAAGGGACGCAGATTCCGATGGACGTGCTGCGCCGCTTCGCGACGGGCGACGAGGCGACGCTCGAGTACGACGGCGAGCGCCGCAAGGCGCCGCTCGTGCTGAAGCGGCGCGTAGACTACTTCGGCTTCGAGCTGGAACGAGAGATCGAGGCGGTCGATGACTTTCCGCCAGGTCGAGAGGACGAAGCGCGAAAGGTGCTGGCCGACGCGCTCGCGCGAGGCGAAGCGAGGCACTGGGCGGTGAAGGACAACCTGCCGCGCATCGACGCGGTGCGCGAAGCGTGGCGCCGCTCGGGCGGCGCGTTGCCTCGCATGAATCAGGCGGATCTCGCGGCGCTGTATCTCAGGAAGTTGGCGAGCATCCACTCGCTCACGGATTTCAAGAGCGCCGATCTCGATCTCGCGAAGGATCTCGAGGAGCTCTCACCGCGAGCGGCGCGCGCGAAGTACGACGACCTGCCGGCGCGCACCACGGTGCGCGACCGTGAAGTGGAGATCGACTACGACGTCGAAGAGACCGACGGTGGGATGCGCGGCGTGGCTCGACTCCGCTTGCCGGAAAAGATCGCGCGCTCACTGACGGAGGGCGAAGTGCCAGCGCTCGACCGGCCGGTGCGGTTCGTCGTCGCGCGCGGCCAGCGCGGCTCGGTGCGCGCGCGCACGCTCGAGGAGCTGCAGACGCTGCTCGACGCGCCGTGGACGGACGAGGAAGTCGCGCGCTTCAACCGGAAGCGTGACGAGCAGCGCGACGCGGCGCGCGGGAAGCGTCGCGATCCGGTGTCGCACGAGCCGAAGCGCGGGCTGCGCGAGCGGAATCGCTCACAGCGGCCGGGGAAGAGCGAGCGGGAGGGTCGTCAGGGCGACGACGGACGGCCGACCGAGAGTGGAGATCGCCCACGGGAGTCAGGCGGCGGGCGGGGCGGCCCTCGGCGGGGCGGCGGGCGTGGACCGGGCGGGCGAGGGCGTTCGCGGCGCTGATCACCCCCGAGTGCCTGTCAGCCGCGACTGAAGAGCTGAATCGGCGCTCCCGGCAGCACCGGCTCCCTCGCCCGATCCGGCACGTCGAGCAGATACTGGTCCTCGCTCACGATTCGAAATCCGCGCGCGAGGTAGTTGGGCAGCGCCTGCGGGGCGTCGAGGGTGCAGGTGTTGAGAACCAGCTTGCTCGCCCCCAGCGCGAACGCCTGCTCGACGGCGCGGGTGAGCAGCCATCCGCCGAGTCCCTTGCCGATGAACGCGGGGGCGAGACCGAAGTACATGAGCTCCACCGAGCGGTCGGTGTGCTGTTTCAGCTCGAAGTAGCCGGCGTCGCTCCCGCCGACGATCGGGGTCCACACGTAGACCTCGGGCGAGGACAAGTAGCGCTCGAGCTCCGCGTCGCTCCACACGAGACGGTCGCGCCAGAGCCACCGGTCGCCCACCAGCGAGTACAGCGCGAGGTATTCGGCCGGCGAGATCGGGCGGCGGAGAATCAGCCGCGGCACCTCATCGGGGGTGCGAGCGGGCCGGAGCTCGGCAGCGGATCGGAGCTCGAGATGGGTGCGTCGTACGCTGACGCGTGTCCACGGGGCCGGCTGCATGAGCGGAAAGTTAATGCATTCAACAGGATACAGCCCGCGGCTTGACACTAGGACCGATCGGTCCTAGTTTTGCCTCGTGAGCACTCGCCGCAACGCCATCCTCGATGCCGCCGCACGGATCATCAACGAGCGGGGATTCACCCATACCTCGGTCGAGGACCTCATCGAGGCGACCGGGCTGAGCGGGAAGAGCCACTTCTACCACTACTTCCGGTCGAAAGAGGCGCTCGGCTTCGCGGTGCTCGACCGGCAGTTCGAGCGATTCACCGAACGAGGGCTCGCGATCCTCGGCGAGCCGATGATCGAGCCGATCGACCGGCTCGCGCTGTTCATCGACACGCTGGTGGCGCTCCAGCACGAGCGGGGATCGAGCTACGGCTCGCCATTCGGCAACCTCGCGGGCGAGCTGGCGGACGCGCACGAGGGGTTTCGTCAGCGTCTGGACGTGGTGTTCGAGCAGTGGGCGCGACAGTTGGAGGCGCTGCTCGAGGAGCTGCGCCCGCGACTACGCGAGGGGGTCGACGCGGCGCGCCTCGCGCGATTCGTCATCGCCTCGCTCGAGGGTGGCATGCTCATGACGCGCGTCAGGCGCGACGTGACGGTGATGGAAGGGATCGGCGAGGACCTGAAGCGATTCATCGGAACGCATCTGCGCGACGGCGAGGCACGGGGCCTCGAGCGCGCCTTGGTGGGGTGAGGGAGGGGAGGGGGAGAACGATGACGCAATCGAACGGCGGTGAGGGCACTCCTCGCGCACACTTCGAGCGGGAAGCGCTCGTGCATCTGGATGCGCTGTACGGCTTCGCGCTCAAGCTCGCGCGCGCGCGCGACGACGCGGAGGATCTCGTGTCGGACACCGTGCTGCGCGCATTCGAGCGGCGGGAGCAGTACCGTCTGGGCACGAACATCCGTGCCTGGCTGTTCACGATTCTCTACCACCTGTTCGTCAGCCGGAAGCGGCGCATCGACGCGCGCGAGGTGGCGGACGCTGATGGCGAGCCAGGGTGGTCGACGCGCGACGCGATCGGCGAGGCGGATCCGGAGGGACGGTTCTACGACTCCTTCCTCGACGACGAGATCGTGCGGGCGATCGACTCATTGCCCGACGAGTACCGCACGGCGGTCGTGCTCAGCGACATCCAGGAGTTGCGCTACGCGGAGATCGCGCAGATCCTCGGCATCCCGGAAGGGACGGTCAAGTCCCGACTGTTCCGCGGCCGGCGGCTACTGCAGCGCAAGCTGCGCGACTATGCCGAGACGATGGGCTACGTGAAGGCGTTCGCGCTGGCGTCGTAACTCCGCATCGCGGTAGCATCGCGCGGCGCTCTCACGCGCCGCGCGCGATCGCAGCTCAGGTGTGCAGCTTCATGCGGTGCCGCGCGGCCTTCGCGCGGTTGCCGCAGGTGGCCATGTCGCACCAGCGACGGCGGCCGTTCTTCGTCTCGTCCTGAAAGACGCGCCCGCAGCGCGGATCCGCGCAGCGTCGCACGCGCGCGAGCTGATCGAGGATCAGCGCGTCGGCCGCGCTCTCGACGACGGGGATGAGCAACCCGGCAAACGCGTCACCGACGGGAACGAAGGCGCGAGCGTAGGTCCCGTCGGAGCGGAGCTCCACGCGGCGGGTGCCAGCGCTGCGGCCGAGCACGCGGTTGATCTCGCCGAGCGCCGCGAGCTGGACGTCGCCGACGGCGGCACCGCGCTCGGCGAGGGCGCGCAGCACGCCGCGCACACGACGCGCGTCGCCGAGCACCGCGAGCGCTCCGGCCGGTTGCTGCTGCGAACGGCGGCGCATCGAGGCGCTCCGCTCCGCGTCGAGCACGTGCGCCGCTTCGAGCCAGAGGACGAATCGATCGAAGTCGTGCAGCGCATCGGCTCCGCGCACGCCGGTGTCGGTGTTCACGAAGTCGAGCCAGAGCCGCTCGGCGACGAACGCGAACGAGGGACGTTCGCGCCGGTGCGCGTCGCTGAAAGACGAGGGCGAGAGCTCGAGCGAGGGTGGCATTCGGCCCTAGCATATCCCTCGGTGCCAACGGCAGCAACCAGGGCGATCAGCAGAAGAAGCGCTGAGTCGCGCGCTTCAGCCGTCGGTCGCCGAGGTGGCGACCGACGGCAGCCCTGGCATCCGGGCGTGTCGCCGCTGGAGCTGCTGAAGACCATCGTACGCGGCGTACTTGTACGCATCGCTGAGCGACGGAAATCCGAACGCCGCCTGGATGAAGAAGTCGAGCGTACCCTCGAGCGCGATCACGGTCATCCCCACGTGGATGAGCTCACACGCGCCCTCGCCGACGATCGTCACGCCGAGCACGCGCTGCGTCGCGGGCTCGAACAGCAGCTTCACGAACCCGTCCAGGTCGCCAAGGATCTGGCCGCGCGCGTTGTAGCGGAAGCTCGCGCGTCCGGTCTCGTACGCGACTCCGCGCGCGAGCAGCGACTCCTCGCTCTCGCCCACCGTCGCGATCTCGGGCACGGTCCAGACGCCGTAGGGGAGAACGCTCGAGACGGCGCGCTTGTACCGCAGGTCGAAGGCGTGACAGACCGCGACGCGGGCCTGCTCCATCGCCGCGGAGGCCAGCGCAGGGAAGCCGATCACATCACCCGCCGCGTAGATATGCGGCACGGCGGTGCGGTAGTTCGCGTCCACCTGCACGAACGACTGCGCGTTGGTGCGGACGCCGAGCTTCTCGAGACCGAGACCGGCGCTGTTCCCACATCTGCCACTCGCGACGAGCACGAGGTCGGCGGCGATGTGGGTGCCCTCGGAGAGCGTGACCTGCGCGCGCTTGCCGTCCACCTCCACGTCACGGATCTCGGCGTTCCCGTAGACGGTGACGTTGAGCCGCGCCGTCATCGATTGGCGGAGCACGTCGCTTACGTCGGGATCGAGATGCGAGAGCAATCGCCCGCGCTCGTTGATCAGCGTGACGCGAACGCCGAGCGCGGCGAACATGCACGCGTACTCGCAGCCGATGACGCCGCCGCCGACGACGATCATCGAGCTCGGGATCTTCTGGATCGTGAGCAGCGTGTCGCTGTCCACGATGACGTCGTCATGCAGGGTGAAACCGTGCGGCGGCTTCGGACGCGCGCCCGTGGAGACGAGAAAGACGTCGGCGGTGAGATGCTTCGGCTCCTGCCCGTAGCGCACCACTTCGATCGTGCGCGCGTCGACGAAGTGCGCGGCCCCCTGCACGGTGGCGATGTGGTGGCGGTCGAGATTCTCGTCGATCCGCTCCCACTCGGTCTCGATCACGGAGCGCTCGCGCTGCATGAAGTCGCCGATCGTGATGTCGGGCTTCACGCGCAGGTCGACGCCGTACAGTCCGCGCTGACGAAATCCGGCGAAGTACAGCGCCGTCTCGCGCAGCGTCTTGGAGGGGATCGCCCCCGTGTTCACCGCGGCGCCACCGGGCTTCGGCGCACGCTCGACGATGCAGACTCGCTTGCCGAAGTAGGCCGCCTGTGCGGCGCCCTTCTCGCCCGCTGGACCGGCCCCAATGACGATCAGGTCGAACTGGCCGCGATCGGGTGAGGGCGCGGAAGGAGTCACGACGCGGGGGAGGAGGTAGGATCCGGGACGGCCTGCGCGAGCGCGTCTTCCCGGTACACGATCCAGCCAGTCGTCTCTTCAACAACGAGCTCGACCTCGGTACCGAGGGGCAGCGTCAAGTTAGGACTGTCGTGTCCGGCTGGAAAGTCCATCAGCACGGGAACGCCGAGATCGGCGACGAGATCGAGCACGAAGTCCTCGAACTCGTCTTCCTCGGACCGGTCGAGGCGAAGGTGCCCGAACACGATGCCCTGCACCTTGGCGAGCAGGCCGGCCGCGCGAAGCTGCACGAGGCGCTCGTCGACGAACGACATCGGGTCGCGAACCTCCTCGAGGAAGAGGATCGCGTCGGTGGTGTCGATCTCGTACGGTGTGCCGATGGTCTGCTGCACGAGCGCGAGGTTCCCGCCGACGAGCCGCCCGACGGCGCGGCCCGGCTTCACGGCGCGGGCGATGTCGCGGCCCATGCGGCCGGTCGGTCGCGGCGTGGTGAGTGCCAGGAGCATGGACGCCGTCGTCGCGTCGCGTGCGCTCGGGATGAGGTCGTCGACCGTCGGTCCGTGAAAGGCGCGCAACCCGGCAAGCCGCTCGAGCCAGATGTGAAGCACGGTCACGTCCGAGTAGCCAACGAACGACTTCGGATGCGCGGCGAACTGCGCGGGATCGAGATAGGGGAGCATGCGCACCGCGCCGTAGCCGCCGGTGCCGGCGATGACGGCGCAGATGCGTGGATCCATCCACATCTCGGTGAAGCGTGCGGCGCGGCGCTCGTCCTCGGCGCGCGAGTAGCGGCGCACGGTCGCGATGTCCGGATCGACGATGACGCCGTAGCCGGCGCGCTCCAGCGCTTTCACGCCGCGCGCGAGCCACCCCGCGCGCGGCGAGTAGGACGAGGCGACGACACCGATGGTATCACCCTTCTGCAGCGGTCTCGGGCGCAGGAGAGGCGTGCGATCAGCCACGGGTGGCGGGTGTTCCGTCGAGAGGGGTTCTGGCGTCGGACGCGGACTTCGTGTCCGCGGCTGGCAGGGCACGGTTGCCGCGCGCCGGGGTCTCGCGCAGGATCTGCTCCACAGCCTCCTGCGCCGCGACCGCTTCACCAATCTGGTCGCCGACACGCTTCGCCGCTTCCAGCGAGGCGGTAACGGACTCGAGTCCGGCGCTCCCCATCTGGAGCCGGAGCAGGTCGAGTCGGATCCCCTCGAGAGCGGAGACCGTCGTGGCCAGACGCTGCGCGGCGAGGGTGCGGGTCGCGCGCAGCTCATCGGCGACTCGCGAGCGCTCTTCGTCGACGATCGACTCGCCGCCGCGATCGAACATGGCGAGCTGGTCGTCGAGCTTGGCGATGGAGTCGCGCAGCTTGCCGGCGTCGCCCTCGAGGCGACGGACGGTTTCCGGCAAGGCAGCGAGCTCACGGCGCGCCGCCTTTGGCAGAGCCTCGTAGAGATGGTCCGTGGCGCGGCCCAGAGCGACCTCGGTGAGGAGGGGCATGCCGAGGACTGGCCGCTCGGCCTTCTCGAGGAAGAGCGAAGCGGCTTTGGCGAGACGGGCGCCCCACTTGCTCTTCCAGAATGCGATGGAGCGTGAGGCGATCCGGGTGGCGAGGTTCAGCCGAACGTACTCGCCGACGAGCGCAACGGAGGCAACGGTCATCGCGGAGAGCGAGGCGAACATTCCACCGACCGCCCACGACTGCAGACGCCAGAAGGCGTTCCACTCTTCACTGCCGAAGTGAAGGCTGGAGAGCGAGCTCACGCGGTAGATGAGGTAGGCGCTGCACGCGGTTCCGACGAACGACGTTCCGAGGACTCCGCGCATGATCCGCTTGAACAGCGTGGAGCTCTGCCGCCGCTCGTACTCGATCTCCTCGCTGCGGGCGAGCTGATGCTCGCGCATCGCGGCGTGCAGGTCGTCGACATGGTAGCCGTCCGCGAGGACGCGGCGCAGGCGAAAGTAGCTGGGGATGTAGCTGAGTCCGACCAGCGGGAGAAATGGCGCGAGGAAGAAGAGCGTGAAGGGGATGATGCGGATCTGTCCGAGCGTGAACGAGAACGCCAGCGTCAAGCCCGTCATCGCTCCGATGCCGACGAACGCCAGACGCGCCGGCAGCTCCTTCTGTCCCTGGCTCAGCCACACTCTCAGCGGCGCGGGAATCTCCTTCGCATGTTCGAATGCGAGGTCGATCGCCTCGGCGAAGCTCTCGGCATTGCGATACCGGCGGATCGGCTCCTTGTGCAGACAGCGTTCGACGGCGGCCGCGAGGCGCGGCGGCACCGACGGCGCGACGCTCGTGATCGACGGCGCGGTCGCGTTGAGCTGCTGGGTCACGACTTCGCCACTCGTTTCTCCGTCGAACGGCAGGCGGCCCGTGAGCGCATAGTAGCCGGCGATGCCCAGCGAGTAGAGATCGCTGCGCGCGTCGAGTGGCTCGCCGACGGCCTGCTCGGGGCTCACGTAGTGCGCGTTCCCCATCACTCGGCCGTCCCACGAGAGCGTGTTCGTCTGCATCGCGCCGGCGATGCCGAAATCGGTGACGAGCGCGCGCTCGCTGCCGCGCTCGAGCAGGATGTTCTCGGCCGTCACGTCGCGATGAACGATGCGTGCGCCGTGGGCGTAGGCGAGCGCCCACGCGACCTCGCGCAGCACGCGCGCCGCCTGGCCGGGGAGGAGCGGGCCACGCGAGCGGATCCGCTCGCCGAGCGTCATCCCCTCGACGAACGCCATCACGATGTAGACGAAGCCGCCGCGCTCACCGGCGCCGTAGACGGGCACGATGTTCGGATGCGTGAGCGCCGCAGCCGTCTGCGCTTCGCGCAGGAAGCTCGCGCGCAGCTCGGGATCGGCGGAGAGCGCCGGGGGTAGCACCTTGATCGCCACCGGCCGCGCGAGTCTCACCTCGCGAGCGAGATACACGACCCCCATCCCACCCCGTCCAAGCTCTCGGTCGAGCGAGTACTCGCCGGCGAGCGCGGACTGGAGGGCGATGAAATCCGAATCTGGGGGCACAGTGGGCCGGGTGCGGGGTGCGGGATGTCGAGCGAAGCCTGCTCGTGTAACGACGATCCGGGGCCGAGCCTGAAACGGGTGCAGCGAGGAGGGCCCGGCCGATCCAGTGAGCCGAGCACGCGCGGCATCAGCCCGAGCGAGCGCAGCGAGTCGAGGATGTGCACCCAACGCCGAAGTGCGGGTCCCTCGACTTGGCTCGGGGTGACTCCTCTGTCCCTCAGGGAACCTCCACCGAGCCCCTGGGGCGTTCATCCGTATCAGCATCGACCCGACGCCAATGAGCGCGTTCTCCCCCCGGATGCCCTACGCTAGATTGCACGACATGCCGGCCCCCGAGCAGCAGACGACCTATTTCCGCAAGGGCTTCGGCCTGAAGGCGGACGTGCAGGGTGACCTCTCGGCGGACTACAACGGACGCGTCGTCGACACGCTTCGCGAGCACGACTACACGCTCGCAGTGGACGACGTCACGATCCGTCTGGCGAAGGAGTTCGGCTTCTGCTACGGCGTCGAGCGCGCGGTCGAGTACGCGTACCAGACGCGGCGCAAGTTTCCCGACCGCCATCTGCTCCTCGTCGGCGAGATCATCCACAACCCGCACGTGAACGCGAAGCTTCGCGCGATGGGGATCGAGATCCTCGAGCCCGACGCCGAGGGGGTGTTCGACTTCTCAGCGATCAAGCCAGAGGACGTGGTGATCCTGCCCGCGTTCGGGGTGACGATCGCCGCGTTCGACGCGCTGCGAGCGATCGGCTGCGTGCTGGTGGACACGACGTGCGGCTCGGTGCTCAACGTCTGGAAGCGCGTCGAGGCGTACGCGCGCGATGGGTTCACCGCGCTGATCCATGGCAAGCACTATCACGAGGAGACGCGCGCGACCGCGTCGCAGGTGATGAAGCATCCTGGCGGCAGCTACCTCGTGGTGCGGGACATGAACGAGGCGCGCGTGGTGTGCGACTACATCGAAGGGCGTGGCGACCGCGAACGCTTCCTCGCCAGATTCGCGACGGCGGCGTCGCCGGGGTTCGACCCGGACGTGCACCTGCGCCGCGTTGGCGTCGCGAACCAGACGACGATGCTCGCCAAGGAATCGCTCGCCATCGGCGAGGAAGTGGGACAGTCGATCGCGCGCGCGCGCGGCGAACCGGCGCGCGCGACCGACTTCCGCACCTTCGACACGATCTGCAGCGCGACGCAGGAGCGACAGGACGCGGTGATGGCCCTGCTCGAGGAGCCGCTCACGGCGATGATCGTGATCGGCGGGTTCAACTCGAGCAACACGATCTCCCTCGCGGCGATCTGCGCGGAGCGGGTGCCGACGTATCACATCGAGGACGCGTCGGGGATCGATCCCGAGTCGGGGACGGTCCGCTATCGGCGCGCCGGCATCAAGCACCTCGAGGCGACCGACGCGGGCTGGCTGCCGGCTACGGGGGCGGTGCGCGTTGGTGTGACTGCAGGGGCGAGCACGCCGAACAACAAGATCGGCGAGACGGTTGCCCGCATCCTCGCGACCCGCGGCCTGGTGCTGCAGACCGTCTGAGCGCTCACGTGGACCCCTTCGCCTCGTACATCGCGCTCGGCGACTCGATGTCGATCGATCTCTACCCCGCGCTCGACGCGGGTGAGGTGGACGTGGCGGTGGCGCTGGAGCGCGTGACGCACGCCGGCGCGGTCGCGCCGCTCGGTGCCGCGTCGCTGCTCTACCGCAACGACGACGCGCGCTGGCCCGAGGAGCAGGGCGCCGATCTCGTGTCGTACTATCCGGGGATCGAGCATCGGAACCTGAGCACCGACGGCGCGACGATCGGCGACGTGTTCGGCGAGCAGATGACCCAGCTCGAGCCGAGCGAGGCGCGCACCCTCGTGACGATCACCGTCGGCGGCAACGATCTGCTGAGCGCGTTCGCGAACCGGCCGCGCCGATCGCTGTTGGACGCGATCGCGCGCGACGTGGGCGACGCGTACGAGTTCCTCGTCGACGCGGTGCGCCGCGTGCGGCCGAATGCGCTGCTGCTGCTCACCACCGTCTACGATCCGTCGGACCGGATGGGCAAGATCCCGGGAGTGTTCGAGGAGGCGGGCAAGCTGCCGATCGAGGTGCTCGACACGCTCAACGATCGGATCCGCGCGCTCGCCTTCGGCACGCCCGGCGCCGCGCTCGCCGACGTGCACGCGCACTTTCTCGGGCATGGCGCGAGCGTGGCGGAGGCAGACCGCTGGTACTGGCGCCGCTCGCTCGTCGAGCCGAACGCGCTGGGCGCGAGCGAGATCCGCCGCGTCTGGCGCGACGTGCTCGACGCGGCGTGACGACGCGTTGATCGCCGGTCTGTTGCTGGCCAGCGGCGCGGCACGCCGGTTCGGTTCGAACAAGTTGATCGAGCGGCTCGGCGACCGCGCGGTGGTGCGCTGGTCGGCCGACGCGCTCGCGGACGAAGTGGACGAGCTGTTCGTCGTCGTCCCGGACGCCGCGCTGGAGATTCGCGACGCGCTGGGCGGACTCGCCGCGCGGTTCGTGATCAATCGCGAAGCGCACCGCGGTCTCTCGAGCTCCATCCGGGCCGGCGTGTGCGCACTCCCTCCCGACGCGGAGGCGGTCGTCATCACGTTGGGCGACCAGCCGCTGCTCGAACGAGACGCGGCGGCTCGCGCGATCGCGCGGTGGCGCGAGGGAGGAGTGAGCGCGGTCGCGACCAGCTACTCGGATGGACGCGGGCATCCCGTGGTGTTCGGCGCCGCGCTGTTTCCGGCACTCCGGTCCATCGAAGGAGACCGCGGAGCGCGTGTGCTCCTCGATGGGCTCCGCGCCGAGCTGGCCACGGTCGACATCGACGGACCGGCGCCGATCGACGTGGACACGCGGGACGCGCTGGACCGGGTGGCGGTGGAGATCGCGCGTCGAGCGCGCGAGACGCCCTAGGCCGGCTTCCGCTCGGGGACGCTGGCGACGGCGTCGGTGGGCGTCAGATCGCCGGCGCGCCGCACGGGGAGTGAGAAGGAGAAGACGCTCACGCCATCCTGAAATTCGGCCCACGCTCGGCCACCGAGCGATTCGACCGTCTCGCGAACGATGCTCAGGCCGAGCCCCGTTCCCTCGACCCCGGATACCGATTCGACTCCCGCGCGGAAGAAGCGCTGGAACAGACTCTCCCGATAGGAATCGGCGACGCCGAGCCCGTTGTCGCGCACCTCCACGACGACGAACGCCGGTGCGCCCTCCGTGGCGGGCACCGTGCGTCCCATGATCTCGACCCACCGGTCGTCCTTCGATTCGTCGGCGTACTTGATCGCGTTGGAGACGAAGTTCATGAGGCACAGCTCCACCGCGGCCGCGTTGACCTCGACGGTGGGGAGCGACTCGTGGAGACGGACGCGGACGCGACGCGAGCGCGCGAGCTCACGGAGCTGGCGAATCACCTCGGCCGCGGCGGCGGGCAGCACGATGTGACGCTGCTGCCTCGCGTCGGCCGAGAGGTGGGTGAGCTCGAGCAGGTTGTCGAGCGCGACCCGCATGCTCTCCATGTTGCGCACGACGATGCCGACGAGCCGCTCGCGCTCCGTATCGGGGATCTCCGGCATCTGGAGGAGCTGGCCCGCGCCCATCGTCGCGCCGATGCGGTTGCGCAGCTCATGGGTGAGCGTGCGGTTGAACGCGCGCAGCCGCTCCTCGCGCTCGCGGATGCGATCCTTCATCAGTGCGAGGAACTGGATCGTCGTCGCCTGCTGGATGAGCGAGATCGCCTGATACAACCGGTGCGCGCAGAGGATCAGCTCGCTGCGCGAGCACGGCATGTCGATGTCGTCGACCGCCGAGGCGAGAAACGAATAGAGGATGCCACCGAAGATCTCGTACTCCTTCAGCAGCTCGTACTCGTCGAACCCCTGCGCGTGGCGCAGCGCGCCGAGCTCCATGGCCTTCGCGACCACCGTCGAGTCGGCGACCACCGCGTTCGACGGATCCTCGACGAAGTCGGCGATGCCGGCGATGAGCACCGGCACGTGGTCGAGCAGCTCCTCGGTCGGGAAGACGCGGTTCTCGTCGATCGCGACGCGCTGGGCGATGCGCGCCAGCCAGCGCGCCGTGAGCTCGTCGCTCGCCCCACG
>DASYMZ010000182.1:0-14450 GCA_036008805.1 Gemmatimonadaceae bacterium
CTGCCGGAGCGCTGCAGGAACGCTATGGTGCGCAGCTCCGCAGGATGAAGTTGCTGATGCGCTCGCCGTCGTCCGTCGGTGAGCCTTCCTTTCCTTTCTCGTCCAGGCTGGACGCGGTGATTCGGAGCTGCCGGTCAGCACCCACTATGTAGAGGCGATCCGCCGTGGAACGGTCCACCCCCGCCTGACCGAGCGTGGCGATCCGCGCGGCGGCCTCCTTGGTCTTCTCGCCGATGGTGTTGGGACGGTTGTGCTGCAGCCAGATGAAGCCCTGGGAAAGCCCTCCGCGCTCGGGGGCGAACCCGGAGTCGGTCGCGATGCGCAGCGCGCACTCGAGTCCGTTCGCCCTCGCGGGCCCGCTGAACGTCTTCGGCTTGTTGCGACTGCACGCTCCGAGCAGGAGCAGGAGGACGAGCGCAGAATGAGACCGCTTCATGATTCGTTTTCGAGTTGAACGCGCGGACGCGGTGCGCGGACATCCCGCGCGAGGCGTGCTCATTCCAAGGCGCAAACGCTTGGCCATGCGTGAGGCGCGTCACGACGCCGCGATTCGAGTCGCAGCCCCGTTCCCTTGCCGCAGCGCTGCATGCTGCGCCACTCGACCCCTTGTTGCCCGCGCGCCCCACGCCTAGTCGTTCTGGATGACCGCGAGCCCCCACCGCCCCGAGACGGACCCCGCCGAGCTGCGACTCGAAGTGAGCCGCGTGCTGCGCCCGTTCGTCGAGGGCACCGCGAAGGGGATGTCCGACTGGGTGATGACGGAAGCGCGCGTCGCCCGCACCGCGCGCGATGCGGCCGAGGCGATCCTTCCGCTGCTCGGTACGCCGGCCCGCTCGGCGCACCGAGTGCGAGGGCTGATCGTGCCCGCGCTCACCTGCAGTTGGACGGAGCTCGAGACGGTCTACGAGACCACGCTCACCAAGCTGCTCGCGCTGCCGCCGGCCGTGCCCGACGTCGACGATCCGGCGTGGGACGCGAAGCTCACTGGTCCGCGTGTCGTGGGACGGCACTGGAACGCGCACGGCGCGAAGTGGTCGGCCGACGTTGGCGAGGGCGGAAACGTGGTGGGCCCGTCAGGCACATCGGGAAAGCTCGTGCGCTCCGACGGTCGGCATGCGCTGATCGTCGAGGACGGACGTCCGGTGCGCACCAACGCGAAGTGCGCCTGTGTACCGCGCTTGCGCCGCGAGCGCGGCGAGGTGGGGTTCGAGCTCGTCACGTTTGGCCGGGGACGGAACATCCTCGACGTGCGCATCGGCGTGGCGTGCACGATCTGCCGCGCGCCGGTGAGCTGACCGAAGCGCGGCGCTACCGTGCCGCGGTCGGGTCGGTGGTGAACGACGCGTCGTACTTCCCCGTCGTTGAAGCGCCGCCGCGCACGGACACGTAGGGGCGGCATGACGCACTCGCTGACTCGGAGGCTACGCATGCACGGCAGCTACTCGGGGACGAACGGTCGGATGATCGCGCGCGGCGCGCTGCTCGCCTGGGCGCTGGTGTCGAGCTGCGCGTCGACCGGCCCCGAAGCGTCGAGCCGAGCGACGCGCAGCTACCGCATGGGCTTCTCGCCTCTGCCGCCCCGCATCACGCTCGACGAGGTGCTGCGCACGATCGACCTCGTGAGCCAGCATGGCGACGCGGCGCTCCGCGTGGTGGACGTGCCGTGGGCCGCGCTGCTCGCCGACACGAGCGCGGCATTCCTGGTTCGCCGCGAGCATCTCGAGGTGGCGAAGCTGTTCAAGCAGCGCGGAATGGAGACGATCGCGACGATCGAGCCGGCCAACGGCCTCGATCGCGGCGCCGAGTCGCAGGTGCTCGTCGCGCTCGGCCGGTCGATCACCGAGCTCGGCGTGCAGCGCGTGTATCGCGAGTACGCCGCCGCGTTCGACAGCATCATCCATCCGAGCGTGCTCGCGCTCGCGATCGAGACGAACCTCATTCGCGCCGCGTCCAAGCCGGCCGTGTACGATGCGCTGGTGAAGATGTCGAACGACGCGGCGCGGCAGCTTCGCTCCACCAGGTCGGCGACGAAGCTCATGGTGACCGTACAAGTCGACGTCGCGTGGGGAAAGCTGGGCGGTGCCGGTGGCGGCAGCTTCATCGGCATCCAGCGCGACCGCACGGATTTTCCATTCGTCGACGTATTGGGCCTCTCGTCGTATCCGTACCTCGCTGGCTTCACCACGCCCGAGCAGATCCCGCTGGACTACTACTCCCGCATCACGAGTGGCGCGCCATTGCCGATGATGGTGACGGAAGGTGGCTGGACGTCGGGCTCCGTGACGGGAGTGACGTCGTCGCCCGAGATGCAGGCGCGCTACATCCGCCGTCAGATGCAGCTCGCCGACGCCGCCAAGCTGGCCGGCGTCTTCCAGATCACCTTCACCGATCTCGATCTCGCGTCGTTCCCCGTGCCGCAGGGATCGATCCTCCCGCTGTTCGCGCAGCTCGGGCTCGTGGACGCGAGCTATCGCGCGAAGCCGGCGCTCGCGGTGTGGGACTCGGTGAAGGCGGTGCCGTTCGCGGGGCCGTGACGGCTGATCTCACTCGTACGGCGAGCGCGCCGGAGCTATGTTCTCGCACCTCACCCGATCAGCCCCCTGAACCGGCCGCATCCTACATGAGTGTCTCGAGTCGCTACTCCGCTCCGACGCCGAGCTTCGCGCGCGGAGCTTTCACGATTGCGGCGTTCGTCGGCATGACGTCGTGCCGCACGGTCACCGCGCCCGCGCCACCACCCGTCGCCTCGGCGCCCGCACCAGTCGCGGCGACCGCCGCGCCCGCGGTGCCGTCGCTTCCCGCACCCGATCCGTCGCGCTTCCAGCAGGACGTGCTGCTCGAGGGCGTGTTCTACGAGCCGACCGAGATCGCCGTCGCGCGCGACGGACGCGTCTTCATCGCCGAGCGGCATGGCACCTTCTCGGTGTACGAACCCAGCGCGCACGCGCAGCGCGTGATCGCGCGGCTGCCGGTCGACGACAGCAACGAGAACGGTCTGATCGGCCTCGCGCTCGATCCCGGCTTCGACGCGAACCACTGGCTGTATCTCAACTACAGCGTGCCGGGCGCCGATCATCATCGGCTCGCGCGGTTCACCCTCGACGGCGATTCCCTGCGCGACGAGCGACCGCTGCTCGAGGTGAAGTTCGACAAGGGATGCTGTCACACCGGCGGCTCCATCGCCTTCGACCGGCAGGGGCACCTGTTCGTCTCGTACGGCGACAACACCAACCCGTTCACCGCGGGCGACTACGCGCCGATCGATCCCACGCCGGGCAAGTCGCTCGCGGACGCACTCCGCTCCGCGGGCAACACGAATGATCTGCGCGGGAAGATCCTCCGCATCACGCCGACGCCGGACGGCAAGTACACCATCCCGGCCGGCAACCTGTTCGCGAGCGCGGCGGAAGGCCGTCCCGAGATCTACGTGATGGGCGACCGCAATCCGTATCGCATCAGCGTCGACTCGCACAACGGCTGGCTGTACTGGGGAGAGATCGGTCCCGACGCGCGGCGCGACTCCGTGTACGGCCCGCGCGGGCACGACGAGGTCAATCAGGCGCGGCGCGCCGGCTTCTTCGGCTGGCCGATGTTCGTCGCCGACAACAAGCCGTATCGCCATTACAACTTCACGACCGGCGAGCTGTTCGAGTTCTTCGATCCGGCGCATCCGGTGAACGCGTCGCCGAACAACACGGGCGCGAAGGTGCTCCCGCCCGCGCAGCCCGCGCTCATCTACTACCCGTACGAGAAGAGCGACGTGTTCCCTCTCGTGGGCGAGGGGGGACGCAGCGCGATGGCGGGGCCGGTCTATCATTACGACGACTTCGCCGGTTCCGCCGTGCGGCTGCCGGAGTACTACGACAAGAAGCTCATCCACTACGAGTGGATGCGCGGGTGGATGATGGCCACGACGCTCTCGCCGACTGGCGACTTCGTGCGCATGGAGCCGTTCCTTCCGCAGTTCACCTTCGATCATCCGAGCGACGTCGAGCTCGGCGCGGACGGCTCGCTCTACGTGCTGGAGTACGGCACCTACTGGAACGCGGCCAACAAGAACGCGCGGCTCAGCCGGATCACCTATCATCCGGGGAACCGTCCACCGATCGCGCACATCACGGCGTCGCGCACGGTCGGCGCGGCGCCGCTGCTCACGGCGCTCTCACCCGACGGCAGCTTCGACTACGATCGAAACGACACTCTCTCCACCACCTGGATCATCCCCGGGCGCGCTGACGTCGTGAACCAGGCGCGAGTGAGCCACACCTTCGACAAGCCCGGCAAGTACGACGTCCGCATGCGTCTGCGCGATCGCGCCGGCGCGGAGTCGGAGACCTCCGTTCAGATCCTCGCCGGCAACGATCCACCGCACGTGGCGATCGACGTCAGGGGCAACCGCTCCTTCTACTGGGATCAGCCGAGCGTCGCGTATGACGTGAAGGTCACCGACAAGGAGGATGGCCGAATCGGCCGCGGAATCGACGCGCGGAAGGTGAACGTCTCGCTCAGCTACGAGCCGCCTTCCGGCGGCGTGAGTGCCGCGCCCGCCGCTGGCCATCAACAGGTGGCCCCCACCGACGGGCTCGCGCGCATCAAGAAGAGCGACTGTCTCGCCTGCCACGCGATCGATCACGCGTCGCTCGGTCCCTCGTACGTGCAGGTGTCGCAGCGGTATGCGGGACAGCCCGCAGCGATGCAGCAGCTCATGTCCAAGATCGTCACCGGCGGCAGTGGAAAGTGGGGCGACCGGGTCATGCCTCCGCATCCGAGCCTCACCACCGAGGACACCCGCGCGATCGTGAGCTACATCCTCTCGCTCTCGACGTCCGCACCGAAGCTTCCGGCACGCGGCACTGCAACGCTCGCTCAGCACGCCGCATCGCCGGGCGGATCGTACAGGTTGACCGCGGCGTACGCGGACCGGCCGCGCAATGGGATCGGACCGCTCACCGACAGCGCGGTCGTCGTGCTCCACGCGCCGCGCGTTCCGGCGAGCGAGGCGTTGGCGCTCACGGCGGTCGGCCTGCACAAGGACAAGGGCGTCGATGGCACTGCGCGCACGGTCGCGACCGTCTACGGCGCGGATGCGTCGCTCTACTTCGGCACGCTCGATCTCACCGGCATCTCGCGCGTCACCGTCGATCTCCTCTCGCAGGACAGCAGGCATCCATTCACCGTGGAGCTTCGCGCCGACAGCGCGAAGGGTCCGATGATTGGAAGTGCCGACGTGCGCCCTACCGTCGCGAACGCATGGTACACCCAGTCGGTGCCGGTCTCGGCGACGGGCGAACGGCCGTTGTACCTGGTGCTTCGAGGGCCGGCAGACCGCGAGGTCGGACAGTTCAATCCCCTGGTGACGATCGAGGCGCTGCGCTTCGAGCGAGGGAAGTAGCGCGAAGCGGGAGGCCGAGCTCGGCGCGTGCGACCTCGCACGCGCCGTCTCACCCCTGTACGACGCTCGGATCCATCCAGAACACTTCCCACGCGTGGCCGTCGGGATCGTAGAAGCTCCAACCGTACATGAAGCCGTGGTCCTGCTGCTCGGCGGCGTACGAGCCGCCCGCGGCGACCGCCTTCTCGACCAGCTCGTCGACTTCGGCGCGGCTGTTGGCGCTCAGCGCGAAGATCGCACTCGTCTCCTTGCTCGCGTCGCCGACCGGCCGCTTGCTGAAGCCGGCGAACCGCTCTCTGGTGAGAAGCATGAAGTACGCGTCCTCTCCCACGAGCATCGCCGTGGCGCTCGCGTCGGTGAACTGCTGATTGAAGGTGAAGCCGAGCGCCTCGAAGAAGGTGATCGAGCGCTGGAGGTCGCTGACCGGGATGTTGACGAACAGCTTTCGCGGCGTCGCGGGCTTGGTGCCGACGTTCGTGAGCTTCGGGGCGGGTGCTTGCGCGGTGGACATTCCTCGAGCTCCAGTGGTGAGTGGGAAGTGGGAGGTGACGACGACTGCAGCACCACTAGCGCTTGCCGACCAGTGCGCGCACGCGCGGATCGCGCAGGTACAGGCTCACCCAGATGAGCGTGGAGACGTAGACACCGGAGAGGACGTGGGTGAAGAGCGGGTTGCCGACGCGCAGGTGCGTCACGACCGCGCCGCCGAAGTAGCCGGTCCAGAGCACGGCGCCGAGTGGCGCGGTGCGCGGAACGAGATAGAGGATCAGGCAGACGAGGGCGATGACGCCGATCACGAACACCTGGTCGGGACCGAAGCCGAGTTGCGCCGAGCCCTCGATGGCCGGCTTCGCGCGGACGAGCTTGATGCCCGCGTCCATCGCGAGCAGCAGCGCGACGATGCCGGTGAGGATGCGGCTGGTCCAGAGTGCCGCGCGGGACGTGGTGGCGACGGCGGAGCGGCGGGGGGCGCCGTACGAGGTGGTGTCGAGCAGCGATGCGGCCATGGTGATCTCCTGTTGGGGTTCTGCAGGATTAGACCGGACCACTCCCGAAAACTCATCGGTCCCGGTGCGGGTGATTCGCGCCGGGACCGCAAGTCGCCGTGAATGCTCGGCTTACGCCACGAGTCGCATCGGCAGTCCGAATCTCGGAAACAAGGTCTCGACGTCGAGATACGACGTCATCCCGACGATCCGGTCCTCGCGCAGATCGAGCATGACGATCGCCCACGGCGTCGCGCCGTCGTCCCGATACTGCGCGAAGGCGGGAGTGCCACCGCTCGCCTCCACTCGTACCAGCCGCGAGCCCTTGCACCCGATGCCGAACGACAGCAGCCACTTCGCGATGGACTCGTGCCCCTGCAGCCAGAGCTCGTACGGCGGCATCGAGAGCGTCGCCTCCTCGTGCAGCAGCTTGGTCAGCTCGGTCACGTCGTACGCGAGAAACGCAGCTTCGTAGCGCGCGACGAGCTGCGTCTGCTCCTCGGTCAGCTCGCGCGGCACCACCGCCGGATTGCGCGTGTCGAGGGTGGCGCGTGCGCGCTGCAGCGCGCTGTTCACCGCCGCCACGCTCATCTCGAGCGCTTCCGCCGTCTCGGCCGCCGACCAGTTGAGCACCTGCGTCAGCAGCAGCACGGCGCGCTGTCGTGGCGGCAGATATTGCAGCGCCGCCACGAACGCGAGCCGGATGCTCTCGCGGAGGATGGCACGCTCGGCGGGATCACAGGTCCCATCGGCTGGCAGCGCCATCGCGTCGGGGATCGGCTCGACCCACTGCTCGCGCCCGCGTTGCGGGAGCGGCATGTCCTCCCTCACCTCACCCGGCATCTCCGAGAGCTCGAGCGGACGCAGCCGCCGGCGCTGCGTGGACGAGAGCGTATCGAGGCAGACGTTGGTCGCGATGCGGTAGAGCCATGTCTTGAGCGACGACTGCTCCTTGAACCGGTCGAGCGACTTCCACGCGCGAAGCATCGCCTCCTGCACGGCGTCCTCGGCGTCGACGACGGAGCCGAGCATGCGATAACAGTGCCCGGTGAGCGCGGAGCGGTGTTCTTCGAGAAGAGCGATCGAGGTCATCGGTGGCATCCAGTGCGGCGGCGGTGTCTGACGATGCGAGCAGTGCTCGCGATCGGCAAGTCCTCTCCGCCGCACTTCCTCGACGATCTCGCTCGTGCAGCGAGATCGAGCCGCGGTCGCTAGCTCTCGGTCTCGGTGAACGTCACTGGAGCGAAGCCCGTGACGCTGGCCGTGATGGTGTAGGCGCCGGACGTCCCGCTCATCGTCGGCACCACCTGTGCGAGCCCGGCCGCGTCCGTCGTCGTCGTCGTGTTGTCGAGCGTGAGGCCGCTCACCGACCAGGTCACCGTCGCGCCCGCGACACCGTTGCCGTACTGATCGGCGACCTTCACGACGAGTGGCTGCGCCACCGCTCCGGCCGAGACGCTCTGCGCGTCACCGCTCACGATGGTGACCGCCGTCGCTGGCCCCGCCACCGCGGTGGCCGTGATGATCGACGTCGCGCCATCGACGGACGTACCGATGAGCGTGTCGGCGCCGGCGACGGTGCCCAGCGTCCAGTGAACGACGGCGTTTCCTTCCGCGTCGGTGGTGCTCGTCGCGGCGTCCACCGCTCCACCACCCGCCTGTACCGTCCACGTCACCGCCGCGCCGGCCACCGGCTGTCCGTTCTGGGTGAGCTTGATGCTGATCGGCGTGGCGAGCACGGTGGCGACGGTGCCGGTCTGCCCCTCCACCCCCGCATTCTCCGTCAACACCGAGGCCACCGCCGTCGGGGCGAAGGTGTTGTCGGAGCTGCAGGCGACCGCGGATCCGCCAAGGATGACGAGTGCCCCACCGAGCAGTCGACGATGAAGTGCTGATGCGTGCATGACAGTCTCCTTCTCTCGCGCGCGCGAGAGAGCATCGATTGTGAGTCGATGCACGCGACGCGCCCCTCCGCGGCGGGTGGGGCGCAACAGTTCGGAGGCGCGCACGTGCATGCTGGCGATGCTGTCACACGCAAGTGGCGGACTACCCCACGCTCTTTACGATCTCTTTACGCGCGCCGATTTTCGTCGAGCCGGCCTCGACGACGTGATCACGCACGCGGCGGGCTCATCGCGCGCTGACGATGGCCAGCAGGAATCCGTCGTAGCTCTTGCCGCCCACGGTCTGGATCGCGGTGGCCGAGACGCGCTGCTCGGTCGCGAGTCGCTCGGTCATGCGACGAATCCCCTTGATGTCGGCGTCGTCGCTCGCCGCGTCGGCCACCTTCCCGTCGCGCACCACGTTGTCGACGACGATCACCGTGCCGTCGTGCGAGAGCTCGAGCGCCGCGTCGAAGTACACGTCGCTGCTGGCCTTGTCCGCGTCGACGAACACGAAGTCGAACGGCTCGGTGCCTTCGGCGATCATCGCATCGAGCGTCTCGGACGCGCGGCCGATCCGGATCTCCACGCGATCGGTGAGCCCCGCGCGCGCGAGGTTTCGCGTCGCCACATCGGCGTGATGCTGATCGATCTCGAGCGTGATCACCTTACCCCCGCTCGGCAGCGCGCGCGCCAGCCAGATCGTGCTGTATCCGCCGAGCGTGCCGATCTCGAGGATGCGCTTCGCGCCCGTGATGCGCGCGAGCAGATGCAGCAGCTTTCCCTGCGGCGGGGTCACGCTGATCGGCGGCAGCCCCTCGGCGACGCTCGTCTCCATCGCCGCGTTCAGCGCATCATCGGCGGGGAGGAGGTGCTGCGTGAAGAACTCGTCGACGTCTGCCCAGGTGGATTTCATGCCGGCTCGCGCTCTTGGAAGAGGAGCGCGTAGGATCGAGTGCTACGGGTGGGCTGTCAAGTCGGCCGACCGACGAGCCAACTGTCCCACTCGCCGACTCACCCCTTCGCCAGGCCTGTTCCCGAGATCTCGAAGGTGAACACGTAGTCGAACGTGAACCGATACCCGCTGTCGCGCCCTTCCGGGAGCGTCAGATGCAGCCCCTGCGCGTCACGCGTGAACTCGAGCGGCGCCGGCGCGCCCAGCAGCTCGACGCGGTCCACTTTCCCGGGCGCGTGAGGCGAGCCCTCGGCCAACGATTTGATCGTGAGCCGCCTGCTCTCCGGCCACGCGAGCATGAACGCGTACACCTTCCCGCCCTTCTGCACGAAGCGCAGATCTTCGCCCGTGTACGGTCTGTTCCTCCCCTCGTTGAACCCCTGCTCGCGCAGCGCGGTCGTCGATTGCACCGACGGACCTTCGCCGTACACCGCCCACGGCCTACTTCCATAGATGGCGCGGCTGTTGACGTTCATCCACCGCGTGAAGTCGGCGATGAACGCGAGCTCGTCGTCATCCGGCGTTCCGGAGCCGGGAAGCGGAACGTTGAGCATCAGGTTGCCGTTCTTGCTCACGATGTCCACGAGCATCTGCGCGACACCCGTCGGCGTCTTGTAGCCGTGCCGCGCGAAGACCGGACGCGAGTAGTGCCAGTCGCCAATGCAGGTGTCGGTCTGGAACGGCAGCGGCTGGATCTCGTTCGCCACGCCGCGCTCGATGTCCCACACCATGCACCTGCGCTGCTCCGGCGTGAGCACCTTGCCGGTGATCACCCCTTCGAGCTTGCCCCCGTGCCGCTTCATGCTGCGGTTGTAGTAGTACGCGGCGAGCCGGAGGCCGACGTCGCTGATCGGATGCAGCGGCAGCGCGGTGTCGTCGAAGTACACCATGTCCGGGTCGTACTTGTCGATCAGGTCGACGGTTCGATTGTAGAACCGCTCGCAGTACGCCCGGTCGGGGATGCTGCTCCCCTTCGCGGCGTTCCAATCCCACACGAGATCCTTGCCGGGCGCATGCCGCTGCTCGTAGAGGTCCTGCGGGTCGAGGCCGTCCCACCACTGCCCCTTCCCCTGCGCGCGCGTGAGCTTGCCGTCGTACGGCACGCCGGCGAACGCGCCATTCTTGTCGGCGCCCTGCGCTGGCTCGTACCAGCTCCACGCGTGCGCGGCATGCACCGACACGCCGAAGCGCAGCCCAGCGCGCCGCGCCGCGCGCTCCCATCCGCCGATGAGATTCTTCTTCGGACCGACGCGCACCGAGTTCCACGGTTGGTGCGTCGAGTCCCAGAGGTCGAGGTTGTCGTGATGGTTGGCGAGCGCCATGAAGTACTTCGCCCCCGCCTGCTGATACAGCGCCACGAGCTCGTCGGGGCGCCACGACTCGGCGCGCCACTCGCGAATCACGTCCTTGAAGCCGGACTTCGACGGATGACCGTAGCGCGCGGAGTGCGCGATGTACTGGCGATGACCCTGGATGTACATCTGTCGCCCGTACCAGTCGCCCTGCTCCGGCTGGCACTGCGGACCCCAGTGCGCCCACATGCCGAACTTCGCGTCGCGGAACCAGTCGGGTGTCTGATACTGCGCGAGCGACGCCCACGTGGGCTCGAAGGTGTCGAGGCGCTTCGCGCGCCCGCTCACGCGCGCGACGTTGGGAAGCATGAGACCAGCGGCGGCGGCCGCGCCGGTCTGGATGAACTGGCGTCGGGTGGGCGACATCGCGTCGTCTCTCTTTATGAAAGCTGGATGACCTGCTCGGGCGGCGGCGGCTCAGCGAGCCACATATCCCGTCGTGTCCACCGCATAGAAGCGAAACGGCAGCTCACCCGAGACATACATGGTGTCCGCGGTCGGCGGGAGGGCGGCGTTGAAATAGTAGCGCAGCACGTTCCCCATGACGTTCACGAGCGACACCGACTCGACGAACGCGCTGTCGCCGCCAGCGGGAAGATGAAACGCACCGAACGCGCCGAACCGCTCGCGGATGAACGCCGTGGACACGCTGTCGGGGTGCGACATGAAGAATGGATCGGCGAACCGGCTGCCGTGATCGCCGACGATGAGGATGACCGGCTCCGGGCGTGAGTCCCGCAGCAGCGTCGTCACCACGTCGAGCGTCATCCGGTCCACGCACCTGAGCTGCGCGATGTACGCCGCACGCCCCCGGTCGGCGACGACTCCCTCCCGTCCGGGCACGATCGGATTCGGGAGCACCCTGCACTGCTCATCGAGGTAATACGGGATGTGCGGCAGCAGAAAGTGCGCGAACACGAAGGTGGGCGCGCTGTCGGCCGCCATCCGTCGCAGTCCGGCCATCGACCGCACGTCGAACAGCGCGTCGACCTCCACGCCACCCATGTACCCGAGCAGCGTCGACTTCACGACGGCCCGCCGCAGCTCGGTGCGGCGCATCTCGTGGCGCAGGTCGAACTCCGGCCGAGCATCGAACTCCGAGTCGGCGATCGGGCTGTGTTGGCTGCCCGTCCACCACGCGGAAGGGAACAGCACGTATTTGTAGCCCTGGCTCTTCAGGAACCGCGCGGCCCGATTGTTCTCGACGAGATACTTCGGCAGCGCGAAGCTCGGATTGTTGGGCCCCGCATCCTCCGCGAGCTGGGTCAGCAGCGTCGCGTTGAGCAGCGACGGCACCGACAGGATCGTCTGGGTGTAGTTGCTCCGCATCGCGCGCGGCACCGTGAATCCCAGCGCGCGGAGACTGTCGTCGAACGACGCGTTGTCGTACTGCAGCACCTCGCGCAGCCGCTGCGAGTTGAGGTGCCCGTCGAGCACGATCAGATAGATGTCTCGCTTCGGCGTGTTGCGCTCGGCCGGCGGCGGCGCGGCCACGCGAACCGGCTGCGCGAGCTCGTTCACCAGCCGGCTCGCCCTCGTCTTGCTCGGGGCGCGGTACCAGGTGAGCGCGCTCTGCGCGGCGACGACGGCGACGAGGATCACGCCGAACCGGGTCATGTACTCGTTGATCCTGGTGAGACGCCTGGCCGGCTGCCGGAGCAGCCAGACGACGATCGCCACTGTAGCGAGGATGCCCAGCGGGATGACCACGACGGGGCGCGAGAAGCGCCAGGTGATCGCCGTGACCGCGCGCTGCGCCGGCGTGTAGAAGAAGAACCAGGCGACGAAGAGCATGGTCAGCGTGGCCGCGAGCGGCTCCGCGCGGTCCGACCGGCCGGCGAGCCGCACGACGACGAGCATGAGCCCCAGCGCGGCAGCCGCGACGAGCACGGCGAGCGCGGTCACCAGCAGGAGATCGGCGCCCTCGAACTGTCCCACGCCGCGCGCGGCGATCGCCAGGACGACCGACGCCGCGAAGAGCAGAGGATAGAGCAGCTCGAAGTAGCGCCGCACCGCTACGCCTGGCGCCGCCGCATCAGATAGAGCGTGCGCTCCGAGTCGCCGACGCGCTGCTTCGTCTCGATCGACCAGCGGCGCTCGAACGCGCGCTCGAACCCTTCGATCGTGTAATCCGGAAAGATGTCGGCGCGGTTCGTGAGCAGCCGCTTCACCTGCGAGTCGGACTTGGGCACGAACTCGATGACGAGCGACCGGCCGAGTCGGGCGAAGAAGTCCGCGACCCGAGCGAGCGGAATGTTGTTCGCGATCGCGAGGTGGTGGACGAGCGCGAGCGCCATCACCAGATCCACCGGACCGCGCTCCTCGAGCGAGAGCCGCTCCTCGTGCGCCCACCCGATCGCCGGCGACGGATTCATCAGGTCGAGCTGCAGTGGGAGCAGCCCGGTCTCGCCCTTCCTGCGCACCTCGCGGTAGTTCACCTCCACCGCCGCCGGGTCGATGTCGAAGCAGACGACCGACTCGGCCACCTCGCGCGCGACCCGGCTGAACATTCCAGTGTTGCCGCCGAGGTCCCAGACGGTCGCTGGCTTCGCGGCGGTCACGAAGTCGCGCACCAGGCTGCGCTTGGCGTTCACCGCCTGATCGGAGTAGTTGTGGTCGGAGGTGTAGCCCACCCACTCCGTACCAGCGGGCTCCCACGTCTGCGCCTGCACGGCGTCGCGCAGGCTCGAGACGAGCCCGATCACCGCGCGCGTGCTCACGCTGCGCGAGCCGGTCACCTCGGCCACCGACTTCGATTCGTAGCGGCGCATCGCGCGCGCGTGCAGATGCACGTGCAGCAGGACGCTCAGCTTCGCCCAGCTTCGCCGCGGCAGGAGCGCGCTGGTGAGATCGAGCGGGATGCCGTCGAGATACTCGCGCTGCAGCCGGCCGCACCGCGCGTCGCGCACGCTCATGAGCACGAGCGGCGCGAGGAAGTGCTCGCAGAACTGCTTGTACGCTTTCCAGGGTCGTCCGTCCTGATGCCGCTCGAACGACAGCGTGTCGATGAAGAGCGGACGACCATCGCGGAACTGCACGTTGTACGCGCTGGCGTCGCGCAGCACGAAGCCGCGCGACAGCGCGCGCTCCTGGATGTCGAGCGTGAGCAGCGCGGCATCCTTGAGCTGCCCGAACGACCACTCGTACGGATACGAGATGAACGGGACGCGCGCCGGTTCGATGACCACGTGCGCATCCGGAGCGGCGGCGAGCGCGACGCCCGCGTCGCGATGCGCTACCAGCAGGTCGTTCGCGACCAGGTCATCGTACAGACCGGACGACACGCAGGCGTCGTACTCCTGCGCGAACACCCGATTGACCTGTCGATACAGCGTGCCGTTGGACGTGAAGACGAACCCGCTTGGATCCCTGAACGATCCGCCAACGACTTCCGCGATCACTGGTCCTTGCGCCCGAACCATCCACGAACGATGCGTATCACCGAATGCCGAGCGGTCTTGACCATCGTGGTCGCTGCGAGGACGCCGGCGATGAGCACCTGAATGACGAGACTACCAGCCGCGGGATCGACGTACATGGGTGACACCTATCGAGAAGGGCCAGCGTCGTCGCGGTCCTGCATCGGACCGGCAACGATTCAGCGACAATACGCCGTCATTTACCAACGTGCCAGGTCACGGCAACAAGCAGACCCAGCAATGAATCGTCGCCTCGGCTGACATTCTCCGCGTCGCCCTACAACGGAAGGGACGTTCTGCTCAGTGGGGGAGCCGGCCGCGAAGGCGCCCGTACGTCCAGGTGCCGAGCATCGCGCTCGCGATCGCGACGCTCATCACGCCGACCCCGCTCCCGAGCAGCGCGAAGAGCGGACCGGGGCACGCGCCGGTGAGCGCCCAGCCGAGCCCGAAGATCGTACCGCCC
>DASYMZ010000183.1:0-47924 GCA_036008805.1 Gemmatimonadaceae bacterium
GTCGGGCACTCGGTCGGCGGAACGATTCTCATCAACGTGCTGGCCCAGCAGGAGCCGCCGTCCCGCCTGGCGGCGATCTGTCTCATCGCTGCACCGTTCATCGGCGAGGGTGGGTGGCCGAGCGACGAAATCGAGCCCGGATCGGACCTCGGGGCTCGACTCCCGCGCGACGTGCCGGTCTTCCTTTATCATGGCCGGAATGACGACTCGGTGCCATTCGCGCACGCCGAGCTGTATGCGCGCGCCGTTCCTCACGCGCAGGTGCGACTCCTGCCGGACCGCGATCATCAGCTCGGCAATGACCTCACCGAAGTCGCGAGCGACATCCGCGGACTGGGCGATGACCCGAGCGCGCGTCCGCGCGCTTGACTCGGGCCCGGAGACGTCGTCGATTCGGTGCTCGGATGTTTCATCACAATGGAGAGGCGACATGGCGAAGCCGGCAAAGAACACGATCTGCCTCTGGTATGATCGCGACGCCGAAGACGCGGCGCGGTTCTACGCGAGCACGTTTCCCGATTCGTCCGTCAGCGCGGTGCACCGCGCGCCGGGAGACTATCCATCGGGAAAGCAGGGAGACGTGCTGACCGTCGAGTTCACCGTGATGGGCATCCCATGTCTCGGCCTCAATGGCGGTCCGATATTCAAGCACAGCGAAGCGTTCTCGTTTCAGGTCGCGACGGCGGATCAGGCGGAGACTGATCGCTACTGGAATGCGATCGTCGGCAATGGCGGCGAGGAGAGCGCGTGCGGCTGGTGCAAGGACCGATGGGGATTGTCGTGGCAGATCACGCCGACTGCACTGACGGACGCGATCACCGACAGGGATCCGGCAGCCGCGAAGCGCGCGTTCGACGCGATGATGGAGATGAGGAAGATCGACATCGCGACGATCGAGGCGGCGCGGCGCGGGTGACGCCCCCGCGACTCTCGGAGCGAGACGATGCTGCGTCGGGCGCGCCATGATCAGCGGCGTTCGCTTCACCCAGCGGCTCCGGACGGTTCTCGCGGCTTCGCGCGACGAGGCCCACCGACTCCGTCACGAGTACATCGGGACGGAGCATCTGCTCCTGGGGTTGCTCCGAGCAGACGATGGAATCTCCGCGGCCGTACTTCAGAGTCTCGACGTCGAGCCGGAGCGGATCCGGCAGAAGCTCGAGGAGACGATCGTTCCGGGTCGTCGCGTGGCGATTGGCCCTGATCTCCCGTACACGTCGCGCGGAAAGCGAGTGCTCGAGCTCACCATCGAAGAGGCGGAGCGCTCGAGCGCGACAGGCGCGGACGTCGAGCACCTGTTCATCGCGCTCTGCGTGGAGGACAAGGGGATCGCCGCGCAGATGCTCGCGTGGGCGGGGATCACGACCGAGGTCGTGCGTGCTCAGGTCGCGCAGATCGAGTCGAGAATCCCGCAGCTGACACCGGAGAAGCAGTTTGCGAGCTTGCGCGCGCTGCTGGTGGGGCGCGCCATCTCCGATCGACAACTCGTCGGCAATTCACTCTCGCTCTGGGTCGACAAGATGCCGGGAGATGGGGACCGCGGGTGGACGATCTGGCTCGAGCCCGCATGGAACGTCGTTGGTCCCGAGCGAGTGCTCGCTGGATCGATGCAGGCGCAGGATGAAGAAGACGAGTCGGGGTGGACGGCTGTCGCAGCGGCGGTCGACGTGCTGATCGGCCGCACGATCGAGCGGTTGCACGTCGACGCCGTGACGGGTGATCTGCTCGTCGCGCTCACCAATGGCCTCGTCGTCCGCACGTTCGCCTCGGATCCGCGAGAGACGCTCCACTGGCGCATCAGGGACCACGCCTCGGGAGTCTCGGTGGTCGGATCGCCCAGAGGAATGCGCGTGGATGACAGCAACGCAACATGAGTGGAGCGTGTCCCAGCCTCGGCTTCACCGTTCGCGCGGTGCTGCATGCATCGACCACCGAGCGCGAGGCCGACGCGATGGTCGATGATCTGATCGTGCGTCTCGAAGCGAACGGTATGATGATGGGCGGCGGCGGCGATCGGGTGCACGTCTACGGGGTCAGCCGCGAGGCGGGACAGGCGACCCAAGCCGACCGCGATCTGATCGTCGAGTGGGCTTCCCAGTGGGCGAGCGTCGCGCAGGTCACCGTTTCCGACCTGATCGATCTCGACGACGTGCAGTGACGAACACCGCAATCGTCCCACGCTGGCTCGGCAGCCGAGCGAGCTACCTGGCACTGGTCGGGATCACCATTGCCGCGGGGCTGATGGTCCACCGCAATGGCCACGTGCTCGGCGCGGCCACCCAGGACGTGGTCGGCGATGCGCTCTGGGCGATGATGATCGTCTGGGCAGTCGGCGCGCTGGCGCCCACCGCGCGGCTCGTCGTTCGCGGCGCGAGCGCGCTCGCGATCTGCTGGCTGGTCGAGCTGAGCCAGTTGTATCACACGCCTGGACTGGACGCAGTGAGGCGCACGCTCGCGGGACGGCTGGTGCTCGGCAGTGGATTCGATCCGCGGGATCTCGTGGCATACGCCGGAGGTGTTCTCGTGGCGATGCTGTTGGAGCATCTCGCTGCGTCTCATCGGTTGTCTCCTCGCGAGTCACTTAATGCGCGTGAGTGCGAGTCGCGTATCGAGTGACGCGGTGATGTGCTACGAGCATCCGTAGGTCAACCTTCTCCCAGGCGACGCGTGATTGGCGCGACGGCTCGATCGTCATGGAGGCATGAGCCTTCATGCCGCACGCCGCGCCGCAACCAGCGCCCGACCGTTCCTCCTCGTTCTACTCGCGCTGCTCGCCACCACGTCGCTCGACGCCCAGCGCGTCGCGCGCCGCACAGGCGTCGAGTCGATCCCGCCGGTGTCGCCGCGCACGAAGTGGCCATCGACGAGGGCCGTCGCGATCGTCGGACGTGGGGCCCCGATCGTCGTCGAAGCAACGAGCGACGGATGGGTCGTGCTCACGCCGGTCGGCCCGTGGGCCGAATCCTACGACAGCGGTGTGTCGAAGACGCGTCTCCAGGTGACGCCGTCGGAGGTGCGGAAGTGGACCAACGCCATTCGCACCGCTCCGTCGGACGCACCCGCCGCCGCGACGAACGCGATGCCGGAGCAGCCGAACCAGCCGCGACTCGGGCGAGGACTCGTTCAACTCGTCACCGTCATCCAGACGTTCGGCAGGCAGCGACGCTACTTCACCTTTCAGCGCTGCGACGGCGTCGGAGCAGGGTGGGTCGTGTCGCCCGAGGATCTCTCCGATCTCCTGAAGGCGCTCGACCGCGCCGCGGTGGTGGCGGAGCAGGGTTCGCCGCGTGCGATCCCACCCACGCTCAGCCGGCCGTACTACGCGAGCGAGGTGAGCTGCTCGGCCGCGCCGATGGGGGGCAACGCTCCGGCGAAGTTTCCCAGTGACGCACCGGCAGCGCTGCGCCGCTACACCGACGTCGGCGTCCGCTTCGTGGTCGACACGAGTGGCTACGTGGAGGCGAGATCGATCACGATGCTTCCCGGCGCTCCGCCACTTCTCGCGCGCGCGACGCGTGAGCTGCTCGTGCGCTGGCGCTACCGACCCGCCGTCCGCGGCGGGGCGCCCGTGCGGCAGGTCGTGTCCACCGCCGTCACCTTCGATCCGGCCAGGCCGGATCTTCCCGAGCGCTCGCCGCGCTTGCCGACTCGGTACCAGGCGCCAGGCTTCGGGGTGAACGACACGTTCGGCGACGTCGATCTCGCCGAGCAGCGCGCGTATCTCGCGACGGATGATGGTTGGGTGCAGGTGCGAGTGGGGACGTGGAACCGGACAGGCGCGTTCTCGGGCGCGCAGGAGTGGTTCTCGCCGGATTCGGTCGATGCATGGGCGGCGCGAGCGCGAGCGTACATGACGACGGACTCCGCGCGCGTGCGCCGGCCCAAGAGCTACGCAGCCGAACGCGCGGCCGAGCTGAAGCACCCGATGGGCAACACCTTCGAAGTGCGATACATGACCGGCCTCGCCGCGGACTCGCAGTGGGCCCCCAGGGGGGAGATGCGCGGCTGCAGTGGTCCGGTGTATCGCGGTGATCGGATCGACAGCGCGTCGATCGAGCGATTCGTCGCGGCGGCACGAGCGGCTCGCGCCGAGCGCGCGACGCCGCGCGAGCCCACCGACAGCGCGTATGCGCGCGGCGACGTGGCCTGCGCGGCCGTCCTTCCCGACGCGCACGCGCTCCAGGCGGAGCTCAACGTCTGGCGAAGCCCACGCGGGCCGATCCCGGCATCCATGGAGTCGCGCAACGTGCGGACGGAGGTGCTCACCTCGTTCGTCGTGGACGCGAATGGAATTCCGAAGCCGTCCACTCTCGTCGCGATGCCCGGCTCCGATCGGCGCGCCGTCGCGGCGCTTCGCGCGTCGCTCGAGCGCTACCGCTTCCAGCCCGCGACGCGCTCGGGCGTTCGGGTCAACGCATTCGTGATTCGCAACTGGAGCTTCGAGCCGCGCCCCCGGTGTCGTGACAGCTACGACGGCCTCGAGTGCCCGCGAGTGTACAGCGACGCCGCGCGGAGGTGACGTCGGGGGGCGAAGCGCGCTGGCTCGTTCGATGAGCTGGCAGGATTGATGCTTCGCCGAGCGGGATGATCAGCCCATTACTGACGAGAAGCGCCGCCGGCCCCCTCCTGCTCGCGTGCGCGGCGCTCTCGAGCTGCGCCGTGTTCCGCCGCGAGCCGGAACAGCGATCGATCACGGTGGAGCTGCCCGTCTCGCGCGCCGAAGCAGTGCGGCGCACGACGACGGCATTCCGTGAGCAGGGCTACCCGCTCCGCCCCACCCTCACTTCGGGTCTTCAGCCCGAGTCGCAGCCATTCCGCCAGGGCGACGAGGCGGAGGCGGTCTTTCGCGCGTCGATCTCGGGTACGACGCGCGCGTCGCACGTGGTGCTCTCGGGAACGTATCGCCGTCTGCGCCTGCGCGGCGTCGTGCGCGACGACGAGCAGGAGCTGCGCAAGAGCGACGATCCACTCGAGCGGAGGCTCTGGACCCGGTTGGAGCAGCTCCGGCTCGCGATCCGCCAGCCGCAGTAGCGCCGCCACCATCGCCGCTCCAAGTGAGCGGGCGCGCTGCATCACGGGTGCGTGCGCGTCCTGGCGTTCGTTCCACATCGTCGCCAACGTTGCGCGTCACCCTGAACCCATCGCATCCGTGAAGTCGATCGTCGCCGTGCGCACGATGCGCGTCGTTGCCGCAATCACAGTCATCGGTGCCTGCGCGCCGATGGTCGCCGCGCTTCGTGCGCAGGCGAGTCCCGCCCGCACCTACGCGAACCCGATCGACATCGACTACCGCTACAACTTCGAGCAGCTCAACGAGGGGATCTCGTATCGGTCGGGCGCCGATCCGGTGATCGTGGTGCAGAAAGGCGAGTACTACCTGTTCGAGACGATCGGCGACGGCTACTGGCGCTCGCGCGACCTCGGCACGTGGGAGCACATCACGCCGACGCGCTGGCCGCTCACCGACGTCGTCGCGCCGTCGGCGCTCTCGGTGCGCGACACGATCTATCTCCTGCCGAGCACGACGAAGCCGCTGCCGATCCTGATGTTGACGCAGCCGGCGACCGGGCGAGTGGAGTTCTACAATCGGTTGATGCCCTGGCTGCCGATGGCGCGCGACGTGGAGGCGAAGACGCTCGCGACGCCGGACTCGGTGCAGCCTGGCCCGTGGGACGCGCAGTTCTTCCACGATCCCGACACCGAGCGCTGGTTCATGTACTGGAACTCGTCGAACGTGTACCCGCTGCACGCGATCGAGCTCGACAAGAGCAAGCGGCTCGCCTACAAGGGGACGCCGCGCTGGCTCTTCGGTCTCGACCCCGAGCATCACGGCTGGGAGCGGTTCGGCCGCGATCATCGCGACTCGACCGTCAAGCCGTTCATGGAAGGCGCGTGGATGACGAAGCACGGTGGCAAGTACTACCTGCAGTACGGTGCGCCGGGAACGGAGTACAACGTCTACGCGACGGGCACCTACGTCGCGGACGATCCACTCGGCCCATTCACCTATGCGCCGTACAATCCCGTGGCGTACAAGCCTGGCGGCTTCGTTACCGGCGCGGGACATGGGAACACGTTTCAGGACGTGCACGGCAACTGGTGGAGCACGGGGACGCCGTGGGTCGCCGTGAACTGGAACTTCGAGCGACGCATCGGGCTGCACCCGGCTGGCTTCGACGCCGACGGCCAGATGTACGCCGATACACGCTTCGGCGACTTCCCGCACTGGCTGCCGACGAAGAGCTGGAGGTCGAGCGACGAGCTGTTCACGGGCTGGATGCTGTTGTCGTATCGGAAGACGGCGACGGCATCGTCGGCGCGCGACAGCTTTCCCGCGAGCCGAGTGACGGATGAGAACCCGCGCACCTTCTGGGTCGCGGCGCAGAATCGGCCCGGTGAATGGCTCACGGTGGATCTCGGCAAGCTGTCGCTGATTCGCGCGGTGCAGGTGAACTACGCCGACTACAAGTCTGAACTGTTCGGCACGGACTCGAACGTCGTCACGCGTTTTCGCCTGCGCGTCTCGAACGATGGAGTGCAGTGGCGGACCGTCGCGGATCTCTCGCGCTCGACGCGCGACCGGCCGAACGCGTACGTCGAGCTGGCGTCGCCGACCCGTGCGCGCTACGTGCGCTACGACCATCTGCACGTCGGCGCGAGGAACCTCGCGATCAGCGACATCCGCGTGTTCGGCAAGGGCGGGGACACGCCACCCGCGACGCCGGCGGGCTTCACCGCGCGCAGAGATCGCGACGAGCGCAATGCCATCATCTCGTGGAAGGCGGTCCCGGGCGTGGTCGGGTACAACGTGCGGTGGGGCATCTCCCCATCGAAGCTGTACCAGACCTACCAGCGGTTCGCCGACGAGGGCTCGACGCTCGAGTTGCGCGCGCTGAACGTGGGGCAGGCGTACTACGCGGCGATCGAGAGCTTCGACGAGAACGGAGTGTCGGGGTTGAGTGAGGTGGTGGGGGTCAGATAGCGGCAACGGCAACCATACTACAACCGAACTGCAACAGCTTGTACGCCGGGACGACTGACGTACTCTGGACACTCGGATTGGCATATTAGCCATTCCAATTCGTGTCGAGCTGTCCGTGGATATCGGCTCTGACCGTCGCAGCGCGGGGGCCCGAGGTGCAGATCCCGCCACTCGCTGCGCTCGCTCGGGATGGCCAGAGTGGCGAAGCGATCCGTCCACACGCGGCCGGAATAGGAGGGCCGGTATGCCAATCCTCCTACCTCCGCCCGAGTTTACCCGCGTACTGCAGTGCGAGCCGCGCAAAACGACAGCAGTCCCGAGCGGCAGCCCCGATCACCAGTCGGAAACCCCCTCACCCGCCACCCCGTATCCCCTGAATCCAACCACACGTCGCCCCTGAGCCCACCCGCCAATGCGTAACGTCAGGCTCGCCGCCCGGATGCTGCTGAAGACGCCGTTCGTGACGCTGATCGCCGTGCTCTCCCTGGCGCTCGGCATCGGCGCGAATGCGGCGATCTTCTCGCTGTTCAACCAGCTCCTGCTCCGCCCGCTCCCCGTGCAGGAGCCCAACCGGTTGGTGAACTTCGCCGCGCCGGGCCCGCACCCGGGCTCCGACTCGTGCAACCAGGCGGGCGACTGCGACGAGGTGTTCAGCTACGCGATGTTCCGCGACCTCGAGAAGGCGGAGACGCCGTTCGCCGGGATCGCCGCGCATCGCGCCACCGGCATGTCGCTCAGCATCCACGACGAGCCGATCAGTGGCGAGGGCATGATGGTGAGCGGGTCGTACTTCCCGACGCTCGGCGTCAACGCTGCGAAGGGCCGCCTCATCGTGCCCGACGACGACCGCGTCCTCGGTGCCAACTTCGTCGCCGTCCTCAGCTACACCTTCTGGCAGAACAAGCTCGGCGGCGACCCGGACGTCGTCGGCAAGCCGATCGTCGTGAACGGGAAGACGTTCACCGTCGTCGGAGTGGCGCCCGACAAGTTCGAGGGAACGACGACCGGTGTCCGGCCGATGGTCTATGTGCCCATCTCGATGCGTGGTGAGATCGAGCGATTCAAGCAGTTCGACGATCGCCGCAGCTACTGGGTGTACGTCTTCGGACGGCTGAAGCCAGGCGTCACCCTCGCCGACGCCGAGCGCGGCGTGAACCGCGTCTATTCGCCGATCATCAACGACGTCGAGGCGCCGCTGCAGAAGGGGATGAGCGACAAGACGATGCAGAGTTTCCGGCAGAAGAAGGTCGCGCTCGCGCCGGGCGCGCGTGGACAGAGCTCGATCCACGAGGAAGCGAAGACGCCCCTCATCCTGCTGCTCTCCGTCACCGGCGTCGTGCTGCTCATCGCGTGTGCGAACATCGCGAACCTGCTGCTCGCGCGCGGCGCGGGGCGCGCCACCGAGATGGGCGTCCGGCTCGCGCTGGGCGGGACGCGGCGGGCGCTCGTGTCGCAGCTTCTCACCGAGAGCGTGATGCTCGCGCTCCTCGGCGGGCTCGCCTCGCTGCTCGTCGCACAGTGGACGCTCAGCGGAATCGGATCGCTCATGAAACCGGAAGCGCTCGAGATGATGGAGCTGAGGCTCAGCACGCCGGTGGTCGTCTTCTCGGCGGTGCTCAGCCTCGTGACGGGCGTGCTGTTCGGCCTGTTCCCCGCGCTGCACAGCACGCGGGACGATCTCATCAGCGCCATTCGCGCCGGCGCTGGCCAGATCGCCGGTGGACGTTCGGCGGCGCGCTTTCGGAACGGGCTGGTCACGGCGCAGATCGCGCTGTCGATGGGGCTGCTGATCATGTCGGCGCTCTTTCTCGAGAGCCTGATCAACGTGAGCCGAGTGAATCTCGGAATGACGATCGACCAGGTGGCCACCTTCTCGATCTCGCCGCGCCGCACGGGCTACGACAGCGCGCGCGCCGCGGTGCTCTTCGATCGCGTCGAGCAGGAGCTGGCTGGTCTTCCTGGAATCACCGGTGTCACCGACGCGATGGTCCCCCTGCTCGGCAACAGCAACTGGGGCAACAGCGTCCACGTGCAGGGCTACAACTGCGCGCCGGACGTGGACTGCAACTCGCGCTTCAATCAGATCGGAACCGACTACTTCAAGACGATCGGCGTCCATCCGATTGCCGGGCGTGAGTTCACGATCTCCGACCGGCTCGGCGGACAGCGCGTCGCGATCGTGAACGAGGAGTTCGCGCGGAAGTTCAATCTGGGCCGGGACGCGGTGGGCAAGTTCATAGGCCAGGAGGACAACGACTCGTTGAACGTGCAGATCGTGGGGATCGTGCCGAACGTGAAGTACAGCGAGGTGAAGGACTCCGTGCCTCCGGTGTTCTACCGGCCATGGCGGCAGGATCCGAATCCCGGCTACCTGAACTTCTACGTCAAGTCGTCGCTCCCGCCGTCCCAGGTGCTCGGCACCCTGCGTGCGACGATGAAGCGCATCGATCCCAACCTGCCGGTGGAAGAGCTGAAGACGATGACCCAGCAGGTGAAGGACAATGTGTTCCTCGACCGGATGATCTCGGTGCTCTCGAGCGCGTTCGCGCTGCTCGCGACGCTGCTCGCCGCCGTGGGACTGTACGGGGTCCTCTCCTACTCGGTGACCCAGCGGACGCGCGAGATCGGGGTGCGGATGGCGCTCGGCGCCGACGCGGCGCGGGTGAGCCGGCTGGTGATGCGGCAGGTCGGCACCATGCTGGTGATCGGAGGGGCCGTCGGCATCGCCGCGGCGATCGGGCTCGGACACGCGGCGCGGTCGCTGCTGTACGAGCTGCAGGCCTACGACCCGGTGGCGGTAGTGATGGCGGCGCTCCTGCTGGCGGCGGTGTCGCTCGCGGCGGGGTTCATTCCCGCCAGGCGCGCGGCGCTGGTGAATCCGATGAGCGCGCTGCGGAACGATTGATCTCCTCCAGAACGACGCTCCGAGCAGCGCCCGCGTCGTTCCGCGGGCGCTGCTCGTTTCGCGTCTAGCGCCACGCGCCAGCTCCGCCCAGTCTTCCAGCTGACCAGCCACCGGCGCGTCAGGATTCCATTCTCGCACTCCGCATCGCCACACTCACCACTGTCTCGGCTCGGCCATGGACCTAGTACAGACCCCGATCTCCGCGTGGGAGAGCTTCTACGTCATCGCCGGCTCGTCGGCGGCGGCCCTCACCGGACTGCAGTTCGTCGTGATCGCGCTCGTCGCCGAGGTGCAGAACCGGAGCTCCACGGGCGACGCGCTGAGCGCGTTCGGAACGCCGACGATCGTGCACTTCTGTGTTGCCCTCCTGATCTCGTGCACGCTGAGCGCACCGTGGATGACGCTCGCCTCGCCGGCAATCGCGCTCGGAGCGATCGGCGCGCTCGGGCTCGTGTATGCGGCGATCGTGATCCGTCGCGCCCGCACCCAATCCGACTATCACCCGGTGTTCGAAGACTGGCTCTGGCACGCCGCGCTTCCGGTGGTCGGGTATGGCGCGCTGCTCGGCGCCGCGCTCGCGCTGCGCTCGCACGCGCACGAGGCCCTCTTCTTCGTGGCCGCGGTGACGCTGCTGCTGGTGTTCATCGGGATCCACAACGCGTGGGATACGGTGACGTACGTCGCGATCAGCGATCTGCAGCGACGTGCCGAGGAGCGGCGGCGCGACGAGGGAGGAGTGCCGCCCGCGGATCGCGCCACGTCGACGACGCCCGAGGGCTAGAGACGATCGACGACGGCGCCGCGGCGGCTCACATCCGCGCGAGCACGTCCCTGATCCCGGCGATGCGCGCGGCGCTGCCCTCGCAGCGCGCGTGCACCTCGCTCACGCCGCTACCCTCGACGATTCCGCGGACGGTGTGCGCGCGCACACCGCCGCCCGCGACGACGACGAGCCGCTCTCCCACGTGCGACACGAGCGCGTCGAGCGCGACGAGCCCCTCACTGGCCGTCGCGGCCCCGCCCGAGGTGAGCACGCGCGCGATGCCGAGCGAGATGAGCGCGTCCGCCGCGGCGAGCAGGTCGGGAGTGCGATCGATCGCGCGGTGGAAGCTGACCTGTTCGGGGCCCGCCACGCCGGCCAGCATCCGCGTCTGCTCGACGTCCACGCAATGCTCCGCGTCGAGCACGCCCAGCACGACGCCGGCCGCGCCGAGCTGGATGGCGGCCTCGATGTCGCGCCGCATGCGATCGAGCTCGCGCGCGGAGTAGACGAACGAGCCCCCGCGCGGGCGGATCATCGTGATCACCGGCACGTTGACGCTGGCCACCACGGCGGAGATCAGCTCGCGCTCGGGCGTCGTGCCGCCCACGGCGAGGTTCGCGCACAGCTCCAGCCGATCTGCGCCGCCGTCGACCGCGGCCAGCGCGTCGTCGAGCGACTCGACGGCGGCTTCAACGAGAACGTCCATGCACCCTGTCCAAGTCCTTGCGTGGTCCGGCGGCTCGGTCTCTATTCATCGCGCCTCGTCGTCCGCGACGATCGCCTCGCCCGAATCACTCTCTCGAGCCAGCCGCATGGGCCACGATAGCTTCTCCTCGCCAACAGCGCGAGTCGCGCGACGGCTGATCGCCGCCGCGACGCTCTCGCTCTTCTCCGGCTGCGCCTCCCGTCCCGCCGCGACGACCGGCGCCGCACCCTCACCCGACGCGCCGCGCACTCTCGTCGTCGTGTTCGCACACCCTGACGACGAGACGATCGTCTCGCCCGCGCTGGCTCGCTATGCCCGCGAGGGCGCGAAGGTCTACGTCGTCGTGGCGACCGACGGGCGGATGGGCGTCGCACCGCACGCGAAGATTCCCGGCGGCGACAGCCTGGCCACCGTGCGCGCCGGTGAGGCCCGCTGCTCGGCCAACGCCCTCGGCGCGCAGCCTCCGATCCTGCTCGGCTTCGCGGATGCGGGACTCGCCGTGCTGAGCCCATGGCCCGGAGAGCCGCTCGACCGGTTGGCGAAGCGACTCGAGACGACCATTCGCGAGCTCCATCCGGACGCGGTGATCACGTGGGGCGCGGAGGGTGGCTATGGACACCAGGATCATCGGCTCGTCGGCGACGTGGTGACGCAGGTCTTCCAGGCCGGTGCCGTTCCCGCGTCCACGAAGCTGTACTATCCCGGCTTCCTCGCCGAGCGGATCGCCGCGGCTCCGCGCTGGTTCGGGATGCGCATCTATCCCACCGCGCCCGCGTTCCTCACCGCGCACGTCGCGTTCGACGAGCGCGATCTCGCCGCGGCGCGCCGAGCGCTGGCGTGCCACAAGTCGCAGGCGACGGAGGAGGGGATGGAAGAGAGCTTCACCACGCTGCAGAAGATCTGGGGCGGCGATGTGGCGTTCCTGCAATGGCGAGGCGGGCCGACGACGACGCGGCTGTTCTGAGTGGCGGTATGAGAGCGCTGCGCTCGTTGACGACGCTGCTGCTGTCCGCCGCGCTTCCGGCAACGGCGCTCGCCCAGTGGAACGACTCCCTCCTGACGCCCTTCGTGATGGACCATCGCGCGGCGTCCGCGTCGCCGGCAGACGTGTCGTTCCTGTTGGATGCACCCGCCGGCAAGAATGGATTCGTGCGCGTGCGCGACGGACATCTCGTCAAGCCGGACGGCTCGCGCCTCCGGCTCTGGGGCGTCCACCTCACGGACTGGAGCCGCGGCTCCGTGCTGCTGCCGCCCAAGGAGGACATCCCGATGTGGGCCGGCACCCTCGCGCGCTTCGGGGTGAACTGCGTGCGGCTGCACTTCCTCGATCTCGACGCGCCGCGCGGGATCATCGCCGCGGGCGCGGACAGCCGCAGCTTCGACGCGCAGCAGCTCGACCGGCTCGACTTCCTCGTCGCGGAGTTGAAGAAGCGCGGCATCTACGTCGATCTCAACCTGAACGTCGGCCGCTCGTATCGCGCCGGCGACAGCGTGCCGGACTTCGACAGGATCCGCTGGGCGAAAGGGATGACGTTGTACGATCCACGATTGATCGCGCTGCAGAAGGAGTACGCTCGGAAGCTTCTCACCCATCTGAACCCATACACGAAGACGGCGTACCGCGACGAGCCCGCCGTCGCGATCGTCGAGATCCTCAACGAGAATGGGCTCTACGTCGGGTTCAGCGGAACGCCGTACTACGGCGCCGAGCTCACCGCACGGTACAATCGCTGGATCGAGCAGACGCTGAGCCCAGCCGAGCAGCAGCGGCTGCGCGAGATCAGCGGCACCGCGGCGGGCGCACCGATTCCTCGGCTCGAAGGACGAGAGGTCGGCTCCGCACCAAAGGAGCGCTTCGATGCGGAGACGCGCTTCGTCGTGGACGTGGAGACCGCGTTCTACACGGGAATGGCGAGCTACCTGAAAGACAGCCTGGGCGTGCGCGTGCCGATCACCGGCACCGCCGATCACGGCCACGCGAGCTCGAGCTATCCCATGCTCATGTCGCTCTCGAAGCTCGACGTCGTCGACGGTCACGTGTACTGGCAGCATCCGGGCTCGCCGCCCCCGGTGAACACGCCGATGGTGAACGATCCACTGCACTCGACGGTCGTACAGCTCTCGCGCACCGCCGTCGCGCGAAAGCCGTACACGGTGAGCGAGGTCAATCATCCCTTTCCGAACGAGTGGGCGAGCGAAGGGTTGCCGATTCTCGCCGCGTACGCGGCGTTCCAGGATTGGGACGCGGTGATCGTCTACACCTTCGAGCCGAAGCGCGACTCCTCATGGAAGTCGTACGTCGGCGATCCGTTCGACATCTCGCTCGACCCGGTGCGCATGACGCAGATGGCGACCGGCGCGCTGACCTTCCTGCGCGGCGACGTGAAGCCGGCGAGACGGACGGTGAGTCGCAGCTACACGCGCGACCAGGCGTTCGACAGCCGCCGGTTGGGCCGTGCCGAACAGCCGTACTTCACGCCGGGATTCCCGCTGGCGCTGCCGCTCGTGCACGGCAGCCGGATCGCGTCGCTCAGCGGCGCGCCGACCCAGAAGCTTGCCGCAATGGATACGGTGACAATGGTGTCGGACACGCGTGAGCTGACCTGGTCCACCGCGATCACCGGAAAGGGTGTCGTGACCGAGGAGACCGATCGCACTCAAGCGCTCATCGGCTTCGTGAAGGCGAATGGAAAGTCGGTGAAGAACCTCTCGGCCAACATCACCAACGACTTCGCGAGCATCGTGATCGCGAGCATGGATCAGACGGCGATCGCAACGAGCGGCAGGCTCCTGCTCACCGCGGGCTCGCGCGTGACGAACACGGGACTGCAGTGGAACGCCGAGCATACGCGCACGGTCGAGCAGGGCGGATCGCCGTCGCTGATCGAGCCGGTGGTCGGGACGATCACGCTGCGTGGGCTGCGCGGAGCCGTGGCGCGCGTGAGCGCCGTCGCGCTGGATGGCGCGGGCCGGCCGATCGGCGTGCCGATCGTAGCGACGCGAACGACGGCGGGGTGGGTGCTGCCGATCGGAGCGCCGGCCACCACCTGGTACGTGGTCAGTGTGCTCCGTCACTGACGACGCCATCCCTTGTCGCCGGCGCCCGCCGAAGTGCGGATCGTGAGCCATATTGGTGGGAGCATCGCCGTCGCGCGCAACTCGACCGCGCGGTGGCGGACTCGCAAGGTCGGCCCGACTCCCTTCCGCCGAGGACTCTCGCATGTCCACGACTCGTCGTGACTTTCTCAGCGCCGGCGCCGTTGCGGCCGCCGGATTCGTCCTTCCGCGCACGCTCGGCGCGAGCCCGACCTCGCCTCTGATCGAGGGTGCCGAAGGGATGCGCTCCGGAACCGCTGGTCGCCCCGTCGTGATCGCGGCGGCGAACGGCCTGCGCGGCGTGAAGGTCGCCTACGACATGCTCGGTACGGGTGCCGATCCGCTCGACGCGGTGATCGCCGGCGTGAACATCCAGGAACTCGATCCCGACGACATGTCCGTCGGCCTCGGCGGACTGCCGAACTCCGACGGCGTGGTGCAGCTCGACGCGAGCGTGATGCACGGTCCGTCGAAGCGGGCCGGCGCCGTCGCGTCGCTCGAGGACATCGCGACGCCCTCGCTCGTCGCGAAGGCGGTGATGGACTACACCGATCACGTCATGCTCGTGGGGCCCGGGGCTCGGCGCTTCGCGATCGAGATGGGGTTCGAGCCGCAGAATCTGCTCACCGAGAAGAGCCGCCAGTATTACCTGCGGTGGAAGGCGAACCTCAACGCCGACGACAACTGGCTCGATCACAAGGACGACGTCCAGATCGCGAAGCCGACCCAGCCTCCGCGCAGGACGAGCGCGCTGCCCGCATTTCGGCGTGACGACGCCGGCATCGACTCGCACGTCTTCTTCGACGAGCACGGCGTGCCGCACACCTATGGCACGATCAACATGAACGCCGTCACCGCGGGCGGCGACATCGCGTCGGTGACGACGACGAGCGGTCTCTCGTGGAAGATTCCCGGACGCATCGGCGACAGCCCGATCATCGGTGCCGGCCAGTACTGCGACAACGACGTCGGCGCGGCGGGATCGACGGGTCGCGGCGAAGCGAACATCAAGGTGTGCGGCGCGTTCCTCGCCGTGGAGTTCATGCGGCAGGGGATGTCCCCGGAGGCGGCGCTCATGAAGGTGATGGAGCGCGTCATCGCGATGACGGAGAAGCGTCTCCTCAACGAGCGCGGGCGTCCGTACTTCGACCTGTCGTACTACGCGGTGAACAAGAAGGGGGAGTTCGCGGGCGCGAACGCCTACGCCGGCGGGCGCTTCGCCGTGTGCGACGCGGCCGGTCCTCGCCTCGTCGAGGCCGCGTACCTCTACAAGCGCGAAGAGCGGCCGACCGGAAAGCCGATCTCGGGAACGCTCGTGAAGCCGTGAGCTCGCCTCACGGCTGTGGCGGCATCAGCTTCCCGAGATCGCGCCACGTCACCAGCACGACGTTGTTGTCCTTGAGCGCCTTCTTGAACTCCGCGCTGTTCATCACGTCGTAGTCCTGCTGGCGCCATCTCGCGCCGTACGCGTCGTGCCCGACCATCACGGCCTGGAGCTCGGCGTCGTCGTAGCCCAGGTGGACGATCATCTCGGTGAGGCCGGGCTTGAGGTCGGCGATCGCCTTGAGGTAGAACTCCTTCCACTTGTCGCGCGGGACGTTCTCGTCGGCGATGACCACCGCGTCGAGCAGGACGTCCGTGTCGTTGAATGGCGCCTGCCGCATGACCGGTCCGGCGCGCAGAGAGCCGAGGAAGGGAAGGCGGTACGCGCGCGCGACCTTCACGTAGGTGGCGATCAGCTCGGGCGAGTTGAACAGCGAGCCCATGTGGCTGTCGACGTGGGTGGGCTTGATGCCGAGCGCATACGCACGGTCGATCTGCGCGCGCAGCTCACGCTCGATCTCGTCGAGCTTCGCGCGGGTCCGCACCGGCTCGGTGCTGCGCGGCAGCGTGCCATCGGCGTCGAGCAGGCTCGGCACCCTGTCGCTCGGCGCGATGGGGCCCCACCGGTAGGTCTCCCACTCGCTCGTGAGGGTGAGATGCAGACCGAGGTCCGCTTCGGGATGCGCCTTCGCGAACGCCGCGACCTCGGTGACCCAGGGCGTCGGGATCATGATGCTCGCCGAGTTCACCGCGCCCTTCAACAGCGCGTCGAAGCTCGCCGCGTTCTCCGAGTGCGCGACACCGAGATCGTCGGCGTGCAGGATGAGCAGCTTCGAGTTGGCGGGATGGCCGAGCCGCTCGGCGACCGTGCGGGTGGATTGCGCCTGGAGCGCGGTGGCGACGGCGAGAGACATGACCGAGGTCAGGAGCAGCGACTTCATGGCGAATCTCGGGATGCGGGATGGGGGAATGCGGACCGCCGATACGCTACATCCGGCGCGTTGGATCGGAAGAGGAGCCGAGGCGCGCCGGCAATCCGGTGGCGGCAGGCTGGCGTATCCTCCTGGTCGCACGCATGGTTCGTCCAGCGTGACCGTCCGAGATCAGCAGCCGGAGCTCCCATGAGCCGCTTCGACGTCACCCGCCGCATCGCCGCGCTGGATCCCGAGCGGGATCACGCGCTCATCGTGCACTATCTCGTGGGTTGGGAATTCCCCTGGGATTGGGTGCGCGCGCTGGAGATGGCGCTGTATCGCACGTTCGCGTCGCCGAGCATCTCCGGCCTGCTCGACCGCACGCGCGAGTTTCACGCGCGTCCGCAGCGTCGCTACGACGACACCTCCCTGATCATGGCGGAGATCATGGAGTGGGGCTACGACGGCGAGCGAGGGAAAGAGGCGCTGCGGCGAATGAACCGCTTTCATCGCCACTACGACATCGTCAACGAGGACTTTCTCTACGTGCTCACGACCTTTCATCTCGAGCCGATCCGCTGGATCGATCGATTCGGATGGCGTCGGCTCACGGAGAACGAGAGGGAGGCGAGCTACGTCTTCTGGCGCGAGGTCGGACGTCGGATGGCCATCCGCGACATCCCCGAGACCCGCGAGTCGTTCGAGCGGGGCAGCACGGAGTACGAGCGCAGCCACTTTCGCTACGCCGACACCAATGGCCGCGTCGCGACGGCGACGCGCGAGCTGTTCACGAGCTGGGCGCCGGCCGCGCTGCGCCCGGTGGTGCGCGTGGCGATCCACGCGATGTTGGATGACACGATGCTCACCTGCTTCGGCTTCCCGCGTGCGCCGAGCGTCGTGCGCCACGGCGTGGCGGGAGCGCTGAGGCTACGGGGCCGCGCGGTCCGCCTGCTGCCTGCGAAGACGACGAAGGACTTCATCACCGGGAAGCCGCAGCGCTCATGGCCGACCGGCTATCGCATCGATCAGCTCGGCCCTCCGCCGCTGCTCGAGGCACGCGAGCACGACACCTCCATGCACACCTCATGACCACTGCGCCGTTGACCATCGAGGCCGCGACGACCGCCCTCGTGCTGATCGACCTGCAGCGCGGCATCATCGCCGGGACGACGGTGCCGAACGCCTCGGCGGACGTCGTGTCTCGTGCCGCGACGCTCGCGTCGGCATGTCGCGCGAAGCGCATCACCATCGTGCTCGTGCACGTCGAACCCGGACCGGACGGCGTGCTCTTCCCTCGACCGCAGGCAGATCGCCCGCGCCCGCCGATGCAGATGGGTCCCGACTTCGCCGACTTCGCTCCTGAGCTCGGCCGCGAGGCGAGCGACGTCGTGGTCACGAAGCATCAGCCGAACGCCTTCTACAACACCGACCTCGAAGTGCAGCTTCAGCGCCGCGGCATCCGGACGATCATCCTCGGCGGCATCTCGACGAATCTCGGCGTGGAAGCGACGGCGCGCGCCGCGTACGAGCGCGGGTACGAACAGATCTTCGTGCCCGACGTGATGGCCGCTCGCGAGCTCGACCTCCACGAGCACACGGTGACGCGAATACTGCCGACGATCGGCAGGGTGAGAGCGCTGGACGTGGTGATTGGGGCGTTGGACAGACAGTCGTAGGGCGTACCTCTGTACCGCGTGCCGCGACCCAATCCGCCGGCCTTGCCCGATGATTGGACGCCTCTCGGAGCTACCGGCGCGATTCGACCCCCGCGCTCGTTTGAGATGGCGCCGCGATCTCTCCAAACGCGGCCCGAATCAGGAGGGCCCGTATGCCAATCTCGAGTCTTCCTTCTGTGATTACCCGCGTACTGCAGTTGGCAACAACCGGGAGAGCCGCGATGCGAATTCGGAATGCGATGCGCTGGACCGTCTGAAGGACGGCGCCCCTCCCAGGTTCGACGAACGGTTCCGCCACGGCGCGGTGTTCAGCCGCGCGGCCTAGCTCCACTCAGCCGAGAAACCTGCGCGCGAGCTGCTCCAGCCGGTCGTCGCCGGAGCGCTCAGCCTCCGCGCGGATCTCCTCGACGAACGAACGAAGCGTCGGCTCGCCCCAGTAATATCCCGTCGCCCGCTCAGCGAGCTGCGTCTCGCTCACGCGCGCGGCCTCGAGCAGCGCGCGCGCCGCGACGCGGTCGTAGTCCGGATCGGCACGATCGGGGAGACCGTAGTCGCGGAACGGCATCTCGCCTTCCGCGTCGTCGCGCAGAAATGCTCGGGACATGGCTCCTCCTGGTGGCGTCGCGACTCACCGCTCATCGCGGTCGAGCTCGTCGACACAAAGATACCCCTGGTGCATCGGTGCGGCCCGCATCTAGCCGCTCGGCTCCGTCGGCTGCATGATCAGCGACCCCTGCCGCAATCCTCGAGCTACCGACGACATGAATCGACTTGGCGTGTGGCGCCTCCCGTGCGCACTCGTGCTGCTCTGCGCTCCGACGGTTCGTGCGCAGCGGAGCCCGACCTCGCTCTCCGCCGAGGTCCAGGCGGTGTACGCTCGCGCCGAAGCGCTCTACCTCGATCTCCACCGGCACCCCGAGCTCTCGTTCCACGAGACCGAGACCTCCGCGAAGATCGCGACGGAGCTCAAACAACTCGGCTTCGACGTCACCACCGGTGTCGGACGGACCGGAGTAGTCGCGGTGCTGAAGAACGGAGCGGGCCCCACGGTGATGCTGCGCACCGAGCTCGACGCACTTCCCGTCACCGAGAGCACCGGGCTCCCGTACGCCAGCACGGTGCGCACGAAGGACGACGCCGGCTTCGACGTTGGCGTCATGCACGCATGCGGTCACGACGTGCACATGGCGGCGCTGGTGAGCACCGCGCGCATCATGGCGGGCGACCGCGGTCGGTGGCGCGGCACGCTCGTGTTGATCGGCCAGCCCGCCGAGGAGACGGTATCGGGAGCGAAGGCGATGATCGTCGACGGCCTGCTCACGCGATTCCCGCGACCAGACTTCGTGATCGCCATCCACGACGATCCCCGGTATCCCTCGGGCACGATCGGGTATCACGCGGGACCGATCCTCGCGAACAACGAGTCTCTCACGATTCACATCTATGGACGCGGCGGGCACGGCGCGCGCCCCGAGACGACGATCGATCCCATCGTCATCGCCGCACGAGCCGTCGTGACCCTTCAGACGATCGTCTCGCGCGAGATCTCGCCGATGGACGCCGCGGTCGTGACCGTCGGCTCGATTCACGGCGGCACGAAGCACAACATCGTCCCGGACGAGGTGACGCTGCAGCTCACCGTGCGCTCCTTCAGCGATCAGATACGGCAGCACCTGCACTCGGCGATCGAGCGAATCGTCAAGGCCGAGGCGGCCGCGGGCGGAGCGACTCGCGAGCCGTCGTTCGACTGGCTGCAGCCGATCAACGCGCTCGTGAACGACTCCGCGCTCACACAGCGTATCGCGGGCGCACTCGAGCGCGGGCTGGGCGCCGATCGGGTACGGAACGCGCCGCCCGAGATGGGGAGTGAAGATCTCTCGGAGTTCCCCATCGCCGGCGTGCCGACGCTGATGATGCGCGTCGGCGCGTCGACGCCCGCCGCCGTCGACGCTGCCACGAAGGGTGGGCCGGCGCTCGTCTCGCTGCACAACGCGAACTTCTTTCCCGATCGCGAGCCGACGCTCAAGGCGGCGATCGCCGCGGAGGTGCTCGCATTGCGCGAGCTGATGCCAGTCGTGCAGCCATGAGCGAGGGCGACAGAGGTGAGATCAGCCGCCGGGCGTTCGGGCAGATCGTCGGCGCCGTCGCGTTTGGCGGCGCGCTGCCCGACCTGTCGAATGGCGCGTCACCTTCCGCAATCGCTCCCGTGAACGACGCTCCGCCGCCATTCGTCGCCGGCGACGAGATCTGCGAGCTCACCGCGGTCGATCTGGCTGCGCGTATCCGGCGCAAGCAGCTCTCGGCGCGCGAGGTGATGTCGGCGCACCTCGCCCGCATCGAGCGCGTCAACCCGAAGGTCAACGCGATCGTCACGCTCGTCGCCGAGCGCGCGATGACGGACGCAAGGAAGGCGGACGAGCATCAGGCGCACGGCGGCGTGCTCGGTCCGCTGCACGGATTGCCCGTCGCGCATAAGGATCTCGTGAACACGGCGGGCATCCGCACCACCTTCGGCTCGCCGCTCTACCGCGACAATGTGCCGGCGACGGACGCACTGATCGTCACGCGCGTGCGCGATGCGGGAGCGATCATGCTCGGCAAGACGAACACGCCGGAGTTCGGCGCCGGCTCGAACACCTTCAACGCCGTGTTCGGCCCGACGCGCAACGCCTACGATCTCACGAAGACCGTGGGAGGGAGCAGCGGTGGCGCCGCCGCGGCGCTCCGGTGTGGCATGGTGCCGCTGGCCACCGGCAGCGACTATGGCGGCTCGCTGCGCAATCCCGCCGCGTTCAACAACGTCGTCGGGCTTCGTCCGTCGCCGGGCCGCGTCACCGACGACGATGGATCCTGGTCGCCGATGGCGATGCTCGGCCCGATGGCGCGCACGGTCGCGGACGTCGCACTGCTCTTCAGCACGATCGTCGGTCCGCACGCGCCCGATCCCCTCTCCATCGACGAGGATGGCGCTCGCTTTCGCGCACCGATTGACCGGAGCTTCAAGGGCACCCGCGTCGCGTGGTTCCGGAATCTTGGCGGCATCCCTTTCGAGCCGGAGATCCTGCGCGTTGTGAACGCGTGCAGACAGACCTTCGTCGACCTCGGCTGCATCGTCGAGGAGGACGAGCCCGATTTCTCCGGCGTGGACGAGGCGTTCAAGATCATTCGTCACACGTCGTACCACGCGAGCTACGCGAAGTTGGCGCAAGAGCATCCCACCTCGTTCAAGGACACCATCAAGTGGGAGATCGCCGAAGCCGAGCGGAGCACCGGCGCCGATGTCGGTCGTGCGCTGGCGCGGCAGGCGAAGATGTACCTCGACTCGACGAAGTTCTTCGAGAAGTACGACTATTTCGTCCTGCCGGTGACGCAGGTCGAGCCGTTCGACGTGAAGACCGAGTACCCCACGAGCGTCGCCGGGACGCCGATGGCCACCTACCTCGACTGGATGCGGTCGTGCTGGTACGTCACCTTCATGGCGTGTCCGGCGATCTCGGTACCGGCGGGGTTCACCGCGAACGGGCTGCCGGTGGGGCTGCAGATCGTCGGACGACACCGCGGCGATTGGAGCGTGCTGCAGATGGCCCACGCATTCGAGCAGGCGACGCGTCATGGCGCGAGGAAGCCGATGCTCTGAGCTCGCGTCGCGTGCCGCCACTTCTCTCACTCGAAGGGAGCGCTCGATGTACAGCCGAAGGTCGCTGATGGTCTCGTCGCTACTCGCGCTCGTCGCCGCGTGCGGCAGGGAGAGCGGGGACAGCGCTGTCGTTCAGCAAGCGGCGGCGGACGCGACGGCGCCACGCGGCGAGGGCGAAGGACACCTCGCCGTGGACGGGGGACGCATCTGGTACAAGATCTCGGGCGCCAAAGCGGGCACCCCGGTCGTTCTGCTGCACGGCGGCCCAGGCTTCAGCAGCTACTACCTCAAGCCGCTCGAGGCATTGAGCGACGAGCGCATGGTCGTGCGATACGATCAGCTCGGAGGTGGCAAGTCGAGTGGTCTCACCGACACCACGAAGATCACCATCGCGCACTTCGTGAACGAGCTCGACTCGCTGCGCGCCCACCTTGGCTTCGAGAAGATGCACCTCGTCGGCCACTCGTGGGGCACGATCCTCGGCCTCGAGTACTACCGCGCGCACCCGGACCGCGTCGCGAGCCTCACGCTCGCGAGCGCGGCGCTCGACATTCCACAGTGGGAGCGCCATGCGCGCGCGCTCCTGAAGACGCTTCCCGATTCCATGCAGCGCGCGGTGAGCGCGCGCGAGGCGGAACGGAAGTTCGACGCCCCCGACTATCAGGCGGCCCTCGAGGCGTTCTACGCGAAGTACGTCTGGCTGCGGCCCGTCAAGCCGGATCTCGACAGCATGATGCGGCAGGTCAACGGCACCGTGTATGGCTACATGCAGGGCCCGAGCGAGTTCACCATCACCGGAACGCTGAAGACGTACGACGCCACCCCCTTCCTGAAGCAGGTGAAGGTGCCGACGCTCTTCACGGTCGGCGCGGTGGACGAGGCGGATCCGGTGACCATTCGTCGTCACGCTGCGATGGTGCCCGGCGGGAGGGTGGCGCTGATTCCCAACGCGGCGCACATCACGACCTGGGACAACCCGGAGCCGATGATCACGGCGATCCGGACGCATCTCAAAGCGGCGGATGCCGCGGCGTCGCCTCGCTGAGCGCGCGCGGCGTCGCACCAGCCCGTCACCGGCTCAGCGCGACTTCGCGATCTCCACGGCGTACACGTGCCGCTGCCCGTGGAAGTTCCCCGTGAAGATCACCCACTTGTCGTCAGGGGTGATCGAGCCGTTCGGCTCCACGCCCCCGCGCCCCGTGACGTAGTTGTGCTTCGCCATGTTCACCAGCTTCTCGCGGCGCAGCGTCCGATCGGGTTGCACGGTGAACAGGTTGATCCACATCCCATCCTTCGCGAACGCCACCTGGGTCGGGTCGCCGCCGTCGCCCATGAACAGCTTGTCGTCGCGCGAGACGTTGTAGTGCACTGACCAGGCGTCGCGGTCCACGTGATAGCGGGTCTCCTTGCCCGTTGCGATGTCGACCCCGGCGATCCAGAAGAGCTGACTTCGCGGCGTCTGCAGATCGAACCAGATCGTCCGGCCATCGAAGCTCCAGACCTCGTGGCCGGCGATTTCCATGTCCATCGTGCGCTCGTGCCGAAGCGTCTGCTCGCTGCCATCGGTGCGGATCGTCCAGATGCGATCCACCTCGTGCCACGTGCCCTCGTGGCAGTAGAGCAGGAGCGACGGATCCTTCGGGTTGAACTGGAGGTGATTGAGCCAGCCGTACTGGTAGCCGACGGTGTCCGTCTTGCCCGACTTCAGGTCGGTGAACACGAACGCCATGCTCGACGGATTCAGCGCGCGCCTCGCGAGCCCTTCCTCTTTGGTCACCGCGTACTGCTGCTCCGGCGAGAGCTCGGCGAGCGTCTTCCCAGGAAACATGCGCTCGAGCTGCGGACGTGGCTCTCGTACGGCGGGCTTCGGCGTGCGGCCGGACGGGTCCTCCCCGGTGATCGTCGCGACGGTTCGCGATTCGTCGGCGTTGATCAGCGTGCGCGTCGCGTACGGCACGCTGCGCGTCCGCTTCGTGTCGTAGTCGTAGGCGAACACCTCGCGCCCCGCTGGCCCGCCATCCGTCGCCCCTCCGCGCACGCCCCCGCGGGTGAAGTAGATCTCGCGCGAACGGCGCGCCATGTACGCGCCTCCCGCGCCGGGCACGACGAGCTCCGGCTTCGGCGGCAGCGTGCCGAGCGACTTCAGGTCGAGCAGCATGATCCCGCTCGGGCTGCTGAAGACGTAGCTGTCGCCCTGCGGAGAGTATGCGTTGTCGTGGAAATAGAGCGTCTGACTTCCCGGCTCGACGGACAGCCGAATGACGCGGTGCCCTGTGTCGGGATCGATCCAGTCGGTCGGGAGCTCGTCGGTGGGCCGCATCGGCGCGAGTGACGAGGCAGCGAGCAGAATGGCGAGAAGCTGGTGACGTCGATGCACGATTCGGAGGGGAGGCGGCGCGGCTGGATGGCAATGCCGGTGAAACGTTGCGACACGGTGACACCACCGTCGAACTCTACGCGTGGGCTGCCGCGAGCGCTGCTTCGGCGGCCACTCGGGCGAGTAGCTTTCCGGGATGAACGTGGCCGAGCACAACCACATCCAGCATCATCTGCCGCCCGAGCGCTTCGGCGCCATCCGCGATGTCGTGCCGATCAGCGTCGGACTCTCCGGTGCCGGCGTCTACTCCGTCACGACGGAGACCGGAGACTACGTGCTCCGGATCCTGCCGCCGCACGAGTTCGACATCTGGCTGCGCCAGCTCGCCGTCCTTCGGCTGACTTCGGAGCACGGCATCGCGCCATCATTGGAGCACGTCGACGAGGCGGGACGCGCGACCATCTCGACCCGCATCGCTGGACCGCCGTTCGGCGCGGCGCTCTCCGATCCCGTGGCGCGAGGTCGCGCGATCGGCAGCCTGGTGCAGCAGATCGCCCGGCTGCACCGGCTCTCGATCGACGGGTACGATCGCCTCCATCCGGCCGAGGTGGCGCTCGCGCTCTGGCGCGCGCAGTCCGCGCGGTCCGGCTTCCCGCGGTGGGCGATGTCGTTCGGTGAAGCGCTCGAGCGATGCGCTGGCCTCGTCGCGAATGATCCGCGCTGGGTGCTCAGCCACAACGATCTCAACCCCGGCAACGTGCTGTGGGACGGCACGCGCGTCTGGCTCGTGGACTGGACGGCATCGGGGATGACCCATCCGTACTACGACCTCGCGACGATCACGATGTTCCTGCAGATCTCCGATGCGGGTGCGCTGGCACTGCTCGCCGAGCAGGAAGGCACGACGCCGACGGCGGAGCAGGGGGAGACGTTTCGCGCGCTGCGCCGGGTGGCGGCAATCCTCAGTGGGCTGATGATTCTCAAGCTGACGTCGGACGACGCGCTGCACGCACCCGAGCACATCGCGGACGCGCCGACGCTCGGCGAGTGCTACGCGAAGATGCGGAGCGGCGCGCTGGATCTGCAGAGCGAGGCAGGGCGGTGCATGTTCGGGTTGGCGCTGCTCCGGTCGGCGTCGAGCTGACGGCGCGCAGGTTCAGCTCGTGAGTCGGCGCATCAGCAGCTTCGCCGCGCGCTTCCCGCTCGCGAGCGCGCCCTCGACGGTGCCCTCGGTCTCCGACTCCGTCGCCTCACCCGCGAAGAACAGCGTCCCCTTCACCGCGCGCGCGAGCGCGCGCGGCGCGTTGGTGCCGCCCACACCGATGTAGCTGTAGGCCCCGCGCGTTCGTGGGTCGCGCGACCACTCGTAGGTGTGGAGCGATTCGATGAGCGACTCCACTCGAGCGCGTCGCACTCCGAACGCGCGTGCCAGCTCGCTGATCGCCGCCCACCCGACATCGCCACTCTCCGTGAGCGCGACCGCCGGCGGACCGCCTGCCCATCCCACCAGCATCGGTGCCTGCAGCGGAGACTGCGTCCACCACACGCTGAACGGCCGGCTCGGTGCGTGCAGGTACGAGAGCTCCTCGGCCTTCTCTTCCCAGAAGCGCTCCTTCACGACGAGGACCACGCGCTGGACATGACCCATCACGAGCTGCCGCGCGGCGCGCGTCACCGAGGGAATCTCCGGCTCGAAGATGATGTCGCCATCCTGAAGCATCGGGAGTGGCACGGTCACGACGAGCGCTCGCGCCTCGTGCACCCCGCCGTTCGCGTCGACGACCCGCACGTGCCCCTCGCTCCATTCGACTCGGCGCACCTCGGTGCCAAGCCGGACTTCGGAATCGCTAGTGCGTCGCAGATGTTCGAGCAGCGCGCCGTACCCGCGCACGATTCGGCGCGCCTTCAACGCCCCCTCGGTCGGATCACCCTGCTCGGCGATCGACTTCTCACTGATCAGCGCGATGTCGGCGCCGTTGAACCCCTGCACGAAGCCGAACGCCAGCTCGCGCTCCTCTCTCAGCCTCGCGCCGCCCGGCTTCTCGTCGAGAAAGTCCTTGAACGGGCGGTCGGTCTTCCGGTCGGGATTCATCAGCTTGAAGACGCGGCCCATCCGCTGCCACGCCGGTCCCTGCGGTGAGAGCTCACCGTCGTCGGAGCGATAGTGCTTCCCGAGCACCGGTACCGTGATCAGCCGCGCCTCGTCGAGCAGCCGCGTCGTCTCGGGCGCGTCGCCATGCACGAATTCCGCGCCGAGCTCGATCGGCACTCCCGCTCGCGCGTCGTCCACGGTGTGTACGCGACCGCCGATTCGATCGGTGGCCTCGAGCACCAGCGCCGAGCGGCCACCACGCGCGATCTCTCGCGCGGCCATGAGCCCAGCGGCTCCTGCGCCGATGACGATTGCGTCGTGCATGGCGCTCGGGAGCGCAGGCGGTATGCCAGACAGTTCCGAGCACGCCTTGACGAACCATCCAGTATGCTGGAGATTGCCTCCAGTATGACGGACATCTCCACCCTCGACCAACGCATCGCCGCGCGCGCTCGCGAGCTCCGAGCTGCTCGCGGCCTCTCACTCGACGCGCTCGCCGAGCGCAGTGGCGTGAGCCGCTCCATGATCTCGCTCATCGAGCGCGGTGAGAGCAGCGCCACCGCCGTCGTGCTCGAGCGGCTCGCCACCGGGCTCGGTGTCACCCTCGCCGCGTTGTTCGACGCGACGTCCGACGGCGTCGAGCCTCCCTCCGGCCCGATCGCGCGGCGCGACGACCAGCCGGTCTGGCGCGATCCCGCGTCGGGCTACACGCGTCGCAACGTCTCGCCGCCCGGCGTCCCGCAACCGATGCAGATCGTCGAGGTGCACTTTCCAGCGCGCGCTCGCGTCGCGTTCGAGACCGGCGCCCGCGACGTCCGCGTCGACCAGCAGATCTGGGTGCTCGAGGGCAGCATCGACGTCACGCTCGGCGACGAGCGCCACCGGCTGAAGCAGGGCGACTGCCTCGCGATGCGCCTCGACCGCCCGACGATGTTCCACAACCCGACGCGTACGACGGCGCGCTACGCCGTCGTGATCGCGTCCGATCCTCCGGTGAGACGATGACCGCACTCTCGTGGACCATCCGGCGCATCGACACGGTCGACGACACGACGCTCGACGGTCTGGTCGACGTGCTCATCGACTGCGTCGAAGGCGGCGCGTCGGTGAGCTTCATGCTGCCATTCACGCGCGAGCGCGCCGAGGCGTTCTGGCGTCGCGTCGCGCGCGGCGTGGATGCTGGTGACCGCGTGCTGCTCGTCGCTGAAGACGATCGCGGCATCTGCGGAACGGTGCAGCTCGTGCTCGATCTGCCCGAGAATCAGCCGCACCGCGCCGACCTCGCCAAGATGCTCGTGCATCGTCGCGCGCGGCGGCGCGGACTCGGCGCGGCACTCATGCGCGCCGCCGAAGCCGCCGCGCGCGAGTGCGGCCGCTCGCTGCTCGTGCTCGACACCGTCACCGGCGGCGACGCGGAGCGGCTCTATGAATCCCTCGGATGGAGCCGGGTCGGCGTGATCCCGCGCTACGCGCTCATGCCGGACGGCGCGCCGTGCGACACCACGGTGTACTACCGCGAGCTCGGCGCGTAAGGGCGCGCGAGCTCACGGCGTGTCTCAACCGGGGCGTTCGGACGAGATGCTGAGCCTGAACCCGTCCGGATCCTTGAGCCGGAAGGCGCGAACTCCCCACGGCATGTCCGCCGGCTCCGTCTCGAGCGTGCCGCCGGCGTCGCGGATCCGCTGAGCGATCGCGTCGATGCTCTGCGACGTCGTGAGCTGAAGAGAGAATCCCTCCCCCTTCGCGCGGTTCATGCCCTTCGCCCCGTCATCCTGGTTGAGCAGGATGCGAACGGCTCCCGCTTTCAACGAGACCGCCATCAACTTCCCATCGCGCTCGTGTCTGCGATCGACGGCGAAGCCGAGGGTGTCCGTGTACCATGCCAGGCTGCGCGCGAGATCGTTGACCGTCAGCGACGCACTGAGCGCGCTGGCGTGTAGTCCCTGCATGTCCGTGGTGCGTGCCGAGTCCGAGATCAATGTCGCTCCGTCCAATGGAAGTGTCTGGCGCGCCGAGTCGGCCAGCCGCGAGAACCATAGTCGGGCGGCAGATGGCGTCAAGGAACACGGTTCGCGAAGCGACTTGCCGAAACGCCTCGTTGCTGGTTCCATCATGTGAGCGAGCGCGCGGAAGAAGGCGCGACTCCGCTGCCTCCTCCTCCGGTGCTCGCAACGCCGATGAGCGCTCGCGTACTGTACATCGTCTCTGCGTCCGTCGTTCTCGCGTGTCACGGTGCACCTGCCGCGCCCGTTGCCGCGCGCGAGTCGTCGGCAGCCGAGACACGAGTCCGCGACGACATCTTCTATCTCGCCGATCCCGCCCGTGAGGGCCGAGGCGTCGGCTCGCTCGGAAGCGCGGCTGCGGCTCGGTTCATCGCGGCGCGCTATCGAGACCTCGGCCTCGACGGCGGCTTCGACGAAGACTGTTCCACGCCGCCCCGCTGCCGCTCGACCTTCTTCCAGTCGTTCGACGTCGACGGCAAGCCGGCCCGCAACGTCGTCGCCATGGTTCGCGGCACCGACTCGCTGCTCGCCGGGCAGTACGTCCTGGTCGGCGCGCACTACGATCATCTCGGTCTCTCCCCGATGTTCGCGAACGATCCACAGCTCGGTATCGCGGTGCGGCCCGGCGCGGACGACAACGCGTCCGGCACCGTCGCCGTGCTGGAGTTGGCGCGACGCCTCGCCGCGCGACGGACGGCTCGCTCGATCCTGTTCGTGAGCTTCGACGCGGAGGAGCCCGGCATGCTCGGCTCCGAGCTGTTCGTGCGCTACCCGCCCGCCGCGCTCGAGTCGATCGTGCTGATGCTCAACCTCGACATGGTCGGGCGACTGCGCCGGCGCGATCTGCTCATCGACGGATCTGGCGCGAGCGAGCCACTGCGCGCGATGGCCGACAGCGTGGCGAAGGCGAAGTCGGTGCGCTCGGTACGGTGGAGTGGCTCGGTCGGCCGCTCCGATCACGCCACCTTCTCGGCGATGCACGTGCCGAGCATCATGCTCACGAGCGGCGAGCACACCGACTATCACCGGGTATCCGACGTCGCCGCGCGAATCGACGTGAGCGGCATGGTGCGGGTGATCGACGTCGCGGAAGGGATCATCCGAGCCGCGGCATCGCCGGGGTGGGCGCCGCCCCCGAGACGGCGAGCGGCGCCCTGACGACTCACTTGTCGGGAGTCCAGCCGACCGTCGTCATCTGCTCGCCAGTCTCCAGCAGCGACTTGAGATCGCTGAGGATCCAGGTCCAGCCCGCGCCAGCTCCCGGTCCCTGCTCGCCACCGGCGACCATCGCCGCGTGACCCGGGCGCCCCGCGAGATCGTGGATCACGCTGAGCCGGCTCACGCCGCCGCGACCCTCGTCGATCTGATAGGTGAGGCGAGTGAACCCCTCGGCCGCCATCGACGGATCGATCGCCATGCGCCAGGTGATCACGAGCTTGCGCGGCGGATCCGATTCGATGACCTCGCCGTCGACGATCACGCCGCCCATCCCCATCGCGATCATCCCTTCGTTCGCGTGGCCGCGATACGCCCCACCCGGGCGCAGCTCGAACTCGTCCTTGAGGCCGTAGCCGAACCGCTGGGTCCATTCCGGCCTCGTGATCGCGTCCCAGATCTTCTGCGGAGTCGCCCTGATGAAGACGCGATAGATCTGCGTCGTGGTGCCGATGTCCGGTGCAGCGGTGGTCGTCATGCGGAGTCCTCCTCCAATTGGCGCTTGAGATCGGTGAGTGCCGACACGCGGCGCTCGGTGAACTTGTCGATCCATCGATCGTGGATGAGTCGGATCGGCACGGGGTTGAGGTAGTGCAGCTTTTCCCGTCCCGACCGTTGCGTCACCACCAGCCCGGCCTCCTCGAGGAGGCGCAGGTGCTTCATGACCCCGAACCGCGTCATCTCCAACTCGGACTCGAGCTCGGTGAGCGTGCGGCCGTCACGCTCGAAGAGCCGGTCGAGCAGGAACCGCCGGGTCGGGTCGGCGAGCGCCTTGAACACCAGGTCGTCGTCTGTCATGGGACGCAATATGTGACCATTTGGTCACATGTCAAGAGGCAGCTCTGACTGCTCACGATCGACTGCTCGTCGATGGGCTCAACTAGCACTCGCCTGGAGGCACCAGCAGGAAGCGGTAGCGACACGTGGTATCCGGTGTCGTGACTCCGCATCACGCTCCAGCAACGCGCGCCTGGATCAAGCTAGACAAGCCGAACGGCCGCACCGGCTGTCAGCAGCCCGATGCGGCCGTGAGGTGGTCTCCACAGAGCGTGCCCTCGCGATAGGCGCGCTCCGAGAGGTCACCCTACCCACTACCCGCTACGACATCCCGCTACCGCTACCCACTACCACCTACAGGCAGTGGCAGTCAGACGGTCACCACCTACAGGCAGTGGTAGTCAGACGCGCACCGCCTGCAGGAAGTGGCAGCTCACGTCGCCGCCAGCGCACTCACCTCAGCCGTCGTCGGGTCGATGATCGTTCCGATCTCCAGCACCCGGTCCGCCGGAAAGCCACCCCGCCGTGCGTGCTCGCGGATCAGCTCGGCGTTCGGCGCGATGTAGATGCACGTGATCTTGTCCTCCGTCACGTAGCTCTCCACCCACTGAATGCTCGGCCCCAGCTCGGCGAGCACCCCGCACGAGTTCCGCGCGATCGCCCTGAGCTCCGACGCCGAGAGTGCCGCCGCGTTCGGGATGTCACGTTCGATCAGATATTTCGGCATCGCCTGTTCCTCGTCGAGAGTCGATGGTCGTGAGTGATGATCCAGTGCTCAGTGGTGCTTGGTCATGACCGCCGTCTTCGCGAATGCGCACGACACCCGCGGATTCCAGTCGGCGTAGAGCCCACTCGGGTTCTCCTCCCAGATCCAGACATGGAGCGCCCACACCTGGAACGTGGTGTTGTAGGTGAACTTCTGGCCGAACAGCACTGGGGGCGCGTCGGTCGGCGATCCGGGGAAGATGAACTCCGCCCCGACGAGCTTCATCGAGCCGTCCTGCTGCGGCTCGTACATCACGAACTGCGGCTTGGCCGGGTCGAGCGTTCCCACGTTCACGGCGTTGTTCCAGTGGAATCCCATCCCTCCAGCGGCGCTGGCGAAGCAGCCTGGAGGCGCCTGGGTGTTGAAGCCCGCCTTCACCGCCGCTTCGATGCGGTGGAACGGATCCGTCGCGGCGCGCAGCGCGAGCAGCGCCCTGGCCTCGCTCTCCGGCCGCTTGATGAGCGACGCGGCGTCCGGCTGAAGCGCCGCGCCCGTCGCGTTGTTCGTGGTCGGGACGGCCGGCGTGTCGCCGCATCCGCTCAGTAGTACGACCGTCGTCAGTAGTCCTGCGATCCGTCTCATTGTGGCCTCGCGTGGTGGAAGTGATCTTGTACCCACGCGCAACATGAGGCCGGGCGATTAGCCGCTCCTTGCGCCAGGAGTTAGCTGCGAATTAGCCGCACGAGTTGGCCGGCGGAGTGGAGACGATGATCACGGTTCAACTGCTCGGCGGGGCCTGCTTGCGCTCGGGCGACGAGCTCCTCGCCGGCCCACCTGCACAGCGTCATCGCATCGCGCTGCTGACGCTGATCGTCGCCGCATCGCCCCAGCCGATCTCGCGCGACCGTGCGATGACGCTCCTCTGGCCCGAGCGCGATACCGCCTCCGCGCGCCGGCTGCTCAACCTCGCCGTGCACGTCCTCCGCGCCGCACTCGGCGACGACGCCATCGCCTCCACGGGAGATGGGCTCCTGTTCGCGCCGGCGCGGGTGCGATGCGACGTGCACGACTTCCGCGTCGCGATCGGTGAGGAGGCGCACGAGCGTGTGGTGCGCCTCTACACGGGACCCCTGCTCGACGGCTTCCATCTCGACGACTCCACGGAGTTCAGCTACTGGCTCGATGAGCGCCGCGCCGAGATCGACCACGCATATGTCGGCGCGCTCATCGCGCTCGCCGACGAGCAGCAGCGCTCGGGCGACGCGCGAGGGCGCGTGAGCACCTGCCGGCGCCTGGTCGCCGTCGATCCGCACTCGGGCGCGTACGCACGGTCGCTCATGCACGCACTCGCCGACGCGGGCGACTCGGCGGGCGCCGCGCAGCACGCGATCGAGCACGCGAATCGCCTGCGCGCCGATCTCGATCTCGAGCCCGATCCCGAGGTCGTCGCGCTCGCCGAGCGCCTTCGCGTGGCCGAAACGAGGCGCCGCAAGACGACCGATTCGGCTGACCGCGCGTCGCCGTCGGTCGCCGTGCTGCCCTTTCGCAATCTCAGCACCGATCCGGAGAACGAGTACTTCGCCGACGGCATCACGGAAGACGTGATCGCCCACCTCTCGAAGATCCGCGCGCTCACCGTGATCTCGCGCGCGTCCGTGATGCGGTTCAAGGATCGCCTGCACGACCTGAAGTCGATCGGCACCACGCTCGGCGCCGCCGCGGTGCTCGACGGGAGCGTGCGGCGCGCCGGCGATCGGGTGCGCATCGTCGCGCAGCTCGTCGACCCGCAAACCGACCGGCATCTCTGGTCGGAGACGTTCGACCGGCGAATGACGGACATCTTCGCGATCCAGACCGAGGTGGCGCTCCAGATCGCGTCGGCGCTCGAAGCCGAGCTCACCGCCGACGAGCGCACGCGCGTGCGCAAGACGCCGACGAGGGACGTGCAGGCGTACCATCTCTACCTTCGCGGCCGGGAGTGGTACATCAAGTACACGGTGGAGTCGGCGGCTCACGCCATCGACTACTTCGAGCGCGCGATCGCTCGCGATCCCGACTTCGCGCTCGCGTACGCGAGCCTCGCGATGGCGGTCATCGACCTCGCCGAGCTGGGCGCGCTGCCGCCCGACGTCGCCTATCGTCGCGCGGACGACGCGGTCACCACCGCGCTGCGACTCGATCCCGACCTCGCGGAGGCGCACTGCACGATGGGGTACCTCGAGGCGGTGCACCAGTTCGACTGGGACGGCGCCGAGCGGGAGTTCCGCACCGCGCTGGAGCTCAAGCCGAGCGACGCCGACGCGCTCGATCTGTACGGCAGGATGTGCTCGGCGCTCATGCGCGACGACGAGGCGATCGCGCTGTTGATGCGCGCGCAGGAGCTCGATCCCCTCGCGCATGGCGTCGACGTCGTCACCGCGCTGCTGCGCGCGGGCCGCGTGGAGGAAGCCGTGCCGCGCGCGGAGCAGGCGGTCGAGGTCAATCCGGGCGACCGCTCGCACGCCACGCTCGGGTGGGCCTACTTTCTCAGCGGCCGGAAGGACGAGGGCATCGCGCAGCTCGAGCGCGCTGCGAGCGAGCCGTCGGCGAGCACGATGTGGCTGGGCCAGCTCGGCGAGGCGTACGGCCTTGCCGGCAAGAAGGCGAAAGCGCGTGCCGTGCTGCGCACGCTCGAGGAGCGCGCGAAGTCGGCGTACGTCTCGCCCTATCATCTCGCATACGTGCACACGGGTCTGGGCGACGCTGAGCGCGCGCTCGATCTTCTGGAGCGCGCCGTGGCCGAGCGGACCGGGCCGGCTTACTCGATCAAGGGCTCATTTCTGTTCGCGCCGCTGCGCCGGCATCCGCGCTTCGAAGCGATCCTGCGTCAGATGAAGCTCGAGTAGCGAACGGCTCGGCATCCGCCGAACTGGTACCCCGAACGCCGAGAGGGAAGGGTGAAGATTCCGCTTGTACGTGATGCACTTCGGATCTCCCTTCGTCGGCGAGATGATCGCCCTCATGTGCTCGTACCCGCAGGTCCAGAAGCGCGACATCCTGCACGACGCCGCCGCGCGCTTTCTCCGGCTTCACTGATCGTCGGACGCGCTCGCGTGCGACTCCCTCTCACTCCTGTCCGATGAATCGCGTCTCCCGTCGCTTCCCTCGGTTCGCCGCGCTCGCGCCGCTAGCGGTTACGCTCGGTGCGTCTCGCGCCGCCGCCCAGCAGCCCACCTTCACCCCCGACCATCCGAACGGCATCTACGCGGCGGGAGAGAAGGTCGGCTGGACGCTCACGCTGCCGAGCGGCGTCAGTGAGAGCGGCGCCTACACCTACACCGTGAAGAAGAACGGTGGTCAGGTCCTCGGCACCGGCTCGGTCACCCTCGTCGAGAATCGCGGCCGCATCGAGACGACGCTCCGCGAGCCCGCGATGCTGCTCGTGGAAGTGAGACCGCCGGTCGGCACCACCGGATTCGGCAACGTGAGCACCGGCGGAGCAGGGCGCGTGCTGCTCGGCGCCGCCGTCGCGCCTACCGCCATCAATCCCGCCGAGCCCACGCCGTCGGACTTCGACCAGTTCTGGCAGGAGAAGATCAAGCTGCTCTCCGCCGTTCCGATGAACGCCGTCGTCGCGCCGGGTGAGAGCGGCAAGCCCGGAGTGGAGTACGCGACGGTGAAGATGGACAACATCGGCGGCTCGCACGTCTACGGTCAGCTCGCGAAGCCGGCGGGTGAAGGGAAGTTCCCCGCGATGCTGATCATGCAGTGGGCGAGTCCGCCCTATCCGCTGCAGAAGCCGTGGGTCACCGATCGAGCCGCCGAGGGATGGCTCGCGCTCAACGTGGAGCCGCACGACGTACCCGCGGACATGCCGCAGCCGTTCTATGACGCGCTGCCGGCGATCATCAAGCAGTACAACACCATCGGTCAGCTCAGCCGCGACGAGAGCTACTTCCTGCGCATGTACCTCGGCGACTACCGCGCGGTGGAATATCTCGCGAGCCGTCCCGATTGGGACGGAAAGACGATCGTCGTGATGGGGACGAGCATGGGAGGGCAGCAGAGCTTCGCGACGGCGGGACTGAATCCGCGCGTCACGGGCTTGCTCGTGAACGTGCCGTCCGGCGCCGACGTGACCGCGTCGCTGCATGCGCGACAGCCGAGCTATCCGAACTGGGACGTGAAGCGTCGCGAGGTGCTGCAGACGGCGCGCTACTTCGACACGGCGAACTTCGCGTCGCACATCACCGCCACATCGCTCGTCGCGATGGGCTTCATCGACGACGTGTCGGCGCCGGCGGGGATCTGGTCGGTGTTCAATCAGATCAAGGGACCGAAGGAGGCCCTTCCGCTCGTGGATTCGCCGCACAACCACCTCGCGACCGCGCGCCAGCAGCAGCCCTGGAACACGCGATCCGCGGAATGGCTGGCGGCGCTCGTGCGTGGCGCCGATCCGATCGCGAAGCGCTAGCGTCGTCGCGACCGTCGGCGCCGCGGCCTCACGTCTCGAGCTTGTAGATCTCGCGCTTCCCGTGGTCGACGAGATCGTGATATCCGTTCATCACCTCTTCGAACTTCTTCATCTCCTCGTCCGACATCTGCGGGTGCGACAGCATGTCCTCGTAGGCCTTCAGATCAGTCACCTGGGTCTCCGACACCACGGTCCAGTACCGCTCCGCGCAGAAGTCGGTCATGATCCGCATCGTCGGCATTCCGGACCGTTCGCCGAGCGCATTCATCGCCTTGAACTTCTCGACGAGCGCGCGAACCTTTCCGGGCTTGCAGTACATGATGTCGCGAATGAGGTACATGGCGCGCTCCGGGAACGAGGAGAAGTGTGGCGGATGGCCTGAATGTCCCGGCGGAAGGCGTTCCGTCAAGCTGGCTGCACCAGGGGAGGCCACTACACACGCTTCTTGCATGTGAAAGAAATACCATCTATACTTGCAGAAGTATGACATCTCCCCGGTCGGTCCACACTGCTCCGCGTCCGGAGCCGGGCCCCGTGCTCGCGAAAGCGACGCTCGCCGCGGCAGCGCGCCTGGGACTGCGCAACCGGCACGTCGCGTCGGTCATCGGTTCCAGTGAAGCCTCGGTGTCGCGACTCCAGAACGGTCGCGGGCTCGATCCGAGCAGCAAGGAAGGCGAGCTCGCGCTGATGCTCCTGCGGCTCTATCGCTCGCTCGACGCGCTCGTCGGCGGCGACGACGCGAAGGCGCGCGACTGGCTCAACGCCGACAACGTTCATCTCGGCGGTGTGCCTGCCGAGCGCATCCGCAGCGTCGAGGGGCTCGTCGATGTCGTCCAGTATCTGGACGCGATGCGCGGGCGACTCTAGGCTCCGCGAGCTTCGGCTCTCGCCCTGGCGAGTGGTCGAGGCACAGCATCGCATCTCCACGCGCAAGCTCGTCGACTCGGCCGACGAGCAGGAGCTGCTCGAAGATCTCATCGAGCGCGTGAAGCCACCCGACGCGACGCGCGGCCGCGTGCACTATCTGCTCGCGACGCCATTCAGGTATCCGCCCCTTGCCCACGGCTCGCGGTTCGGCGGCCGTCGCGAGCGCGGCATCTGGTATGGCGCAGAGGAGCGGCGCACCGCATTTGCCGAGCTGTCGTACTACCGGCTGCTCTTCCTCGAGGGCACCGCTGCGGCCCTCGGCGTCATCACGACGTCGCTCACCGCGTTCACGGTTCGCGTGAGGTCGCCGCGCGGAATCGACCTCGTCGCCGCGCCGTTCGACGCACACCGCACGACGATCGCGTCGCCGTCCAGCTACGAGGCGACCCAGACGCTCGGCGATCAGATGCGTGCGGCCGGCGTCGAGCTGTTCCGCTTTCCCTCGGCGCGCGACGCTGAGCGGGGTGTCAACGTCGCCGCCTTCTCGCCTTCGGTGTTCGGCCGCGCGAAACCGCAGCGCTTCGAGACCTGGCACTGCACGGCGACCCACGAGCGCGTCGAGTTGACACGCGCCGACTTTCTCCGCCGAGAGCGCTTCACCTTTCCACGCGAGCAGTTTCTCGTCCGCGGGGCCCTCCCCGCGCCCGCGCTGTGACAGGCTCGCAGCGTTGACGGACCAGACCGCCGCCACTGCCGCCGAGCTCGCCCGGACAGCCGGCGCGGATTCGCCGTAACCGCCTGGCGGGTCGTTCCGTAGGTTCGGGCATGTCCGCCGAGCGCCCCCCGTTCCGACCAGACATCGAAGGCCTGCGAGGGATCGCGATCCTGCTCGTGGTGCTCTACCACGCCGGCGTGCCCGCACTCGCCGGCGGCTTCGTCGGAGTGGACGTGTTCTTCGTCCTCTCGGGCTTCTTCATCACCGGCCTGCTCGTTCGCGAGCGCGAGGCGACGGGCGAGGTGAGCCTCACCGAGTTCTACGCGCGTCGCGCGCTGCGGTTGCTGCCCGCGCTGCTGCTCGTGCTCGGCGCGACGCTCGTGGCGGTGATGACGCTCTATGCGCCGATCGATCGCGCCGCGATCGCCTCGAGCGCGCGAGCGGTCGCGCTGCACGCGGGCAATGTCGAACTCGCGCGTACCGCGGTCGACTACTTCGGCTCCGGCGAGAATCCGCTCCTGCATACCTGGTCGCTCGCCGTGGAAGAGCAGTTCTATCTCGTCTGGCCGCTCTTCTTCCTCTTCGTCGCTCTCGTGGGCGAGCGCGCGGCGCCGGGAGCGTTCAGCGCGGCGCGCGCGCGCAAGTCGCTCCTCGCCTGGCTCGCGTTCGCGGCGCTGGTCTCGTTCGGCGCGTCGGTCTGGCTCACGCACGCCGCCCAGCCGTGGGCGTTCTTCGGCATGCCGACGCGCGTCTGGGAGTTCGCGCTCGGCGGCGCGCTCACGGTCATCCTGGCCGGCGCTCCGCCGCGTCGCGAGATGACGGGTGCCGTGCTTCAGGCCGCCGGCCTCGCGGCGATCGTGATGGCCGCGCTGATCTACGACCGCAGCACGCTCTACCCTGGTGTCGCCGCGATCGTGCCCGCGCTCGCCGCCTGCGCATTGATCGCCGGCGGCGCACAGGCGCCGGAGAGCGTGGTGAGCCGAGCGCTCTCTGCGAGCCCGCTGCGCTGGCTCGGTCGGATGTCGTATGCGTGGTACCTCTGGCACTGGCCACTGATCGGGCTCGGTACCGCGCTCGCGCCGCGAATCGGTGTCGGTGGCCGGATCGTCTGGGCAACGGCGGCGCTCGGACTGGCCTGGCTCACCCACCGCTTCGTCGAACGTCCCGCGCGCGCAGGCGCCATGTCGCGCATTCCCACGTCTCGCGTCGCGCCGCTCGCCCTCGCGGCGAGCGTCGTCATGGCCATCGCCGCGCATCTCGCGATGCGCTCCGCCGAACGCGCGGAACGTGCGCCGGATCAGCGTGCCTTCGCCGCCGCGCGCGAAGATCGGATGGATCACGGCTGCTGGTCGAACACGCTGGAGGACGCGAAGACGTCGTGCCTGCTCGGCGACGCGAGCGGCGCGACGACGATCGCACTGCTCGGGGACTCGCACGCGGAGCACTGGCTCGGAGGACTCGATCGCGCCGGCCGCGAGCGTGGCTGGAAGATCGAGCCGATGGTGAAGGGCGGTTGCCCCGTCGCCGACATCCCGGCCGACCCACGCGCCCGCGCGGGGCGGCTCTACGCGCGATGCGTGCGCTATCGCGAGGCAATGCTGCGCCGGATCATCGCCATGAAGCCCGATGCGGTGATCCTGTCGAGCTGGGACCACTACGTGCCGACGAACGGTTCGCGCTCGCGCTGGCAGGTCACGCCGGAGGAGTGGAGCCGCGGTCTTCGGAAGACGTACGTGCGTCTCGCCGCGGCGGGGATCCACGTCGTTGCGCTGCGGGACGTACCGCGCACGTGGTTCGACGCGCCGGCCTGCCTCTCGCGTCGCGCCGCGCGGCTGCCGTTCGCGAGCGACTGCTCCTACGAGCGAGAGGAGTCCATCTCCCGCACTGGCGCGGCCGCGCAGGACCGGGCGGCGAGCGGGCTGCCCATCCGCATCGTGGACCTGAACGATCAGATCTGCGCCACGCCCCGTTGCGCGGTCGTGCGCAACAGCGCGATCGTGTTCACCGACGACAATCATCTCACGGCGAGCTTCAGCCGAACCCTCGCGCCGGTGCTGGGCGAGCGGATCGCCGCCGCGATACGTTGAGAGCGACACGACGCCTGGAGAGCCGCCATGTGCCGGAACATCAAGACGCTCGCGAACTTCGAGCCCCCCGCGACCGATGACGAGATCCGTGCGTCGGCGCTGCAGTTCGTGCGGAAGCTCAGTGGCACGACGCACCCGTCCCGCGCGAACCAGGCCGCGTTCGACCTCGCGGTCGGCGAGGTGACCGCGGCGGCCGAGAAGCTGATCCGCTCGCTGGAGACCAACGCGCCGCCGCGCGATCGCGAGGAAGAGCGGCTCAAGGCGCAGGAGCGCTCGCGAAAGCGATTCGGCTGAGCACACCCGGCGGCGCGGGAGGTGCAGGGGTCACGAGCCCATGAAGATCTTCGGTCAGCACGACGAGCAGACCCTCGCCCAGTTCGAGCAGGTGCGCACCAGCGCCGTCGATGCCGCGCTGATGGCCGACGGGCACGTCGGATACGTCATGCCGATCGGCGGCGTCGCGGCGTATCGCGACCAGGTCTCCGTCGTTGGCGTCGGCTTCGACATCGCCTGCGGCAACGCCGCGATCCGCACCGACGTCACGCTGGAATCGCTCGGGCGCGATCCCCAGCAGGTGCACCGGTCACTTGAGCTCATCGCCGACGAGATCGCGCGCACGGTGAGCTTCGGGATCGGCCGCCGCAATCGCGCCGACGACGCACCGGTCGATCATCCGCTGTTCGAGGATCCGAGCTGGGACGCGGTGCCCCAGCAGCATCGGCAGGCACTGCGATCCAAGGCGCGCCAACAGCTCGGCACCGTCGGCAGCGGCAATCACTACGTGGACCTCTTCGCCGATGAGGCGGGCGCGATCTGGGTCGGTGTGCACTTCGGCTCCCGCGGACTCGGCCACACCATCGCGTCGGCGTTCCTCGCGATCGGCCAGGGCAAGGCGTGGGACGAGCGCGCCCCGGAGAGTGAGGTGCTGCTCGATCTCGGGCGCCCCGTCGGCCACGACTACTGGCACTTGATGAATCTCGCGGGTCAGTACGCATACGCCGGCCGCGAGTGGGTCGCGCGCAAAGTCGTCGAGATCGTCGGAGGTGCCGAGCTGGAGCTCGTGCACAATCATCACAACTTCGCCTGGCGCGAGACACATGACGGCGAGGAGGTGATCGTGATCCGGAAGGGCGCGACGCCCGCGTTCCCCGGGCAGAAGGGATTCATCGGCGGCTCGATGGGCGACGACGCCGTCATCGTGCGTGGCGCGACCGCCGAGAGCGCGACGACGGAAGTGCAGGCGCTGCAGCGCGACGCGCTCTACTCGACGGTGCACGGCGCGGGGCGCGTGATGTCGCGCACCCAGGCGGCGGGAAAGCGCAACCGCCGCACCGGGAAGATCCTGCGTCCCGGCCTCGTCACACCGGAGATGATGGATGCATGGGTGAAGGAGAAGGGCGTCATCCTGCGCGGTGGAGGTCTCGATGAGAGTCCGCACGCGTACCGTCGTCTGCCGGAAGTGCTGGCGGCGCAACACGGCACGATCGAGCTTCTGCACACGCTGAAGCCGCTCGTCGTCGTGATGGCGGGCGCGGACGAGTTCGACCCGTACAAGGACTAGGACGATCGATGCCGATGGTGAACGCACAGGCTCACGGTGATCCCTCGCTCACCGCGCAGCTCTCGGACGTCGAGGCGAGTCAGTGAGTCCGAGCGCATCACGCGTCGCGCTGTCCACGCCGCAGGAATATCACCTGACGCTCGACGGTCACGCGTGGAAGGTGCAGCACACCGGCGCGATCCTCAGCTTCGAAGACGAACAACGGCTGCTCGGTATCGCCACTGGTCGTCCGCCGTACGGTATCGTCCTCTGGCCCGCGGCGATCGCGCTCGCGCACGATCTCGCGGCGCGAGCCGGTGCCCTTCGTGGCCTGCGCATCCTGGAGCTCGGCGCGGGAACCGGTTTGCCGGGCATCGTCGCGGCTTCGTTCGGCGCACTGGTCGTGCAGACCGACGTCAACGAGAAGGCGCTCGAGCTGTGCCGCCTGAATGGCGCGGCGAACGGCCTGCCCGACATCGAGTATCGGCTCGCCGACTGGACGACCTGGAGCGATACCGCCTCCTACGACGTCATTCTCGGTGCCGATGTGCTGTATGCCGAGCGGCTGCACCCGGATCTGCGACGGATCTTCGAGACCAATCTCGCCGCCAACGGGCGCGTGCTCATCTCCGATCCCTTTCGCTCGGCGAGCATCCGTCTGCTCGAGGCGCTCGAGTCGAACGGTTGGACGATCAGTCTGAGCAAGTGGAGCGTCGGTGAGGAGGTCGCGCCGCGACCGATCGGCGTGTTCGAGCTCACCCCTCGGTGAGCGCGCGCGCGACGTCGGCACGCTGACGTCCGCATCGCGTTCCCCGCCGCCGCGCGGCACGGCATATTGCGTCACGCGCCGGCGCGGTCGAACGGCGCGACGACCTCCAACACCGCGCACGATGGGAACCGGACGACTCGAAGCGTTCAGCGACGGCGTGATCGCGATCCTCATCACGATCATGGTGCTCGAGCTCCGCGTCCCGCACGGTGACACCCTCGAGACGCTGCGCCCACTGCTGCCGGTGTTGCTGAGCTACATCCTCAGCTTCGTGTATCTCGGAATCTACTGGAACAACCACCACCACATGCTCCACGTCACGAGCCACGTGGATGGCTCGATGCTGTGGGCGAACCTGCATCTGCTGTTCTGGCTCTCGCTCGTCCCGTTCGTCACCGGCTGGATGGGTGAGAACCACTTCGCGCCCCTGCCGACCGCGACGTATGGCGTCGTGCTCCTGATGGCGGCGATCGCGTACTACATCCTGGCGCGCGTGATCGTCGCGCGAGAAGGACCGGACTCGATCATCGCCCGGGCGCTCGGCGCCGACAAGAAGGGCAAGCTCTCACTGATCGTCTATCTCGTCGCGATTCCCGCGGCGTTCGTGCATCCGGGCATCGCCGGCGCGCTCTACGTGACGGTCGCGTTGATCTGGCTCGTGCCCGACCGCCGGATCGAGCGGATGATCAGCGCCGCGACGGAGCGTACCGGCGCGGACTGAGTCGGCGCGCTACGCGCTCACCGTACGGCGTCGCAGTCGCGCCGCCACGCTCGCCAGCCGCACCTCGTTCACCAGCAGCACGCTGGAGAGAATCATCGCCAGGCCGACGAGCATGCCCGCCGTGATCGGCTCGCCCAGGAACAACGCGCCCCACACGGTGCCGAACAGCGGGATGAGATAGGTCACCGTCGTCGTGTTCGTCGGACCCACCGACGCGATGAGGTGGAAGTACAGCGGGTACGCCAGCGCGGTGCACAGCACGGCGAGTCCGAGCAGCGCCGAGAGCGCGAGTCCCGTGGGATGCGCGCGCGGAAGCTGCCAGAGCCCAGGCAACACCAGCCAGACCGCGGCGCCCGCCTGCTGGCCGAGCGCGAGCGTGGGCGAGGGAACGCCGCTGAGACGCTTCTTCGTGTACACGCCGCTCAACGCGTAGCAGCACGTCGCCACGAGCATCGCCACGACGCTCGCCACCACGCCCGGCGACATCGCCATCGGGCTCCAGCCAACGAGGACGCCGACTCCAGCCACGCCGAGCACGAGTCCCAGCGAGCGCCGGAGGTTGAGCTTCTCGCCAAGCCACACTGCGCCGAACAGCACGCCCCAGAACGGTACTGTCGCATTGAGCATCGCGGCGAGCGATGCGGTGATCCGCAGCTCCGCCGCCGCCATCAGCGCGAACGGGATCGCCGCGTTGAGCGCGCCGAGCACGAGCAGCCGGGGCGCGTGTGCGCGGAGCTCCGTCCCCTTGCCGAGCGCTCGCATCACGACCCAGAGCAGCAGGCCGCCGAGCATCACCCGCCCCGCGACGAGCGGGAACGGCCCGAGCGGCGCGACGGCGACGCGAATGAAGAGGAACGAGCCGCCCCATACCGCCGCGAGCCCGATCAGTGCCGCGAGATCCTTGGCTTTCATGATGCAGAAAGATGAAGGGGGCAGAGAAGGTTCGCCGGTCGTCGACGGAACCCGCTGCTCTGGAGATGCGCCCGAACGAATGATATCCTCTTCGTCGTGAGACCCGGAGAGCTCGCTCCACGAAGTCGCCGCGCGACGCGTTCCGGCGGACGCGCGCTGCTGGTCGCGCTCGTCCCGCTCGCGGTAGGGGCCCCGCCCGTCCACGCACAGATCGTCCGCGGACGCGCCATCGCTGCCGCTGATTCCACCCCCGTCTCGGGCGTCGTCGTCCAGTTGGCGAGGACGTCCAACGTCGTCGTCGCGCAGACACTCTCCGAGGCGCGCGGCGGATTCACTCTCCGAGCGCCAGCGGCCGGCGAGTATCGTCTGCGCGCGCTGCGCATCGGCTTCCGTCCGACGCTCGGCGAGCAGTTCTCCGTCGCGGACTCCGGCATCGCCGAGCGGTCGATCGTGCTCAGCGGAGCGGCGGTCACTCTGGCGGGCGCGAACGTGACGGCCACCGAGCAGTGCGCCGCCGGACGTGATCCCACCTCGCTCGGATTCCGCGCCTGGGAGCAGGCCCGAACGGCGCTCGCCGCCGCTCTCGTCACCCGCCAGTCGTCGACCTACGAGATGCGCACCGTGGTGGCCGAGCTCCGCCGCGCCGCGCGCTCCGACTCCGTGCTGGAGTACACCGAGAAGGAACAGAGCACCTCTGCGATGCGGCCATTCACGGCGATGCCGCTCGCGCGCCTGCGAGACAGCGGCTACGTCACGCGCGGCGAGAGCGGTGTCACCTACGCCGCCCCCGACGAGGAGGTGCTGCTCTCCGAGGAGTTCGCCGTCACGCACTGCATCCGCGCGCGCTCCGTGAGCGGGGACGAGCTGGCGCTGTCCTTCGAACCCACGCGCGACCGCAAGCTCAGCGACGTCTCGGGCACGCTCGTGCTGTCGCGAGCCACGGGTGAGCTGCGGGGGCTCACCTACGAGTACGTGAACGTGCCCGCCGAGGAGCGTGCGGCGCACGCCGGTGGTGAGCTGGCCTTTCTTCGCTTTCCAAGCGGTGGATGGATGGTGCAGCGATGGGTCGTGCGCGCACCGGGCTTCGAGCTTCACGAGCGTCGCATGCCTGTGAGCCCATACGACGTCGCCACACGATTCGAGCGCCAGCTCGTGCTCGTCGCGATGCACGAGACGCGCGGAGAGGCGTTCCGCGTTCAGCAGAACGGCGCGCTGGTGTGGGCCGCACCGATGGTCGCCATCCATGGGACTGTCGTCGATGACAGTACCGGCCTTCCAGTCGCCGGCACGGACGTCCGCATCGCTGGGCGGCAGTCGGGCGCAGTGTCGGACGAGCGTGGCCGATTCCGTCTGGACAGCGCGCGCACGGGTGATCTGTTGCTGCAGATCACTGCGCCGTATGCGATCGTGCTCGGCATTCCGCCCGGCACCATGCATCTCTCGCCCGGCGCGGAGAACGTGAATCTCCAGCTCCGTGTTGGGAATCCCGATCGGGCCATCGCCGAGGCGTGTCGTGCGGCGAATCAGTCGCTCTCCGACCGCGCGCCCCGCAGCATCGTGCGCGGAATCGTCCGGGACGCGCATGGCGGGCGCGCCGGCGTGACCGACGTGAGCGTCACCTGGCTGCACGGGACGCCCGCCGCCAACGAGATGATGGAGCGGCGCACGCGCAGCACTCCGTTCGGCGACTACGTCGTGTGTGGTGTGGAGCTGAGGAAGGAGCTCGACGTTCGCGCGTTCGTCGGCGGCGAGATCGTCGCCTCGGGCAAGACGCTCATCGAGCCGGGGAAAGCCTGGGTCACGCTCGACCTCACCCCGCCTGTAGCGCCGTCACGCTGACGGGGCTGACGGCTCGGCGTCCTGAGCGCTCGATCGCGGAAGCGCGATCGGCTCCGATGCTGGCGGGAGACCGCTGATCAGCTCGCGTGTCTCGAAGTATCGATCGATGCAGTACGCCACGAGCGCAACCCGAACGCGCTCGCGTAGCGGCCGATCGAGGCGCAGCAGGCAGCCGGACTGCTCGATCGCGCTCTTCACCGCGATCACGGTGGCCTCTGGCGTGAAGCCATCGCTCACCAGCGCGTCGACGAGCAGGCGCAGCGCATCGTACGAGGGACGATGATCGATCGTACGCATCCGCTCGAGCGCGCGCACCAGATTGCCGTGAAGCGCATCGCGCGTGGCGCTCCGGTTCGATTCATCGTGAGACAACGAGGCGTCTGCGCTCATGATGCTCACGGTTTGCGTCCACGGACCGTGCGGAGCCGCCAACCTTCCGCGATCGACGCGCCACTGGCCGCATTGCACGATATGTATTTCCATCGATGATCGCCAGTGCGCCGCGGGCGCACCCAGGGGAACTCTCCATGCAGTAGCCGGACTCTGAATGCATGCGTCTCGTTCGCACGTGAACCCAACATTTCCTTCACCGATCGCAAGATGACCAAGGGAATCCATCCGCGGCCCGACTCGAGCGCGATTCGCGGACCGACGACGGAAAGTGCGCCGCGACTTCCCGCCGCGCTTCGTCTCGGCCAGGTGCGTCTTCAAGTCGGCGATCTGACTCGCTCGCTCGCGTACTACACGGGCGTGCTCGGTCTCCACGTCACCGATCGCAGCGAGTACTCCGCGACGCTCGCGGCCGCCGATGGCGCACCGCTGGTCGAGCTCGTGATGGAGCCCGGCACTCGGGCAATCCAGCCGCATGGGCGGCTCGGTCTCTACCACTTCGCGCTGCTGCTGCCGGATCGCGCGGCGCTCGGCCGCTTTCTCGCTCACCTTGCCGAGACCGGAACGCGCATCGGCGCGTCCGATCATCTCGTGAGCGAAGCGATCTACCTTCGCGATCCGGACGGACTCGGCATCGAGGTGTACGCCGACCGTCCGCGCTCCACCTGGCGCCACGTGAACGGCCAGATCGAGATGGCGACGGCGCCGCTCGATGCCGAGTCGCTGCTCGCCGCTGCGGGCGAGGAGCGCTGGTCCGGCATGCCCGCCGGCACCGTCATGGGGCATCTGCATCTCCACGTCGCCGACATCGACGAGGCGGCGCGCTTCTACCATGAAGCGCTCGGTCTGGACCGTATGGTGTGGAGCTACCCTGGGGCGCTCTTTCTCTCGGCGGGTGGATATCATCATCACCTCGGTCTCAACACATGGGCCGGCGCGCACGCCGCGGCGCCGGCCGAGGACGAGGCACGTCTGCTTCACTGGCGCATCGTGCTTCCCTCGATCGCCGACGCGCGCGACGCGGCCGCTCGTCTGTCTGCCCGCGGGCACGCCGTGATCGCCACGGCCGACGAGCTGGTCGTGCACGATCCGTGGGGCACCCGCCTCGTGCTCGCCGGCGCCTGATCCGGCACGCGTGCTGAGCCTCGCTTCGCTTTCGGGATGGGAAGACGCCGTGCTCGCGAGCGTCGCCGGCGCGTCGGGCACGCTCGACGAGCGCGATTCTCAGATCGAGCGGTCCGGCCTGTACGGCGAGTATCCCGCGATCGTGAACGCCTACCTCGAGCTTCTGACCGATCCCGATTCGAGGCTCGAAGCGCTCAAGCGCGCGTACTTTCTCGTCTGGCGCGGCGCGATGGCGTCACCCGCCGACACCGGCATCCCGCCGTTGCCCGATGGAACGACGCGGGTGGTGATCGACGAGCTCGATGCGTGGGCGCGGCGCGGCGTCGCCGACGACGAGCTGATCTGGATGCTCGCCTGGTATCACGCGCTCGGACCGTCCGTGCTGGAGCTCTACGGGGCGAGCCCACGGCTGCTCCGGCTGGCGGAGTCGGTCGACGCGGAGCGATGGCGCGAGGTGGGGATCACGACGGCGGCGATGGTTCGCCGCGGCCAGATGGGGCGCTACTGGAGCGCCCTGGCGACCGGCGCGCCGTGAGACGCGCCGGTCCAGGTGCTCACGGAGCCGCGGAGGGCTCTGCTGGTGCGGCAGCCGCCTTGGGACGGCGGCTCCAGTGACTGCGTGGCTCGACTGGCCGGGCACGCGCCTCGAGCAGATTGGCGTAGAAGGCCACGATGCGGGCTTTGACACCGTTCTTGGTGTCGGCCGACACGGCCTGGAATGGAGCGTATCGCTGGCGGTCGCCGGAGACGTCGAACCACCACCAGCCCTCGTCCGGCGTCGCGCGGCGAGATTCCACGCGGCAGACATAGGTCCGGCCGTCCTCTTCGAACTCAAACCCTCGGATCATCGCTGCTCCTCACGTGTGAACCGCAATATACCCATTTGAGCGCGGTTCCGCTCGATCACCGCGTGACGGCGGGCACAGCGGATACTCCCGCTGTGGCGCGTCAGAATGCAAGAAGCGATGTTCCAACACGTTAGCGCAACGTACCATGGAGGAGGATCATGAAGCAGAAGCGAGCGCAGGAACTCAGGGAGAGCTGGGGTGACGCCCCATGCGAGCATCCGCAGCTCGCCAAGCTCTACGACCTCGGCGCGGCGACGGGATCGTTCGCCTGCATCCAGTGCGGCAAAGTGTTCTCGTTCCGCGAGAAGGCCGAGCTCGCCGCCGCTCGCCGCGAGCACTGATCGTGACGAAGCTCCTCGGCTTCATCGGAGCCACCATCGGCAGCTACCTCGGCTGGTGGGCCGGCAGCGGGGTCGGGGTCATGACCTCGTTCATGCTCTCGATGGTCGGCACCGGGGTAGGGATCTACGTTGGGCGTCGCGTTGCGAAGCGGTACGAGGCCTGATTCAAGGGTCGGACTCCCGGGGACGGACTCCTGGGGACGGAGTC